>NZ_JBSQBU020000004.1:0-78758 GCF_053851455.3 Shimia sp. W99 | reverse complement strand
GCCGAAGCGGGACAGAAGCCGCCTTCGAAGCGAACCCCTGCGATCACTCCTATCGCAACACCCCGCGGTGATCTGGCGGAGTTCCTTGCCGCGTCCTATCCGACCGAGCGCCTCGTCGATGTCATCTTGCCAGACAGGATTGAGAGCGAACTCGCGCATCTCGTTGTTGAGACGCGAATGCGCGAAAAGCTCGAGGCAAAAGGGTTGAAGCCACGGCGGCGCGTTCTCCTCTCCGGCCCTCCCGGAACCGGCAAGACCCTGAGTGCTTCGGCGCTTGCCGGTGAGCTGCAGTACCCCCTCTTTTCGGTCATGCTCCACGGACTGATCACAAAATTTATGGGGGAAACAGCCCAGAAGTTGAAGATGATCTTCGATGCCGTCAAAACGACGCGCGGCATCTATCTCTTTGACGAGATTGACGCTTTGGCGGCCGCCCGGGGCGGTGAGAACGATGTCGGCGAGGCTCGGCGGGTTCTGAACTCGTTCTTGCAGTTCTTGGATGAGGATACCGGGCCTTCGATCGTCATTGCCACTACAAACCTGCCGGGAATTCTTGACCGCGCTGTGCTGCGCCGCTTTGATCTCGTGTTGCCATATGTCATGCCCGATGGCCCGGCTATTCGGCAGGCGCTCGAACGCCGTTTGATCGGCTTCTCACTCGCTCGCATGGGATGGAAACGGGTTACAGATGTTGCCACAGGCCTCTCAACGGCCGATGTTGTGGCGGCGGCGGAAGATGCCGCTCGACGTGCCGTTCTGAATGATACCGACAAGATTGCGACACAGGATTTGCTTGATGCCCTCGAACGCCGACGGTCGCTCCAAGAACTAGGGACCGATGACAATGGGACGAGACCTTCGGCACTTCCACCTTCGCAATCTCGGACAACCTCGCCCGTTCCAAGCAAAGGGCGGGGGCGGGTCCAAAAGACCAAGTGATGTCCCCAATCGCGCGGCGCACGCCCAAGCATTGCTTCAGGCCATCGACGCGCTGCCGGATATTCCGGCAGCCGAACTTCCTGGCGTCTATCTGGAAGTACGCTCGCGTGTCGACGAGCGCCTGAAAAAAGACAGCCTCGATGCTAGTGGCCTGACTCTCCTTCGCGTCGCCGAGACCCCTGATCCCGGTGGCGCCGAAGAGCGCGCGACGGTGTTTGCGACAGCTAAGGGTATCGAAAAGCTGCGCAAGAAGGTCGAGCAGTTTCGGACGGAGGACACACCCGACCGGGAAAAGGATGGTGAAATCATCCCGGGCCGTCCGAAGAACGCCGATCTGGTGCAGAGCGTCGCTGCCATCACAGAAGCGGGATTGCGTGCCCTCTGGCGCAGCCCTTCAGGCAAATTTCCCGCAGCGGATGTTGCAACCGTCTGGGAGGTTTGGCTCGAGCCTCAAACGACCGAAGCTTTCGTCGCGGCCGCACCAAACTATGGCGTTACCGTTGGAGCAGATCGGCTGGAGTTTCCCGAAGATACCGTGGTGATCGTACAGGCCGATCGCAATCAGCTCGCCCAAGCCGTCCGCCGGCTAGGCGGCGTGCGCGCCCTTGCCACTCCGACCATCACAGCGGATTTCTTCGACGGTTTGCCGGTGGCCGAACAGGCGCAGTGGGTCGACGAGCTCGCGGGCCGTACGACCTACACTGACAATCCCGATCCTGGCTACGTTACGCTTTTGGATACCGGTGTCAGTCGCGCGCATCCTCTCATTCAGCCGGCGCTCAGTGTGGATGACCGACATGCCGCCAACCCAGCCTGGGGACTGGAGGATGTCAAGGGCCATGGCACAGAGATGGGAGGACTGGCGCTCTTTGGAGATCTGACTCCGAAACTGCACCAGGGGAACCCGGTTTCGGTGGGGAACCGTCTGGAATCCGTGAAGTTGCTGCCTGATGCAGGGATGAACCCGCATCATCTCCTCGGCGCGGTGACAAGACAGGCGATCAATGCGGTCGAACAGGTCGGCACCCGACGCCGTACTTTCACAATGACCACGACGACGGGTGAGGACACCCCGCATGACGGCGCTCCGACCTCCTGGTCGACGGAGGTCGATCAGCTCGCCGCCGGCGTTTCAGGTGAGGTGAAACAACAACGCCTGTTGCTTGTCTCGGCCGGGAATACTGACAACTTCACCTTTGGTGCCGGAAACTACCTCGACCGATGCGATCACGAGGACAACGAAATCGAGTCGCCGGCCCAGGCGTGGAATGTTTTGTCTGTCGGAGCCTTTACAGAGAAGACCGTACTGCCAGACGGAGAGCCGGCCCAAGCGCTTGCACCATTCGGCGACTTGTCGCCCGCTTCGAGAACTGCATCGTGGTCGTCCCATTGGCCGAACAAGCCGGACGTCGTCCTTGAGGGTGGAAACTGGGCGCTAAGTGCCATGCCTCCGCCAATGCGACACGGATGGTTATCACTCCTTTCGACGCACCACAATTATCCGGTCCGATCCTTCACATTCACCTTCGATACCAGCGCGGCGACAGCGCTTGCAGCGAAGGACGTAACGGAACTCTGGTCGGACTATCCGACGCTTTGGCCCGAGACAGTCCGTGGTCTCTATGTGTCTTCAGCGCGGTGGACTGAGCAGATGCGTGCACATCTGCCGGCCCAGCCGAACAAGGGTCACTACACGCCCCTTTTTCAGCGCTATGGATATGGTGTGCCGGACATGGCCCGTGCCCGCCGCAGCGCGTCGAACGCGCTGACCCTCATCGTGGAAGACACGATTACGCCTTACGGAATTTCAGAGAAGACCGGCGGTGATGTCCACAATGAATTGAAGCTGTTCGCCCTTCCCTGGCCCGTTGAGGCTTTGCGCGCGCTCGGCAATGCCGATGTGACCTTGCGGGTGGCACTCAGTAGCTTTATCGCTCCGAACCCGTCCGAAGCCTCGCGCGGCGTTCGGTACCGCTACGCGTCCCACAACTTACGTTTCCAACTTAATCGCGCTGGCGAGAACGAAGCCCAATTCCTGGCTCGGATCAGCAAGGCGGCCGAACAGCCCGATGGTCCTGCAAACGACGAGGATGATCTTTGGGACTACGGTAGCAATCGGCGCCATGTCGGATCGCTCCATATAGATCAGCTGACGTGCAAGGCTTCAGATCTGGCGCGGCGCAACTTGCTGGCTGTTCACCCTGTCACCGGATGGTGGAAGTCGAAAAAGCTTCTCGCTGAGGTTTTGCCTTCTGTACGCTACGCATTGATTGTGGAAATCGACGCGGAGGAGTTGGACACCGAGCTCTACGCCGAGGTTCAAGTTGCTGTTGACGCCTTGATTGCCGCTCAAGCGGTTGTACAAGTCTGACTTTAATCGAGACTCTGCGCGCCGCTCCCAATCTAGGCATCTCATCTACATCCGAACGCCATATGATTTGGCAGTTCGATCGCTCTATTGAATCAAACACAGCAAAAGGGGAACCGTGGCCCCACGGCTCCCCTCCGGGTTTAGTTAGTCTCGGCTTTCGCGCTGATCACGCGACCAGCGACAGCCCCGCGCCCGCGTCCTGCGGCTGCTCACCGCTGTCGATGAACGGGATGATCGAGAAGGTCTGCCCGCCGCGCTGTTCTTCGTTCTGCACGGCATTGACGCGCAGATCGCCATCGGGCGTGTTGATCAGCAGCGACAGGTAGTCATTGCCCGTGCGGCTGCTCTTTGCCATCCAGGCCGAGCCGACGCGGATCGGTGTGCCCCTGGGCGAGCTGACCTCGATGCGGTAGTCAGGGTGGGTTTCCTCGGATTTGTAGCTGTTCTCGATAAGCATGAACTCCAGATCGAACATCATGTTGGCGATGTAGCCGGTGAAGGCGTTGTCGGCGTCCATGGCGGTGAGCTCGCCTGAGATCGAGCCGGATTTCATCAGGCTGTTCGAGACCAGCGGGATGATCTCGAATTCACCGCTTTTGGCCGCCCGAGCTTCCTTCGTCTGCACGGCATTGACGCGGAACGGGCCCAAGCCGACATCGAGCTGCATCGAGATGTAGGGGTTGCCGCTGGTATTGCCGGTCTCGTTCCAGGCCGTGCCGATGCGTACCTTGCGGCCCGACTTGTTGATCGCCGTCACGTCGTAGTCTGGGCTGCGCTCGGACATCTTCGGGCGGTTCTCGAGCTGGATGGCGATATCGAAAAGCGTCGAATGGATCATGCCGGTGTATTGGGCGGCTGCGGTTTCGGTGTTGCGGGTCAGGGTTCCTGCGAACATGGGTTGGTTCCTTTTGGATTGGCCGGTGCCTGACGTTCTTGCCAGCGCAACCGGGATTGCTTTTTCGACCCCTCATGGGATCACAAACCAGAAAGCTCGCTTTCCTTTCTTCCCAACCTTCAGTTCAGCGCTGGCGCCTGAGAGTCTGTGCCACCTCCCCGCCGGGTACGACGCCCCTCCCCTGCCCGTCTGGTCTCAGTTGGCTGTCCTGGCTCTGCTCGTCGCCACACTCCGGTCCAGCGATAAAGAACTCTGCTTCCTCCCCGTTCAACCGCTGCCCGCTCCGGTCTGTCAGGCCGATGCAGCTGCCGTTCGGCACATAGGTGATCAGGTATTGGCCGAGCCTGTCCTTGTGTACGTGGTAGCCAGTATTGGCCCAGTGCACGGTCTGGCCGGCATCGACGGCCGCCTTGATGTCTTCGAGAGTCATGATCTCACCCTTCCCTATTCTGCTGCCACAGACGCGGCGTGTGGCCCCTGCCCCACGACCCGGGCCAGAATGCTGACCGTGTCGATCCCGCCCCCATGCGGCAGGAACACCCGCAGCTGGAAAGCGATGATCTCGGTGAAGCAGCCGAGGGCCTTGAGGCCTTCGATCATGCCCCGATCCGCACCGGACAGCTCGAGGCGCATCTCGCCTGCGACCCGGCGACGGGTCAGGGTCAGACCCCGGCCAAGATCGACCGGCGCGGTGGTGCCGAGGGCGGCGGCCAGTGTCTCCTGCGGTGTCACCGGGTTGAAGACGAGGAAGCGGGCGCGCAGCGCTGCGGCCCCATCCTCGCTGACGGTACGGCCGATCATGCTGGCGTGCCCCTCCGGCGTGACCCGGTAGATGCGCTCGTTGCCTGAGGGTATGTCCTTCCAGATCGGCAAGAGCAGCCCGGTCAACAGGTAGAGCTTTGTCGTCGTGGTTTTTGGCAGGCCATCGGCCTCCTCGTCCCAGAGGCGGATGAACTCAGATTTCCCGACTTTCTCCCAGGCCGAGTTCCGGAACTTGCCCTCCTCCGCATAGGTGGATCCGGTCGGACGGGTCACCTTGCGCATCAGCGTGACGATATCCTCGTCATACATCTGCATAGGACGCGACGAGATGAGCGCCGCACGACCGGAGGCAAGATTGATCATCGGTTGTTTGTCCGGGTTGCGGCTCAGAGCCTCTTCCGCCGACAGGACGTGGACCGGGTCGGTGACTTCAAGACCGATGATCCGCGTCACCGCGCCCGATTGCGGGCAGGTCCAGAGATCTTCCGTGGAGGTTTGCACGATCCGGTCGCCCCGCAATGTCTCCACCCCGAGATCAAGCGTGCCGGCGGCACGGGCCCGCTCGGTCTGATCGGCGATCCGGCCCATGAACTCCGCAAAGAGCGCGTTCTGCATGTGGATGGGCAGCGCCAGCACCCGGTTCAGAAACCGCTGGATCGGGGAAAGCTCCTCAAGGAGCACACCGTCCTTGTCGATCAGCCGCAGAGCCGTCCAGTCCGTGAAGCTCTCGTAGCTCATCGCCTCGGCGCGCCCGGCCGCAAGATCGGCGAAATACCCGCGCAGCGCGGCCCGTGCGATCGGGCTTTCGAGATTGTCCTCCTCCCGGAACATGCCCTGCGAGCCGGTCTCGCGCTGACCCTTGGTCAGGGCCCCCAACTGGTCAAGGCGTTTGGCAATCGTCGAGGTGAAGCGCTTCTCGCCATGCACATCTGAGGTGCAGACCCGGAAGAAGGGTGCGCTGACCTGGGCCGATCGATGCGTGCGCCCCAGCCCCTGGATCGCCGCATCGGCACGCCAGCCAGGCTCCAGAAGATAGTGCCGCCGCCGCTTCTGGTTCTTCGCCGTTTGGGCCGCGTGATAGGACCGGCCCGTCCCGCCCGCATCGGAGAAGATCAGGATATCCTTTTCGCCGTCCATGAAGGCTTGAGTCTCGGATGAATTGCTGCTGGGGCTGCGCTTTTCGATGAAGAGATGGCCGTCCTCGGCCTTGAGGGGCCGGATGGACCGACCCGTGACCTCGGCGACGGCCTCGTCGCCAAAGGCCCAGAGGATCTGGTCGAGCGCTGAGGGGATCGGGGCCAGTGTCATCAACTCCATCATAGCCGCATCGCGCAAGGCGAGCGCTTCGCGAGAGATAACGAGCGCGCCGGTCTCGTCCCTGAGCGGCTCGGCCACCAAATTGCCGTCGATCTCCACGAGCTTTTGCGCATGGATCGGGAAGGCCTGTTCGAGGTAGCCCAGAACATAGTCGCGCGGCGTCAAGGCCCCCTCGACGAGCTCATCGTCGGAATCCATCGTTTCAAGCCGGCGTTTCAGCAGGCTCTCGCCTGTCGAGACCACCTGGATGACGCAAGCGTTACCTGCTGCCAGATCGTCCTTGATGGCGCGGATGATGGTCGGGGCTTTCATGCCCATCAGGAGATGGTTGAAGAAGCGCTGCTTGGTGCTTTCAAACCGGGACTTGGCAGAGGCGCGGGCGGCCGAGGCATTGGTCTCGCCAGAGGCGTTATTGACGCCGGTCGCGGTCAGTGCAGCTTCGAGATTATGGTGGATCGTCCGAAACGCGCCTGCATAGGCGTCGTAGATCTCGATCTGAGCCGGGGTGAGCGCGTGTTCGAGCACGTCATACTCCACCCCATCGAAGCTGAGGGCGCGGGCCGTGTAGAGGCCAAGCGTCTTGAGATCACGGGCGACCACCTCCATGGCGGCGACGCCGCCCGCCTCCATTGCCGAGACGAAACTCTCGCGGCTCGGGAAGGGGTATTCTGGGCCCTGCCCCCAGAGACCGAGACGCGCGGCATAGGCCAGGTTGTGGACGCTCGTGGCGCCGGTGGCTGACACGTAGAAGACCCGGGCGCGGGGTGCGGCCAGTTGCAGCCGCAGGCCCGCAAGGCCCTGCTGGGAGGGTTTGACCCCCCTGCCCTGCTCGGAGCCCGCCGCATTCTGCATGGCATGGGCCTCATCAAAAGCGAGGACGCCGTCGAAGTCGTCGCCCATCCACTCAAGTATCTGGCTCAGCCGCGTGGTGCCGCATTTACCCGCGGACCGCAGCGTGGCGTAGGTGACAAAAAGGATACCGTCGCCCATCGGGATGGGCTGGTCCGGTTTCCATTTGGAGAGCGGCTGAATGTCGGCGGGCGAGCCGCCGAGATCGGTCCAGTCGCGGATCGCGTCCTCAATGAGCGTGGCGGATTTGGAGACCCAGATCGCCTTTCTGCGTCCAGCGAGCCAGTTCGCCAGGATGAGCCCGGCGCATTCGCGCCCCTTGCCGCAGCCGGTGCCGTCACCGAGGAAGTAGCCGAGGCGATAAGCATTGGCGTCCGGGTCATCATCGGCACGGGTGAGCTTGGTCTGGTCGTCGTCGATCGTGAACCGACCCGGCAGGTCGCGCCCATGGGCATCATGCGCCATGATGATCGTCTCGAGCTGCGCCTCGGAGAGATGTCCCTCCTCGATCAGCCTGGCAGGCAGGCGCAATTCCGCACTGGCCGTGCCTGAGGGCACCGGCGGTGCGACAGAGGCCATGGCGATGCTTTCGACGAGTGGCGTTGGATGTTCCTGCGCGCCCGCGATCTCGATCCGTTGCGGGCGGTAGCGCGCATAGATGTCCGAGACGGGCGTGTTGTCGCGAGGGCTCTGAAGGCTTGTGAAAGTGAGCGATATGGCGGCGTTGGTCTGAGCGTTGCACGCCGCAACTCTGGCAACTGGGCGCTTGCGCGTAACAGGTACTGGACCGACCGATCGCGCATGAGGGTTTTTCGCCGCCTGTTGTGCGGGGCGCGCCTCGGGCCGGGTTGCGGCCACGGCGTCGACAAAAGGAAGGGCTTCATCCAAGTCCCGGACGCTGGCGCGGATCATCTCGCCGTCCTCAAGCACCCTGTCGAAGACCATCAGCTGGGTTTCGACAGAGGTGCCAAGCTTGCGGTAGACCTGCCTTGGCATCGTCAGCGCCAAGCGCGGCGTCAGGAGACCGCAGGCGCGCGACCAATGCGCGGCATCACGCTCCGGGCTGAACCGTGGCGGCATGATCGCCACCAGCCGCCCACCGGGTGCCAGGCGCTTGGCAGCCGCGATGAGATGCTTGGCAGCGATGTGCTTGTCTCGGGAGCGATCGACCGAGGAGGCAAAGGGCGGGTTCATCACCACGACGTCGGGCAGGACCAGCGTCTGCAGCAGATCATCGATATGCTCCCCGTCATGGCCTGTCACCTCGCCACCGAAGACAGCGCGCAATAGGCTCTGGCGAAAGGGGTCGATTTCATTGAGAGAAAGCGTGGCACCGGCCCGGGCGGCGAAAGCGGCCAGGGCACCGGTGCCAGCCGAGGGCTCCAGCACGGTCTCACCCTTGCGGACCGCCGCAGCCCGCAAGACCAGCGCCGCAAATGGCAGTGGCGTGGAAAACTGCTGCAGCCGGATCTGCTGCTCGGAGCGGCGGGTTTCTGTCAGAAGCCGTGAGGCAAGCAGCTTTGCAGCAGCGATGTCACCTGCCGCGCAGGCCCCACGCAGCAGCACCTGCACAGCCGCCGCCTGCATCAGGTCATAGGCCATGCGCCAGTCCCAGGCGCCACCAGCATCGCTACCAAAAAAGGTCTCGCGCATTATGCGCGCGAGCGCTGAGTTGCGCAGGGGTTGGTGGTCGATCTCCGCGCCGATTTGCGCCAGCGCAGAGGCGAGATCAGCGTCGGAGATTGAAAAAGTCGGGTTCGCCGTCTTGGGCTTGGTCATGGGGATTTTCCTTTGGATCAGGGTCTGAGTTCCAAAGGACAAAAAGCCCACTTTCGCTTTTCGGGGTGACGGGATCAGACCGCGCTGACCTCCAAGGCTTGGTCAGGGCTTGGATTGGCCCTGGCGCTTCGCATCAATCAATGCTTGTGCGGCCTGCATCACCTGAACCTGAGATGTTCGCGAGCGTGCATCCTCCAGCGCGGCTTGTACCTGCGCGCAAAACCAGGCGTCATACGAATTCGCATCAGCGACCACGGAAATGCTCCTCGAGACCGAGGTGCGGCTGTTCCTTACCCGTTGGGTCCATTGCGCTTTCTCCGACTATGCTATGGGTCGATGCTACATCACCCACAGTGGTGCCGTAAACGGCAAGGCCGTAAGGTTCACAGCTAACCGGGCCACTTACCGATCGGGCGCCGCTTTGAGAGACGTCTCGAACCGCTTGTCCACCGCTGCAGCTTCCTTCAGGAGCGCGTCGAAATCGTCAGGTGGATTTCCATCTTCCAGCATCCCTTTGAACGTCGCATAGGCATCCATCTTGCTGCCGTAGACGCGCAGGGTCTTGTCGTCGTTCACCCAGGCCACCACGATGACCTTCGCATCGCTGTTGAACCGGTAGAACAACCGATACTGCTGGAAGAATTTCGCCCGGAACCAGTGCTTGCGGTGATCGCCGAGTGTGCTGCCTTGCCGGAACGCCGCGGCACTCGGATCTGCCGGTATGGCCTCGGTGACCAGCTTGAAGATGGCGGCCAGCCGTTTCGTCGGGTTTTTCTTGCGCCAGGTCTTTGGATCGCGTGCCTTACGCGCTTCAACTTCCTCGATCAGCCCTTCGAGCTGGTCCAGAAAGAGCGGATGCGCATAAATCGACCATCCGTTTACGACAAGGGGCGCCCCTGCGGGCACGCTATCGCCGGTCATTCATCCTCGGGCGATAGCGGCGCATCGAGATCGACGTCAACCTCTCCGACCAGTGCTGCAAGACGATCATGCAAAGCCCCATCGAACGCCCGAATGCGATCCGGATGCGCCTTGATATCGGCCTCGACAAAATCGAGAAAGGCGCCGAGCGCGGGGTCATCCTCTTCGGCGCGCACGGGCTCGATATAGACCCTGCCACTCGGCTCGGTGTAGTAGCGAATCTGGTCGCCCTTGCCCAGCTTGAGCTGTTTGCGCACACCCGCCGGCACGGTCGTCTGATACCGGTCCGTGAGTTTCGAGACCTCTTGTGCGAGCGCTGTCATGGCTGTCTCCTGAAAGAAAAGGGGCTTTGCTGCCCGCGATAGGTAATGCATTTGCATTGCCTTGTCAAGACAAGCCGCAGGATCTGCTGTCGCCGGGCAGGTCGATGAGCTGTCCGGTGCAGCACCTATTCTCGCCCCGCGAGATACTTCGCCAGCACTGGGCTGACAGCGCCTTTCGCGGAGCTGAGCAGCTCCGAGCCCGCAAGCGTCGCTTTAGACAGGCGCACGAGCCCGCCGGTTTCCTCGATGCGGTAGCAGCGGCGTTTTTGCCGCCCGCGTCTGTAGTGCGTCACGGTGACGATCTGGCAGGTGCTGCCATCGGTGAGCGTCACAGTGGTCGCGAGCCTGATCTTGTCGCCTTCCTCGTAGTCCGGGATCGACGCCCAATCCCGGCAGCGCTGGCGCCAGGCATGGGCGTAGCTGTCCGGGTCTTTCAGGTTGGAGAGAAGCTCGATCAGCCCAAGCGGAGCACGAGACTCGTTCGGGCCAGCGCTTTCCTCCATATCCTTGTATCCCCAACACCCATCGTCGTAGGCGGTGAGGAAGACGGCGGCGAAAGTGATCGAGCCGTCCGCATCGGTGACATAGGTCGCATCCTCGACAGGGGTGCCGTCGCGGTTCGTGACCCTTGCCGCCGCATACCAGGACGAGCCGACCTTGCAGGCCTTGACTAGGTCCGTTTTGCGCGTGTCGCCCTCGAAGGTACAAAGCCGGGCGATCTCCGCTTTCTCATCCGCGTAGGATTTGACGCGGCCGTCGGTGTAGAAGAGCCAACCCATTTCAGAGTCCTTTCTCTCGTTTGGGAAAATTGTTGTCGCCAATGTCCCGAGAGGACCGCAGGCCCGGAAGGGTATTGGCGATGTGTGTTTGAGAAAGGGCGCGTTACGCCACCCTCTGGTCATCGATTTCCATCAGCGCATCGAGAGGCACGCGATAGGGCTGCATGGCGTCGAAATCCTCGCAATTGCCGCAGTTCTGCACGATCGCGAAGGTGTCGCAGGCATCCTTGAGGATGACCCGGAAGGTGCCGCCAAGACCTGAAGGCACCTCGTAGGTCCCGCCGATCAGATAGTCCGAGGCCCGACGCACGAAGACGCGGATGCTGTGGCCATCCGTGGCGAGCCGGATCGTCCCCTGCCCCCGGTCGATGAGCACCTGCACATCGTCGAGAATGTCGGTGTAGAACTGTCCGGTCAGATCACGAAACGCCATGCGGCGCTGAGCCATCCAGTCGGTGTCCTGAAACGGATTCATGCCTTGGGCGAAGGCGAAGGACGGATCGGCCTGCGCGGTCGTGACGATGCGGGTGGTTGTGCCGTCGATACCGTTCGAGCGCAGATGCACGCCATTGCCGACGATGAGGATCAGGGCCGGCCTGTCCACGGGCCCGTTCCAGTTGGGCAGGAAGGTTTTGCAGGCACGCGCATGAGCGATCTGCGCCGCAACAGCGGACGCAGAGAACTTGAGAATAGCCATGGGGATGTCTTTCCGTTGGGTATGGGAGGGTCGACCCGCGCAGGCGAAAGGGCTTGCGCGGGTCGCGTGAGGACTCAAGCCGCTTGCGCGATCTCGCTGTCAGGCTCGGGGGTTTCCGCAGCGGGCTCCGCCTCATCACAGGCGACACCGGCGGTCTGCATCATCGGCGGGTACCAGGCGGCCACAGCAGCGCGCTGCGCGTCCGTGAGCGTGGCGAAGGGTTCGGCAAAGAGCTTGTCGCAGAAGGCGACGATCTCCTTCTTGCTCGACGAGGCCAGCGTCACCGCCTCCTGGGCCAGGCCCAAATCCTCGCCGAGGATCTTCAGGAGCCAAGCCTTCTTGAAACGGTTGAAGAGCGCCGCGTTCGGCGTCCAATGCGCGCGAATGTCGGGCATGATCTCGATCTCGAACTCATGCATCAGGCTGTCACGCTGCCGGTCCCGCGCGAAACAGGACTGCGTCGTGCAGGCGGTCGCATAGGCGACGAGCTTGGCCTTCTCGCCGGCGTCCAGCGCGCGAAACGCCGCGAACTGATCGGCAGGCGCGCGGCTTTCATCGAGCCACGAGAGGTCCAGCGCATCATGCGCCGCCGCCACCTGCTCGAGCGAGGTCTCGTCGATCTCGTCCATTTTGGCATGGCTGCGGTATTCCTTGCGGGCATCGATCTTGATCGCCTGCGTGACGCTCATGCCGCTCGCCAGAACGTCGCTCACCAGCTTGAAGAGCGTCAGATCGAGCGTGGCCTCCGGATGCAGCGCCATCGCAGCCCCGAGGGCCATGGCCCGTTCGGTTTTAAGGTCCTCGGCCAGCGAGGCCGGGTAGGTGATTTCGCCGGCGTCGGGGGCCTCCTGCCCGGTCGGGCTAGCCGAGGAGCCGCGCGCGCCCTCCTCTTTGACGGCGTCCTCGGGGCGCACGAGGCCCACGTGGAGAGTTACCTGACTGTTTGACCATGACGCGACCACACCGGCTCGTGCAAGGTCCTCGGCGCTGTAGGCCTCCTGCAGATCGCGCGCTTCCTCTTCCAACGCGTCCACACGTTCGTAGAGGGCATTGTAGGCATCGTCTTCGAGCCCCTCATCCTCCATCTCGAGCTGCAGTTTCTCAAGCTCGGCGGTGATCTCGTTGATGCGCTTCTGGGCCGCCTCATCTGGCTCGATCGGGCCGGGATAGACGCGGCCATAGTCGGCCATGGTCGCGTAATCATAGCGCACCAAAGCATCAGCCCAAGCAAAGCCCAGCCTCATACGGGCCTCTTCGGCGGCGGCCCCAAGCTTCTCGAGCAGGATGGTTTCGACCAGCGCGGCATTCTCGAGCACCGAATGCTCTTCGAGCAGATCGGCCGCGATCGCTCCGCCGCGGGCCTCGTAGTCTTCACGCACGAAGGCCCCGATATCGTCGCTGACCTGCACGCCTCGAGACTTCAGCGCTTGTCGAACGGTATAGGCCTGCAGATAGCCGCCGTCCTTGGTAAGCGCTTCATAGACCTCGCGCTGCACCTCCTGGCTCGGATGCTCGGCAAAGGCCTTCATCGTGTCGAGCGTGATCACCTTGCCCCGGACCGCGGCGCGGATATCGGGGTGGATCAGACCGTAGCGCAACCGGCCTTTCACGGCCGCCACCGTGGTGCCGAATGTCTTGGCGATCGTCTCGGGCGTCTGGCCATCGATCTCCATCATCCGGGCGAAAGCCTCGAACTCGTCGATCGCGTTCATCGGCGCCTGGGTGATGTTCTCGGCGAGCGACAGCGCCGTAGTCACGTCGCAATCCTCCGGCACAAGGCGGCAGTCGATCTTCGTCTTCGCGGTGAACCCCTTGGCGGCCTTGTCCGCGACCAGCTCTTTCAGCGCGGCATGGCGCCGGCCACCAGCGAGGACGGCGTATTTGCCGTCAAGCTTCTGGACCAGGAGCGGCTGGAGCAGGCCCAACACCGCGATGCTGGCCTTCAGATGCGCGATGTTCTCGGAATCATAGGTTTCCGGGGAGTTGCTGCGCACATTGGCTGGATGGGCAGTCAGATCGCCAATGGCGACAGAAACGGGTTTGAAACTTGCGGTCATGGGATGTCCTTCTCGATTGGTATGGTGTGGGTCACGCATTCAAGCGCGCGACCAATCCCCAAGGGCGGGGATCACAACGACAGAAGGCCCGCTTTGCCTTTTGAGGGGTCAGCGGGCCTTCCGTATCGGTGTGTGGGTATTGAGACTGCCCCTCGCCTACCAGTCGCGCGCCATCATGATGGTCAGCACACGCATGGTGGTTTCCGGGTTGTCCGGGGCCTCGGCACCGTAGCGAAAATCGGAGTCAGCCTCATAGAGATCGATTTTCCAGAACACGGTTTCGCCCCGGATCTCGACCGCCCCGAAATCATGCCATCCCTCGGGATCATTCTCGGGCTCGAAGGTCTCGAACGTGCCGGTTGCCTTAACCGCCTCGGCCATGAAGCCGTCGCCGGCCTCCATGAGCGAGCGGGTGACATGCATGCGACCTTGGATGGGCTGCTCAGGCGGGATTCCGAGGCAGGCGAGCTTGCGGAAGGCATCGTTCTGCCGGGCGATCACGGCGGGATCCGGGCGGTCTGTCTGGGGCTGTGCGGTGCTGGTCATGGGTCTGTCCTTTGAAAAGTCGAAACACCCTTCCCAAAGCCCTCTTTCCCTTTTGCCGACACACACCCCCTCAAGCGGCCTGAGCGCCCTCCCCTGCCCTGCCCGCCTCCGATCTGGCGACTAGGTAATCGCAAGCTCGCTGTGCGTCCGCCGCATGCTTGAAGATTGCATTTTGGTCAGAGCGCAGGACACGCAACCAGTTGTATAGGTAAGCCGCGTTCATTTCGAGCGTATGCGCGGTGAAGCCAAGCTCCTGCCCCAAAAACACCGATGTTAGCTCGGCCACGATCTCTTCGCGGGCATAGACCGTGTTGCCGAAGCGCGAGAGGCCGTAGTCCCGGTTCAACCGATGGCGCGCCTTTGTGGCATGGGCAAGCTCATGGGCCCAGACGCCGTAGAAATTCCGTGGATCCTGGAACCGCGCGATCGGCGGCATATAGACCTTGTCGACCGGTGGCAGGTAGTAGGCTTTGTCGCCAGTGAACACCGTGGTGATGTCGATGGCGTCGAAGAAGTCCTGCATATGCGGGATGGGCTCAGCGGCGGGATGCTCTGGCACCGGGTCCGGCTCGGGATGGAAGCTATCCGGCAACCCCTCGATCTGGCAGGCGTTGAACACGCGATAGGATTTCTGGAAACGGAAGACGCGGTTCTCATCCCCATCTGCCTCGTCGGCGTCTCCAGACGCCTTGTCCTGTTTCCGGCTCTGGCCGTAATAGACCACCACGGAGGACTTCTCGCCCTTGCGGACCTTGGCGCCCAGGGCATTGGCCTGCGGGATGGTCATCCAGTAGGGCGAGCTGTAGCCCGCCATCACGGTCCGCATGGTCAGCAGGAAGTTGTTGACGCCTTGATATGCCTCGCCGCCCACGCGCAGGGGACGAGAGCTGCCGCCTGCGGTCCAAGGCTTGCGCCACGGCAGGACGCCGCGCTCGATAATGCGGATGATTTCGTTCGTGATGACCTCGGAGGCATCGAATTTGGGCGTGCGGGAACGGGCCATCGCGGGCGTCCTTTCGAGTTTTGGTGAGAAAGACAGACCGGAACCCGGCCCGGACCCGTCTGAGGGACCCCAAAGGCCCTCATCCGTCAGTCACAAAACCCGAAGGACACTTTCCCTTTCTGCCAGCCCGGAGGCACAGGCCGAGGACTTCCGAGGCCGTCAGAACCGCGGTTCATCTTCATTGCACTCAGCACCTCAAGATCGGCAACGCACATCGGCAAAGAAGTGTTCAAGTCTGCTGATTGTCACGCCTTATCATTGATTTAGGGTAATCAAAGACCGGCAAACTTCACCGGTGCTTGTCTGATACTTGCGTGGTGTCGGCGTCTGGGGCTTCGCCGGTGACAAGCCTTTTTAGGTTGCCGTCAGGGAATAGCTGGTGCTGCGTCCACCAGCCTCATCTTTCTCCAGGGCTCCCAAGTCGATCAGATCGAGGATGTCGCGATATGCCGTGTCTTGTGAGCATTTTTCGATCTTTGCGTACTTCGACGTCGTGAGCTTTCCTTCGAATCCATCCAGCAGGCGGTTCAGCATGTCCCGCTGGCGGTCGTTCATGTTCGTCGTTCCATATTTCTCCCAGAACCGCGCCTTCTGGAAAACAGCCTCAAGAATGATCTCTGCGCCGTCGAATGCTCGATCCAGGCAAGCCAGGAACCAAACGAGCCAGGCCGTGACATCAAGCCCGCCTTTCTGCGTCATCTCGAGCATATCGTAATAAGCGTTCCGCTCCTGCCGAATTTGCGTCGACATGCTGTAGAACCGCTGCGCACTGAACTCAGAACGCGCCAACGCCATGTCTGCGATCGCGCGCGCAATGCGCCCATTGCCATCATCGAACGGGTGGATGGTGACAAACCAAAGATGGGCGATGGCGGCATGTATGACGGGATCTGTTTCGGGGGGCTGGTCAAACCATTCCAAAAACCGCGCCATCTCGGCTTCCAGCCGGTTGGCCGCAGGCCCCTCAAAATGCACCCGTTCGCGGCCATAGGGTCCTGATACAACCTCCATGGGACCGTCACGCCAATTTCCCACCCTGATCCGGGTCATTCCGCTTCGTCCGGTCGGGAAGAGGGCCGCATGCCAACCGAACAGGCGCTCCGCATCCAGTGGCTGGTCATATGCTTGGGTCGCGTCCAGCATCATCTCGACGACACCATCAACATGGCGATCAGACGGGATCAGTCCACCAATTTCGAGCCCGAGCCGCTTCGCGATGGACGAGCGCACCTGATCCTTGTCGAGCGCCTCCCCCTCGATTTCGCTGCTTTTGACAACATCGCTAGTCAGTGTTCTGAGCATCGCCTCGTTGCGAAGATCAAAGCCAAGACCTTCCATTCGCCCCAAGAGCTTGCCTTGACGGTAACGGACCGCAGCAAGTTGTGACGACAGATTGGCCTTATCCCAAGTAAACTGGGGCCAATCAGGGATTTCGTGGATGTAGGTCATATTTTACGCACTCTTTGCGGAGATTATACCGCTTTATCTCCGCAAGGCAACAATACCCACCGCAAAAAATGCGGAGAATACAGACGGCAATCTCCACATGCCCCACCTGGAACTTGGACCGCGGGACAATTGCTTGCGCATTGCTTCACGCCGCCTGTCCGCTCAACCGGCCATAGAAACTGCGCTCGAGATGCAGCTCCCCTGCCCCGGCCTTCTCGACCATACCGCGCAGATATCCGCCCGGAGACGCCACTTCGCCGGCGCAATGCTTGTCGAACGTGAGAACCAGCGCCGCAGTCGCGACTTGGGGCCCGAGACGGTCCTGAGCGAGGTTCCAAGCGTGCTCTGAGACGCCGATCATCGGCCTGAGCTGCCCGACAACGCGATGAAGATCGCCCCAATCCTTCAAATACCCGCCCATATTGCGTGCCCAGGACGCAAATTCAGGACAAGCCTGCATCACGGTCGGCAAATCAAGCGCCGCACCACGTTTTTTACGTGTTTCAGCCACCCAATCTTCGAGCTCCCTATCCACCTTCTCTTCCGGTGGCGCATTTGGCACCACGGCCGCCGCTTGCTCAGTTTCTGAGCGATTACAGGTTACAGGATTAAGTTGGGTTGTAATTAGTATATGAGGTTCAGAAATGACCTCCCTGGGGTCCATTTCTTGAGTCTTCTGAAGCACTTGCTCGCTGATTTCAGGCGTGTTTTCCACAACCTCATCTGCGCGAACCGCTTTGAGATAGGCTGCCTCGACGCGCTCCTGGAGTTCCCTGAACCATTCCAGAAGCCGCGCAAGCGCCCCAGAGGGCGTGTTCCGGCGTGGCAGGCGGCCCAAGAGATCCTCAAAGAGACCTGTGAGCTGCGTCCAGGGACCTCTCAGAGAGCCGTTGAGGGCCGCGTCGATCCTCGCGCGGATCATCCGGCGCGCAACTGTGATCTGGCGCTTCAGGCGCTGGCAGAGTTCACGCTCGGCCTGCAGTTCAGCATGTAGCTGCCCAAACTCTTCGGCACGAGCCGACAGCGGCGACAAATCAAAGCCATAGGCCTCGATGATACGACCGTCAGCGTCTCTGTGGCCCCACCTCTTGCCATTGGGGCTGTCTTTGAAGGCAATCACGCCGATCTCGGCCAGACGCCGCGCATGGCGCTTGAGCGCCGAGAGCGAAAAGCCTGTGTGCTCCATCAGATAGGCGTTGGACGCCCAGACGATCGGACGCTGTCCCTCCTCCCAGTCCTGGGCCTGTGTGAAGGCTCCAAGTGTGTCGAGAAGCAACACGTCGCCAGCCTTGAGGCCAATATGTGCGCCCACGCGCTTCACGGCTACAAAGGCCTGTACTTTGGGAACGGCCGTTCGTTCACCAACCTGTGCGTGCTGTTCAGCGGCCGCGAGTCCGGCCGTCGCCTTGCGCCACCCCGAGTGTTGGTTGATATTGGACATACCACCACCGTTCTGAGGCATGACTGTCCCAGTCGCTCCATGCGGAGCATCATTGAATTTTGTCATTTTTTAGCCAGGCACAGAAAACCTGTTCGCCCGAAGACGTTTTTCGTTGTTTAGCGATTCGCGGGCTGCTAGGATTGTAGTGTCAAAACAAATCGCGCCTTGTGCGCAGCAGCCCTCGGGACTTCGGTTTCGAGGGTTTTTCTTTTGTGCCGTCCTCCTTTCTGCTCAGTGCCTTCGTCTTGACGGTTAACAACTGTTAACCGCCGCTATCCTTCGTTGCTCTCTGATTGGAACCGATCGAAGGAATCTTGAATGAGCTGGTCCAGGTTCTGATCCAGCCAATTCGCGAATCTTGTGTTCTCCCCTACCCGCTTTACGGTCACTGAGAGCCCCGATTTTCCACTCTTGATCTGCACACCGGGAACAGGCGAGCGCTCTTCGACAGATCGCTCCTGCTTGCCTCGTTTGCCAATTTCTTTGAGGACGAGGTCCAGTCGCCCGTCGGAATCAAGGGCACCAGATTGACCAAGCACATCCAATACACGCTCCTCCGAAAGCTGGTCCTTCTCGAACGCTGTAGCGAGGGTCGTCCATTTGGGACGCCCTGCGCCCGGGGCCGCGCCGATGGCTTCACCAACCGCCACGGGCACAAGCCGATTGATGCGTTCAAGCTGTGAAAGAGTGTTCTTACTGATCGCCAAAGCTTGGCATGCTTCCGCGCGGGAGTATCCCTGCTCGAGGATCGCCTGTGCGAACCGAACACGTTCATAGTAGCTTAGCTCCGCACGGCCGGCATTCTCGAGCCCCTTCGCCATGAGAGCATCGGTATCATCGAGCGTGCGGATCAGAGCCCGCACCGGCATGCCTAGATGGCGGCACGCAAGTATGCGTCGCTGGCCATAGATGACTTCAAAATGACCGTCACGATCCTTTGAGGGACGCAGAAGCACTGGAACTTGCTGTCCCGACTCAGCGATACTGGTGGCGAGGTCCTGAATGGATTCATTTGGCGCATCACTGTTAACAGCTGTTAACTCGATATCCATCCGGTCCTTCGGGCCCCAGGCGAGGATCAATTTGGTGTCGATTTCCTGAATGCCCCCGAGGCCTGCACGAACCGAACCGATAGTCCCCTTCGGTAAGGTCCGATGGGCCCGGTCGGACGCACCCTCCTTCGATGCTTCGCTTGCCGCTGTGATCGCCGCCATGATACCGGTCTTATTCTTCCCCATTGCCATGACTAACGTCCCCATGCCTGTTGAAGCATCCCTGCGATTTCCGCACCTACTGCATCCATGCTTTTCTTTGCCCGATCATAGGTCGACCGCGTCATCTCGGATCGTGCAACCTCGTAGATCGACATCTTGAGCATCGACGCATCGCCAATTGCCGTACTGCGCAGTCCCGTCGCCGCAACGACACGATCTTGGAACAAGGCACGCATCAAGCTCACAATCTGCTGACTGGGGATGTCGCTCGGATCGTCCCGAGTAATGAGAAAAGAGAAGAAATCATGATCAAGTTTGACGCCCGTGTCCTCAATCACCCCGAGATATGCGGATGTCATCTCGACAAACTGCTGTGTAGAGGCGAGGTCGAGCATGCTTGGCGTCATCGGCACGATGACAGAGGTCGCTGCATAAAGGCCGGTCAAAGTCAAAAACCCCAGAGCTGGCGGACTGTCGATCACCACAACATCGTAGTCGCTCTCAACGGACTGGATCGCTAGACTGAGCTTCTCAAAAAATGCGACGCCGCGCCCAGCGTTGACCGCTGTTTCAGTCTCAAACTCGCTCAGCACAAGGCGGGCAGGCGCCAAATGCAAGCCAGGGAAATAGGTTTCCACGATAGCTTCAGGCATCGGCACCGGATCATCATATCGCAGTGCGTCGTAAATCGACGCTCCCTCAAACTCCAGTTCAGTTTGAATCCCGCAAAAGCCTGTGAGGCTCCCTTGTGGGTCCAAGTCAATCGCCAACACCCGGTAGCCACTCAAAGCAAGGTAGTGACACAGATGGATCGCGGAGGTGGACTTTGCAGATCCACCTTTGAAGTTCATCAGCTGAATGACCTGAAGCTTGTCACCCTCGCGACGCCCAGGAAGATACTTGCCCGGCTTTCGAGAGCTTGCCTCCAGAAAATGGCGCGCTTGCAGGATTTCTTCCCCGGAATAAAAGCGCCGTCCGTTCTTGATGACTTCCGGCTCCGGCAACGACCCATCGCTATGGCACTTGCGCAAGAATTGTCCGGTTACGCCGAGTAGATCAGCAGTCTCTGTTGCGCTGAATAGTCTCAAATTCTTACGCTGATCGGGCGCGTAGGCCTGTTGAAGATGCGTCGTGAGCGCAGTGTGTAGACGCGCGGCCATCTGGCTTGTAAGCTCGGATTGGGACGCCGCTTCGATTGGTGCCGTCTGAAACATAGTTGCAATTTCTCTGCTCGAACGCGCTTATTTGCGCAACTTGACTCTAATGGCCGTGATTCACCCTGTTAAGTCAAGGATTTTATCCACAAATTGTGCCGTTGAACTAAAGCGCTACTAGGGAAGCCACGCACCTTCCCGAGTTAACAGCTGTTAACAGCACTCACAAACTTGTGGTTCACGAGTGCATCTTGCGCCGACTAGATATCGCTGAGGCCCGGTTTCACATAGGTGTCTCGATCGAAAATCCGGCTAGCGAGAGATATCGTGAACCCAGATCGGATCAGACAACGCGCCTACAGACCGACGGCAAATCCATGGCCCAATCGGATCAATTTCATAGTTGTATTGATACTCAAGTCCTGAGGCCAGACGATCAGATAGCGGCGCTGCCTTGGAACCTATGGTCAAAGCACTGTATCTGAGGCGTCAATGATCCTCGGCAGGGTAGGGGGCATCGCGATAGCTCGCTTCGCGGAAGCAGAATCCGGCACAAAGCACGGCGTAGACAGGACAATGCCTTAAACGAAGCAAAGCTTACCTATTGATGGTTTTAAGCATACACGGATGTTTATCCATACCTGAGAGGACACCATGCGAGTTGCCATATGGGGAAGCTCCCTTGCCGTCCGGCTACCCGCGGATCTTGTGCGGGAACTGGGCCTAAAGGAAGGCGACCAGATCGACCTGGTAAAGGGAGACGGAACCATTCTGGTCAGGCGCCAACCTGGCGCCGATGAAGTCCTGCAAGGGTTAAGGCGATTTCGCGGGAAACTGCCCAAGGACGCGCGTCTATGCCGCGACGCCACCCATGAGCGCTGAAGTCGCAGACACAACTGTTGTGCTCTACCCAATTGACGATGATCCGAATGCTGAGAGAACAGTGGAAATTCTAGGGCAGGGGCCTCGGGCAAGCGCCCAGGTCCTCACCGAGGCGATGGTCAATTGTCGGCGGAAAACTCGGCTCAGCTAGGAAGATACCGGTGCGCTTCTTGATGGTATGAAGTCCTTATGGCCTTTCGTGGACATAACGGTTCAAACCCATCAAGTCGGTCGCGAGCTGCCAGAGAAGTATGAGTAATCGGTCTATGACACGATGTTCATGTCTGCCGCGCTGATCGCCGGGCACACGACGCTGTGGAGCGAGAACTTTCACAACACGTTGCTCATCGAAAGCCGGCTGAGCGTCGTCAATCAACTTAGCTGACCAGCAATCCAAGTCGCTCCGCTCTTTCCAACAGCATCCTGACGGAGGACGGTTGCCAGCTGGTGCGGCCTCGAGGGGTGCACTCACGCATGGATTCCAACCGGTCGCAAATCGCTTGTAGCGTGATATCTGGGTCCGACCCTTTGATGGCCGCCACGATGGCCGGCAGGCGGTCATCGGTTTCCCGACGTCCGGCGCGGCCCAGAACCTCGGCGGGCAGGAACCCGTCGTGCACGTAGGCTTTCACAGCACGGAGTAGGCGGCTTTGGGTCCAGTGCCGGTCGTGGGGCAGGGGGCCATTAATGATTCGCAAAACATCTTCCCAGGCCATATCCGGCCGCAGGCGTCGCACGTGGGGCACCCAATCCTGCGCGGTTTCGTTCAGGCGCTCCATGTAGCCGTCCTGTCGTGCCAGCCACACCTTGCGCAGCGCGGCGGGGTCTTTGGTGCGAAGCCCAGGATTGCCACCAACGCGGCCCTTGGCGCGCGCAGAGACAAGCCCGGCCTTCGTGCGCTCACGTATCAGCGCGCGTTCGAACTCCGCCGCGGCGCCCAGAACCTGCAAAGTGAACTTGCCCTGGGGGGAGGCGGTGTCGATCGGGTCCTGCAGCGAGCGGAAGAAGGCACCCTTGGCCTCCAGCCGCTCGATCACCTCGAGAAGGTGCGACAGGGACCGCGCAAGCCGGTCGATCCGAACGACAACCAGCGTGTCGCCCTTGCTGATGCGCTCCAGCACGCGCGCAAGCACCGGCCGCGCACGATTGCCGCCCGAGGCGTGCTCTTCATGGATTTCGACACATCCCGCAGTTTGCAGGGCCTCAGACTGGGGCAGGGGGGTCTGATCCTCAGTGGAAACGCGGGCGTAGCCGATCAGGGGCATGAAAACGGGCCGTTTGCAATTTTAGGTGTCACTACTAAACGACCGTTTGTAAACGAGTGCAAGTAGGTACTCTCTCGTCGCGCTCGTCCAAAAACCCTTGGTTTCCATGCGCTGAGCGCGATCTGAGCGGTTTCACCGGCAGTCGCGCGCGCATACTATATAAAGAGCAAAGGCAACCGCCACAAAATCACTTGGGTAATGTGCAAAAGAACCCTATTTTGCACACATGAAGACCCAAGCATCCGCTTTGACTGATGATTTCAATGACCCCCTCATCACCATCGAGGAGGATGAAGAGGTTCACGAAGAGGATCTATGGTTTCTGCCGGGACCACTCGAAGAAGAACCGGATGATTTGCCTCCCGGGCCACGGGCGGAACCGCCCGACACCGCTGTCGTCGATGACTGGGCGAAGGCAGAGGGGGTTCACGCTGCGCGACTGGCAAGAGTGGCTGGACGCCTGGGAGCTCTGGATGACCGGCTGCTGCGCGGTCCTGAAGGCTGGCGGCATCGCCTCGCTCTTATCGAGGCAGCAGACCTCAGCTGGTTCGCAGGGGATCGGGTGAGTTCTGATCGACTGGCGCTCTGGATATCGATGCGGCTGTCAGGTGCACAGGATGACCCCAATGCCCTGGCAAGAGTTGGATGGGCTGTTCGACGCCTGACAGGCGGTCCCGGACCAAAGGACGACTTGGCGGCCTTTTTGGATCGCCGCGATCCTGAGAACATTGAAGGCAGCGCTGAGCGTTTCGAAGATCGCGCGGGCGGATGGTTGGACGTCATGGCGGCCGCAGCCGATCTCCACCCAATCACGCGGGCTTGCATGGGCTTTCATCTCTGGAGCCTGGCCGGCCTCGGACAGCACGGCGACCAGATGGAAGCCGCCGTCACCGCGTCTAGGATCGCGGCCAGTGATGGAAGCGGCGCCATCTTCGCACCGCTCGCCATGGCCGGGGCAGGGGGGCTTCGTGTCTCGGGCTCGCCACCCGAACGCTTGGCTCGCTGGCTCGATGGGATGAACAGCGCAATTCTGACGGCGATGCGAACACTTGATGATATTGAAGCGTGGACGGGTCGGGCAGAAAACGTCATGGCGCAATTGTCTGGCCGCACGCCGGTTGCCTTGCGAAGAACTTTCTCTCAGTGGCCCTTGGTCTCCGCCCCAATGGCTGAGGCGACAACTGGAGCCAGTCGCGCCGCCGTTCAGCGCAATCTGGCGTGGATGGAGGCAAGCGGTTTGATCCGCGAAGTGACCGGGCAGGGGCGATATCGAATGTGGTCTCTCGAAATCTGAAAGTCGTTTCTCAGGGTTTGCGGGATGGCTCCAATGTGTCAGCATGACAGAAATTGTCATGCTGCGATATTACAGCAAACGCAAACCGGAAATGAGGTCGTCAGAATGACTTTCTCAAAAGCTACCAATCTGTTGCGCGTCGCTGATGTCGCGTAGCCCTTAATTGTGAGATGAGAAATCCAACGAAATCAACGGCTGTCCTTTGCCCTTAAATATGAGATTTTGCCTTTAATTCCGATATTCTTGCCCTTAAACCTGAGACAGGGTTCACAGACATGTGCGGCAAATATCGATGGATGATGATGGCGAAGCCTCCGTTGCAGTTGGTGCTGAAGAGTCGCGCAGGGCCGCCGTGCTACGTCCGCTTGTTCAGGCATATCTCAATGGGGCATTGCCAACTTGCTGACGCCTATGGATGGATTTAGCCTGTAGCTATGAATATTCCAACCGAGATGCCGCGCTTGAAGGGCTATCGTTTCCCCCGTGAAGTCGTGGCCTATGCTGTATGGGCCTATCATCGCTTCGCGCTTAGCACGGCGGACGTCGAGGATCTGCTGGCTGAACGCGGTGTAACCGTCAGCCGGGAAACCGTGCGCAAATGGGTGAACCGGTTTGGCCGGCATTTCGCCGATTGCATCAAGCGTGACCGTCCCACCGCTGCCGACAAATGGCATCTGGACGAAGTCGTCGTTCCGATCAACGGCGTGAAGCAATGGTTGTGGCGGGCGGTCGATACGAACGGGGACGTGCTTGATATCCTTGTGCAGCCGCGCCGAAATGCCAAAGCCGCCAGGCGTTTCCTTGCGCGGCTGATCGCCCGCTTTGGCAAACCGCGCGTCGTCGTGACGGACAAATTGCGCAGTTACATCAAACCGATCCGGGCTCTTGCGCCTGAAGCCGATCACCGGGCGCACAAAGTTCTCAACAACCGCATCGAGGGTTCGCATCGGCCGACCCGCAAACGAGAGAAGCTGATGGGGCGGTTCAAATCGCCCCGACAGGCACAGCGATTTCTGGCTGCCCATGATCAGATCAACGCTGTCTTTCGTCCCCGCCGCTATCAACTCTCTGCCATCTCATATCGCCACGCCAGGGCCGACGCATTCGACCTCTGGAAAGGCTATGCTGCCGAAATGACCGCCTGACAGGCATAGATCTCACGCCTCTAAATCAGGCGAAAACAAGTTGGCAATGCCCTCTGAACGGATAGGTTGTCAAGTCGATTGTAGCGCCTTTGCGACGCATTTCTGGGCGGTTCGCACCAACCCGCGGGCGGCCCGAAAGCGACAAAGGTGAACGTCGAGTTTCCATAGGAATTTGCGTGGGAGGGGAAGCGGGAGGGGCGGGGTTCACCGGCCCCTCCCGCCTGCTGCCTCAGATCGGCAGGATCGCCAGTGACGAGGTCGCGCTCGCCACCATCCGATCCTCACTGTCAAAGAGTTGCGCATCGGCAAAGGCGATCTTGCGGCCCATCCGTGTAACGGTCGCGCGGGCGCGAAAGGCGCCCGGTGCCGCAGGCCGCATCATGTTGACCGTCAGGCTGACCGTCGAGCAAAGCGTGCCCTCTTCGAGCTTGGACATCACGACGATGGCGAGCGAGGCGTCGAGCAGATTGGCGAGCGTGCCGCCGCCCACCACGCCGTTGCCCTGCACCGCCTGCGGCCCGACGACGAAAGACACCTCGGCCACGCCATCCGACACCGCTTCCAGAGTGGCCCTCTGCGCTTCCAAAGCCGGGTTGTCGAAGATGCGATGCGGCTGCCCCAGTCGATCCCGCATTCCGGCAATCTGCCGACGGGTGGAATCGATGTCGTTGGGCTTTGTGGCGGTCTGGGTCATGATTTCGGCGTTCCTCCACCTGTCAGTTTGTTCGCGGCCTTCATCAGCGTCTTGGACTTCATCGCGCCAAGCACCGCCTTTTCCATCGGGGCGCGTGCGGCGCGGGACAGCGACCATTTCTGACCCTCTTCCAGCCCCATCTCGGGATTCACGGTGCAGCGGATCGGCATGTTCGTGACCAGCCGCTTCATGCATTCGTGTTCACGGGTGCAGACCGTGATCGCCGAGGCGCGGCCCTCGGTCACCTTGAGCGCATAGTTCGGATCGGCAAGCAAGGGACGCGCCAGCATGATCATGTCGCCCAAACCGTCCGCAATCGCACGCGCCGCCGCCGCCGGGTCATGGTAGCCCTGCAACAGGATCGGCACGTCGAGCGCCTTTTTGAACGCAGCGGCCTCGCCCGTTTCAGTCAGCGCGCCATCGACCAGCGGGGCCGAGATGTCCATGGTTTCGTAGTTGCCGCGCGACAGGGCGACATAGTCGGCACCCGCGTTCTGAACCTCACGCGCGACGGCGGCATAGTCCTCGGCGCTTTGCCCATCGGCCAGACCGTCGCCCGAGGTGATGCGCAGCCCGACGAGGTAGTCGTTGCCCAGCCGTTTGCGGATGCCATCGATGATATTAACCAGCACCCGCGCCCGGTTCGCGGTGGAGCCGCCATATTCATCCTCGCGCCAGTTGGTGCGCGGCGACAGGAACGAGGCGAGGAAATAGGACATATGCGCCGCCACTTCGACACCGTCCCATCCGGCATTCTCAGCGCGCACGGCGGCATCGATCATCTCGGCCTCATAGGCTTGAATCTCGGCGATCGTGGCGACGTCCGGCACCGGCGAAGTTCGCCCACCGGGCACCTTCATCCCGTGGGGAAAGCGGTCCTCGGGGATCACCACGTTAATCGGGCTGGCGGAAATGATCGGGCGGTTCTTGCTGGGCACGCCCATGCGGCCAAAGCCGGGCATGATCTCGGCCACGATCGGAGTGTCATGGGCGTGGACAGCATCGGCGACCTTGCGGAAGTCGGCGATATGGTCGTCGATGTCGAACCGCAGAAGCGGACGGAACGGCGCTTCATCAAAGCCGCGCGTGGCCGCGATAACGCCGCCTGCGATGATCATGCCGATCCCGCCACGCGCCCGCGCCTCGAAAAAGGCGATGGTCTGATCGCTCGGCCCGCCGCCTTCACGCGGGGCGTTGGCGGCCATCGGGCCCATGACCATGCGATTGCGTATGTCGAGCGTGTTGAGTTTGATCGGTGCGCCGAGTATGGCGGTGGTGTCTATGTCAGTCAATGTTTCCTCCCTTGGTTTGAAATTATACCTGCGTTTCGGGAATGGTGATGATTGCGCCCTCCAACGCGTCGCTCAGCACCACTTGGCAGGACAGCCGGCTTTCACCCGTCCGTTGTGTTGCGGCGAAATCGAGCATGTCCTCCTCGGTCGCCTCCGGCGGGCCGATCCGCTCTATCGTCGCTTCGTCGAAAAATACGTGACAGGTGGCGCAGGCCATTGCACCGCCGCACTCCGCAGAGACGCCCTCGATCCCGGCGGCTTGTAGCGCCTCCATGGTCGAAACGCCGGTCCGCGCGGCCAGGGGAAGGAGGGTGCCGTCCCGAGTGACAACCGTCATATTAATCATGGGTCTCTCCTCCGAATTAAATACGAAACGTTCTGTTTTATTTTTGCGCGCCCGTCAATACACGTCTTGCTATTGCGGAGACATTGGGTGATATTGGGCGAATGAGCGAACGCATTCAAATTCAGTCCGATCCGACCCGCCAACTGCGGGACTTCCTGTTTGAGCAAGCCTTTCAGCCGGGCGATAAGCTGCCACCTGAACGCGACCTTGCCAACAGCCTTGGCCTGACCCGCGCCCGCTTGCGCACTGCCTTGGCCCGATTGGAGAAGGAGGGGCTGATCTGGCGCCATGTGGGGCAGGGCACGTTCATGTCTACCCTGTCAGCCGCGCGCGACCCTGCGGGCCAGTTTCTGTCAGAGATCGACACCAACCCCTCTGAGATTCTCGAGGCACGGCTGGCTGTCGAGCCCCAGATCGCATCGCTTGCCGCCGTCCGGGCGAGTGGACAAGATATTGAAAATATTAGGCAGAGACTGACCGCGCAGGAGGCGGAATCCTCTTGGACGGAATGGGGCAAGCTGGACCACGACTTCCATCTGGCGGTTGCGCGTGCGGCGCGAAACGCGCTTCTGGAGACCGCTTTGATCACGATCCAGAAAAGCCAGACACAGCGGAACTGGGGCCATCTGTCCAACTCCGAAAGCGCCCGCGCCCGCCGCAGCGATGTGATGCGCGAGCATTGGGCGATTTTGCATGCTATCGAGGCGCGTGATGTGCCCGGCGCGCAGGCCGCGATGCGCAGGCATCTGGAAAGCGTGCGCGGCGCACTTCTGGGGCCATTTTCCTAACACGAGTCCTCAAATCTTCTCACGAAATGCCTGGCCGCCGTGAGGGAGGCGCCCGCGCTTTGGTATGGAATCGCGTTGACTTGGGCTATTTTGGTCGCTATTTAGACTGAAAATTCAGTATTGGTTGAACCAAAGAGGCACCCGTGACCCAATCCACCCCACAACTCAGCTTCGTCTCCGCAGATGCGGTCCGTGATGTCCTGAACTGGAAGGCCGTGATCGACGGGCTCAAGGCGGCCTATTCGCTGCCTCACGGCCCCAGAGTCAGCCCGCCGCGCACCCTTGCGCTTGAGGACAAGTCGTGGTTGCGCAGCCTGATTGCAATCCCGCCTGGGGCGCGTTTCATGGGAGGCAAGTTGTTCGGGGCAGGGGCCTCGCCCGCCTTCAACTATCTGATCACGCTGGCAGAACAGGATACCGGGGCGATCCGCGCCTTTGTCGACGGGGCCTTTGTCACCAGCTTTCGCACCGCGTCCACCAGCGCAGCCGCGCTTGACCATATCGCGGACGACGAGCCGCTGACCTTGGGTCTGATCGGCAGCGGGCAGGAGGCGATGGCCCATGCGCAGGCGATCAACGCGATTCGGCCAATCCGCGAAGTCCGGGTCTACAGCCCGACGCCCGCCAGCCGTGAACGCTTCGCCAAGACCTTCACCGACGAAACCGGCGTCCCGGTCGTTCCCTGCGCGACGCCCCAGGATGCCGTGCGCCCCGCGACCGTCGTGGTCGCCGCTGCCCGGTCGCGCGACGAAAGCCCGATTCTCTACGGTGACTGGCTCGACAATGCCAAGGTCGTCGTCTCCATCGGCTCGACCGTGCCCAGCCAGCGCGAGATCGACGTGAGCGTCGTGGACGCTTGCGATTTCATCGTCTGCGACGTGCTGGAAGAGGTCCTGCACGAAACCGGCGACATGATCGCCGCGCGCGAGGCGGGGCTGGAGTTCGACCACAAGGCCGTATCGCTGAACGCGCTGCTCATGGGGCAGGCCGAAGATCAGTTGAAGGCCGCGAAATTGCCGATGTTCAAGAGTGTCGGGGCAGGCATTCAGGACGTGGTCTGCGCCGAGATGGTCTACCGGCTGGCCGAGGAGGCAGGGAAGCTGATCCCGCTGCCGATCGAATTCTACACGAAATCGTAGACGCGGGAGCGCCGCTTCAGGGAGGAAGATATGAGGAAAATCATCACAGTGGCCGCGATGGCGCTGGGTCTTGCATCGGGGTTCGCCCCGATGGCGCAGGCGCAGGACGTGGTCAAGTTCGGCTCGACTCGCGTGCCTGCGCCGGTGAACGTTGCCATGGCCAAGGGGTTCTTCGAGGAGGAGGGACTCGTCGTCGAGCAGCAGTTTTTCAAATCCGGAGCCGAAGTCGCGCCGGCGGTTGCGTCGCGTATGGTGGATGTAGCGATCACTACCTCGGGCGCTGCGCTGTTCAACGCATTCGTCAAAGGTATGGATGTCAAACTGGTCGCAGACGGCCTGACGCTGAAACCCGAGGATCCCGAGAACGACCCCACCGCGATCATGGTGCGCAAGGAACTGATCGACACCGGCGCGGTCAAATCCGGTGCCGATCTGGCCGGGCAGCGCGTGGCGATCACCGCGCCGGGGCAGATCATCGACATGATCGCCCGGGAATACCTGCGGCAGAACGGCGTGAACGCGGAGGATGTCACTTTTGTCTCGATGCCGCCGCCGGACATGGTCGCCGCGATGAAGGGCGGTTCGATCGATGCCGCGATCATGCTGGACCCGTTCTCGTCGATCGCGGCCAAACAGGGCTTTGCCGACAAGCTCGCCGCGGGGTCGGATTTCATGCCGGGGCTACAGCAGGCCTTTGTCCTGTTCGGACCGAGCATCACCGAGGGCAACCCCGAGCTTGGTGAACGGTTCCTGCGGGCCTATGCCAAAGGCTCTGACTGGATGCGCGAGGCGCTCAAGACGCCCGAGGGTCGTGCAGAGGTGGCCGCGATCTATCAGGCGGTGATCCCGGCGCAGGACCCCAAGATGTACGAAACCATCGCGATGCCGACCCCGGTCGAGGATCTCAGAGTCAATGTCGACGGAGACTTTGGCATCCAGTGGCAGGTGGATCAGCTTGCGGCTCAGGGGCTTTTGCTTGGCGATCCGGACATTTCGAGCGCCGTCGACAACAGTTTTCTCGACGCGATCGCGGAGTGAGCCTGTTGTCTGATCCCAAGATCAATATTCAGAACGTCTCGCGCACCTTTGGTGCGCGGGGCGGGAAGAAGAGCGGCGGCTTCACCGCGCTGTCCGATGTCAACCTGACGGTCCCTGACGGTGAGTTTCTTTGCATCGTCGGTCCGTCGGGCTGTGGTAAGTCCACACTGCTCAGAATGCTGGGCGGGCTGGATCGTCCGACCGAGGGCAAGATAACGCTGCGCCACGCCGACGGCGGACGCGTGCTGGATGCCATGATATTTCAGCAGGAAAGCGTGTTTCCCTGGATGACCGTCGCCGACAACGCGGCCTATGGGCTGCGCACGGCGGGCCAGTGGAAGGGCGCGGAAAGTCAGGAGGTGGTCGACCATTTCCTGCAGATCACCGGTCTGTCCAAGTTCCGCGATTTCTATCCCAGCCAGTTGTCGGGCGGGATGAAGCAACGGCTGGCCATCGCCCGCGCCTTTGCCACCGCGCCCGAGGTGCTGCTCATGGATGAACCCTTTGCGGCCCTCGATGAGCAGAACAAGCATCTCTTACAGTCCGAGCTTGCCCGGCTGTGGGAAGAGCATCGGTCGACCGTGGTGTTCATCACACATGGGCTCGAAGAGGCGGTGTTTCTGGGCGACCGCGTCGCGGTGATGAGTTCCGCGCCGGGCCGGATCGTCGAGGATATCGCGATCCCCTTTGAACGGCCCCGCGATCTGGCCGCGCTGAAACGCGACCCTGAATTCACCCGGATCACCGACCGTCTGTGGACCGCGCTGCGCGACGAAGTCATCGCCGCTCGCGATCAGGAAACCGCGCGGCTCGCCCGTCAGAAAGGAGCCGCCAATGGCTGACACATTGCGCACCATTGAAGCCGCCCCCCGTGAAGGCGAGGCGCGCCGGTTCCCTCTCTGGCTTATCTCGCCCGTGGTGCTTCTGGGCCTGTGGGAAATCGCGGCACGGGCCGGCTGGATCGAAACCCAGTTCTTTCCCGCCCCCTCGACCATCGTGATGACCGGGTTCGAGCGGGCGCAGACCGCCGAGTTCTGGACCGATATCGCCGCCTCGATGAAGCGGATCGGTATTGGATACGTCATGGGCGCGGTGCCGGGCATCCTCGTCGGGCTTGGCATGGGGCTGTTCCGCCCGGTGCGCGAGATCTTCAATCCGCTGATCGCGGCACTGTTCCCGATCCCGAAAATCGCACTTCTGCCGCTGCTCCTGCTGATCTTTGGCATCGGCGAGACGTCGAAATACGTCGTCATCGCGATCAACGTGTTCTTTCTCATGGCAATCAACAGCTTCGCGGGCGTTGTGACGATCCCGCAGATCTACTTCGACGTGGCGAAGAACCTGCGCGCCTCGAAGCTGCGCACCTATCTGACCGTAGCCCTGCCGGGTGCGCTTCCGGGCATCTTCACCGGCCTGCGAATCTGCGCCGGCACCGCGCTGATCCTTCTGGTCGCGGCCGAGTTCAGCTCTGCCGATCAGGGCGTGGGCTATCGCATCTGGTGGGCCTGGTCAGTGTTCTGGGTCGACACGATGTATGTCGGCTTTTTCGTCATCGCGGTGCTGGGCATCGCATTTTCAAAACTCGTCGATGTCGCGGAATATATCGCTCTTCCGTGGCGACGGCGCTGACAACCCCTAAACAGAAGATAGGAAATCTCATGGCTGGCTATATCAAGACCGAAGCGCGTGCCTGGACGCGCGACAAGCTCAAGGGTGCGGTGAACTGCACCATCCCTTCCTTCACCAACGATCTCGAGGGCCTGAACGAAGCCGCGATCCGGCATGATGTGGCGCTGGCCAAGAAGCACGGCTTCGTCGGCTCGCTTGCGGTGGGCGAGGTGAACATCACCGCCGCCGAATACACCGAGTTCGTGCGCATTATGAAGGACGAGGCGGGCCCGGATTTCTACGTCTTCCACCACGCCTCCAGCTCGACACTGGCGCAGAACATCGCGGCGGCGCAGACGGCAGAAGCGGCGGGGGCGGATTACATCCTGCTCAGCTATCCGGCGACCTTCTATCCTGAGAGCGAAGACGACATTTTTGAGTATACCAAGGCGTTCTGCGACGCGACCAATCTGGGCGTCCTTCTGTTCCCCATGGCGATCTGGGGCTTCTCGCGCATCCACCCGGCGGATATCTCGACCGGCCTGATCCGTCGCCTGCTGGACGCCTGCCCGAATATCGCCTCGATCAAGGCCGAAGGAGGCCACCCGTCGATCATGAGCGTTATCGAATGCCATCGGGAGTTCGGCGAAGAGGTCGTGATCTCGATGCCGCTCGAATGGGACCTGCTGCCCCTTGGCCAGTTGATCCCGATCCAGCTGTCGGCGACCTCGGACCATGAATTCTGGGGTCCGCTCATCCCGCAGGTCATGAAACTTCTCGCCGAGGGCAAGCATGACCAAGTGACCGAGATCTACTGGCGGATGCACCCGGCGCGCAAGATCAAGAACGGGCTGACCCAGCAGATGACCGGGTCGTTCCTTCTGAACCGGATGCAATGGAAATTCCAGGGCTGGTTGCAGGGCTATAACGGCGGCCCGCTGCGTGGTCCGACCCCGCGTCTGCACGCCAACCACATGACCACGCTGGTCAACGCACAGAAGGCCTCCGGCCTGAACCCGAGCGATGACCCGTTCCGCGAGTTCTTTGTCGGGAGGATCAAGGGATGAGCTTCTCGCAAGCCTATTTCTCGGGCCACCACGAGAACCTGATTGGCGGCTGGCGGCATGGCAGCGCGGCCAAGGTGATCGAGGTGGGCAACCCTTCGACCGGCGAGGCCTTTGCCACCACCTCCGCGGCGACGATCGAGGATTGCATTGCGGCCGTGGATGCGGCGGCGGAAGCGGCGGCCAAGTGGCGCGCGACCTCACCGCGCGAGCGGGCCGAGATCCTGCGCCGCTGCTACGAGATGATGATTGCCGAGGAGGACGACCTCGCCCGGCTTATCTCGCTCGAAAACGGCAAGGCGCTGCGCGATGCCATCGGCGAGGTGCGCTATGCGGCGGAGTTCTTCCGCTGGTATGGCGAGGAAACGCCCCGGATCATCGGGAACATGAGCCTCGCACCCTCAGGCCAGAACCACATCCTCGTCACGCATGAGCCGGTCGGGATCGCGGTTTTGGTGACGCCGTGGAATTTCCCGGCGGCGATGGCCACGCGCAAGATGGCCCCGGCGCTGGCGGCAGGCTGCACCTGCGTGCTTAAACCCGCGACAGAGACGCCGCTGACCGCGCTTGCCGTGGCGCGGATCATGATCGCTGCGGGCGTGCCGGAGGGTGCGATCAATGTCGTCGTCACCGAACGCTCCGGTGCGAGCGTGAGCGCGATGCTGCACGACCCACGGGTGCGAACCGTGAGTTTCACCGGCTCAACCGAGGTGGGGCGTATCCTGCTCAAGGAAGCGGCGGATCAGGTGCTGACCACGTCGATGGAATTGGGCGGCAACGCGCCGTTCCTTGTCTGCGCCGATGCCGACATCACCGAGGCGCTCGACGGGGCCATGGTGGCCAAGATGCGCAACGGGGGCGAGGCCTGCACCGCGGCGAACCGGTTCTACGTCGCGCGCGAGGTCTATGATGAATTCGCCAAGCGGCTGACCGACCGGATGGCCGCGCTGACCGTGGGCGAGGGCGAAGACCCGGCCACCGAGCTTGGCCCGATGGTCAACGCCGAAGCGGTAGACAAGATCGACGAGCTGGTGCAGGGCGCCGTGGCCGAAGGTGCGCGCGTACTCACCGGCGGGCACAAGCTGAACCGGCCCGGCCATTACTATGCCCCGACCGTGCTCGCCGATGTGCCGCCCACGGCCGAGATCCTGAAGAACGAAATCTTCGGCCCGGTCGCCCCGCTCGTGGCTTTCGACAACGAGGACGAGGCGGTACGGCTGGCCAACGATACCGAGTTCGGATTGATTTCTTACGTCTTTACCAGCGACCTGCGCCGGGGGCTCGATCTGTCGGGCAAGATGGAAAGCGGGATGGTCGCGCTGAATCGCGGGCTGGCCTCGGACCCCGCCGCGCCCTTTGGCGGCACCAAGGCGAGCGGTCTAGGCCGCGAGGGCTCGACCGACGGTATTCACGAGTATCTTGAGACCAAGTACATCGCGACCACGCTGTAAGGCGGCAACGCCAAGCAGCGGGATCGCGTAAGAAAGAACGCCGCCCGGTGAAGATCGGGCGGCGTTTCCATGTCGGCCGTGTCGCCGTGGGCGGGTTCAGCAGGCCTCACCCTCGGCCAGCGCGACCAGCACAAAGGCCATGCGGCAGACCTTGTCCGAGGCGTTTTTCCAACTGTGGTTGGTCGCACGCTGGATCAGCACGTCGCCCTGTTTCATCACGGTTTCGGTTTCGTCCAACATGGCGACGATCTCGCCTTCCAACACGATCGCGTAGTCGAGCGAATGGGTCTTGTGAAACCAGAAGTGGCGCGGGTTGTTCTTGTCGCGCACCTTGTTGGCGTCGAGAAAACTCTTCATCGCATCTTGGTCATAGTGGTCGTCCGGCGGAAAATCCACGATCCGCAGCACGGTTCCGCCATCGGAATGAAACCCGATGGAATGCCCCTCCGGCGCAGGCTCGCTCCCCTCATGCGCCGCCGCCCCGGTCAGCCACGGCACCTGTGCCACCAGCCCAAAGGGCGTTTTGGTGATGTGCTGCGTCGGGCCGTCCGAAAGGATGATCGAACGTCCTTGGTCATTCTCGCCCGTTACGATTCGACGGACCGGCCTGACCGCCGCTACCGGTTTCTCCATGGTTTCCTCCTTCTTCCACGTTACCTTACGATACGTTTCGTTATATTTAGAGGAGCATCGCTTGTCCATGGCGTAAATTGCGGTTGCAGCTCGAAATAACAGTGTAAAACTGCGAAAAAATACCTGTAGATCAAACGTTCATGCAAAAAGCACTTGCCTAACCCCTTCGCTCTGTCCTAATAAAAAACGTATCGTTTACAAATTCGATTCCGCGCGGGAGGCGGGGAGTGGATGAAGCCGGGACTGATCTGACACGGGACAGCACCGGATCAGGCGACGATCACAGATTGAACCCACAAAGCCAAGTCGGCTTACAGAGGATAAAGGGGAGGGGCATGAGGATCATTGGCCCAGATGAACTGCACTTCGGTGTGGATGACATGGAGGCTTGCCGCGGATTCCTGACGGATTTCGGTCTGACGGAAAGCGAACCGGGGGTGTTCGAGGCGAAGGACGGAACCTGTTTCGTCATCAAGGATATGGCCGACGCCGATCTGCCGCCAGCGCTGCCCACCGGAAACAAGCTGCGCCGCACCGTTTACGGGGTCGAGGACACCGCCAGCCTGGACGAGATCGCGGCCGAGCTGTCGCGTGACCGCGAGGTGACACGGGGCGAGAACGGATCGGTCGAAGCGGTCGACGATCTTGGCTTTGCGCTGCGGTTCCAGATCACCCGCCGCCATGCCTTCGAGGTCGAGCCCGAACTGGTGAACACGCCCGGTGTCGCGGCGGGTCGTCCGGCGAACAAGCACGGCATCAACCTCGAGGCAGAGACGCTGCCGCTCACGCTGAGCCATGTGGTCTATTTCGTGCCCGATATCCCTAAGATGGAAGCCTTCTATGTCGAACGGCTGAAGTTCCGGGTGGTGGACCGCTTCAAAGGTATGGGGCCGTTCCTGACGCCGCTTGCGAGCACTGATCACCACACGCTGTTCCTGATCCAGACGCCCGAATACATGAAAGGCATCGAGCACGCCGCGTTCCATATGCAGGGGCCGACCTCGCTTATGCTGGCCGGCAACAAGATGCGCAACAAGGGCTACGAGACGTTCTGGGGACCGGGGCGGCATCAGTTCGGGTCGAACTGGTTCTGGTATTTCAAGTCGCCGATGGGCTGTGCGGTCGAATACGACGCCGACATGGACCGTCTGGACGAGGCCTGGCTCCCGCGCGAGCTGCCGGCGTCGGCCGAGGTCGCGCAGGCCTTCCTGCTGCAGGCGATCGACAAATGGGCACCCGGCGGGCCGCCTCCGGAGGCCGAGTGATCGGGGCGCGCGCCTGTGCAGTCTTCCGCACAAAGTCAAACTGTGGCACCTGCCGGGCGTGATGCGCATGGGACGGCTGACGGCGCAGGGGCGTGGATCGCGACCTGTCCACGCTCGGCGCTTGACGGGGCGGAGGCACGCGGGTTCGAGCCGCGGCACCGCTTTGCCGTGATCGTGCTGGAGTGTGCGGGCGAGGTGCGGGCCTACCGTGACCTCTGCCCGCATTACGGCAAGACCCGCCTCGCCTGGAAACGCGATGCCTATATGACCGGCGACAACGCCCGGATCCTGTGCTCGGCGCATGGGGCCGAGTTCGATCCGATCACCGGGGACTGCGTTGTCGGCGCCTGTCTGGGTCAACGGCTCGCTTCGGTGCCGGTGCGGCTGACGGACGATGACATAGTCGAACTTTGGGTGCCTGCCGCGCCCTCGCTTACCCTCTGACGGCGCCGCGACGGCGCCTCATGACGAAACCGAAGGCTGGCTGGCGTGTCGCCCGCCGCCCGTCGCGAAGGACGATACCGATGGATGACAGTTTTTCGGCGTGCTTGCCGCACCCGTTTTACACCGATCATGTGATCTATCACGCCCATGCCAAGGGGCTGGCCGTGCCGACCTTGCGCGCCTGGGCCTTCAACGGCTGGCGTGACGAGGCGCTGTCGTGGCGCAAGACCTGCTATATCCACGCCGGGCTGTCGGGCACCGGCCCGGTGTCGATCAAGGGGCCCCAAGCCAAGGAATATCTGCAAGGTCTGGTGATCAATAGTCTGGAAAACTTCCCCGTCGGTGCGATGAAGCACGCCGTGCAGTGTGATGAGAACGGCCTGATCTCCGCGCATGGCATCGTGTCGCGGCTGGCCGAGGACCATTTCGAAAGTTGGGCCGGTGGCCCGCCCGGTCCGACCCCGATGCGTGATGTGGGCTATGATGTCGAGATCGCGGTCGAGGACAAGTTCCTGTTCCAGATCGCCGGGCCTACGTCGCTCCAGGTACTGGAAAAAGCCACCGGCGAAAGCCTTCGCGACCTCAAGTTCCTGCGTTTCCGTGACACCAAGGTCGCCGGCCTGCGCTGCGAGATCGCGCGGCTCGGGATGAGCGGCAGCCTGGCCTATGAACTGCACGGACCGATGGAGGACGCCGCCGCGATCTATGACGCTGTCTATGAGGCGGGCAAAGAGTTCGGCATCGAGCGTCTGGGCTGGGGCACCTATCTGGTCAACCATGTCGAGGGCGGCTTTCCGCAGCACACATGGACCTTTATCTCGTCGCTGCCCGAGGCAAAATGGCCCCGCGCGATGCGCCGGTGGGAGGTCAGCGGCTCGGTCGATCCAATGGAGCTTCGCCCACGTCTGCGCACGCCGGTCGAGGTGCGCTGGGAAAACATGGCGCGCTTCGATCACGACTTTATCGGGCGCGACGCGCTGGAGGCCGAGATGGCCAATCCGAAACGGCGCACGGTGACGCTTCGTTGGAACCCCGATGACGTGCTGGATGTCTTTGCCTCGCTCATGCGCGACGGCGAACCCTATAAGAGCTTCGATTTCCCCTATTCCCCGCAACGCTGGCCGATGGCCCATGCCGACCATGTAACCAAGGGCGGCAAATCCGTCGGCTGGTCGTCGGGCACGATCTACAGCGTCTATTTCCACGATTACCTGTCGCACGGCTGCCTTGACCTCGATGTGACCGACATCGGCGAAGAGGTGGTGGTGCATTGGGGCGATCACGGCGGACCGATCAAGGAAATCCGCGCCACCGTCGAACGCTTCCCTTACTTCAACAAGGGCCGCAACAGCGACATCGACGTCAGCAAACTGCCGCTCTGAGGTCGCAAGACCACAGCCAAGGCTCACCAAAAAGCCCAACCTACGAAGAGGCCGAAATGAAAAAAGTCATCATCTCCTGCGCCGTGACCGGCGGTGCGCATACGCCGACGATGTCGCCCTATCTTCCGATCACACCGGAAGAAATCGCGACCCAATCCATTGATGCGGCGCGGGCCGGGGCAGCCATCGTTCACTTGCACGCCCGCCAGCCGGACGGTCGCCCCACCGGCGATCCCAAAGTGTTCCGCGAATTCGTCGGCCGCATCAAATCCGAGACGGACGCGATCGTGAACATCTCGACCGGCGGCGGCGGGCCGAACATGGCGATCGAAGAGCGGACGCTGGCGGCGGCCGATCTCGAGCCGGAGCTTTGCTCGCTCAACATGGGGTCGATCAACCTGTCGCTGGCCGAACTGGCCGAGCGCGATGTGGACTGGAAGCACGACTGGGAAAAGCCCTTCCTCGCCGGAACCAAGGGTCTGGTGTTCAAGAACACCTTCGAGGACATCGAGTGGATCCTGAAGAACATCGGCGAAAAAGGCACGCGGTTCGAGTTCGAATGCTACGACGTCGGCCATCTCTACACGCTCGACTACTTCGTGCGGCGTGGGCTGGTGAAGCCGCCGTTCTTTATCCAGACCGTCTTCGGCCTGCGCGGCGGGATCGGGGTGCATCACGAGGACATGCTGCACCAGAAACGCACGGCAGATCGGCTGTTTGGCTCGGATTATCAATGGTCGGTGCTGGCGGCGGGCAAGTTCCAGCTGCCGATGGGCACGATCTCGGCGATCCTCGGCGGCAACGTCCGGGTCGGGCTGGAGGACAGCCTCTATCTGACCAAGGGCGCGCTGGCAAAATCGAACGCGGCGCAGGTGACCAAGGCGCGGCGCGTGTTGGAGGAGCTTGAGCTCGACATCGCGACACCGGACGAGGCACGGCAAATACTTGGCCTCAAGGGGCGCGAGAACGTCAACTTCTAGGACAAGGCGCGGCATCCGAGGCGGTTTGCGCCGGGATGCCGCGTAGCCTATGGTGGGGTAAGTATTCGAAACGTGCAGATCGGGGAACGCATATGGTCGAGGTGAACATCGCGAACGATAAAAAGCCCCGGCGCATCGGGCGTCCCCGCGACCCGTCGGCGCATCGCAAGATCCTTGAGACCACGCTCTCCATGCTGGAAACGCAATCTCTTCAGGATCTGACAATCGAGGCAATCGCGAAGGAAGCGGGCGTGTCCAAGGTGACGATCTACCGATGGTGGCCCTCCAAGGCGATGCTGGTGATCGAGGCGTTCACCGAAGCCCACCTTGTGCGCACCCCGATGCAGCGCGATTTGCCGCCGGGGCCGCGTCTGGCCAAGCATCTGGCGATGCTGTGCGAGCAATATGCCGGGTTTCCGGGCCGTGTCGTCGCCCAGATTATTGCCGAGGGGCAACATAACCCGGACACCCTGCGCGCCTTTCGCGAGCAGTTCCACTATGGACGCCGCGCCGTTGTGCGCGAAGTGATGGAAGAGTGGCGCCAGTCCGGCGAAATCGACCCCAAGATCGAAATCGAGGACCTGATGGACCTGCTCTATGCGCCCGTCTACATGCGGCTGATGCTGGGTCACGGAGGGCTGGATCGGGTCTTTGTCGAACGGCACGTGCGCTTTACGTTCAGCTTGCTGGGCGCGTCGGTCCCCGAGGTTTACTGAGCTGAAGATGCGCCGGTGGCTGGGGCTGGACAAATCCGATTCTGGTTGGCGCTTCTTTTTGCACTTAACGACACACATCGTTTCTTAAATTTGAACCCGTTCGCTTGGCGGCGGCGCCTTGGCGTTGTCAACGCGGGGGCCTGTGGAAGCATCCCGAAACCTTAGCAAACGTTTATCAACGAAAATTGGTTCATGACGTGCGTTCGCCGCGTGTTTTCGCCCCGCGGCTGCACGAAGAATATCGGCGTCTGACCGATATTCGCCGCATCTCCCGCCTTGACTTCACAGTTCCCTATTGATTAGATACGAAACGTAATGTTCATTTAGTCGAAAGGCGGCGACGACACGCCGCCACGTCGGGAATCAAGAGGGAGCTACATGAAACTTGGACGGATAAAACGGCAGGGGTTGGACGGCGACGAAGCGCGGCTGGTTCTGGTGATGCCTGAGGCTGGTCAGGTGCTCGACCTGCGCGTCGCCTATGCGGAACTACTGACTACGGGAAAAGCCACGCCGGAAGCCGCCCGCCGCGTCGCTGCGGCGATGTTCACCGGGTCGATGCGCGAAGGCATCTCGGCTGGCGCCGCGTTCCTCGATATCGCCGCCGATGTCGCTGCCAAGACGCCCGAAGCAGCGATCCTGCCGATGGATGGTCTGGAATGGCTGCCCGCGACGGACCCTTCGGTCATCCGCGACGGACTGACCTTTATCGACCACATCAAGGGCTTCCACGAAAAGATGGGCAAGACGCCGACGCCGTCGCTGCTCAAGGTGCCGGGCTACTTCAAGGGCACGGTGCACACGATGGTCGGCCATGACGCGGACATTCCGTGGCCCGCCTTTGTGGATCACATGGATTACGAGCTGGAGCTTGGCTGGGTCATCGGGTCGCGCGGCAGCGACCTGACCCCGGAGACGGCGCGCCAGCATCTGTTCGGCGTGACGATCTTCAACGACGTCAGCGCCCGCGATCGTCAGGGTGACGAATTCGACATCGGCATGGGTCCGCAGAAGTGCAAGGACTTTGCCTATGCGGTCGGCCCGTGGATCACCACGCTCGACGAGTTCGATGACCTCTCTGCGATCCCGATGGAAGTGCGCGTGAACGGCGAAGTCTGGGGCAAGGGCACCAGCAGCAACACGCTGTGGAGCGTCGATGAACTGCTCGCCTATATCTCGCTCGCCGAACAACTTGAGCCGGGCGACGTGATCGGGTCGGGCACTATGGGCAATGGCTCGGCGCTGGAACTGGGCCGCAAGATGACCCCCGGCGACGTGGTCGAAATGGAAGTCGGCAACATTGGCGTGCTGCGCAACCGTTTTGCCGCCAAGCAGGCACCGGGCTGGTGGCCGGAGAACCGCAAGCCGTTCATGTAAAAATCGGGCCGCCCGCGAGGGAGCGCGGGCGGCCGTTTCAAACATCAGAGGGAGGAGAGGCACCATGGGAGCCGTCAAGAAAGTCATCGTCGTGGGCGGCGGTATCGGTGGATTGACCGTCGCACATGCGCTTGCTCGTCAAGGCATCGAAACCCGTGTGATCGAGATCGGGGATCGCAGCGAACGTCTGGGCACCGGGATCACGCTGCTTGGCAACGCGCTGCGGGCGCTCAACACGCTGGGTCTGGTCGACGACTGCCTCGCTGGCGGCAAGGGCTGGGACAAGATAACCATGCGCGACGCGACCGGTGGTCTGATCGCCGAGCAGAACTCGCCCCGTGTCTGGGACCCCGAACGTCCCGGTGCGCTGGGGATCATGCGCCCGGTGCTGGGCCAGGTGCTGGAAGATCATGCACGCGAAAGCGGCGCGACCGTCGACTTCAACACCCATATCACTGCAATCGAACAGGACGCCGAGGGCGTGACTGTCACGCTGTCCAATGGGGAAACCGACCGCGCCGATCTTCTGATCGCAGCGGACGGAGTTTATTCCAAGACCCGCAGCATGGTCTTTGGCGAGCAGCACAAGCCGCAGTATGTGGGGCAGGGCGTCTGGCGCTACACCATCCCGCGCCACGAGGCGTTCGAGGGCTTTGCGCTCTACCGCATTCCGACCGGGCCGGGCGTCGGCTCGCTGCTGCTGTCGGACGAGCTGTGCTATCTGTTTTTCCTCGAAAACTCTAAGGAGCGCCCGCGCTTTTCCGATGCCGACGGGCCGGACCACATCCGTCGCCTGCTCGCGCCCTATACGGCTGAAGAGCTGGTCGAGGCCCGCGAAGAGGTGTCGGCAGATCGTCATATCAGTTACCGCCCGTTCGATGTCTTGATGATGGAAAACGCCTGGCACCTGGGCCGTGTAGTGCTTCTGGGTGACGCGGCCCATTCGCTCACGCCGCAGATGACCTCCGGCGGTGGTATGGCCATTGAGGACGCACTGGTTCTGTCCGAGGAACTGGCGGTGACCGATGACCTCGACACGGCGCTCCGCGCCTATTTCGAACGCCGCTTCCCGCGCGTGAGAAAGGTGTTCGATGTCGGTTACGCCATCTGCGTCGAAGAGCAGGATCCCAAGCACGGGCGGGAATACGCCATGGGTCTACTTCAGGAAGGCCACCGTTTCCTCGCGGGGCCGGCATGAGCGCAACTGATATGCTAGCCACTGGAAAACGAGACGACGCGACCAGCGTGTCGTCTCGGGCTACGCCGGTGCTTGAGGTCCGTCGTATCGAAAAGTCGTTGGGCAAGGGGGTGCAGGCGGTGCGCATTCTTGACGGCGTCGCTTTTGACGCGCGGCCTGGCGAGTTCCTGACCGTCGTAGGCCCATCCGGCTGCGGCAAAACAACGCTTTTGATGTGCCTGGCCGGGCTTTATGGCTGCGACGGCGGCGCGGTCCAATTTGCGGGTGCAAAAGTGACCGAGCCGCCCGAAGGACTGGCGGTCGTGTTTCAGGATTACTCGCGCTCGCTTCTGCCGTGGAAGCGGATCATTCCCAACATCCTGTTCGGGATGCGCCGTCTGTCGGGCACCAAGGCCGAGAAACTGGCCATCGCGCAGGAGATGCTGACGGCGGTGGGGCTTGAGGGCAGCGGGGATCTGTATCCCTGGCAACTGTCGGGCGGGATGCAGCAGCGTGTTGCGATTGCCCGTGCGCTGGCCACGCGGTCCAAGCTTCTGCTTCTCGACGAACCGCTGGCCGCTGTGGACGCGCAGACACGGGCCGATTTGCAGGATTTGCTTTTGCGGCTGGCACGCCAATTCGGCAAGACCTGCATTCTGGTCACGCATGACGTGGACGAGGCGGTCTATCTTGCCGATCGAGTCGTGGTGCTGTCGAAACGACCGACGCGGGTGGTGGAGGTCATCGACGTGCCACTGGGAGAGACCCGCGATCAACTCACCACACGCGAGGACGAGACGTTCCTGCGCATCAGGCATGAGGTCATTGAACATATCCGTCCGTCTAAACGTGAGACGTGACGCATATCGGCGGTTGAACCGCGCAAACGCCCTATTCCGGGCATCAGGGAGGAGAAACACATGAAACACGTAACGTTTATAGGGGGTGCGCTGACGGCCTGTGCCATGACGCTTGCCCCGCTGGCGGCTCTGGCGCTGGACGAGGTCAAGGTAGGCTACCAGAAGCTGCCGCCGCTCGCCGCGCTGGTTCACGGCAAGGAAGCCGGGATTTTTGAGGCGAACGGAATCGACATTGAAATCGTCGTCGTGAACACCGGATCGGACGTGATCAACGGGCTGGCCGCAGGCAGCATGACCATCGTCGGCAGCCCGGCGGCGGGTGGCGTGCAGGCGCGCTCTGCCGGGCTGCCGCTGACTGCCATCGGCACCAGCGCGATCGAAAGCTTCGGCCATACCGAGTTCCAAATCGTCGCGAACGGGGACAAGGGGATCGCCAGCGCCAAAGACCTCGAAGGTCATGTCGTCGGCGTTCTGGAAAAGGCATCGCCGGCCGAGCTGCACATCCGAGAGCACATGATCGCGGACGGTGGCGATCCGGACAAGGTCCAGTTCGTCGCGCTTCCCTTCCCCCAGCTTCCCGCCGCGCTGGAAGTCGGTAACGTGGACGCCATCGGGATTGCTCCGCCGTTCCTTGGCCAGATCCTCGGCTCGCAGAAGATCACGCCGGTCGTCGTCGGCGAAGGGATGGTCGCCACGCTGGAAACCGGTGGGCCGACCGCGCTGGGGTCGTGGTTCGCCATGCAGCCCTGGATCGAAGCGGGCGACAACAAGGACGTCGCGGCGCGCTTCCTCAAGTCCGTGCAGGAAAGCAACGAGGCGCTGATGGCCGACCGTTCGCTGGTCGATGCCATACTGGTGCGTGACTTCGGGATGCCCGCGGAAGTAGCCTCGCATATCCCAATGAACCTGCTCACCACGTCGCTGACCGCATACCCGGAAAACTACTTCGAGGTGATCGAAGCCTACAAGCGGACCGGCATGGCCGAGCCGAACTTTACTGCCGAAGAATTCGTGACCACGCTGGAATACGAGTAAGAGACCGATGCGCCTGACCATGCTCTCCTCTCGCCTTCGGCGCCTCGCCGGGATCGTGCTCGCGCTCGTCCTGTGGGAGGTGACAAGCCGCTCGGGCGTTGTTTCGGCAGAATATCTGCCGGGGATCGGGGCCGTGTTCTCGGCCCTGATCGACTTTGTCACGAGTGCCATTTTCTGGGACAATCTGCTGATTTCGGTGCTGCGCGCCCTGTCCGGGCTGGTGGTCGCCGTGGCCATCGCCTTTGCACTGGCCATCCTTGCCGGGCGCTATGCGCGCGTGCGCCGGATGCTGGAGCCGATGTCGGATTTCCTGCGCGCCATTCCACCGCCCGCGCTGATCCCGGTGGGGATTTTCGCGGTCGGGCTGACGCCGGGGCTTTACCTGCTGGTGATCGCTTTCGGTTGCATCTGGCCGATCTATATCTCGGCGGCCAACGCGCTGTCCGCACCCGAGCCGGTGCAGATGCAGATGGCGCGCACCTTCGGGATCGGGCCGTGGCGCACGATGTGGATGATCCGTCTGCCCGCCGCGTTGCCTGAGGCGCTGACCGGACTACGGCTCTCGGCCTCGATCGCGCTTTTGTCCGCCGTGGCGACCGAGATGCTTCTGGGCACCAACGGGCTGGGGGCGCTGATCTTCAACGCGGGCTTTTCGCTGCTCTGGGACGACATGTATGCGCTGATGGTAGTTATAGGGCTGACCGGGCTGGTCTTTAACATGGGCGTCGCCGCGATCCGCTGGCTGGTCGCAGGCTGGCAGGTCGAAATGGTCAAACTGGGAGCCTCCGCATGAGCCGTGCCCTTGCATACCTGCGCCGCCTCAACTGGGACGGCATCGGATTTTTCATCGCCGTGATCATTGTGTGGGAAATCGCTGCAATCCTTGCCGACAGTTTCGTCTTTCCCCGCGCCACGGTCGTTGCTGACATGCTGTGGAACGACCGCGCCACGCTGGCCGCACAGGCGCTGGCGACGCTGCGACGGGCGCTGGTCGGTTTCGTCATCGCGCTGGCCATCGCGCTGCCCACGGGGCTCTTCATCGGGCGCATTCCGCTGCTGGCTGACCTGGTTGAACCGCTGACTGAGTTCCTGCGCCCCTTGCCACCCATCGCGGTGATCCCGCTGGCAATGATGCTGCTCGGCATCGGCGATTCGGCTAAACTGGTCGTGGTGGTCTATGGCGCGGCCTTTCCGATCCTCGTAAACACCATCGATGCGGTGCGCGTGCAGGACCCGATCCAGAGCCGGGTGGCCCGGTCGCTGCGGCTTACCGCGATCGAACGGATGGTGCTCATGGACCTGCCTGCCTCGACTCCGCGCATCCTGTCGGGTGTGCGCCTGTCGATCACCGTGGCGCTTTTGCTTGCTGTGGTGTCCGAGATGCTTCTCTCCACCGACGGGCTGGGTGATTATCTACGGCAGGCCCAGACCACGTTTTCCATGGCCCGCGTGCTGGCGGGGATCATCGTGATCGCAGTCATATCGCTGGCCGTTTCGGCCATCGCCAACCGCCTGACACGACCCTTCGTGGACTGGCACATCAGACGCTCAGCAGGGAACGGTACATGACATTGAAAGCTATCTGGTTTCTCGAACCCGCCGTTGCGTTGCTTGCCCGTCTCAATGGCGAGAGCGGGCCTGAGGGGCGTCTGACGGGATCGTCCGACCAACAATACGATGCTCTCATGGCGGGCGAGGCGGACGTCGCCGTCACGTCGATGGACAACGTGATGGACTGGAACCTGCGCGACGCGTCCGCAGATTTCGCGATCGTCGCGCAGATCGAACGGACTACGCGGCTCACGCTCATGGGGCGGCCCGGCGTGACGGACTTTGCGGACATCAGGGACGGCGATCTGCTAGTCGATGCGCCCGCGAACGGCTTTGTCGTCGCCGCGCGGATGGTGTTGGCGGAAGAGGGGCTGAACGAGGGCGACTATGACCTGCTCCCGGCGGGCGGCGTACGCGAGCGTCTGGCGGCGCTCTTGTCGGGTGAAGGCGAAGCCACGCTGCTTGGCCCGCCGTTTGACTTTCAGGCCGCAGACGCGGGCGCCTCGCGGCTGGCCGTGGTCAACGACCGCTACCCTGATTATCCGGGGCAGGGGCTGGTCATCCGCCGCTCGGCGCTGGAGCGTTGCGTCGACGACCTGACCGCGTGGCTCGACGCCATGAAGCGCGCGCTCGGCGCTGCCGATCTGCCGGGGGCCGCTGCGCGCTTTGCCGACACTGGGATGCCCGCGCCGGTGGCCGAGGCCTTTGCCGCGAGCCTGCCGGACAGCCTGACCCCCGACCGCGCCGGTGTGGAGCGGGTGATCTCGCAGCGACGCGCGCTTGGCCTGCGCGGCGGTGATGTGAGCTATGACGATCTCGTGCCGACGCTGACCGCCGGGTCGGGCGCGGCGACAATTTCCTGACAGACTGGACTGAAGATGACCGACAAGACCTTTGCGCTCGCCACCGAGCAAACGACCGATGGTGCCCGTGCCGCCGTGGTGCTGGGCGACAGGATCGCGCCGCTGGCCGATGTGCTGCCCGCCCGTACGGGAGCCACTGTGCGCGACCTGCTGGACGACTGGGCCGTGGCCGAGGGAGAGCTTGCGCAGGCCGTCGCGGGCCTCGACGCGACTGCCGCGCCGTTTCGCGATATGGACGAGGCGCAGCTTTTGCCGCCGGTGAACCTGCCGCGTCAGGTGTTCTGCACCGGGGCGAACTACCGCAAGCATGTGGTTGATCTCACGCTCGACATGAACGTCGGACCCGAGGGGCTGGACAAGGCAGGATTACGACGCTGGGCCGAGGACATGATGGACACCCGCGCGCGCGAAGGCGAACCCTACGTGTTCCTCAAACCCGTGTCCTCGATCGCCGGGCCAAACGATCCCCTGGCCGTGCCGGACTATGACGAGAAACCCGACTGGGAACTGGAGCTTGCGGTGATCATCGGCAAGCCCACATGGCAGGTCAGCCGCGACGAGGCGATGGAGCATGTGGCGGGCTATGCCATCGTGAACGACGTGACCTCGCGCAGCCTGATCGCGCGCAAGGATTACTCCAATCTCGGCACCGACTGGATGCGCTCCAAGGGCCAGCCGGGGTATCTGCCCTTTGGCCCGCTCATGGTCCCGCGCCGCTTCGTGCCCGATCCGATGGCGCTGACGCTCAAACTCTCGCTCAATGGCGATGTGATGCAGGACGAGGCGGCGGCCGACATGATATTCGATATTCCGCGCCAGATCGAATACATCAGCCGCTACAGCCGCCTGATGCCGGGCGACGTGATCTGCACCGGATCGCCCGCGGGCAACGGCACGCATTACAACCGCTTCCTCAAGCCCGGCGACACGATGGTGGGCGAGATCGAGGGGCTGGGGCGTCAGACGATCAACATCGTCGCGCGGGACTGAGCCACGCGCCCCGGCGGCCCGATTTTGTTTGGTGTCAGTCGGGTTCGCTCAGCCGGTCGAGGTTGCCCAGAAATTTGGTCAGGTAGCCGTTGAAGGCGGCGATATCGTCAGGTGAAAAGCCGTCGAACAGGACGCGCTGCCGGTCCAGCGCTTCGCGCAGGATGCGGGCATGCAACTCGCGCCCGGCGTCGGTCAGCCACCAGCCCCGGCTGCGTCCGTTGGCGTGCAGATCGCCCTTTTCCACCAAGGCTTTGGCCTCCAGCCGTGCGATGCAGCGGCTGACCGCGCCCTTGTCGATCCCGATCGTGGTCGCCGCCTCGGTCACGGTCGCGCCGGGGCGGCGGGTGAGCATGACCAGTAACCGCCAATCCACCGCCCCGATCCCGAATATCTCGGAATAGCGCCGGGCCGCCGCGCGGGTGAAGCGATTCGCGGCAAAGGTCAGCAGCACCGTGGGGCTTCGGCTGAAGCTGAGCGTCTGGTCGTGGCGTCCGTCCTCGTCATCAACATCGACGAGAAACAGCGCATCGAAAGCGTCGAAATCCTGATCCATGGCGCGACCCTAATCGAACCGCGTCGGCTGGAACAGGCGCATTCTGTTGACCTGCCCCCCGCAAAATCCCTCACCGTAGTGTAGAGTCTGCGCCAACTCTAAAGGAGCAGACGAATGCGAAAGAGCCGTTTCACCGAGGCGCAAATCATCGGGATGATCAAGGAACAGGAAGCGGGGATGCCGACAGCGGAGGTGTGTCGTAGGCACGGCCTGAGCCCGGCGACGTTCTACAAACTGAAGGCCAAGTATGGCGGCATGGAGGTTTCCGAGGCCGCGAGGCTGAAAGCTCTGGAAGATGAGAATGCCAAGCTCAAGCGGCTGCTGGCTGACACCATGCTGGATAACGTTGTCTTGAAAGACCCGCTGGTGTCGCGTAGCCCTTAATTGTGAGATGAGAAATCCAACGAAATCAACGGCTGTCCTTTGCCCTTAAATATGAGATTTTGCCTTTAATTCCGATATTCTTGCCCTTAAACCTGAGACAGGGTTCACAGACATGTGCGGCAAATATCGATGGATGATGATGGCGAAGCCTCCGTTGCAGTTGGTGCTGAAGAGTCGCGCAGGGCCGCCGTGCTACGTCCGCTTGTTCAGGCATATCTCAATGGGGCTGGCAGTCTGGAGAGCGGCATCAATGACGCCGTTTGGGAGCTTGGTGTCAGCAGGGCGACGGTCTGGCGTTGGATAAAGCGGCTGGCGGAAGAGGGTGGGCGCACCAGCGCGCTGGCTCCGCGGAAACGGGGCCGTCCAGTCGGTACGGCCTTGATATCAAGCAAGGTCGAAGCGGTGATCGAAGAGCATCTTCGCCGTTATTTCTTGCGCCGGGAACGATCCAGCCTGTCGCGTGTTGTGACCGAAATCCGCAGCGCGTGCTGGCAGCAGGGCTTGCAACCGCCGACACGGCGGACGGTTCAGCGTCGTCTGGATGCGATGGATGCCCGCGAAGTTGCGAAGGCACGAGAGGGCGCAAAGGTTGCCCGCCAGAAATTTGCGCCAGTCACAGGTGAGAACAAGGCCAGTGTGCCACTGGAGATCGTCCAAATTGATCATACGCCGGCGGACATCATTCTTGTCGACAGCTTTGAACGCCAACCAATTGGGCGGCCTTGGGTCACGCTGGCGATCGACATCGCAACGCGGATGGTAACGGGATATTTCACCTCTCTCGAGGCACCTTCGCGTCTGTCAGTGGCGCTTTGCCTGACACAGGCGGTGGCCCCCAAGGCGGAACTTCTGGCAAAATTGGCGTGCAACAGTCCTTGGCCCGCACAAGGCAAACCGCAGAGCATCCATGTCGACAATGGCCGCGATTTCCGGTCGCGGGCCTTTCGGTCGGCATGTGCGGAATGGGGGATTGATTTGATCTATCGGCCGCCGGGAAGTCCTCACTTCGGGGGTCACATCGAACGGTTGATCGGGACGATGATGGGGGCCGTTCACCTGTTGCCGGGAACAACGCAAGCCTCAATCGCGGCCAAGGGCGACTATGACGCCGAAGGCCAGGCCACGATGACCCTGAGCGAATTCGATCATTGGTTTGCTCTCGAAATCTGCCGTTACAACAACAGCATTCATTCAAGCCTTGGCTGTACGCCCGTTGCCAAATGGGAAGCGCTCTCAGAGCAAATGACGGGCGACATCCCCTTCGAGATGGAAGCCTTTCAGGTGAGTTTCCTGCCGAGCGAACTGCGCAATGTCAGGCGTGACGGCATCCATCTGTTCCAGATACGGTACTGGTCCGATGCCCTTGCAGGCCACATTGGACGCGGCGATGGAAAGGTGGTTGTTCGCTACGATCCTCGCGATATCTCAATGATCTGGGTTGAACTGGAAGATGGCCGATATGTTGAGGCGCGGTACAGAAACCTGGAAATTCCGCCCGTCTCGCTCTGGGAATATCGCGAAGCCATGAGGAAGGCTCGGGCCCTTGGCAAGTCCGGGTCCAACGAGCTGGTGCTGGCTGAGCTGATCCGAAAGCAACGCCAAATCGAGACTGAAAGCCGGGGCCTGACGAAGGCCGAACGCAGAACCCGTGAAAGAAAAGTGACATTGGAGGGCGCCAACTCAGCCGTCTCGTCAACCGAAGGGCTGCGCCCGATCGACACTGGTGATACATCGCGCCCATTGTTCAAGGTGGAGAGATGGTGAATTGAGGGCAAGGACAACTGAGGAAGACGGTCGGATCGCCCTCATTCAATCGGATATCTGGATCGGCTTTCCGCGGGCGGAACAGGTGTTGGACCGCTTGCAGGGTCTGATCGAAGCGCCACGGCAAACCCGTATGCCTGGGCTTCTTGTGCATGGTGCCTCCGGGATCGGCAAGACGATGATCGCCCGAAACCTGTCGCGCAAATACGCACCAGAATACGATCCGGCGTCAGGCATCACTCGCACACCGCTGCTGCTGTTGCAAGCGCCGCCCGCACCAGACGAACGGCGGTTCTACCTGCACATCTTGGCCGCCGTCGGCGCCCCGGCGACGGCACTGAGCGCCCGCGCTCAAAATGTGGCTTCCCTCGAAGTCCGCGTCATCGCGCTCCTGCGCGACCTTGGCCTTCGGATGATCATGATCGACGAGGTTCACAACCTCTTGGCCGGGACCCACCGCGAACAGCGCCGCTTTCTCAATGTTCTGCGGTATCTTAGCAATGAACTCGAGGTGTCGCTGGTCTGCCTCGGGGTCAGCGAGGCCGTTGATGCCATCCGTGGTGATATCCAGCTTGCCAGGCGGCTGGACGAACATCACCTGCCAAACTGGCGCGACGATGCCGAGTTCTCGGACATGATCCAGACACTCATCGCGGCAATGCCCCTCGAGAAGAAATCCAATCTGAAGGTCAAGTCACTCAAGCAGATACTTGCGCTGACCGGTGGGGTGACCTCGCGCATCTTCGCCCTGATCAAGGATCTTTCCATCGACGCCATTGTCACAGGTGATGAATGCATCACTGATGACGCGATCGCAAAATGGACGCCGGTTTGGTCGCGCCATGCGAACGCCTATCGGCGACTCGAGAAGTCCGGGGTGTGAAGCCGCACCCGCTGCCGAAAACTGTCGCGCCGCTGCCAGACGAGTTGTTGTCAGGTTGGTTATCTCGGCTGGCGGCGGCCAACTACTGCGATGACGCGGAACTGTTGGCTCATATCAAAATTGATACCGCGCATGGCACCGCCTTGGACTTCAGTGTCGACGCGGCCACGGCGGAGAGGATTGCCAACGCCGCACGAGTCGACCCAGATTTTGTGCGATCGTTGACCTTTCCGGCAATGACCCCACGAGAAGCCTCGCTGACGGCTCAGATGCCATTCCAGCATTGCATGCAATGCGCCAGAGAGGGTCTTTCGCTCAGGCATTGGAGGCGGGCCTGGGCATTTGACTGCCAAGTTTGCGGGACGAGACTTGTGCAGACCCTTGGCAAACTCCGTGAGGAACAAATATCTGGAAAACTGATATACCGAGCGCGCCGCGGGGCAGAGATGCTTGAGTGCGCCGCGCGCTCGCGCGGCCCCAAGCAACTTCGGCGCGCAATGCGCGCAGTCACCTTTGCCATGTCACTCAAAACCTTCCGCGGGGATCCGTCGTTCGCTGTCCAGAACCCCAGATCGGAAGTTAGGCTGTTCTGCCTCGCCGCAATCGCCGCCGCTCGATCTCATCCCTTGGCTAAGGCAGCCATCGTCAGCAAAAGCATCGACGACTATGCAAGGGTTGCTCTCTTGCGCGCCTTCGAGAAGGAGCCTCGATTGCTTGCCGCGGTTGATCACATCGCGCAAAGGTGCGCGAGAAACAGGGGCCCCATGACAGCCGTATCTCACAATTAAGGGCAAAAATTGTCGCCAAACGCGTCGCGTCTCAGATTAAAGGGCAACGCGACAGCAGGAGATCCCCCTGCGCCAAGCCTATCAGCGCGTGTTGGTTCAAGACATCTACCGCGCCCGGAATCTCGAGCGCATCGTCGAGACCGAAAGCTGCGACTGTGAAACCCGGTTCCCCTCTTGGGACGCTGCCGAGGCGGTGTTTCGTGAGCGCCACGCCAGTGACGAACGCTGGGAAATGCTGCAGGCCTCGGACGCCTACAACCGCCGCGCCAGCGCCGTCCGCCCTGCCGCCAAAGCCATCTGCGAAGCTGCAGGCAATTGGTAGGGTAGTCCCGTTATGAGCGTCGTCACTTATTTCGTTGAAACCTCCCAGGGCTATCTCGACACCGCAGCAGAAACCCAGTTCGGGTCGGTCGCGGCAACGGTCGGCACGCTTCTCGTCCTGGGAACAACGCTCGTGGTGATTCTCGTCTTCCTGAACATGATCTACCAGTACAAGGCGATGGACGGGCGCACGGCCTTCTGGCTCGCGGTCAAGATCGGGTTGATCGGAATATTCGCGACCAACTGGGTGCAGTTCAACGCCCTCTCCTCCGCTATCCTGGCCGGGATCGACAGCATTGCGGGGGCGCTCGTGGCTTCGGTCGGTGGTGGAACTCCTGGCCCTTCTGGAACTTTCGCCGAAGAGTTTGACCGGCTGATCGCGGAACTAGGGGACTATCTCAACGCCGCCGGGTCTGAGCTGAACTGGATGGCCGGCGCCATGCTCGACATTGTCGGGGTCCTCTTGCTCTCGATCCTGGGCGGTTTGGCCGCCTTTATCCTCGTGGCCTCCCGACTGATGATCGCGCTTCTGATCGGGATCGCCCCGGTGATGATTTTCCTGACCCTCTTCGAGGTCACCAAGGACTATTTCGCGCGCTGGCTGTCGGCGCTTGTCTCCTTCGCGCTCTACCCCATAGTCGTGGCCGGTGTGTTCGCGACAATCACGGGCGTCTCCTCTGCCCTCATCGGCGAACTCGGCGACCCGGAGGGAGCCTCTAACATCGGCGCGCTCATTCCCTTCTTCATGATGGTGCTCATGGCCAAGGGCTTCATCATTGCCACGCCCTTCATCGTCCGCGCGATCTCCGGAAATATTATGATGCCCGCCCTCTCCGGTGGTCTCGGCGGCGGCTACAGCTTTGCCCGCGCCGCAATGGGCAGCCAGCAGGCCTACAATCGCTACCTGATCGGAGGCGCAAGTGGCGCAGAATACGCAGCCCTCAGGGCGCGGCAGTTCTTCGGCGTGCAGCAGATGCCCGTGAGGCAAGGCATGGGGCAGACGGGTTCCGCAGGAGGCACGGGATCCGCAGACTCGGGGTCAAAAATGCTGGCGCAGCTGGCAAGACTGGGTCGACTTGGACGCCGGTGACGGCCCAGACCTGCCGTTCAGTCCCTGGCTGATCGCCGCGGTGCAGCTTCACCATACCGGCCATTCGTCCATCGCGCAGCATTTTCAGGTGGCGAGCGACAGGAATGCGGGACAAAGTCGACATTGGATTTGAGAACTTTGCTGACGCAGCAGGACTTCGCAGCCGCGGCGCACTTTTCGTTGCGATGCGGCGTGGGTCACCGAAGCAGTCGTTCTTGGTCGCCGCTGCGGCGCAAACCAATACAGAGCTTTCACTGCCGGCTGCATAGACCTTCGAGACACGGACAAAGTATCGATTGAACCCTTGAGTACGACTAAAGTGGTGTCTCGCAACAGGCGTTAGAAACTTGTGGAACGAATTGGATCGAGTGACTATCGGGCAAAAATGTCCAAAAAACCTCAGTCCAAATTCTTAAAATGAACAGACTCGGGCCACAACTAACTTGAAAATTGAGTTACCCTCTTGCCGCGCCCGTCGCCCGAGAAGCTCACGAGGTAATGAAATCTTGTAAAGTGTCTATCTTTTGCGTTCCGATCAGAACAATCCGCTGGGGGACGGATTTCAGCCTCGCCCCAGCGGGAACCAGAGTGAATTTGCCCTGACAATAGTCAAGTTTTCGCAGACCGCTGGTGGTTTGCATAAGTCCTTTTACCCGATGGATATGGTCAGGCAGGTTCTCACACCATGTCACCACCGCGGCCTCTGACACGGGATTTGGCAGGTCAATTACGCGACTGAAAAACTCGGGGGGCTCCGTTGCCACCCCGGCACGTGTTCTGGAAAGTGCCAACTGGGCATTCACGGCATCCATCAGCGTTGTTACTTGAACGGCAAAGAGCCCATGTTGTGCCACGAGTGTGCTGACCACCTTTTCGTGCCCCATGGTGCGGTTCACCGCAACAAAATGTGCATTGTTAATCTGCGATACAAACAAGCGGCCGACGAATTTATCCTTCGCGTTCCGGGTGGCTGTCGATCCGTTGACCAACGTCAGAATCGCCGCTGGGGCAAGTCCCGCTACTCCGCGCAAGAGCATCGCCATACGGGCTGGTTCGGCAACACCGCTTGCCTCCACGACAACCAGATCAGGCCGCGCCGCCTCGGGGCTTTCAACCACTTGTCGCGCGGCGGAGAGCAGATCGTCACCGATGGCGCAGCACGCGCATCCATTGGTTAAAGCAATGGTGTTCCCATCAGCATTCTCAATCAGATCGGCGTCAAGGTTCACGGCACCAAAATCGTTCACCAGAACCGTTGCCCTAAGTCCTTGTGGATCGTGTAGAAATGCGTTGATCAGCGTGGTTTTTCCGGCGCCCAGATAGCCTGAAACTAGGATGGTCGGTATTGTCATTTGTCCAGTAGGTGCGCGACCCCCTCAAACACGGTGGCATGGATTGCAATGTCCTTGAGCCGCGCAGTATCAACCCCGTAAGGGTCTTCGTCCAGCACTGTGAAGTCTGCCTTTTTTCCAGATTGGATGGACCCGATCATGTTTTCCTGGCCCATCACCCAGGCCGCATCTATGGTGATCGCCCGCAGTGCCTGATGCACGCTGACCCGCTCATTTTCACCCAGGACCGCGCCGGATTCCGCAAAGCGGTTCACCGCTACCCAGACGCTGGTCAGCGGATGCGCCGGAGCCATGGTGAAATCGGAATGCAGGCCAAAGGGCACGCCTGCACGCGCCAAAGACCCCAGCCGCGCCATCTGGCTAGCCCGTTCGTGGCCTATGGACTTGCGCCAATAGGCCTCGCCCAGCTCGTGCAGATAATAGACGTTGGCCGAGACAATCGCCCCCAGAGCCTTGATCCGGCGGACCTGATCTTCGGTTGAAACCCCGAAATGCTCGATCGTAAAGCGGTGATCGACGCGCGGGCGCTCGAACTGGAGCTTGTCCAGCACGTCCAGCGCCAGTTCTACCCCCAGATCGCCTGTGCAATGCACATGGATGCGATAGCCCGCATTCCAATAGGGGCGCGCGATGGCCTCGAACTGATCCGGCGCGGTCAGCCATTCTCCGTGATGGCCGTCGATATAGCCCGGATCAGTCAACTGCATCAGCTCTGAAAAGAACGCGCCATCGGTGAAGAATTTGACATGGCGATCAAAGAACAGCCGGTCCGTGCCGCGATCAGTGAGCGCATCGACCCGGGCAAAGGCATCTTCGGGATTGCCCATCAATTCCGGTTCGGGCAAACCACGCGGCACCATCATCACGCGATAGGGGGGATTTGCGACCTCCATCGACTGAACGCAGGCCGCCCATTCCATCTCGTAGTCGAACATGCCCCAGGCCATATCCGCCACAGTTGTATGGCCTCCCGCATGCAGCACCTCATGCAGCCTGAAGAGCCCGGCTCCAAACCAGTCGGGCGAAAACAGGATGGGTTTCAACCCATCAATGGCCACCATGGCCCCGGTTTCGGAAAACCGCCCCGTTTCGGCGTTGATCTGCGGGTGATCCTGCATCATCTGACGGTCGATCCCGAGACGGTCGATGGCGGCGTCGTTCAGAATGATCTCGTGAAACGACCGGTGCCAGACCAATATTGCCCTGTCAGCCGAGATGTCATTCAACTCTTCGCGCGTGACATCTCCGTGCCAGATCTGATGATAGCCCCAAGTGACGAAAATTGGTTTTGAGCCATCGTCCCTGGCCACCGCCGCGCGCACAGCCTCAAGGTATTCTGCGTGGCCGCGTGTTGCCGGAACATCCTGCCCAGGCACTTTCCATTCGAACGCGGTGACAAAGGCGGTCGGCAACAGGACGGCGCCAATAAAGGGGTGCAGATGCGGATCAATGAACCCCGGCATCATGATCTTGTCGGCAAAACGGGTGTCGATCCTGTGAGGATGCGCCTCGAGCCAGGGCGCGAGGCTCTCCAGCGTGCCCGCTTCGAGAATAATGCCGTCACGCACCGCCACAGCCGTCGCGGTTGGCGCGCTGTCGCTCATCGTGTGGACACGTTTGGCGGTGAAGACCGTGATCTCGTTCATCTCTTGGCGTCCTCTTTCAACAGCCCCATCGCGGACTTGACCATCATCTCAATGAGTGGGCCCCTGTCCTTTGGAAACAGAGTTCCGGCGCCCAAACGAGTCTGCCATGTGATCATGACAATAAGCTGCAGAGCCTGACGCAACGCTGCCTCACCGTCCGGGGCCGAGATCTCGTCGCTGTAATCGGCGGCATGGACCAGAACGTGAGCTGCCAGTGGGGCTACCAGCACGGCGGTGTTCACCTCACCTTTGGAGGCGAGCGAGTTCAACCGCTGCGACGCCCTGTAGACGCCCAACTTGTCGGTCATTGTGTCGTAGAGAACTCCGGCTAGATAACGCAGCATTCCCGGCAGATCACCGCACTTTGAGCGGCTCAGGTCCAGGGCGTCGATCATGGTCGTGCCATCTTCGATAAAGCGATGGATGAGCACACGCGCCAAACCTTCCTTGTCGCCAAACCGGTGATAGAAGGTTCCGATCGAACAGCCCGATCGTTCGATGATGTCCGTCACCTTGGTACCCTGAAATCCTTGTTCGGCAAAAAGCGCTTCTGCGGCATCCAGCAAGAGTTGCTCGGACCGGGCGCTGCGTGCCTGTTTTGTGGGTCGATAGCTGTCGGTGTCCGGTTTTCTCATGCCGTCGTCCTTTCGGTTTTGTATACCGCCACGAGCGGAATGGAGGCACCGGCGAGCACAATCAGCACGCCGCCCAGCATGGCCACTATTGTGGGTCGTTCACAGAATGCAAGCCATCCCAGCCCCAAAGCGACCGGCATCTGAGTATAAAGCATGATGGTTACTCTGCCGATATCACTGCCGGCAAGTTGCATGGCCAGACTGGCCAGCACGATCCCTGAAACCGCACACATCGCGCTTAGTTGAATCCAGAGTTGCGAAGACAGCGGCGGCAGGGTGCGCTCTGCCAGAATCCAGTACGCTGCGGCCACAAGCACAACTCCGTTCACCGCCCAAAAGGTAAAGCCGATCGGCGTTGCCGCCGCGCGGTTTGACGCCATATAGACGTTTGTCATGGCATTCGATATCGCCGCGGCAACCGCCAAAAGCAAAGTAACTGCCATCCCTCCCAGCCCCGGGTTCAGGATCAACCATGTCCCGACAAGGCAGGCCAGCAACACCAGAACCACATGCGCTGTCAGCCGTTCTCCCAGAAAGGTCACGCCAATCAACAAGGCAAAGGCCGGGGACAACTGGAACAGCATGGCATGCTGCCCGTAGGGATTGAGCGACAGTGACGAGATGTTCAGCACCGACATGACCAGCAGCAGGCCAGCGCGGATCAACAGTTTGCGGGGCGCATGGGGATAGAGGTGATGCCGGATCCCCCCCTGCAGTTTTGCCAACAAAACCAAGCTTGCTGCGGTCAGAGGCCAGGCAAACAAAAGCAGGGCCGCAATCGAAACACCGTCGATCGAGGATTTCTTGATAAAGAAGTCCCCCAGCGTCAGCCCTATCGCCCCAAGGGCCATGACGGCATATGCCAATGCCGGATGTGGGGCAACCGCCTTCATGCGCTTGCTTTGCGCAGCTCACGGCGCAGAATCTTGCCGACGCCGGACTTGGGCAACTCATCGACATAGGTGATCCTGCGCGGCACCTTGTAGGCGGTCATTTCCTTGCGACAATGGGTCAGGATGGCCTCATCAGTGACCTCAGCGCCCGGTTTTCTGACCACAAAGACGCTCACGGCTTCGCCTGTCTTTTCGTCTGGCACGCCGACACAAGCACATTCGGCCACCCCATCGACCGCCGTGACCACGGCCTCAATCTCATTGGGAAAGACGTTGAAGCCGCTGACGATAATCATGTCCTTCTTGCGGTCGACGATGCGCAGATACCCATCCCCGTCGAACACGCCGATGTCGCCCGTGCGAAAAAACCCGTCGGCGGTGAACGCCTCGGCGGTGGCCTCGGGTTTGTTCCAGTAGCCCGCCATCACCTGCGGTCCTGCGGCGCAAATCTCGCCACGTGCGCCAATGGCCACCTCGTTGTCGTCCTCATCCAAAAGCCTGATGTCCGTCGATGACACGGGCAATCCGCAAGAGCCTGTGAATTTCCCCACGCCCATGGGGACAATCGACAACAGCGGGGCGGTTTCGGACAGACCGTAACCTTCGGTGATCGGGCGACCGGTCAGGGCCTTCCAATTGTCAGACACCGTTTCAATGATCGCCGCACCGCCGCCGATCGAAACCTTGAGTTTGGAAAAGTCCACGTCCTTGGTGCCCGGATGCATCGCCAAACCTGCAAACAGCGTGTTCACTGCGGGAAACACGGTGATCCCGGCGTTTTTGATAGCGTCAAGAAAGGCGTCAATGTCGCGCGGGTTCGGGATCAGCACGACCCGGCCGCCCAGGGACATATAGGCCAGCGAAATCGTCAGGCCGAAGATGTGATAGAGCGGCAGGGCCCCGACCATGACCTCTTTGGTCGGGACCGACGCCTCGGGCAGGAAGGCTTTGTATTGCTCAAGGTTGGCGACCACATTGCGATGTTTCAGTACCGCGCCCTTGGAGGGACCGGTTGTTCCGCCGGTGTATTGAAAGAACAACAGGTCCTCGCCGCCAAGACCGGCATCGGCATAGGTCCTCCCTGCCCCCTGGCTCAGCGCCTCGGCCATCGGGGTGACGTTGCTGAGCCGCGCATCCACCTGGGGGGACGGGATCGGCAGGTCAGCCCCATCGCCAAGGTCAACCGAGATCACCCGTTTTACCGGCGTGTTGGCGACAATCTCGGCCAGAACCGGGGTCGATCCGCTGAAGATCACGATGGTTTCGGCACCCGAGTCATTCAGCTGATGCTCAAGCTCGCGCGGGGTGTAGAGTGGGTTGACGTTCACCTGGCAGGCGCCGGAACGCAGGATGCCCAGCATTGCCACCGGAAAGGCAAAAATATTCGGACACATCAAAGCGATGCGGTCGCCCTTTTGCACACCCAGTTCTGTTTGCAACCAGGCGGCAAAGGCCCGGCTGGCCTGGTCCACCTGCGCATAGGTCATGGTTTGTCCAAAACACTCAAACGCCACCAGATCGGCGTATCTGGCTGCGGAGTCCTCGAACAAAGACACAATTGACGGGTAGGCATCGGCATTGATCGTTTCCGGAACGCCCGCGTCATAGGTCTTGAGCCAGTGTTTCGTCATTTTCGTCGTCCTTTTGGTAGTGGGTCTGTCACAGGGCTGCGGCCAAGGCCCGGTTGCCTCGTAACACACGTTTGAAAGAGGGCCGCCGCGCATTCGAGGTAAAGTCGGGGCTGGAAAAGCTTGCGATCACGGTTTTGGTGGATTTGTTTACATAGATCATCTGGCCGTAGATTCCGATCGCGGCGCGCTCACCCTGCTCTGCATCGCAGATCCACCAGAAACTGCGATAGCCGCCAAAGTCCGGCATATGGGTGATTGCGGTCGGGTCCGCAAAGATGCTGCGTTGCCATGCCAGACGATCCTGATCGCGCAGCGCGTATGTGTCGGCCATCCAGTCTGCGCCAATGACCTGATCGTCGCCCACCCGACCTTCGTTCAGTGCCATCAGCCCGAATCGGGCTGCGTCGCGCAGGGTGGAGTTAAAACCGCCCGTGGCAATCGGGTTGAACTCGGTGTCGGCACACAGGAACGCATCATGTTCGGTTTGCAGTCTGGCCCACAGGTATTTGCGAATGAACTCGGCCAGGGGCAGTCCGGTCACCGCCTCGATCACCCAGCCGATCACATCCACGTTCGGCGAGTGGTATTCAAAGGTCGTTCCATGCGTCAGCCCTGAGTTCAGCCGAAAGGCCGGCAGAAACCCGCGCGCGCCGCGCGGAGTGCTGTCTTTTCGCGGGTCCATTTGCATCAGGTCCCAGGCGGGCACCAACCCCAGCCTGCGGAAATACTCCAGATGCACGGATCCGGGCACCATATCGTCGTATTCCTCGGAAAAATCGAGGGCCGAGACCATGTTCAACACTTGCCGCAGGCTGGAGTGGGCAAAGGCGCTGCCGACCAATGCGGGCACATAGTCTGCCGGTGTTTGCTCGGGGTCGATACCGTAGTGGTCGATCAGCACCCCGAACAATGATCCGATGATCGATTTGGTGGTCGAGGCCCAAAGATGTTTGTCATGGCTTTGAAAGGCGCCGAAATAGCCTTCATATAGCACCTTGCCATCCTTGAGAACGATATAGCCATCAGCACTATCGCCGCTGAGGGCGTCGATCAAAGTGCCGGTCCGGCCCTCATGATCGAAACGAAAGGCCTCAATGTCATTGCGTGGCGATGCAGGCAGCGGCGACACCTGTCCAGCGCGAGCAACATCCACCGTGGGCATAAAGCTGAAGTGCGACAGCGCCCATGGGATATGCTCCGGTGCGCGCCAGTTGCTCAGCGTGATATGCGGCGGTTTGATGCGAGACGGGTCAATCATGCGGGCTCCTGTTAAATGCCGTCATCCGACCAGCATAAGCGACAGCTGCGGCACAAAGGCGATCACCAGGAGCCCGAACAGCATGATCAGGATAAAGGGGATCACGCCGCGGATGATCAGACCGAAAGGTTCGCGAAAGGCCGTCATGGCGATAATAAGATTCAGCCCGACCGGAGGCGTCAGCAGTCCAATTTCCAGGTTCACGGTCATGATGACCCCCAGATGAACTGGATCAATGCCAAAGGCCTCGCCCATCTGCAGCAGGATCGGCGCCAGAACCAGAATGGCAGAGGCCATGTCCATGATGCAGCCCACCAACAGCAAGAACACGTTGATGATCAGCAAGAATGTTGTCTTGTCCGAGACATAGGACGATACCCATTCGGTCAACGCACCGGGCACCTGTTGCGTGGTTAAAAGGAGGTTGATGCTGAGCGCGATCGCCAAAAGTGGAAACAGCGCGCCCATCATGGTGGTAGTGTCAATCGCGGTGTCATAGAGGTCGCGCAGGGTCAGCTCGCGATGAACAAAGCGTTCAACAATCAGCGCATAGGCCAGCGCCACGGCCGCCGACTCCGTGGGCGAGAAGAGACCGGAATAGATGCCCCCCAGAAGGATCACCGGCATCAGCAAGGACCACACACCCTGTTGCAACGTGGAAATCAGGTGGGTCAGGGAAAAGGCTTCGCGTCGGACATGGCGATTTGCGATCACCGTGTAGATGCCGAGAAGAGTAGTCAGGAACAGCCCCGGCAGGATGCCTGCCGTGAACAGATCGACAATCGAGGTCTCGGTGACGATACCATATAGGATCATTGGAATCGACGGCGGGATCACCACACCCAAGGTCCCGCCGGTTGCCAGTGCACCCAGCGCAAAGCTCTTGGAATAGCCGTCATTGATCAGCGCGGGGTACGCGATGGTGCCAACAGCAATCAGCGTCACCGCAGACGAGCCGGAAATCGCCGCGAAAACTGCACAGGTCAGGATGGTGGCCAGCGCCATGCCACCTGGAACCGGCGCGGTGAGCGCCCGCATCACGTTGATCAGCCGTTCGGCAATGGCACCCTTGCCCATGACCGAACCGCACAGCAGAAACAGAGGGATCGACAGCAGGACCTCTTTGTCGATGGCCGACCACATGTCTTCGAGGATGTAAGTAAGCTCGGCGTCGCCCCAGAAGAAATGGATATAGGCCCCTACCACCAGGAGAATGGCCGCGATGTTCACCCGCAGAGCAAGCGCACCAAAGATCAACACTATCAGTCCGATCCACAGCATCACTCAAGCGCCTCGTCAGGGCGCAGATCAGGACTCACCGCGAATATCGCATAACGCAGGGCCGTTGAGAAAAACGCATAAGGAACAATGATCTGGATGTACCACAGCGGGATACGTACCACGCGGGCCACATCGCCGTACTCGATCGCTTCCAACAGGAACTCGATCGCGACAGCGCCAAACCCGGCAAAGATCACCATCATGATAAAGCTGCCGATACGGTCAGCGGTAGCGGACATGTGTTCAGGAAACAGCCCGTCCATGAAGCGGGGACGCAAGTGCCGTCCCTTTGACGCCGCGAGACCAAGCCCCAGAAAACCGATCACGATCATCAGGTACACCGAAATGCGCTGTGCGCCCCAAATCGAACTTCCCGCCAGTTCGCGCATCAGCACATCGGCCAAAAGCAACCCGGCAATCACCACATAGGCGGAAATCGCCACGGCAGCTTCGGTTACAAACAGCAGAGTCAAAATGCGTCTGTTCATCGTCATGACGTCACCTCCAATGGGCGTTCAGACTGGGCTAGGCGCGCTGGCGCCAGAGGGCGCCAGACCTTGTCCTCTTGATGACCACGCATCATGCAGCCACCCTTCGGGTAGAGGTTACTCGCCGCAGGCTTTCTTGGCTTCCAGAACTTTTGGCCAGAATGCCTGTGCTTCTGGTCCCAGGCTTTCGACCATCGAGGCCCAGTTCGGCTCGACCTTGGCCTTCCACGCCGCACGCTGTTCTGGCGTCAGACGATGCACGCCACCTCCGGCCTTTTCATGCAGGCCCAGCAAATAGGCATCCATGCCGGCAATGCCCTGACGCAGGATCGACAAGTCAGGAGTGGCGTCACCGAGGATTTTTTGATGCTCTGCGGACAACTTACCCCAGTTCTTTTTACCCATCAGGATGACGCCTGACTGGTGCGAATGGCTGGTGACGGTCAGGTGCGGCGCAACCTTGTTGATGCCAAAGGCGACATAGGACACGCCAATCGACTCTCCCCCTTTGACCAGCCCGGTCTGCAATGCCGCCGGAGTGTCTGCATAAGGGATTTCAATAGCATTGGCCCCAATCGAGGTCATCAGGGTGCGAGACATCGCATGCGGAGCGGCCCGGATCTTGTACCCCTCGGCATTGGCAACATCCGAAAGATCATCCTGAGCGTAGACCTGCACCCAACCATTTTCGGCCCAGTCGATGACCTGGAACTTGTCCGACATCATCGCGGTTAGGTCCTCACGTAATTCGCGGTCCAGAACGCAGTAGATGGTCTCGGATTTCTCAAACAAGAACGGAGTGCTCAACAGAGCCGTGACGGGCACGTTCTCGGTCATGGGGGCAGCTGAAAAGACCCCGATGTCGACGCGCCCGCGCGCAACCTTGTTCCAGACTTCCAGCTCATTGCCAAGCTGGGCGTTCGGAAAAATCGTAAGCTGCAATTCGCCATTGGACGCGGCTTCGACGTTTTCCTTCCACTTGGCGATGAAATCGTACCAGGGCGTGCCTTCCGGCGCCAGTGTGGCGACCTTCAATTCTGTCTGTGCAAAGCTTGCGGCGGGTAACAGGGCACCTGCAAGCACGGCGGCAGCGGCGGTTCTGAAGAGCGGTTTTATCATGTCTATCCTCCCATGGCCCGAATAAGTCTCGAGGCCGAACATTGGCACCTCCTCAAGCGCCCGACTCTGTTTTACCAAAAATTAGAATAAAAATTCAATTTCTAAATTTGGTGGTGCAATGTGACGTTGGGTCCAATGGCGCTGCCGGACAGGGGGCAAACGCTTTTTGGGAACCCTTTGCCTTTGGCCAATTGGTTTGAAACAAAAACAAGATCGCGATTAAACCGGCATTGTCCTACCTAATGCTAGCTTGCTGCGGTTTGAGGAAATTCGTGCAGGTCACAGCATCCATAACTTTGGGCTGAGAACCTACTAATGCCGCATAAGGGAAAGACACCCGCTATTTGATGGCGAAAGGCAGGACCGTTCGCAAAGGTGGCCTAGATATCGATGCGATCAGCGATCGCTCACACACTGATCGTCAAATGGCAACTAAGTCCGCGGCCTGTGAATTGCTGTCGAATTTCTCGCTGCCCCATGGACAAATGGCGGCGATCTCTGCTGCCGCGCGGCGTTTTGGACCGAGCATCTGCGGTGATTTTTTGTGCTGCTGTACACGCAGCAAAAGAAGGCGATGACCGGGTTGGGCTCATAACCGACCTCGGATGCAATGCAGCATCATGTGATATGATGGCTTGTCAACGTCGGGTTGTCGATGTGGGAGGGCGTGGTGGATCGGAGGATCCATCATGGAAACACCAAACTTACCCGCCATCCGCGCGCTGCGTCCAGCCTGGAACAAAGGCCGGATCGTTGGCCAAAAAAGACCGCTTAAGCCCAAACATGTCTGGGCTATCAGGGTGCGGTTGGAGCTGGCCGAGAACCACCGCGATCTGGCCCTTTTCAATCTTGCCATCGACAGCAAACTGCGCGGCTGCGATCTGGTGAAGATGAAGGTGGTTGATGTCATGGCGTCAGGTCAAATCAAGGAACGTGCGTCAGTTCTGCAGAGCAAGACCCAGAAACCTGTGCGCTTCGAAATCTCTGAAGGCACACGTGCATCGCTCGCAAGGTGGATGCGGGAGCCGCTGATGATCGGATCCGAATACCTCTGGCCTGGGCGTTTTCACGAACGGCTTCACATCTCGACCCGCCAGTACGCGCGTATTGTCCGTGACTGGGTGACATCCATCGGTCTGGAGGCCAGCGCCTATGGCACGCACTCGATGCGGCGAACGAAGGTGACCCAAATCTATAAGAAGACGGGCAACCTTCGGGCAGTCCAACTGTTGTTGGGCCATACCAAGATGGACAGCACTGTCAGATACCTGGGCGTTGAGCTTGAAGATGCGTTGGCGATCGCCGAAGCTATCGAAATCTGAAGGCATGGGCCGTCTTCACGGACGGCCCTTTGAGGTCTCTCAAGACCACTGCGGCGAAGGTCGGGTAGAGTCATAGTGCTCGATACTCTGAGCTGAAAATATCTTCTGTTGACGAATAGGTGGCGCCCAGTAACTTCAAAGAAACGATAATTGAAGTCAGGATATTCATATGGTTTTTCGTAGCGCATTGTGCATTGCTTTGCTTCACACTTCGCCCGCATCGTCGCAGTCCTTAACGGCTGCCGATGTTTTGGCGCTAGTCGATCAAAAAGTAGCAGGGGCGAATGAGTACCAACGATTGCTCAACGACCCCGATCCATCGCGCTCCATGGCGGCGATGGAAATCATGCTCGGCTCGGGAGACGCGACGCTTGAACGCATGGCGCTTGACTACGGCCTCTACAGCCCGAACCCAGTTGTGCGCCGCACAGCATTGGACGCGTTTTTCTCAACTCAGCCTACCCTAGGCATCTACCTGACCCAAGCCGAAGGCGAAAAAAATAGAAAATGGGACTATCACGCGACCCAAGGGAAAGGGTCCGTCCTTGAAGACGGGCGCATCTTTTACAGCACACAGATCGGAAAATTTAAAGAAGATCAAAATTGCTATACAAGATTCGAAAACGACGACTGCCGCGTACGCGTGTCGGACACGGAAGTGGGCATAACAATTTGGGGTAACTGGCACTCTTTGACACTTAACGATCAAGGTCAGCTGGTTGGCAGCGGAGCGTTCCCCCACAGCAACAAACCCGTCAAAACATCAATCCAGATCGGTAACTAACATGACTAAATGCTTCTTTTTTGGCGCAGCGCTCTCGCTTCTTGCGGGTGCCGCCAGCGCACAATCTCTCTCTGTAGCCGATCTTCAGGCGAAGATTGATGCCGAGTTGAACAAAGGCTCTGAATACGTTGAACTGCTCAACGATCCGGACCCTGCCCGCGCGCTGAAGGCGATGGAGCTGATGCTGGATTCGGGCGACGAGGTGTTGGTCAAAGCGGCCTTGGACTACGGTATCTATAGCCCCGACAAAAACGTACGAAACCTCGCGATCAAGTCCTTTTTGGACACATCACCGCGCCTAGAAATCCAGTTTGACGGGAAAAAGGCGGATCGTGCGGATTTGGAAAGGATCATCGGTCCCCTCTATGGGCTAATCCCGAATGAGGAGGGCTATGCCGTGACCACGCTGGACATCGAGGGCTATGATAGTGACGCCAATTGCTACTTCATGAAAAACAGGATTGCGAATTCGAAATGTCTTCTAAGGATTGTTGGTGAGGTGGTTCAGTACCGTTCATCAGATGAAAGATGGTACGAGATGGAGTTTCTCGATTCCGGTGCGCTGACAGGCATAGCAACTCAGTGGTTTAATGCAGCTGCGGTAGTCAAGGTCACGATCCCGCTGCGTTAGTTTTTTGCGCTAGGTTACTTCACGCGCACCGCACTGATGCCGATCGCGCCGCTCTCCCACGCGTCGTTGACCGTGATGAACACCCAGCGGGCCAATGTCGGCGCGCGTGAAAAATCGAAGACCCCATCGGGTCCCATCTCGGCCGCGCTAAAAAAGCGTGGCCGATTGCCGTCTGGGGCAGTGGACACATCGATTCGAATGCTGCGCGGGATGGCGTAATCCGCGTCAACATCTGAGAAGACGCGCACACTCGATAGGGGTACGGCGCCGGGTGACTTGATTTTAAACGCGATACGGTTGGGGCGGGGCAGGTCAAACACATAGCTGCCGTCGCCCAACATATTGGCCTCTGCGACATCGGGGTAGATTGGCGGTTGCGACGCACGAACAAACTCGAGAGGAAGGCCATCACCGTCATCGTTGCTTGCTACGGGCGTAGAGTTGGACGCAGCCGCTTGAAATCCTGCTTTGCGGTTCAGTCGGCGCAAGAGGTTCATGTGCAGTTCCTCGACGCGAATGAACCGCCCTTCGGTAGACGATAGCGCCTCCACGATCATACCAATTGGTTTCTCGCCATCAAAAAGAAACGCGCCACTGGTGCCTTTGAACAGCTCGCTCGAGCCATCCTCAATGCGCGCATCGAGAGTGAGGTAATCAGTCTTCGTGACGGACATATCAATGCGCTCAATTTCACCAGATGGTAGCAAGCGTAAGAGTTGAACTCGCCGACCAGAGGCGAGCCTCACTTCGCCAGATAGGTCATCAAGCGTCGTGACGCATTTTTCCTCAATAGGGCCGCGCACAACGCCTATGGCAAAATCCATCCCTTCCCAAAATGGCGTTTCCACCAAGGCCCCAGAGTGTACGACCGGGGCGGATGAGAAAACCGTAACGCGCCGTTTATTATTTGCGACGTGCCTTGGGGTTAGAACATAACAGGTCGAGCCATGCTTTAGGAGCATGCCATGGCCAAGCTCATCCCCGCTTTGCACGGAGACGGTTTGGGAAAATACGGGGGTGATAAGCACCGTGAAACACAATATGCTTGCCGCAAGTAGTTTGCTCAGGGAGCTTAGTTTCATGTTTTCAAAAACTCTTTTCGCAGTGATGGCGATCTGCCCGACTATGCTTGCTGCCCAAGAACATGGCAAAGCAAAACTTACGGCAAGCAATTTCACCGAGGTCGTAAACGAGGCTGCTGAAATTTCCGGGGCTCGACTCGTTGGGTTGGCGCGGTTTGGACCGTTGCCGAAGAACTCTATCAGCGTGTCAGCACATATTCCGAAAGACTGGTCGGGCGCCACGGCATGTTTGTCGGTTTTGAGTGTCGACGGGTTCTATCAGAGCCAAGCTTCTTACAACGTGTCGGAAGACTGGGAGGGGGGGAGTATTGTCCTGGAATACCCAACGAAAAATGCAAAGTATGTTCGCACAATCCAGAGTGGAGGGATTGCGCCACTCCTGACCCTCGGGCCTTGCGGGGACGGCAGGGATGATAACTCCCTCGTGTTTTGGGGGGAGCAATCTGGAGAGAGCGTCGCATTGCTTTTGAACACGTCTCGTGCGGAAGAAACGTTCGTGTACTTCCCGAATAACCCCGACATTGCAGACGTATCGTGTGAGGTCGTCGAATTTGATAATAGAACCGCTTTCGATACAGTTTGTGTCTTGCCAAAAAGCGTTGTGTCAATTGCTCCACTTGTCGCTGGGAGCGTATCGTTCAAAAGGGGCGAAATGGGGCGGGCAGTAGAATTCAAGCTTCATCTATCGAAAGAGTAAGAGATGAGTGCTGATGATGGGCGTACGGATTTGAATGCATCTCCCATGAGAGCAGGTGTTTCTATTGCTCTGATTGGGATTGCGTCTTTGTTTATCGCATTTCTCGTGGCTTTGGCGCTTGGCGTCGGTGCAGATCGCACAATTATGATTTCAGCCGAGACTGCCAGCATGGAAATCCAATTTTCTGGAGACGCTGATTTTTGGGACTTTGGCTCAGTGACTATTTGCGAACCTTTGGAGAAGATTGACAGGTTCAAAAAGCGCGGGACTGAAATTTGTGATCCGAGACGGTATGAACAGAAGCATGAAGTCGTGAACCTGAAGTGGTCAGATGGTAGCCATATTGTTGTCTCGACGACCATGGAAGGCTCTCTTGAAATCCTGCTGAGGCATGTCGCTGATTATAAGGCAGGTACAATAATCCATTTGCCGCGCGACACATGGTTGGCATTGGGTGCGTTGTCGTTTTCCGGTTTCGCTCAACTTGGGCAGGTCGCGGCAACGGGAGAAACAAAGCTTCTAAGTTCAGGAGCGTACGATATACGAGAGAAGCCATTCCTGACGAACGCAACTGAAACCATCAAAAATGGGAGCTTTAGGCCCGGAGAAAGGGTTGAGGTATTCCAAGGAAACAGGAAAGACCAAACCCAAACGCGTGTGTATGGCTACGTGTTGCCAAGCCATCATGACTCGAAGAACTTCCAAGTTTCTTTAGTTTCCGAAACAGGACCTTCAACGATATTCATTAGCTATTTTGGTGGAGAAGATCGGATCGAGATTGCGCCAAATTGGATTGATCGCTCTATTGAAAGCCCGCTTATTCTCGCCCTTTCCATCCTTGTTCCTTTTTTCCTAGCAATTTCGAAACTTATTCGAACAGCATCTAGCGGTTTTTCCTCAATTTACCTTTCTGCAATCCTGCGGCGTTTCAGAAGAAAAATTAGCCGATAATTCCATACAAGTTGGGAAAATCATTCCGTCGTGATGTTACGGGATTTTCAACCAAACGCGAACTGAATAAACTTTCGCCATCCGTGCCGGTGCGTCCAATTTAAGAATACTCAAACGGGACAGCGCCCCCTCCTCGACTTAAGACGCCAACGAATACCGAAAGCGGTTTCGAAAATCAAAGACCTGCGCCAATTACTTCTAATGGTAGGTCATGGCCGCACAGCGGACCTCGGTGCAGAGCACAGCGAATGGCCGCTCTCCGCCCTCCCTGAAAGATGGCGATGCACACCACGCTATCGAGCAACCAGCTTTTCGACATCCCCCTCTCGCAGCATCGCTTCCATATCGTCCAAGCCATCAACGGCAGAGCGCATCTGCGCCTCATCATCCACCCCCACTGTCTTGGCATCCGCAAGCTGTCCCCCAAAATCCATCTCCATCTGGCGCTGTTCCTCGGCGATGACGGCTTGAACGACAGGCGCGGTCTTCTTTGGAACTACATCAGATTGCCCTGAGGGTTGACCGTCAACGCCCTCGCCTGCCCGCTCTACATCAGCTTCAGAACCACGGGGCCCGCTCGACGGCGGTGTCATCGGCATGGCGCGCATGCTCAGCGGCAGCGTGCCTTGCGATCCCCCTCCCCCCGGCTCCGGAAACGGCAACTCTCCCGTCTGCGCCGCGTGGATCGCCTTGAACAGCCGATCGTCAAAATACTGGATCCGCTTTGCCCGGACCGGCATTTGCGCATCGATCACCATGACAATCTCGTCGAGCGGTAGGCGGCGCGCCTCATCTTCGGGCAGCAAAGAGCTTTCTTCGGTCCGGGTCGACTGGCTGCGCCCTTCGAAGGGGTTCTTGCCGATGGACTGGGAGCGCGTGACGACGGTCTTCGTGGTCTTGCCGACCGCCTTGCTCAGCTCCTCGACGGTTTTTTCGTCTGACGGCGTCAGGTAAAGCTTCACACCAGCATTGCCCTGCAGGGCGCGGCGGGTGTTCTCGCCATAGATTTCATCGAGGGCGGGGATGGTTTGCGTGACCACGGCCAGATGACCGCGATAGGTCCGCAGCGTCTCGATGCTCTCGACCACGATCGGCATCTTGCCCAAGCGGTTGAACTCGTCGAGCATGATCATCACCGGCCAGGGCTCGTCCGGCCCGGGGTCCTTTTCCTGCATGGCCGAGAGGAGATCGGAGAAGAAGAGCCGGATCAATGGTGCCAATGGTTTCACCATCAACGGCTGGACCACGAGATAGACCGAGAAGGGCTTTTTCCGGATCGTCCGGAAATCAAAGTCCGACACCGCCGTCGCCTCATCGATCGCCGGGTTCTGCCATTGATCCAGTCCCGAGGTCATCAGAAGCGAGACATAGGAGGTCAGAGTATCGTTGTTGGTGGACGCCAGCCGCGTGAAGATCAGCTTGGCTGCCCTGTTGTCGACCTCATGCCCCCGCGCGGAATACTCCTTCTGCTTGTTCCCGCCCGAGGCAGCGATGCGGTAGATTTCGCCCAAGGTCGGGCGCTTGCGCTGGAACGCCAAGAGCCCTGCCGCGACGAAGAGATCGATCCCGCCTTTGAGGAGGCCCTGCACCCGGTCGTTGTCGCTTTGCAGGAAGAGCGTCGCAAGAAGCTGCAATTCCATCTGCTGGCGCGCGGGATCTTTCAGTTGATAGATGCGCAGGAGCGGGTTGTAGCGATGCGTGCGCTTGCCCTCCCAATCGGTGGGGGCAAAGCGATAGACCTTGTCGCCTTGGGCTGCGCGGTGCCGGGCCGTGGCCTCGAAACACTCGCCCTTCACATCGAGCGTCACGGCGGAGCCCTGCCAGGTCAGCAGGTTCGGAATGACGAAGCCCGTGGTCTTGCCGCGGCCCGTGGGCGCCACGATCAGCGCATGCGGGAAAACCTTCGAGCAAATGTAATTGGCGCGAGAGCCAGGCGTCCCCAGCTTGCCGAGGATGAACCCGGTCCCGGGCGCCCCGAAAAACCCATTGGCCTTCATCTCGCGCGCACTCTGCCAATGCGTCTGGCCAAACCGTGTGAGGGCCGATCCCGAGAGGGCGAGGCTCAGCATCAGGCCGGCGGCGGCAAAGCTGCCGATGATCAGGTGAATAAGTTGGGCATCCTCCGGGCGGCGGTCCAGGATCGCCATGTAGTTCTGCGCGATATAGGCAAAGTCGATCTCGGCCCCGAAGCCGAGATCCTGGTAGGTCAGCACCGCCGAGGCGATGGTATAGCCCATGGCCCCACTCACAAGCGTCACCAGAAGGACGCCCGTGGCGATCCGCGCTTTTCCCATGGCGGCGCTCAATGGACCTGTCCCCGCTCGGTCTCGCCATCCACGTCTGTCGCGCGGTGTTTTTCATACTCGGCATCGGCCAGTTCATCGACCACCTGGCGCAAGGCCTCCGTGTTGGCCGTGGCGGCATCGGATTGCAGATAGGCCTTGGCGACATAGAGCCGGTCGAGACGGTCCTCGAGAACCTTGTCCAGTGCATCGGCATCGCCGGATGTGAGCCGCTCAAGTTGGCGAACGTCCAGCGCCCGCGCGATCTCGGTTCGGAAAGCATCGCGCTCCGCCTCGGTCTCGAAGGGCGCGGACAACTCCCCCGCCCGCTCGTGGTCCAGGACACGCGCAATCTCGTCTGCAAGGCGGTCGGCACGGTCAGACTGCGGTGCAGTTTCATCCCCTGTTGCGAGGGTCTCCTCGCGCGTGCCAACCCCAATCCCGTCGCGCAACTCGGCTTCGCGGCGGACCTGATTGATGGCCTCGGTGTCCCGTATCTCGACAACGGCCGCATAGGTCGCGCCGAGACCACGGGCGAGGTGGGACGGCATGTCCGGATAGCGCGCGCGCAAGTCGTCCGCGACTGCGTCTGCAACAGGGGTACGGGCATCGCGCCCCTCCATGATCCGGTCGACCTCGCGGGTGATCTCGCTGGCGCGGGCCGCATCGGTGATGGCCTCCCTGTAGGGCTCGGACCGGTCAACCACATCGCTTGGGCGTGCGAGCAGGTCCGGATGTGCTGCGAGATATGCGCGCTGCTCTGTTTCGATCCGGCGCTCCGCCCGCGAGACAACCTCCCAGTCCCGGTCCTCGATCTGCTGCGCGGTCAGGCCGTCTGCGCGCATCTCCTGACGGATTGTCCCTTCCATCGCCCGCACCGCGCCCTCGTGATAGTGGAACCGCTCGCTGACCGGTTCCGCTTCCACGACACCGTCCCGGCGCAGCACGTTCTCCCGTTCCAGAAGCGTGCCGAGGTTAACATGCACATCGTTGAGAATGTCGCGCGCCTGTTCCAGATCGGCGCGGCGTTCGAGGTTTAGATCGCGCGCTTCGGCCACCTTGGAGAGATCATCGGCGATCCATTGATGCTCAAGCGCGGCATTCGAGGCGCCGGTTTCGATCCGGGCGACCACTTCCGATGTGCTGATCCCGGTTCCGCGCAGGGCCGCATCAATCCGCGACCGCAGGCGCGGTTCAGAGAGGCGTTCGAGCTTGCTCTCTTGGATGTTCGCTTCGGAGTAAACTCCACCTTCCGACGGCGCCTCAGACAACGTGCGTGAACGCAATCCGAGAGGCTGCATGTGCTGGACCTGCGCTTGGATCTCGATGAGGCGCTTTTCCAGCACGGGACGTTCGGCGTCAGACTTCTCGGCGATCATGCCCTGCACCCGCGCCAGCTTCTCGGCATAGAGGCTTCTCAGATCCTCGAAACTTTGATCCTCGGCCATATACACATCTCCTGTTCGGTCCACCTGCCTGCCCCGCGCCAGCACCTCGCCCGCGCGGAAGAGGGCTGCGGCGATGTCTTCCCGGGCTTCCCGGGAGGCCTCTGCGGCAAGCGAGTGGTAGACAGCTCTGGTATTGGCGATCTCCGCCAGCGTCCGCGTCAGGTCCTGCCCCACGCGTTCCCGCTCGCGGGGTGCGCGACCCTCTTCCTTGGCGGCATAGACCTCGCGGGTCCGGGCGGGGTAATGCACAACCCCGCGATCGACGCGGCGCGTGGCCTCCAGGCGCACACCATACTTCTCCGCCTCCTCGACCATGGCGAGGCGGAAGTCGTCATAGTTGAAGCGGTGGTTCCGCCCGAGGAAAAAGAACTCGCCTTCTTGCGAGCGGCGGTTCAGCACCAGATGCGCATGCGGGTGATCCCGGTCCTCATGCACCGCGATGATGTAGTCGAAATGCCCCGCGTCACTCTGGAAGAACCGCTCGGCCACATCCGTCGCGATGTCGCGCACATCCTCGCCGCGCGTACCGATGGGGAAGGACATGAGCATGTGGGTGGTTTGGCCCAGCTTCGGCTTGAAGCCCGCATCCCACCGCTTGGCAAAGCGCTCGGTCAGATCCTTGATGTCACCCGCCTCGAGCTTCGCCTTGCCATCCAGAAACCCGCTCGAATCCACGATATGGGTCGACTTGGTGGTGAGGTAATCGAGCTGGTTTGCGAGCTGCGATTTGGTATGCGTGCCGCCGCCGCGGATCGCCTTGAAGACCGCTGGCCGGTGCCCTGCTGCCGCGCGCACAAGCTGGCTCTGCTTGGCGACATGCAGCCCCTGCATCGAGCCCCGGATCCGGCTCCAGCCGTCCCGAAAAACCTCCCCGGTAACTGAGTCAACCGCATCATTCAGCCGCATGAGCAAACTCCCTCAGCGCGGCCGTGGCCTCGAGCTGCATCGCGTCGCGACGGCGGCGCAGGAGCAGATCGATCTCGTCAGCGGAATCCAGGATGAACCGCGCCAGCCCGCGCATCTGCGCAAGACGCAATTCGGTGAACTCGGCACTCGTGCAACCGTCAGCCCCCTGCCCCATCCGGTTGGCCTTCGTCATCTGCTTGGCGATCTGCGCGACCCCGTTGCCAACCTCGTGCAGAGAGGCCCTGTAGCGCGCCATCTCTGCTGCCATCTGCGCGTCCGGAACGAACACCCCGCCCGCCGCCTGAATGAGCCGACGCAGCCCTTCGGCCCGGCTCTCGATCCCGGCGGCGGCCAGCACTTCATCGAACGCCGCAAGCTCCGCGGCCGTGACCTTCACACTAACCGCCGAGACCGGGATCGCGGCATCTGCCTGGCGCTCGGCATCGGCTTTCAGGACGTAGCGCACGGCCCGCGATGTGACCTCGAAACGCTCAGCCAGCTCAGACGTCGACACACCCTCCGCGACCTCGCGGACGATCTGCATCTTCTCGATCTCTGTCAGGCGTTTTGTTCGGGACATGCGGAAGAAAGACCCCCTATTTCCTGCCACCTTCCACCAAGGCTGCCCTTACCTTACAATAATATACCAAGCTGTCAATTATATACTTACGTTGCGTTCAGGCTCAGGCAGCCTTGGTGTCCGCTTCCCCCGCAGCCCGCAGGGACGCGGCTCTACCGCCCTCACCACCGGGCACCCACCCCTGTCCTAGGGGTCCCGTCCGCCAGCCCCGCCCGAGGGTCTGGCCGAACACGCACGTGTTCGGACGGAACCGCGGGCGGGCGCAAACCCCTCCGACAGGGCGGACAGGCAAAGTCAAGGAAGGCCAGATTTGGGTAACCAAATCTCTGCCGCAAAAACCGACAGGCCTCGGCCTGGCTGTTTTTGTGGATGGCCCCCTTGACGCTGACTGGCCGGTCTGTCGCGGCCTGATCATTCCGGGGGGACTGCGTCCGTTGAAAGCGCAGCGACCGGCACCAAGGAGAGGTCGCTGTTGGCAATCACTTGCGCCGGAACCGGCATCCCTGGAACAGGGACAGGGCCGCCCCCGGATCGTCCTGGGGCGGCCCATCCTCGTCAGAGGATTTAGTCCTGGGGATCTTTCGCGCTCGGCGGGAACATCACCAGCTCCGAGACCGCGACCGGGAAGTCGAGCTTGAGGCTGAAGAACTCCGAGCCGTCCCCGTTGCGGGTGTTGCGGAACATCGCGCCCACGCGTTGAAAACGGGTGCGCTCCTGGCCATCGGTGTCGGTGAACTTGACGGGGACGGTGGCGACGTAGTGGTTGGTCATTTGGGTTACTCCTTGTTGCGGTGTGGATCTGCCAGCACGGGGGCAAGAGGCCCGGTCGCAAGCGCAAATGCGGAGGGTCCGCGGCTCCGCCGTGGAAGCCGTATTTGTGCTTGCCGGAGCGCTAGCGCAGGGCACGATTGGGCCGACCCCGTGCGATCCACATCTATGAGCAAAAAGGAGTGATCCGGATGATCCTTGCTATCACGCCGACGCCACCATCCGCGTCCCGCCAAGCCTGGCCGGGGTGCGGACGGAGCCCGCCCGCGTGGGAGCTATGTTCCGCAACACCACCCGAGGGTTGTGCAGGTCTTCAGCCTCAAGTGCGACGTCTCGACCCCTCGCATCTTGCGCTGCTGACGATGTGCTAGGTGCGCACCATCCCGCTGCCCGAACCGATGCGGATGGGCCGAACTCTGACGGGCTGGGTAGAGGGATGACGGTGCTGGACGCCGCGAGCTGCCGATCACGCGTGACCAATCGCACGCCCATGAGACATGACGAAAGGGCCGCCCGAAGGCGACCCCGTTATGGCCATCACGCGCCCAAGCTGTCGAGCATCCCCCTGGTATCAGGCATTCGCTTCAGCGAGTTGCCGATGTGTTCCCGCCAGCGCGGCCCAACCTCCAATGCGGTGGCATAGGCCCGAGCCAGATCATCGGGCCGGTCCTCGGCCATCGCTTCGATAAGGAAAGCCGCCTGCTCGCGGTCCTTCGCGGACTTCAGGCTCCCTGCTCCGTCCCGCCGCCGATCGGCAATGATCAGCTTGTGGATCGCGTATCTCTCCGGGCGTGGCACCTGTACGAGTATGCCGGATCGATAGATCGCCGCCGCGTGGATCGGCTCAGCGATCAGGAAGTTGAGATAGTTCAGTCCTTGGGCGTTCACGCCCAAGGCGGGCAGCTCTCGAATGGTCTCATCTCCGAACGCCGGTGTGAGAAACTCGACCAACTGGCCGCTGCCACCCTGGGCCCATCGCCATGTCCGACCTTGGTCAAGAGATGGCAGAGGATCGAATTTGAGCGCCGAGAACGTCTCGGCAAGACCCGGGTCGACCTGATCCTGCAACGCAACGCTGAGCTTCTCGAACTGCGCGATGTCGATGTCGCCAGTATTGGCCATACCGCCAATTGGCAGACGGATACCAAGCTCGCCTTCATAGAGGCGAAATGCATTGGTTCCGACGATGGTGCCACCCAAACGGAAGGTTCCGGCTGCGGCCATGGCCGACAGGATGGACCCGGTTGCCCGGTCGGTGGGGGTCATGCCTTCGGCGCGCAAGAGGCGGACAAGCCGAGACCGTTCCGCCTGCCGATCCTTGGCGGTCGAGCGCAGCTCCTCAATCCGGTTGATACCTGCACGCGTCTCGTCACTGTCCTCGCCGATATAGATGAAGCGCATCTCGGTGCCGACACGCCGGGCTGCGTACCAATAGGCCTTGTCGCCGCGCTCCTTGAGAGTCGGCTTGCCTTCGACACCGGACAAAGCGTCGTCCTTCAAAAGACGTACCAGATCGGTATAGGCGCTCATCGCGATGCTGCTGAGTGGAGTCATGCCAATCATTTCCAAGTTTTGCTTGGCACACATATACCTATCAAAACAGGAAAATGCTAGGCAAAGCAATTTGGGCCCCGCCACGCGCATGAGAAACAACGAAAGGGCCGCCCGAAGGCGACCCCCTCTCTTCAATCTTGCGCAGTCTTCTTCGCCGGGTCAGCAACCCGCATGACCGTCAGGCCTTTCGCTTCCGCCTTCTGCCCGAGGTTCAGCGCGACCCCGTTGCCGCCGAAGAGAACAACCCCAGTCGCCGCGAACTTGTCGTCCAGCATTTCGTCGTTGCACTTGAACGGTGCCGCCCGCCCGTGCGCGGACCAGCGCGGATCGAAGCGTGCCTGTGCTATCCCGCGTGCCCGGGCCCACCGGGCCGCAATCATCTCCGCCCCGTGCTTGCCACCTTTGTGGCAGAGGAAGATCTCCTGGTTGCGGTTCTGCTTGATCCGTTCGCGAACCTTGTCGAGCGTGTTGAAGATCACATCGACATCGGTCCAGTCGGTGGCGCCTGAGACGATCAGAGGGACCCCCTCGACTTTCGACTTCTCGGCGGTTTCGCGGTCGTGCTGCTCCAGAAGCTGCCGGGCCTCGAAGACCGCCCCGGTCTCCTGCGCTCGGACACTCGCCCGAGACCCGGCTGCCGGGATGAAGGCGTGACCGGTCTCGATCTCGTAGCATTCCGCCGCTGCCTCGCTCATCACCTCGATGGCGCTGACAATCTCACGCAGCTGCAGAAAGCGCGCCTGCGCTTCTTCGAGCGCGGTCTCGGCGATCTCCGATCCGTCGTGAGATTTTGCCAGCGCGCCGATCTTGTCGGCTGTGCGATCGACCTCCTTGCCGAGCGCCACCTTGCGCCGCTGCAGGATCGTGGCGAGCCCATGGGCCAGCGGTTCGATTTCTGCCTCAAGACCGGTATTGCGCAATTGACCGATCAAAGCCTCGAAGCTCTCGCGGATGATGCGGTCGGTCAGGATGTGATCCTCGGGGATCGGGAGCTGTGCGTCCTTCTCGGTCAGCCCGAAAAGCTCGATGGTTTCGTAGGTGTTCGCGGTGTCGTAGGCCATGTCTGGTCTCCAGTGTTCGGTTCCAAGGCCACCACGTGAGTGTGGGGGCATGGCCGAATGCCTGGTTTCCGAATCTGTCCGGGTCAGGGACGGCGCAGCCGCCGGCTTGCCGGGCGCAAAAGTTTTCCACGCGCAGCACCCGACACATGCGCGCGCTCACGCACGGGACCGCCCCGCCCCACACGCCCCGCCCTCGCCGAAAAGTTTTGCGATCCTTGACGCGGGCTGATTTGGGGGCCATCCGGAGGATATGCTTCCGCGCTCATGTGTGTGTGTTTTGACGGTAGGTTTGCCCGACCCGAGCAGGCAAACGGCCCGACCGGACGCGGGAGACGGATGAAGCGGCGGGATCGTTTTGGCCTCGGGCCAAAACAGACCAGAGCGCAATCCGGCGGAGCGGCCGGGGAGGGACGTGCTCGCGAGGCGGGCAAACCGGGATGCCGGGTGCTGCGCCGCGGTGAGGCCGCATGGCCGAATGCGCGACGGACCGAAGGGCCGTTCTCCCCTGCGACACGCGAAGCCGAGCAGGGGAGGCCGGAAGGCAAGCATCCAAGTCGATGCTCGAGAGCACAAAACCGACACACTCTGCTTCCAAACAGCGCAAATTGTCTGGTCTGCTGAGGGGTTCGAATGTAGAAAAGACCTTAGTATCATTGAAAATGATCATTCAGAAAGAGCAACTCGACCTTGGCTTCCGCTCAACAACTCATCGGTCTCGTCAAGAGCCACGCAGAAGGGGACGCTGATCGTTTTTACGATCTGGCGATGCAACTCTCTGCGGCTGAAGAGCAGAAGGGACATACCCGTCTGGCTGAACAGTTGCGACAATGG
>NZ_JBSQBU020000003.1:0-100899 GCF_053851455.3 Shimia sp. W99 | reverse complement strand
GCTGGGCACGCGGTCGTGGGATACATGACTGGAAAGGGTGTACCCACGCGAGCTCGCGTCGGCGCGAAAGGTGGAAAAGTTGACTTTGCTGCGTCGGCTTCACTGCCGTGCCTGGACACCCTGGAATCTGAACTGGCGACTTGCCTGGCTGGCCGAGCGAGCGAAGAGGTCTTTCTTGGATCAGCGTCAGCAGGATCGGGCGGCCCAGACGGAAGTGACCTCGCGATGGCAACCGAACTGGCACTAAAAATTGAAGTGAGTTACGGGCTTGGTGACTCAGGCCTGTCATGGCGACCAATTTGTTCAGAAAACCTGACCGAGCTCATGGCTGACAAGAAGCTTTCAGACCGTGTCGAGAAGCGGTTGCAAGCTGCTCTTGATACCGCAAATTCCATCGTTCTTGAACAGCGCACTATTGTTGAAACACTCGCCAAAAACTTGATCGAACAAAGGGAGCTTTCAGGCGCAGACATGAAGCACATTCTTCAGCCTGATGAAGCCAGCGCCCTGTCTGTTCCAGCGCGGAATGCGCCACTCCAGCAGGAGGCCGACCCTCAGATTCCAAAAGCGGGAATGGGCAGTTGATTTGGGTCGCAGTGAGCTGAGTAAGCTTGGCGTTTCCACGGCGAGGCCTTGGCTTTGACGTCTCGCCATTGGTCGTCAGAAAGACCTTGGTCCAGTGCCGCAGATTTGAGCGCGTCGATGAAGGGCTTTGTATCCAAGTCAGGATGCTCCTTTTCGATGGCTTCCAAAACAACTCGATTATGGCGTCCGACGATTGGGCGGTGGCCGAGTTTGAGTTCGAGAATGCGTGCGAGTTTTTCGTCGCGCATTTTCGAGAAGCGCGAACACATCACACGTCCAGTGCCCATGTCGAGTTCAGGGATCGCCAGGTGGTAATGCCTAATGCTGTCCCCTGCCCCGCTCTGCTTTTTTTGATGCATCACCAGGCAGGCCTGATTTCTGGAAAGGTTTGAGACCTCGTATTCTTCAAAAATTTCTCCGACCACCTGATGCACATCTGAAAACGGAATGTCGCTCTCCGGCGCGATCACGATATGCCTCGCGCCAAAAAGTTTTCCGGAGAAGCGCGCGATCAAGCTCATCAGCTCAACATCCGCGGCGTCTCCGAGTGCCCAAGACACCAACTCGTTGCCTCCCTGATCGCCGAAGTAATGCGCAATCTTCGAGCCGTGATGTGCCAATACTCGTGATGACTTGATGATCATCTTGCGGCCTCCAGAACGGCTCGTTTGATAGCGGAAAGATCGCGTTGCAAACGGTCGAGAGCGGTCTGCACAAAAAAGGCCTCTGGTTCCAATCCAGCACTTGCCCTGCCTTGTTTGTAGTATGCGATAAGGTTCCTCAGGTTCATTTGGACTGACATTAAGGTGTTCAGCGCGCTTGCAATGTCCCGCATTTGGGCAGTCACATCGGGCCGGTTTGGACTTCGCCGAGGAGTTCGAACCGAAGCAAAATCATCTAGTCCGAAGTAGTCGCATATGATCCGTCTTGCGTGGGAGGTTGGTGAAATTCCGCGCTCCTGGGCGTCAAATTCCAACTGTTGAAAGGCTTCTCGGCTCAACCGTATGCCAACTTGCTTTTTGCTGTTTTGCTGTTTTTTCTTCAAATCTAAGATCTCCAATTTTGCTAGCGACACATCTTGCTATGTGCCGTCACGCAGAAAATTGGAGATATCTCGCAAGCCACAATCGCGGGCCTACAGAATTGCAGGACGATCACTTGTCGATACCCAGATCGAATGCGCGAAGGCCAACTGCCCGATCCCAGGCCTCCTCGATATGATCCGCAATTTCTTCAACCAAGTCTTCGTCTTCGAGCCGTAATCTCAAAGGTGAAATCAGAATTTTGCGTTCACGCTGATACAAATATCGCTCACCCCAAATCGCCACGTCCAGATCGCCGGCAAACAGAGCTTCATCATCAGGCCAGGAAACCTCAATTCCAAACCAGTCCAAGTCCATAATCTGTTTCTGGCGCACCTGCCCGAGGTTCTCGATCTGCCGAACAATATCCCACCCCAAGCGCTCCTTCCCTTTCAGTTCTCCCATGCAGAAAATTCCTTTCTATCCTGACAAGATAGCCGGCCGTGAAGCTCAGTGAGTTAAGGGCTCGTAAACAAAAGCGCCATTTTGGGCACCGGAGATTGGAAAAGCTATTCTGGTGGCATTTCTAATCGCGTGGAAAACTGGGCAGGCAGGTTTGGCATGCTCTACGACGTGGGCGGAAACCGTTTGTTCGCTGCAACCGTGAGCATCGCACTTGTTTCCGAAAAAAGCAGACGTTCAATACATCAACGCGAGCGGTAAACGCTGCAACCCGTTGATCGCGGAAAGTGGTGCGTAGGATGTTCAGAAATGGCTGTAGTGTTCTATGTCGTTTGAGCGACTAAGAGGGTGGGTCGAATGACAATCTGGGTGCGAAGCCTTTCCCTCGAACTTGATCAAAAATTTCAATTTCAGGGTGTACTTTGGGCTGCCAAACCCTGCCAAATTCGACTGCACACGAAACAGGGACAGCGGGAAATACAGATAATGTGACACCCATCCCGTGAGCGTTCTTGATCTCATCAAGTGTCGCTCGGACGATGGATCTGTATCGGCTTAGATCGCTCTTGTGACGGATCACGCCATGAGCTTGTGGATCACTGGAAATGTCCCAGATCGATACATCGTCACCAATCACATCTGTAACGCGATCATCTGCTATGTGCGATGTCACCGAGAGCTTAAGCGCCACCTTCTTCGTCCCCTCCCGACCTTTGGTGCGTGAGAAACTCACCTCGGGCCCGTCTTCAGGCCATTTCCATTGTGCAGGTTCACGATGACGTTCGTATACATCAACATCCGAAATGTCGGAGACAAGACGACCAAGTTCCATCAGGAGCGGTATCGGGGCGAGGCCAAAAATCGAAAGATGACGGATATCACCGCTCTCAAACCTGCCCCTCACATTCTGCGAGACGCCGTGCCGTAGTGTTTCAGGTTGCACGCTCCAGTAAGACTCTTCGCTGTCTTGGAAGTGCATGCCGCGCACCTTTATCTCAATTGCTCTCCTTTCCGCAGGTGTTCGATCCGGCATGATCGCCGAAACACAGTCGTCAAATGGTACAGCCGTTTCGTTGGGACCAATCGGAGCGGAGAATTGCAAGATATGGGAACGGCTGTCTGGACCCGAGGACAAAGCCAGATCGACCCACTCCTCATGCTCCCTTTGCCATTTCAGCAACAGCGCTTCCGGGAAGTCCTGCCAAGTCTGATCCCCGTCAATAATTCGATGATGGGCATCGCACATGAGCATGATGTTTGATGCTTCATCAGAGAGCTGGTGGGACCTAGTTGGGTGTCCTCTCTTGCCGTTTGGTGACGACGCAACGATGTGTGCGAGATAAGCTGAATTGAACTCCGGCTTTCCCGCAATAAGGTCGTGGTCGAGAGCCTTTTGGCAGTTTTTGAATTGGCACCGTCCTGCTGCTCTGCCCCAAACCAGCAGCTTTGTAACTTCGCGCAGTGACTTCCCTCTGTTCGACATTAACTTTGCCTCCGTTTCTTATTGGGTACATCCATCCCAGGAAGCACCGATGTTTGGCGATCGTGGTCAGTAATCAACTGACCCTGTTCAGGCGGTAGACCACGTTGGAAAGTCGTGATTGTTGCCTGGAGCACTGCCGCACCTAACAGACGAACAATGAGCAACGCGGCAAACGATGGACCGCTTTCCTCGACCATCTTCGTCATTGCGGCTATGTCGATGTCGCTGGGTACTGGCGGGAAAGTCGGATGCGAATGCCATTCTCCCAAATAATCCACTCGTCCACTTCTTTCCACATTCGCAGCCAAAATACCATCAAGTTGAGCGCCATGTTTGGCAGGAAGACTGGCAAAGCGATTGCGCGTTCCAGCATCCAGGTCGACTGTGAAACCGACCAGTTCAAACTTCCCGGGCGCAAGCTGTTCTGCAACCAGCCAACCGCCGATCTCTCGGAGACCACCTATTTCCAGGCACCCTCGCATCGCATTCCATTGTGCAGGGGGAATTGTAAGACTAAGGGGCATGCTTGACCCCCAGCTGCTTCAAGACCTTCTCTGAAGAGAGACCATTGTCGGCAGCGTCTTCGTCGCCCCAACCAGCATTTGAGCTGTAGACAACGGGGTGTGTGTCGAACGGATGCTCAAAAATCCATCCTTTCCGAAGGCCGACGTAATATGCAGGCTCGGGATGGATCCTCATTTCTGGAAGCGAAAGCACATCCAGCGCATGGCGAACTAACCTACTTCCGATCGCTCCCACGTCGCCATCGGAAGCGAATAGTGGCTGTTGTTGGCCCTCCTCTTGAACGCCATAATTGCGCTGTTGTCCTTCCCGCGGCGCTTCGCCTTTGGCATCACACCAAGCCTGTAGCTGAGAAGCGGCAATCATAGGGGCCGGGTCTTCGTTAGGAACGCTGCGTGCAACCAGCCCACCAATTCCACCGGCGTAGACGCGCGCCCAAACCAGTGGCTTTCTCTTCTGCGTACAGATTGCTGCTGCCATACGAAACACGCCGCTATCAGCCGTTGTGTCGATAACAAGATCACAAGAACTGACGATCTCGCCAAGCTTCGCAATGTTCTGAACAGTTGATTGTGATGTCAGGCTCATTCCGAGCGCGGAGACTAGGACATTTGGGTTAATGCGAAGCAGCCTGTGCTGGAGCGACATTGCCTTGTGATGCCCAACATCCAGCTCGTCCAATTCATTTCGAACCAAGTTGTCTGTCCAAAGAACATCGTTATCGAGCAACATGAATTGCCCAACACCTTCGCGCGCTAGGCTTGCCGCAACCTTTGAACCGAGAGACCCTGCTCCAATAATACAAACACTGGATTTTCTGAATGTCTGTCCATGAACCCTCCGTTCCTTTGCCTTGGGCGGAGCGAACGTGAGAAAAAGGTCAATCTTCCTATCGTTATCCGCATACCAAACACGGAACAAAACCTCTTGTCTGCCGTTCGAAAGAACGACCAGCATACTCTCATGTTTGTTGATCCATGCTCGCAACCAACGAGGCAAAAGAAGAAAGAGTTGCTCCTCGACGTCATGCGCAGAGAGATCGGGAATCTTCTGAATGCCTGGCAAGCGGTAAAGGACCCCTCGAACCCACTTGCCTCCAATCCCTGGGCCATCGGCTGGAACACGCAATCCCTGGTCATGACCAATGGAGGCGATGCGTGCTACCTGCGTTTCCATTGTTCCCAACCTGTGCTCTACGGTCAGGCGAAGTTCGGTTGCGCGCCCAGCCAACCGACCCCTTAATAGGTATGCGGTCTTTGGTGGGAGCATGAACCGCAATGGATATGCTGCAAGCACCGTCGGCAGATCGGTTGGATGAGCACTCTCAACATCAGACACGGCGTCGTCGGCCGGCGTGGCCTCGATGAGCGCTCTGGCACTTCGAACCACATCTGTACTCTTACAATCCGGATGCCAATTGTCGGATCTGTATTGGAGGCAAAGCTCGCCACCCGCTCCATATTGGTGCTGGGAAAGCCTAATGGTGTCATCTGCCGGAACCACAAAAGGTGGCAAATCTGGAAAAAGTACCGGGAAGACCATGCGCAAAGGAACGCGCCTGTCCTTTGTCAACAGAGTAAATGACCAACAGACTAGGCCGTTGCTGTCTTGGCCAAAACTACCATCCTGGAGCCAATCTGAAAGCCCTTCTAGTGCTGAAAGCTCTTCACACTCTCGAACGAGCCGCTCTTCATTCTGGGCGAGGCTCATCAACCAAAGCCCTTAGGCTCCGTTGGTCTGCGTTCTTCTTCACCAAACACAAGGCCAGGAGCAGAGGCACCGCCCACGACAGCTGGTGCGGCTGTTGCCGCGCGCGATCCAGCTGACGACGCGATTCTTGAACGGGTTGCTTCCGTCAATGGGTTCCCAAGGCTACGCGCAAGCTCATTCAAGACGATGCCTGCATCAGAGAACTTTTGCACCGCACCGAACTCTTGCCGAGCTGCTTCTAACCATTTGAAGAAAGCCGTCCGTCGCTCTGGATACGTTTCCCAGCGATCAGCGAAGTTTTCAGAAGGGTCGGTCGGGTTCGGGATCCAAGATATGCTACCTCGCTGCTCTATAGCGAGATGCATGTCGCGAAGAATCTTCGCTATTGCATCGGATACTCTGTTTTCACCGGAGTACGCGTGGCTGGACAGCGTCGTTAAGATGATGCTTATCACCTTCAAATCCGGATCCCTGTCAGCGAACCATTCGTCTCTATGCCGCTTGAGGATCATAATCGAAGACTGGAGAGGCGTCCGGACCCGGAAAACAGGCACATCCTCCACATTGGCGGTCACTTTACCTTGCGCATCCAAGAACGCACGCCGCCTTTCATTCAGTTGTTCGATCTGTCTCGATTTGAACCAGGAAGCAAAGCCACGTGGGTTGCTTCGAGGCCAGTCGTTTGTGATGACATTGTATGTGGCTGTCTCGTCGGAATCGGTGATGGCAATTGCGCCTTCAGCCAGGGCTTCGTCTGCCATGTATGAAGACAAAAGCAAACGCATATTTGCTTCGTTCGGCACAGCGGGCAGCACGTCCATGTGAAACTGCGCTCCGTCGGCATAAACCAATGTGCAGCATCTGCGGGATTCTCCCACCTCGTTACTGATACCGCGAGCTTTTCGATACGCTTTGAGCTCATCCTTCAGAAGCCCACGCAGATCAGCTTGCGTGATCGACATTTTGTTCAAGGACCGGAATGCAACGACGATGTCCAGATCATAGTCCTCGTCTGAAGAGGCGGGCTTAATTGGGGTCCCCAAGGCAAAGGAACCTTGAACATAAACGTCTGGATCGAACTCACGCACCTTGGACTCGGCGCGGTGTAGGAATTCACCAAGGTCCTTGTAGCGACTTTCAGCCTGATCAAAGCGATCTTGTGGTACTGCCAGCTCCTCTGCCAGTTTCTCAATCGCTATGTTGTACCCGTATCCAATGTCCGAAAGCCTATTCATCGAAACCCCTTAATATTGAGCTATTCAACTTTAAGTAATGATTCGGCGGTACATTTACAATCTCTCAATGGGCTAAATTTCAACTTACACCATAGCCGCAGCGAACGTCAGTAATGCGGATTGCGATCGCAGCAATCGACTAGCACGCTCAAGGTCTGCTAAGGGCCGGAAAGGCGTTGGTTTTGCTGTTGGTCGATTGCCAAGGTTCCGCCCGTCTTTGCCATTGAGCGCCCCCTCCATTTTGATGACTTGAAGGCAATGGCGCAAAACACCACTATTGGAACACGTCTTTCAGATCAGAGTTACCTAATTGTTTTCACTTCCAGAATGGCTTCGTTCAAAACCAACACGGCTCGACGAGACGGATCGAAAGTCGGGAGATGGGGCCGATGACCAGGTAACTACAAAGGTCGGAACCAACATAGACCGACCAGTAATCAATCTTTATCGCCCACACATCGCGTCCGGGGATTGCCTGATTGTCACCGGATATCAGGATTTCCTTTCCTCTCTTTCGATCTTGATGAAGGAACTGCCACAACTTCGGGATCCTCAAGACGAAGACGAGATACGCATCCGGATATCCTTTGGAGTGGACACCGGGAACGCAAAGCGTTTGACAAATCCCCAACCTGTCACCGAAGAAATGAAGCTCTACTGGCTGGAGCGCTCAGGTCTTCACGTCGAAGAAGATCATGATCTTCTTGCTGTACTTGCCAAGCATGCCATTCAGTCTGGGAAAATTGACCTTCGCGTATTCGACCCGGAACTTGCCAAAAGCATGTGGGGGGTTTCCGGGGATCGGCGCTTGCACTCCAAAATCATCAGCTCGCCTGAGGGAGCCGTGGCTGGGTCCGCCAACTTTTCCAGATCAGGCCTTTACCGCAACATCGAATACGCCGACGGATTAGATACTGGCTCACACGAGCTCCAAGTGGAGCGCACCAAAGCTGCCGAGCAAGTTTGGGACGCTTCCGTCGATTGGAATGAAGAAGCCCTGGAGATTCTCGATAAGCTCATCAAGCCCGTCACGGCCGAAGATGCAATGGCGCGTATGATTTCAGAGCAAAAGGGCTTTGATCCCTGGTTAACTGGAGATCGCAAGGAAATCACAACGCACACGCTCTTCGGATATCAGCAAGAATTAACCTACGAGGCGTGTTCCATCGTTTACGATCACGGCATCGCCTTCGTCGAGGCTCCAACCGGGTCGGGAAAGACAGAAATCGGGTGCCACCTCGCTGAGGCACTATCGGAGACCTTCTCCAGGGTTATTCCCCGATCTCCTGTTCATGGAGTGGCGCGCAAGAACGCGGTTGTAATTGCCCCACCAAAAGTAATTTCCAGCTGGAAAAAGCACTCGACGAATTCTTTAACCGCCGAACCGAACAGTAAGCTTGCAAGACGTCATTTGCGAGGAGCAGGAGACAGCAAACGAACAGGATTGAGACTGGAGGAATACGGGGTCCTCCTCATTGACGAGAGTCACACCGTGACGCCAGGATTCGAACAAGCGTCAAAAATGGCATCAGCAATTGAGCTGGCTCCGCCAAGCTGGAACGTTTGCCTCTCAGCGACGCTCCTTGGCAATCGTGACGTGGATTGGCTGACGCACATGCAAGAGAAGCGGGCGTCAATCTTTATGACGCCATCCTTCATCCAATCGATGGGTGAGCTGTTTGAACGAGAAACCCAGGCACCGGCGAACATCTTCGACCCAGACGCATCACTCTCGGTATTGTCCGAGCCGAATTCAACACTTTCGCGTCAGGCACGCACAGAGCTCTCTCAACTGGTTTCCCCCTTTTTGACGCGCAGGCAACGTCGCTGCATTGGAGAGAATGAAAATCGCCAGAAACACAGCTACCCAATGCTCGCCAACCATGGTCGCTCTAAGTCTCTCAAAGTGACCAAGCCTCAAAGAGAACGATTGGAAGAAGTCGTTTCTCTCTGCAAACAACTTGCTCCTGGCGGCAGAATTACGGCTGTAGAGAAAAGTCGCTTTGGCCAGATCAGCACTCAGCAAAGCACACAAGACCAGCTTCAAATCCGAAACTTGCTGAACATCCTTCGCGTGAACTCGGCTCAAGCTCATTGGGAAATGGCGCATGGCGCGATAGGTAAACTGCTCCGAGACTTCGAGCGAGGAGGTAAGTCTCGCAAGAAAAGCGTATCCAGTGCAAAACAGTCAGACATGTTTGCAATTCTTGGAATTGAAGCCCCCGCACCGACCAGGAAGTGTGACGCACTAAACCAAAAACTTGGACTGAGCGTTTTCCGGGAACTCGATCAAAAACGGTACCAAGCCTGTCTAAAAATCCAGAAATCAAAAGATAGAGTTGTGTTCCTTGCTGAACGTACCGATACACTGGAAATCTTCGCAGAAGCACTTTCCAGAATGGGAAACCACACCAACTTTGTCGTCGGCAATCAAACAAAAGGCGACGAGCGAGCCGTGAAGGCAATCTTCGGAGATGGCCCAGACAGTTTTGAGCGCATCAAACAAGGCAAGTCAGTTGAATCCTTCTTTCGACCTGGAGGAAAGCACGCACCCAAGGGCCCCGCCTCAGTGTTTCTGACCTACAAAATGGCCGAGGGCATAAACCTTCAATCATCCGATACCCTTGTATTGCTTGGGGTCACTTCCAACTTGAAGGAGCTCATTCAGGGACTAGGCCGGATTGACAGGATCGACAGTCTATTTGGCGTCGTGAATTATCACCTTGTAGATATACCAGTCGGGCAATTTGCATCTGATGAAAAGATAGCCAAGCGGATTGAAAACTACCGGACCCTTGCCGGTGAAAACCTGATTGATGCAGTTCAAGAGGAAGGCTCAGAGGACCCCGAGGTGATCCTGGAGAGCGTTGTAGACTACCTTAGGTCACCGAGGCGTTTGCGAAAAAACAACTTCCATGATGTCCTCTCTCGGACAAAAGAAAACATCTCCCCGAAACGGTACAGCCTTATCCAAAAAGCCAAGCTTCAAGGCACTTGGGGGGCGGAACTGGCGCTTCTTTCCGCAAAAGATAGCTTTACGGGTCTACACCTTAAGGGAACTGACAAGCCGAATAGTTTCTTCCCTCCCCGCTTGCTTCTGCTGCAAAACTCAACCGCAGGAATAACGCTGGTCCGAGATCAGCTTGCATGCGCCCAGCTTTTGGAGAGCTCTTACGCTCGGACCAAAAACCTTGGGCTGGAACAAGAGCATGTGACGATGGACGAACTGTCGGCAGCTCTGGAAACCATTTCCACCCAAATCGGCAAGCTTTCGGAATGGGATTTGCGTCCTGCGCGGGTGGAGAGCCTTCTCAAAGCGTGCGCGCAGTTTATTGGCCGCAAAAGCAAGGTGCCTGTCGATGATCAGGAAATGTTTGGGCACTTATCTCTCCCAGCCATTGAAATGATCTGTGAAGCGTGGAGCCGCCTACTCGACCCGTTCTGGGAGCAGACGAAGCATGAAGTCCGTGACAGTTTTGCCTACGAGGATCTCCCCAAGGGCTATATCGCGCTCAAAGCTATACTCGAAAAACTTGAGAGCGACGCTCATCGATCCTTGGAAGTTCATGAGCTAATGACCAAGGTGATTGACGAAGCGAACGAGCTTTCCCGAAATCATCAGCCCGAAATTGCTCAGCGAATATCAGTGGTGTTTTTCTCAGAGGGTGTTGGAGAGGAGTAGCCCAATCGGTTGCTCAATACGAGCATGGCTGAATTTCGCCTTGGGCGGAAAGTGTGAATTCGCCGCAGGCGCGAACCTGACAAACCGCAACGCTGAAAGCCGACACCCATATTCGCTTGAAAGCGAGATATTCTCTGCACCGCCGCAGGTCGGCTCGGAGCCTATGGTGCTGAAAAACTCTTTGTTGCGGTGCGCATCCCGCATACAGTCATTGATTGCTCTGGTTGCTGACCTCTGCAACATCTGCGAGCATGCCGCCAGCCACATCGAAGCCCAACCGGAACACCAAGACCATGCGCAAGCTGAGATCACTATTGGCGATGGCCAGCATGCTTATAGCACCCACCGCACACGCAAATGAGTTTGTCGGCACCCTCAGGGGGTTTATCTGCCAAGTGCCTGATGAAGAGATCGCATTCTTCGCTGTTGCCCCTCGGGGTGATGGGTTGGTACTTTTGAACAGTGAGAGCGATGGCGTCATCGATCTTGTAGAGACCGCCACCGGATTCCGGGGCAACATTGACACAGATGGTGGCGTCGTTTTTATCTCCGAATTCGGTGATGGGTGGCGCCTATACTTTGCTGGCGAGTTCGAGTTCGGCGATGCTGAATGTATCGATGCGAGTAGCAGCACGAAAATCATTGCGGAGCTAATCTTCGCAAACGTGAAAAGCGCCGAGAAGGCGGAAATTGAGAGCCTCACTGAGAAGAATGTGGAGCTCACAAAGAGGCTCGCCCTCTCTCTGTCTGAGGTTGTTAGGTTAGAGGGTGATCTTGAGGCGCTGGCCCCTGAAAGCGATGAGCTTCGGGAGCTATGGCAGGAGAATGAGGAGCTCAGGTTGAATCTGGCGGCCACTTTGGCGGCAAAGATTGCGCTTGAGGCAGAGCTTAAATTCCAGCGCCAGACCGATACCCGCCTCGATGCCGCCCTAGGTGAAGCGACGGAAGAGGCGGCGTTTGATGTCAGTGGATTCATGCAGCAAATCCGGGCGTGTTGGGTCACCGATGTCGGCGGGCGGAGCTCCAAAACTACCGTGACCGTTGGCTTTGAACTTGATCGAGACGGCAAGGTGTCGAGTCCGATCACGCTGATCTCTGCATCTGGCGGAGATGAACGCGCCACCGAGACAACATACCAAGCTGCCCGGCGCGCGGTCCTTAGGTGCCAGAAGGGCGGTTACGACCTCCCGGCTGAGCACTATGATGCTTGGAGGAGCATCGAGCTCACCTTCGACCCAAGCAGGGGCTGAGTGCGCTTGCTGGTTGGCGCCGCACCACCCTCAAAGCCCCCGCATATCGCCGCAAGCAACCCGCGCAGCGTCTTTGAGCTCCGGGTAGTGGGGCGATCATACGCCCGACAACAGCCCTGAGCGCGCGCTGAGGGAGCTCTCCGGTGCGGTTGAGCTCGCCAACACAGGCTGAACACAAGCTTGAAATGCAAGCTGAAATTTAAGATGAACAAACTTTTAGTGTATTTCACACATTTGATTGTGTTTATTGGCACATTTGGGTGTATATGGTGGGAAAGAACATGAAATAGAAACTGAAAAAACATCTGCAATTTTGTCTGCACTAATAGGAGTCACTAGATGAGTGAAGTCGAGTCAGTATCACTCTGCGAGCCTCTGATGGTTGCTGAGGACTCGGCGCTATACAAGCCGCTGCTCGAACTGGCACACGAGGTCGGAACGCGCTCAGCTGCGCTCTCTGCGTCGGTGCCTGAGCAATTACGACCCGTTTTTGCCGACGTAATGCGCGCAGCCAACTGCTACTATAGCAACCTCATCGAGGGGCATGACACACACCCAATTAGCGCTGAGCGCGCGCTAGCTGGCAATTACGACGCTGAGCCTGAGAAGCGCGACCTACAGCTCGAAGCGGTCGCCCACATCAAAGTGCAGCAGTGGATTGATGAAGGTGGCCTCGAAGGTCTGCATCCCATGGCGCTAGAAGCCATTCTGGAAATACATCGCCGGTTCTGCAACGGCCTGCCGCCTGAGCTATTGATTGCACGCAATCCTGAGACAGGTGAGGAGCGAGAGATCGTGCCGGGGGAGATACGCACGGGGTACGTCATGGTTGGCGCGCACACCCCACCGTCACCAGAGGCCGTGCCTGCGTTCATGGATCACATGCACCGCCGCTACAACGTGGCAGGAAAGGTCACGGGCATCCTGTCGTCAGCCTACTCTCATCATCGCCTCGCGTGGCTGCACCCGTTCGACGATCTGAACGGAAGGGTAACTCGGATGGTGTCGCACGCCATGTTGCTCAACGCCGCTGGAAGCGCTGGATTGTGGTCTGTCTCGCGCGGTTTGGCAAGGGACTCAGAAACATACAAACGGAAGCTCGCAGCCGCTGACGAGGAGCGAAGGGGCGAACGCGATGGCCGTGGGCATCTATCTGAGGCGCGCCTTGCCGACTTTGCGACATTCTTCCTAGAGGTCTGCCTCGATCAGATCGAATTTATGAGCGACCTGTTCGAGCCCGTTAAGCTCCGCCAGCGCATCACTGAATGGGCGGAGCGCAAAGTTGCCGACAAGACACTCCGTAAAGGTTCTGACCGCGTTATGCGAATAGCCGCGTTGGAAGGCACTATCGAGCGCGGGTTTGTGCCAGAACTGCTGGGAGTGTCCGACCGTGCCGCACGTATGGTGACGAAGGAACTGGAAAAGGCTGGCGCTCTGACGTCCACAAGCCCGAAGGAGCCGCTGCGGCTATCCATGAACAGCGAACTTGCGCTTGAATGGATGCCTAAGCTGATTCCGCCTGCTGGTTAGTAGGCAGGACCTATCCACCGCCATTGCGGGTGAAGCCGTGCCACGCAAACCGTGTTGCCCTAGCTGCGCTTGTCGCTCGCCGACACCGATGCGGCACCCCCCTGAATCTCTTCGCGGGTACTTTCCGTCTTACGGTGAACTCGACTAGCGCAGCGATATTTTCGCCCGGTCGAGATGTTCGCCGAGGTCCACGCGGCACGGGGCATCCCGAGCGATGTAATTACTTGCTCGGGGTTGTCGCGCCATTGAGCAACAACATCCCTAATCGCGATTGATTGTGTTTCGGTTAACCAAAGGCAGCAAAAAGCCGGAAGCATCACTTGAACGAGGGCGGTCTAAGGTCAGCAATGTCCCGCACTTTTGACCTTCACCTCCCCTATAATTCGTACCTGCAGCGAAAGTCCGGTCTGACGGCCCGCACTGCAGCGGCCTGAAATGCCGGTGAAGGTCCGCAGTGGGCCGTCCTCGAGCACCCATAGAGCCTGATGACCTTTGATGCTGCGTTGCCTACGAGGTCGGCAAAGAGCCCGAAGCAGACATGGTCCCACATCAATGCTCGCAGATGCAGCAATGTAATTTACCAAATCCATCATCTACGGCGCAGCGAGAAAAGCAGACATTCGTCGCGACCGCAGCGAATTTCAGGGGGTCTATGACCGAGTTGCGGACAAAACATGCATTCGCTGCTGTGCGGCGACTGAATGGCTTTTGAGTGACCGCTGTGCGGACAGAGCAGCCCAAAGAAATCCGAAGGTGCCCTGAATCAACCCTCAACCACGTAAGGTTCTTTTCGCACGTTCGGTTCGATGGGTGTACCGTCGTTCTCGGCTGCATGCCGTTCGTAGAAAGGGAAGCCTGGCGGCACAATGGTTCCGGGCCGCGCTTCGGACAGAAATATGTGCTTGCTGTTTTCTGGCGTCACCGAAATGGATGTGGGTCTGTCAAGGGTGCCAACATAAATTCCCAGACGGTCCGGCCATCGCTCAAAAGTCAAAGCCAACTTTGTCCCACATTCGGAGCAGAAATGGAGATTTATGTCTTTACCGCTTCCATCTGAAGGAAGCGTGTAAATTGACGGGTTTCCATGAGTAAACCTGAAGGGTTCGCGTTCGAATATCGGCTCGATCATCTTATCAGAGCCTGTGGCGCGCTGGCAGAACCGACAGTAACAAATGGTAACCCACAAAGGTTCACCCCCTGTGTTGTACTCCACGTTCCCACAAAGACAGCGGCCTGTTTGCCCATTGGTCATGTCCGATTGAATCCTTCGACAGAGTTATCCATTAAATCCAACGCTACCTGATCGCGGCAGGGACATAAACGTTTGTCGACTGGCTCCTTTGGGCTGATTGTGTTGAAAAACTCTGTTTTCTCCAAAAAACGGTGAAAAACTTCGCCATAGAGCGCCAGTTGGAAATCTTGGCGAGGGGGTCGGCCAAATCAGGGCTTTGGCGATGTGTGCAGCTCTAAATGCCCTCTCCGTTCGAACAGTGCCAGCTTTTCCGATGCAAAGGGTTTTGGCGGAAAAGCGAGAGTGCGGATTTTTCGAGTTTTTCAACACAATGGGCTCGAAGCGGTCTTGCGGCGATGCAGAGGGTCAAGTTTGAACCACGTCCCGAAAGCCGCCGTTCCCGAAATGCAGATGTTTCAACGATTTCAGCGGCGTGGCCCGATGCCCGGACATTCGCCGGTTGGAAGCGGTTGTTAGACGAACGGTGATGGAACGACGGCACCGAGCCCATACCGGAAGTGCTCCGAGGCAGACACTTGTTCGTTCCCATATCACGCTGCGATCGGGCACGCTGGTGGACCCTTCAGCATCCGAGTTCTGCTAGCGTGACCCCGTCACTGACCCCGGATAGGCCCGATAGCGGGGGAGATCACCCCGGAAATCTGACGGCGTCTTGCCGGTCCATCGCCGAAATGCCCGGTCTAGGGCGGCCGAGCTGGAGAGCCCCACCTCAAGAGCGATTTGCGCGATGGGCAGGGTCGTGTTCGACAAGAGGTCTTCGGTGATGCTCTTGCGCACGTCGTCTTTCATCTGACTGTAGGAGGTGCCCTGTGCCCACAGGATGCGCTGGATGCGGCGTGGATGCATGCGGCAGATCGAGGCAAAATCGTTCAGTGTCAGATCCTGATAAGCGATGTTGTCCCTCAGCATTCCGCGAAGATAGGAAAGGGTCGCTTCGCTGGCGCCATCTGTGGCAAACTCCCCTCGTGACGCCTTCACCAAGTCCCAGTCCAGCGAGAATGGTGCCCAAAGCCAGTGCGGCGGAAATGAAATCCGCAAACCGTCGATCTGGGAAGTGATGAGCGCTTGTTTCGGAAGAAAACCCTGCGGAAGCCCCAGGGTGGTCGGTGCAGTGATCAGGATGTCTTTGGGGTCGAAGGTTTCTCCGATCCCATTCTTAATCAAAGTCACATAGAGGGCGACGCCGACTGCATCCAACTGTTTTGACGGCTTGGCAACCTTGACCGTGCGGTGAATGTCGAAGGTTACAATACCGGGTGTGATGGAAACGGAGTACCGCACGTTATCAACCTGCTTTGAGACTTCCTCCACCAGCCGGGACAGAAAGTCTCCCAAGTTGAGAGCATGGGTCGCCGAATCCCGGAATGCAGGCGTTCCCTTCGTCGCTGTTTCGATTGCCACCTTTGCGCCAAAATACGGATCGCTTAGAGTTTCCGCCATATCCTCCATGGCTGAATAACAGGCGGACGCGTCAACCAGCATCTCAGGGTCGGTCAGCGCGTCGACGGGAATACCGTTTCGGACCAGGAGCGCTTCAATATCGCCGCCCCGCGCGGTGAAGGCCCTTGCGAACGGGGACAAAAGCAACATCCCGCGCGTGAATCTTGGGCCAGATTTCTTGCTCATTCTTGCTGTTCCCTCAACGCCCTGATGTTAACCTTGCGGGACAAGTTTATGACACAGGTGGCATGAGCCGCAAACAGCTTGGGCCTCGTGCATGTTAATTAACAAGCCGTAAACGATGAGACCCGGGCGATGGCCACGCGGCCCTGGCGATCTCGGAAAGCGTTGGAGCCATGAAATGTCGAAGGAAAACACCGCAAAAGCCAGAAAATCGCTTTTGACAGAAACACTTATTGCCGTTCTGATGACTGTTTCGGCTGCCACCTTCGGCCCGGCATACGGCCAGACAACAGAAGGCCAGTCCGTTGGGGCCGCGATCGAGCAGGTCGCTACGGGGCTTGCCGGGCGCCTCGGCTTTGCGGCGCAGGAAATCGGCGGCGACGAGGTTATCGCGTTGAATGGCGATGAAACCTTCGCCATGGCCAGCACCTATAAGGTAGCGATCGCCACTGCGATTATGGACCACGTGGACAAGGGGGAACTGAGCCTCGACCAGATGGTCGATATCACACCCGACATGATGATGATCGGGGACGCTGCGCTGAGCGACACATTTGTGCATCCCGGCCTTCAGCTTTCGGTGGCGAACCTGATGGAGATCATGATCACCGAGAGCGACAACACGGCGACCGACACCTTGATCGGGCTGGCTGGCGGCGCCGCGGCCGTGACCGAAAACCTGCGCAGGCTCGGGATCACCGATTTCAGGGTCGATCGGACGACTGGCGAGATCATCGGCGAATTCTATGGCCTGCCGGGACCGGCCACGATGAAGGTCGCCATAGAGGCCTTCAAGACCAACCCGGAGCTTGCAACGATCGTCAGTGACCGCAATCTGGACTTCGAGGCGGATCCCCGCGACCATGCAACGCCGCTTGCGATGCTGCAACTCCTGCTTGCCATCGACAGTGGCACGGCGATGAGCGCCGAGAGCCGCGACTTCCTGATTGATGTCATGTCACGCACGCGCACCGGCGCTGGCCGGCTAAAGGGGCTGCTGCCGAGAGGAACGCCCGTGGCGCACAAGACCGGGACCATCGGGGGCGTGGCCAATGACGTCGGCTATATCACGCTCCCCGACGGTCGTCGGTTCGCAATCGCCGTGTTCACCAAGAGCAGCGAGACATCCGAGGCGGACAGGGATCGGGCAATTGCAGAGGTCGCCCGGTCGCTGTTCGACTACTTCTACCTCGGGCAGATGGCGAAGCAGTAAAAGGGGAAACTTCGCCGTGCACGCTCTGCCTGTGCGATCCTGCACTGCGAAGACAGAACCTTCCGGGAAGAGCCATCGTTATCCCGCCAGGGGAAATCTGGCGAAGACTTCAATGCAAAGGAAAAACCCAGTGAAGAACCTAATGAAACCGCTACCTGCCCTGCTTGTTTCGTCGCTACTGTGCGTCACACCGGCACTCGCACAGCAGGCCATGACACAGGAAGAGGGTCAGGCGACCTTTGATGCGGTCCTCGCCGAAGCCTCTGAACTGATCAAGGAACTGAAAATCCCGGGGCTTGGTGTCGGGGTCATTCATGGGCCCAACGCCTACGGCGCCGGACTCGGTGTCACGAACGTCACCACAGGAGAGCTTGTTACCACTGATACGCAATTCCAAATCGGCTCGGTGACAAAAACCTTCCTTTCGACAACGGCCATGAAGCTGTCCGAAGAGGGCAAACTGGATTTGAACGCGCGTGTCGTCGACCTCCTGCCATGGTGGAGGGTCGCGGATCCCGACGCGACGTCGAAAGCGCGGGTCGTTGACCTGTTCCACCATCACGCTGGCTGGTATGGCGACCATGGGTTCCTTCCTGTTCCTCCGGGTGGGTCGATCAGCGAGAAGGTCATGCTCCAGGCGGCTTACGTCGAGCAGATCTATCCGTTCGGTCAAACCTGGATGTACAACAACACCGCCATCACCTTCGCGACCCATGTGGTGTCGCATGTCGGCGGAAAGCCGATCGAGGACCTGATCGAAGAGAACCTGTTGACTCCGCTCGGCATGGAGTCGACATCCTTCAACTACGACCCCACCCCGCCGGCCAAAGATTATGCATGGGGCCATCCGCCGATCTACGGCGAAGGCAGCATCAGTGATCTCAAGCCGTACTACATTCCGTTGATCAGAGAGTCCGCAGCCTCCGGCGCGCTCCGGTCTACGGTTACCGACATGCTGAAATACGCCCGCTTTCAGCTGGACGGCAAGGACGCCGCCGGGAACCAGCTGTTGTCCATGGACGCGCTGGACTATGCCCACGCTCCGGCAGTCGACGCCTCGGTCGGCGAGTTTACCGGACTGACATGGTTCGTCCACGACTACGACGGCGTCACCAGCCCCTTCCACGGGGGGAATTGGCCCGGCACGCGGTCTTTTCTGAAGCTGATCCCGGAACACGACTTTGCCGTGGTGATCATGGTCCACAGCGATCGCGGAGTCGAAGCCTACAGCAAGATTGCGGACAAAATGGTCAAGGCTTTCACGGGAATCGAGGCCGACTCTCCGGTCGCAGCGGGCGTTGATCCGGCTGTGCTCGATCCCTTCGTCGGCGTCTACAAGGGGAATTCCCAAAACATCGAGATCCGCAAAGAGGGCGACAAATATGTGTTTGTCCAGTTCTCCGCATTGACCAGCGGTGCGGATCCCGCGCCTGCCAACGTGGCCAACACGGCCGAGGGCTATTTCATCATCACAGAAGGCCCGAACGAGGGCGCCCTCGGTGAATTGCTCGAAGATCCGTCTGGCGAACTCAACTTCGTGCGGTTCAACCACCGGATCTTCATTCGGGGCGACGGGGCGGTCGATGAATTCGACCTCTCCGGATCTGTGTTCGACAAACCAGCTGAGTAAGAGCCACGAATTCGGTGGAGGGTCTATCCCGCACAGCGCAGATCGAACTCTCCACCGAACTCGAGGCATCGACACCGGGAGAAATGAAATGCGAAAACTAAACCCAAAGACCTTGACCGCTGCGCTTGTCTGCACAGCGGCCATTCAGCTAGCACGCTAGTGCCGCTCTGCAGCGAACGGCGGCTGCGTCCCGCTCACCGTGAGTTCGACTAGCTCTTGTCTTCGCGCTCGCAGCGAATGTCTCCTCTGACGGGCTGCATCGCAGCATAGACACCCATTGGCCAAAGGCAGCTGTGGGCCGTTCACTCCAATTTGAAACGTCCAATGACCTTAGAAAGCACAGCGGCACTCACCCAAACACCACTGAAAATATGTTCGGAGGCATACCCTGGTTGGCGGTTCGACTGTGAACCACGCAGCTCAACCAAGCCTTCTCAATTTCTGCCGCTAGAACCCTTTCTAGGGTTCGCGTCCTTTGCAAATTGAGCCCTTTTACCTTTACCTGAAAAGCGGATTCATTTGGATCTTCGCCATCGATCAGATGTAGGTGAATTCGCCCGGCATCTAAATCTCTTTCTCTTTCCCAAGACAGCTCGACGGAAAACCATCCGCGACTACAAAAGCTATTCCGTGGGTTAGCAGAGGCTCTCCTAACCTGGTCCACCAGATCTTCAGCAAGCACCTGTTTTCTCGTTAATTTCTGCATTTCAATTTTTCTCCTGATTGCTGAAACCAGGTAACACTGTTCGCTTCCACTGGTCGTTTAAGGCGGGTTAATGAAACGGCCTTTTTTGCCGGCCTCAAAGTAGGGCTTGTTTCTTGCAGCATCCTGCCAATTTCCTCTTCGGAAATGATTAGGGAGTTGGAAATGGATACAGGAAAAGGTGTGCTTTTTCGCGACAACGACGAGAGTAAAAAGGGAGAAATCTATTTCGAAGGTGTTTTGCACTTTGGTGATGAACAACAAATTTGCTGCGCTCTTATGAATCTGCATTCTGAGCCCCACCCAGAGCTACGTCTAGACATCGAAAATCGAACGGTTTTGGGCGTACTGGAAATGAATGCGGGCCAACAGAGCCGGGCAGAACCTGATTTTATGGGTTTCGTCCACCTTGATGGTCAAAGATACGCCGCGGGGATCTGGATTCCGCGCAAGAAGTCAAAGAAACCGCACTTTTTGTTGATCATGAGAGCCGCTATTCCAGAAAATCGAATGACCTGGGAGCCTTTGAACAAGGTGTGATCAGCTCTGTACACTGCACACCGGCTGTCTTTTGCTAAGGGCCGGCCATAAATGCCGGTTTAAACATCGTCGGCTATGCTCTGCCTGCAATGAATAAGAAGCAGGCATTTTATGACGAAACAATATGACTCAAGCGACTTTGGCAGAGGAGCCGTTCAAGCCGCTCCAAACCCGAGCGACAATGCTCGTCTCGCCAGGGCACGGCGCAAGATACTGGCATTGGCGGCTGGCCATTACCCGATCAGCAATACCCAGGTAGCCCGTTCGGTGGCCTATTCAGCTGCGGAGGCTGTTTGGCAGACCCTAGCAAACCTCAGTTCTTCGAATGCAGATATCAGGCCTCTCTTTAACGAGCTCGAGGTCACCCCCCTGCCCCGCATTTTTTCTAGCGTCGTTGCTGACTTCGCTGAAAAAGCATCAATCTTACCACCGCTATGGGTGGCGTATGAAATCGGTCAAATCTACTCTTCACTACTGCCTCAGAAAGATCGAAAACTCGCTGGCCTTCATTTTACGCCGCCGCAGGTTGCACAGGAAATCGTTCGCTGTGCCACCGAGGTAAAACCCATTCATGAATCCGCGCGCATTCTTGAGCCATCTGCCGGCGGCGGCGTCCTGCTGATCGCCGCATTGAATAGGCTGTTGGCAACTGGGATTGAATGTGACAAAGCACTACTTACAAATTTGCCGTCACATGTAGTCGCACTTGAACGAGACCCTTTTGCGGCGTGGCTTGCGCAGATTGCTGTTGACATCAGGTTGCTCGCTTTAGCGACACACCACGACCTCGAATTACCGCGCATAGTCCAGGTAGTAGATACACTTCAGCAAACTTTTGAAGGCGATTTCGACTTTGTCATCATGAACCCGCCGTACGGGCGGACAAAATTAAATTCCGACCAGAGACAAAAGTTCAAACGGTCTCTTTTTGGCCACGCCAATGCCTACACGCTGTTTTTTGACCAAGCATTACAGTCGGCTAAACCAGATGGCGTGATAGCATCACTTACGCCGACAAGTTTTCTTTCGAGCCAGTATTTTCAGTGCCTCCGCGGTACTCTGCGATCAGAGGCCTCGCTTAAAAAGCTAGGCGTATTTGACACGCGCTCCGGAATATTTGAAGGCATTCAACAGGAGCTGGCGCTTTCAATCTTTCAGAAATCCGCATCGCCCCGCTCTACAACTGTGAATCACCTTGGACTTGATTTCGATACATCCGTCAAAACCAAGCTTCTCGGAGAGTACAATTTGCCCGAGGACCTCGCGGTCCCTTGGGTAATACCCAGAACCGAGGCACAGGTCTCTATTGCTCGGAGTGCATCGCACGCCACAAACCGTCTTAAAGATTGGGGATATGCGATCAAAACTGGTCCTGTCGTCTGGAATCGCTTCAAGCCTCAAATTTCACATGCGCAGGGACCAGATGCGGTGCCATTGATCTGGTCTGCTTGCATTCAGAATGGTGGAGGGTTCTCCTGGCCGCCTGACGCTCGGAAGGACAAGGCATGGATAAAGCTGCTCCCCGATCAGAGACATTGCTTGCAATCTAAACCTTGCGTTCTGCTCCAGCGCACGACGTCAAGGGAGCAATCCCGCCGCCTTGTTGCAACTCCCCTACCCTCTTACCTGATCGATAAGTTTGGCGCCGTAGCCGTCGAAAACCATGTCCAGATATTGGAACCAACTGCGGAGCGACCAGAAGTCACGTTGGAGGCCTTGGTGGAGTTTCTGAACAGTTCTACAGCTGATACCCTCTTTCGCTGCATTAGCGGATCTGTCTCTGTATCGGCATTCGAGCTAAATTCTCTGCCATTGCCTACGCCAGAGAGCCTTGCTGATTTGAACGCCTTGGTAGAGCGCGCCGCTTCTTCGGAAGAGCTTGATCATGAAATCCAGCGGCTCTATCACGCCGCGGCTAAAGCCGCAAAAACGCTACCAGTTTCCAAACCATCAAATCTTTAAACTCAGTTTAACTACGAATGTTTATCTTTCGAGCGGAGCAATTGCGCTCCAAAGAGAAGTAAGAGAAAATTATGAATGAATTCATTTCAGCAGAACACATTGCTGTTGACCTTCAGGAATACCTGGCAAAGGCAGAGGGCATTGCTCATCTACGTCCTCACTCTGATCAGGAGCCATACGTCGAGCCGGAGCAGACTACGATATTCGACCTTCTGGGTGAAGAAGCTGCCAATGACGAGAATTGAGTTCCCCAGAAAATGAAAAGACCCGCCAAACTTAGGCGGGTCTAAACTATTTGATCCTCAGAGGCCCAACTTTGTGGCCGTTTTTGGGGGCCAACCAAACAAGTGTGTTTCATTTCATTACCATTAGATGACGTGTGTTTTGTGCAGGACTTCTCCAACGACCAGCAGAACGTGAATAACGACCGCCAGGCCGTGAATTTCGTGCCAGCTTTTCTTCAAAATTTGAGACATCTGTTTCCTCCAAGATTGGCTCCTCAATCAACCCTAGATTGTTTATCCTTTATTGTCAATAACTTAGATTAAGTTCTTTTTCGCTACGCGAATACCGGTCACGAGTTTCGCAGGTAATTCTGAGTATTCTTTTCGACGTAAATATTATTTTCGCGCTTTCATATCTTTAGCGCTGCCGAAAATAATAGGCAGCTCATGACCTCTTCTGGCGAAAATTCGCATCAAAAGGTCAAATACGGCCTTTTGGCCTTAGCAATGCTAATCACGCCTCGGGCTCCACAAAAGCACGTGAAACCATTACCCAAAGAATTTTTGATGCATCAATCCTCAAGTGCTTTGCCCACCACAAACCGGTTGTTTGATTTCAATTTCGAAAGTGTCCGTAAGGCTGCCAAGGCACGAGTATCCTTACCTAAACCGCCTAACGTCAGCCCTATCTTATCGAAAAAACAAAAGTTTACGTAACGTCACCTTGTTAACTATAAAACCTATCATTTCCTCCGTATTTGGGCATTCGAGAATAAAGTTCCCTGCAGTTAACGCATGGTGCGCTAACTGCAGGGACAGATTTTCGCGAACCCCAGATCGGTCATCTCGTCTTATTTTATAGTTTATTTTCAATAGCTTGATCGAAGCATGAACGCCCACTATTTTCTCTGTGAGGTGCCGATCACCAACAATCAGCATCCAGATTCAGAGAAAGAGGAATGATATGAAATCAACCGAGCTATTGAGAAGAGCCGAGGCAATTGCGGAAAAATTAACCTTTTGCCCGGAAGCGGATGACGTTCGAGCGGCCGTTGAACTTGTAAAGCACATGCACGCGCTAACCGGTTCAAGATACACGCTTGCCGACTTGGGTAGCTTCCGACCCTCAGCTGATGAGGGCTGCCCTTTGGGGTGCCATTCTCAAAGCCTACCCCATGCAAGCCCGGCGAGTCCTTCCGTGGATGCCGAAGATGAACGGTAGTGTCGCAAAGTTTTGCGAAAACCGTTAAGAAGTGTCCTTCAAGTTTCATCAGGTTAGGTTTGGCGATGATTTCGTTTAAGGGCGCCCAGTATCCAAAAGATGTCATCCTTCACGCGATGTATTTCTATTTGCGGTACGGTGTGTCCTACCGCGATTTGGAGGAAATCCTGGCAGAGCGAGGAGTGGTTGTTGACCATGCAACGCTTAACCGATGGGTAATCAAGTATTCCCCGCTGATCGCACTAAAAGCTCATGCAGCCAAACGAAAAACAAACCGATCATGGCGCATGGATGAGACTTATGTGCGAGTGAAGGGTGTTTGGAAATATCTGTATCGTGCAGTAGACAAATACGGGAACACCCTTGATTTTATGTTATCAGAGCGACGCAACACCGCTGCGGCGAAGAAATTCTTTGCCAATGCGCTGGCGTCCAATGGCATTCCTGAAAAGATTGTGATCGACAAAAGCGGAACAAACAAAGCAGGGATCCGTGAGATAAACAAAACCTTCAAGCGATTTGGATGCCCTGTTTCGGTCCACACGCTTCAATCTAAGTATCTCAACAACCTCATCGAACAGGATCACCGTTTCATCAAAAGGCGGGTTCGAAACATGGGTGGCTTCAGTTCTTTTTCAGGAGCAGCAGCTACGCTGGAAGGAATAGAAGTCGCAAACATGATCCGCAAACAACAGTTCGAAAATCCTAGCTTATCGGGTTTCCAGCAATTTGCATTGCTTGCTGGATAGCTGTGCCCAGAGGTTGAACAAACTCAACATCACGTCAACTTTGCGACACTACCCAGCCAAGGCTCGAATGAACACTGTTGTTGTAACGGCAGATTTCCAGGGCGAACCAGCTGTCGAATTCGTTCAATGTCATCGTGGCCTTGGCTTCGGCGTCATAGCTGCCTTTCGCAGCAACGGAGGACTGCGTCGTTCCTGGCAACAGGTGCACTGCCCCCATCATGGTCCCGATCAGCCGCTCGATGTGACCGCCGAAATGCGGGCGCCCCGGCGGTCTGTACACGAGATCGATCCCCCATTCCGTGCAGGCCGCCTGAAACGCCCGGGATCGGAAATCGCGGCCGTTGTCGACTTGAACGCTGCGCGGTTTGCCTTGTGCGGGCCATGGTGCATTGCTGTCCAGATCGGCCAGCAATTCTGCCTTCGGTGCAACCGCCCGCGTGAGGCAAAGCGCGACCGAAAGGCGAGAGGGAGCCTCAAAGCTGACGGAGTATCCGGTCACCATTCGCGTGGCGATGTCGATCGCAAGTGTTACCCAAGGTCGACCGATGGGCTTGCGCTCGAAACTATCGACAAGGATGATGTCCGCAGGCGTATGGTCAATCTGCACGACATCGAGCGGAAGGTCAGCCCGGTTCTTGCCCGGCACAGACCCGAACCTTCGGCGCGCCGCTCTCGCACCCTCTCGCGCCTTCATGACTTCACGTTCATCCATCGCATCAAGACGACGCTGGATAGTTCGCCGCGCCGGCGCCTGCCATCCGCACTGCCCACAGGCAATACGGATCTCCGTCACCACCCGCGACAGGCTGGGGCGCTCCCGGCGCAGGTAATAGCGGCGGAGATGCTCTTCGATGAGTGCCTCGACCTCACTGGAAATCACCCTTGTGCCCGGCCGCCGACCGCGCTTTCGCGGCACCAGCGCGCTGGTTCGCCCGCCCGCGGCAACAAGGCGCCGTATCCAACGCCAGACGGTCGCCCTGCTGACGCCGAGTTCCCAAACCGCATCGCGAATGCGGCTTTCCAAACCGCCTGAGCCAGCAAGATATGCTTGAACGAGTGGACGCAGGACCGCAGCTCTGCGCGCGGTCTCAGCTCCGACGGTCTCGTCCTGCTCCCCTGCCCTTTCCATGGTCGCCAGTTGCGCCCCCGCTGCGAACTCTGTCTCGGGTTTAAGGGCAAAAATCTCAAGATCAAAGGCAAAATATCAGATTTAACGGCAAAGTATTACCATTGATTTCATTGGATTTCTTGTCTCGCATTTAAGGTCAACGCGACAGCTGCGATTTCCGCCAACTCCAGTCATCAACGCCGATGATCCTTGGAGGTGGGGCGCTTTCCCGGGCGTGACGCTTCAATTGCCGAAGGACCGTGTCGTCGCTAAGCCCAATGCCCAATCGGTGCAAGAGACGTTCAGCGGGTCGCCCGCCGGCAGCATGCCCCATGTGACACTGGCAATCTGTGCCACCCGCGACGTGCGGCGGGTGAACGGGGCTGCGATTGAAAGGTCGTGGTCTGAAAACGTGCTGCGGCGACAGCCAGAATTCGAACATCTCCAACGGCAAACCCGCAATTCTACCCAGACAACTCTCCCATGAGCAGGGAAATCTTGTATCCTCCGACGCCTCCACCCATGGCGCCGGCGTGAACGGGACCCACAGTCCGGGCAGATGCCTTTTGGCGCCAGGACGCCCGACACAACCCACGAACCTGACTCACTTCGGCTAACGCGATCGACCTTCACTTCGCTGCACGGTGCCCAGTTTTTCTTGAAATTCACGACTATCCCTCCGGATCTTTCGGGTATCAGGATAGTTACGCCACACAGATTGAGGCAGAGCCGTTTTTCTTGCCACCAGACCAGAATGACGGGAACACCGAATGCAAACAGCATCTGGCCGCCAACCGGCCAACCCTGAAGCATTGTGGTCACCACGACCATGCATAAGAAAAAATACAGGACGAGAAAGAATGTAATTCGGAAAAACTTGAGTATTGAAGACATTATCGGAACCCTCTCCGAACCACACTATTTTGCACAGCCATCTTTGCAACGACTAACGTCATGGTTGAAGCACTTCCCATGCTTTATGCTCGATTGGGCCGATGGCCACATACATCTGTTCGCACCGTTGAGGGCACACCCCTGCCCCAGCGACCGTAACCGGAACGGCCGAGATGAAGCGTTGCCACGACCATGCGACGGCTGGTCGGGCTGACTCCGGAGGAGACTGCAATGCCAGTGGCACGTCGCAGGGAGAGGCGGCGTTTCAGCTCAGGGACGGTGGCTGAGTGCAGCCGATCGAGTAGGGCGCGGTCCTGACCAAAGGGCAGGAGGGGCCAATGTTCCCCTTGAATGCTTCAACTTAAAAATCAAAAGTTACTTCAACGGCAGGGGCATTGAGACAGGCAGAACACATTTTGATTGAGCTGAAAATCGAACTTATTGGCATCATACCACCCATCTGGCGCCGGATCTTCGTTCCGAATGACATCAGCTTGGACATCCTGCATTCCGTTCTCCAGGGCGCTATGCCTTGGCAAGACTATCATTTGCATGAATTCGAGATTGGCGAAGACAGGTTCGAGGCCCGCGACGAAAGTGACGACAGCTGGGACCCTACCGATGGGCGGAAGGACGAAAAGAGGTTTGCTCTTGGAGAGCTGGTCAAGAAAGGCAGTCAGTTCACATACACTTACGATTTCGGAGATGGGTGGCGGCATCTCGTCACCGTTGAAAAGATTAGCAAACCAACCGGAAGACCAGATCAGGATTTTCCCGCCTGTGTTGCCGGAGCGCGCGCGTGCCCACCAGAGGATAGTGGCGGGCCCTACTCTTATGAAGAGTTTCTCGACGCGCTGACCGACAAACACCACCCGGAACATCGTGATACAAAGCAATGGGCGGGCGCGTTCGAACCGGAAGTGTTCAGCGTGCAGCAAGCCAATGCTGCCGTCGGTGCGATGTTTGTATGGGCAAAAGAACGCCACAATCGAAAGTGAAACCTGACTCTGGTTTGGCGCAGCGGCTTCGACATGGGCACAAAGCTTCAACTTTTCGATCCGAATGGCCGAGCGTCTTCTCGGCCAATCTAGGGCATCCACGCCCTGCTTTGCTGGTGAGCTTCAGAGCCGACAACCACCAGTCTCTTTGAGAATTTCAGAATTTGTCGATCCTTGGCGGACTATTTCACAGGTTTTCACAGAAACAAGTGGCGGCCTCTTTAAAAACACATCATTATGTCGCCCATGAGTGGACAAGAACACGAAAAACTAAAGAACCTTCTTGAGGCTGTCCCCACGGGGTTCCTCGTGGACTCCGCCTGGCTGGAGCACCACGGGATAGGCCGGCGTTCGTCGTACGCCTATGTCCAACGCGGCTGGCTAGAACGCCTTGGACGCGGCGTCTTCCGCCGTCCCTCACCAAGCAGCGCCACCACGAATACGCTCGACTGGAAGACCTGCCTGCTCTCGCTCCAGCATATCATGCACTACCCTATCCATATCGGGGGGGCGACGGCATTGGGCCTGCAAGGCTATGCGCACTACCTCTCACTCGGCGACAAGAGCACAGTCTGGCTCTACGGCTCAAAAATCCCTAACTGGCTCGAAAAACTGCCGCTCAACGCCGAACTCCGGACACGCAGCGTATCGCTGTTCTCCGATCCGGAGTTGGGTGTCAATGACGCACGAAAAAATCTCAACGAGACGGCATCGTCCTTGCCATGGGATTGGAAACTGGTGATGTCCTCGCCGGAACGCGCGATCTTAGAGGCGCTGGACGAGTTGCCGGATCAGGAGAGCTTTCACAACCTCGACATGGTGTTCGAAAGCCTGACGACGTTGCGCCCAAGAACCCTCGCGGCACTGCTCAGAAGTTGCAAGAAGATCAAGGTCAAACGCCTGTTCTTCGTGTTCGCCGACCGCCACGACCATGCCTGGCGCAAGCGTCTCGATCCGGAAGAGTTCAACCTCGGCAGCGGCGATCGCGCATTGGTCAAAGGCGGCAAGATACATCCGCGCTACAGGGTCATGGTGCCCGAAGAGTTTGCAAGAAAGGAACGTGGTCATGGCGCGTGAAGACTATGCCGCCCAAGTGGCCCTGCTCGTACGCATACTCCCGTATGTCGCCAAGGAGGAGATATTTGCTCTGAAGGGCGGGACGGCCATCAACCTCTTCTATCGCGACCTTCCGCGCCTTTCGGTCGATATCGATTTGACCTATCTGCCTGTCAAGGACCGCGCCGAAAGCCTCGTCGAGATCAACGACGCGATGGACCGGATTGCCGCCGCCATCGAAGGCGGCATCACCGGCGCCAAAGCGCAGCGCATTGCCGGCGGTGGCGGCGGCGCCACGCGTGCGCTCGCCCGCCTCGGCACAGCCGAAATCAAAATCGAAACCTCCCCCGTTACCCGGGGCGTCGTGCATGATCCGGAACAACGCGAAGTCTCCGAAGCCGTCGAGGAGGCGTTCGGATATGTGACGATGAACATCGTCTCCTTCGAGGATTTGTTCGGCGGCAAGCTACATGCGGCCCTAGATCGCCAGCACCCGCGAGACCTCTACGACGTTAAACTGCTCTACGACAACGAAGGGTTTACCGACGCGTTGTTCCGTACTTTTCTGATCTACGTCGCGAGTTCACCCCGCCCGCCGCACGAACTTTTGAACCCAAACCTGATTGATCTGGATCAGCCCTATGCCCGGGAATTCGAGGGCATGACGAAGGAAGCGGTCGACCTTTCGGAATTGGTCGCAACGCGCGACCGCTTGATTGGGGACATCCAAGCTCGCATGGATGAAAACGCGAAAAGTTTTCTGAAAACCCTGCATGACGGCGACCCGGACTTCGACGCGATCGACCGCCCTCAAGCGGCCGAGCTTCCAGCGGTCCGGTGGAAGCTCATCAACGTGAATAAGCTGAAAGCAGAAAACCCCAAGAAGCATGCCGCCCAAGGGGAAGAGCTGGAGAAGCTCCTCGGCTGAAGATGGATCAGAGATGACTGATTTCGAGAACGACCCCGACTACGAAGAATGCCTTGTGACCTTTTTTGATGTCCTCGGTTTCAGGAACCTCCTGCACACGCGAAGCGGTGCAGAGATCAGGCACTCGCTTTCGATGTTTCGCAGGGTGTCCGAAGGAGATGCCACGCCGCCCACCCGCTCCGACGAGATGCGGATGATCAGCGAAGTCCATGCAGAGATCGTGTCTGACGCGATCGTCAGAACCAGAACCATTGAAACTCAGTACCAGGCCGGCCCCTTGGTCTGGGAGCTCATCGATCTGCTACACATCCAGATCGAATGCGTGGCAAATGGCATATTGGTGCGCGGCGCGATGACGATCGGCCCCATGCATCTCGGCATCGACTTCAGTGGTCCGGTGTTTGGGCCTGCCCTCGTTCAGGCTTATTTCATGGAAGAAGGCGAGGTCATCTTCCCGCGCATTGCGATCCATGAAGATGTCATCGAACGCCACCGGCAGGACCAAACGCTCTGGCGGGAAGGACATTCCTATGAGGATGAAGAGCGTCACCTGAACAACCTCCTGCGCCAGGACGAGTCAGGCCTCCACTACATCGACTATCTTCGCGCCAGTCTCAGCGAGCTCGACGGCGAATACGCCGGCTGGATCGAGTTTCTGGGTAGGCACAAAACGTTGGTGGAGAGCGGTCTCGCCGACAGTCCCAACGCGACGGTGCGGCGCAAATACAGCTGGCTCAAGAACTACCACAACGCAGTCATCGACGAGAACATGGCAAACTTGGAACCCGGCGCGATGACCGAGGATGGCGACCCTTGGGAAGCTCTGTTCAGAGGGCTCAGGATCGAAGCCTGAGCTCTCTCAACAAGTCACGATTGGGAGCGTCACGAAATGTCCACGACATGCCTCACCGTTTGGCCAATACGGGGATCGCCAGCCCGCCACCATTCCTATGACCCGCCATCCAAACCTGCGTCCTCCAACTGCTCCCGCTCTGGCAGATCCGCGAGAGTCTCCAGATCAAATGCAACAAGGAATTGCTCGGTCGTCACAAAGGTATAGGGCGCCCCTCGCCGAGGGGATCTTGGCCCGGTCCCGATGAGGCCGCGCGCATGCAACCGCCCGATCAGGTCACGGCTGATTTCCTTGCCGAAGATGTCCTTGAGCCCGTCGCGGGTGATCGGTTGATGGTAGGCGATGGCCGCCAGCACCGCGACGTCGAATTCGCTCAGATCGAGTCGCTGGTCGCCGACATCCGCCGCTGCGCGGATCGCGGGCGCGTAGGCGGCCCGCGTCCGGAACATCCAGCCGCCGGCGACCTGAGCGATCTCGAAGGCACGCCCCTCCAGATCGGCGGCGAGGTCCTCGACGAGCAGATCGACCGAGGCCCCCTGCCCCACCACGCGCGCCAGGTCGTCGCGCGGCACCGGCGAGGCAGAGGCGAAGAGAACCGCCTCGATCCGGCGCATCCATTCCCGCCAGCGCAGCTCTGGCGGCAGGTCGCGCAACTCGCAATCCAGGTCTGGTTCGGAGCGATCCTTCGCCATCCCTACGCCCCGTAGAGACGGAAGGTGTCGCGCCCGGTCAGCTCGCGCACCGCGCCGAGGTCGACCAGCCGGTCGCAGAGCCGCCGCGCAGCACGGTCGGGCAAAGGCATCGCCGACGGCGCGACCGCATCGCGCGTCAGGAACATCTCGACTGCGTCGCCCGCGCCCTTGGCGCGGAGCTTCGGCGCGACCGCCTTCAGGTGCGCAGCTCGGCGCGTGAGGTCGGCGGCCTGCCGCACCGACTCGATCGCCGAAGAGATGAGTGCCCGATGACAAGCCAAGCGAAGGTCGTCGCCATGCTTGCGAAGGTCGGCGCGTTTCAGGCCCGCGGCCAGCAGCGGCACGACATGATCCCAACCGAGGGTTTGGGCGAGGGCCGCATCCGCGAGGATCAGCGCAGCTTCGTCAGCACGTGGCGCCTCGCGCCGAACGGCTTCCAGCGCCATCGCGGCCCGGGTCACCGGCGCCCCTTTCCCGGCATCAAGCCACGCGGCAATCTGGCCCGGCTCGAGGGTCGGCAATGCTCGGCCTAGAGCCTTGATCGACACCGGCCGCTCCACCGCGCGCCGCCAGGCCAGGTAGGTTTCACCGGCAGGTCCGGGCAGATCGCCGGGGCGCAAAAGGTGTACCGCATCGCGCAGCTCCGCCTCGCGCTCCGGCCGCCCAGAAAACGCGACACAAGCAGCAGCCGCGCGCAGCGCTAGCCTGTCCCGCAACAAGGCGTGGGGGAGGTCAACTCGGCTCAACACAAGATGCAGGTGGTTCAGCGCTGCGCCCGACAAAAACGCAACATCTTCAAGGGTTTCAGCGCGTGCAGAGGTGACCCAGGCGGGCATCCGGGGTAACGTATCGAGGTCGCTGATGTGATCCGGCCGGGCAAAAGTCATGCCTGAAGCCTACATGAGCGCGGCGCTTTCTGCCAGAAAATAGCGATCTAACCGCCTCTTCTTGCCGAACCGTCTTATGTCCAATAAGTTTGCATTATCGGACATAGCAAGATATGCTCTGCGACATGTCAAAATATCACGAGAAATCGAGCTCAGCGCCGCCAAATGTGTCTTCCGTCAACGAGGGCATCGAGAGCGTCGCCGCTCGTCTTCGGGCTCGACGGCGTTCTTTCCTTGGGGCGGCACCGAGCCAGCGCCACAGGTCACACCCCGTCGATCAGAATGTCCAACGCGCGCTTCAATGCGTCGCGCTGATCCGCCAGCGACCCAACCCTGTCCCGCAGTTCTATGCCGGGAACTGCGGCGAGTTCCTGAACTCGGACAATCCACGTTGTACCGTTGTATTCGACAGCAGGTGTGAGACCTGGGAAGGCCGCATAACGGCCCATCTCACGCAAAGGGGCGACGATGCGCGAGGCGTCGATTCCGATCAGGTCGGTTTGAAGATCCACGACGAGTTGCCCGCCTTTGAGGCGGAAAAGATCGAACTGTGCCATAACGCCCTCGCGTCAGAAACTACGGAAGCCCGCGAGGGGCAAGCCTTCTTTGGCAACTTCTTCGGCATAGGCGTCGATTGCCGGCTGGTTTGCCTCTCGCCACAGGCGATTGCGTTCGACCTTGGCCGCCTCGATAATCGCCGCCTCGGCGAGGCGCGACATATTGAGGCCAAGCGACCGCGCCGTTTCGGCGACTTCTGCATCCAGAGTCAGATTGACCTTCACGCGACCCATCCCAGCCTCCCGGTAAATACGTATGAAAAAAGAGTATAGATCAGGTGCATTGCCAGGGCAAGACGAGACCGACGCTATCGCCCTGCCCGCTCATGTCGCCGGCTCCGGCACCCTCGATCGACTGGTCGATACCGCCCGAGACTACGCCCGCGCCGCGGCCTCAGACAACACGCTGAAGGCCTATGCAAAGGACTGGGCGCACTTCGCGCGCTGGTGCCGGATGAAGGGCGCCGAGCCGCTGCCTCCGTCGCCGGAGATGATCGGGCTCTATCTCGCGGACTTGGCCTCCGGGTCGGGCTCCTCCCCATCGAAGTCAGCGCCCGGACCGCAGTCGGCGTCGCGCCCCCTGTCCGTTAGCACAATCGACCGGCGGCTCTCGGGCCTCGCCTGGAACTACGCGCAGCGGGGATTCACCCTTGATCGGAAAAACCGTCACATCGCCACGGTGCTGGCCGGGATCAAGCGCAAGCACGCGCGACCGCCGGTGCAGAAAGAAGCGATCTTGGCCGAGGACATTCTCGCGATGGTGGCCACCCTGCCCTATGATCTGCGCGGGCTCCGGGATCGCGCGATTCTTCTCATCGGCTATGCCGGTGGTCTGCGCCGCTCGGAAATTGTCAGCCTCGACGTGCATAAGGACGACACACCGGACTCTGGCGGCTGGATCGAGATCATGGAGAAGGGTGCCCTCCTGACACTCAATGCCAAGACCGGTTGGCGCGAGGTCGAGATCGGCCGCGGCTCCAAGGATCAAACCTGCCCCGTGCATGCGCTCGAGCAATGGCTGCACTTTGCGAAGATCGACTTCGGTCCGATTTTTGTCGGCACCTCGCGGGACGGCAAGCGCGCCCTCGATAAACGGCTCAACGACAAGCATGTGGCCCGGCTGATCAAGCGCACGGTCCTGGACGCCGGCATCCGATTCGAGTTGCCCGAGAAGGAGCGCCTGGCGCTGTTCTCCGGTCACAGCTTGCGCGCCGGCCTCGCCAGTTCTGCAGAAGTCGACGAACGCTATGTCCAGAAGCACCTGGGGCACGCCTCAGCCGAGATGACCCGCCGTTACCAGCGCCGCCGCGACCGGTTCCGCGTGAACCTGACCAAGGCTGCAGGGCTATAGGTCGACATTTCTGAGAGTAGCCAACGCGGCGACATGGCGCGGAAGATCACTGCGGGAATGCAGGATATCAACGATAATGACCTCGTCAGGCTGATCCAAAAACACCAGGAAATGCTCCCCTGCCCTGGCGAACCGCAGATCGGCCGCATCATCGATCAAAACCGCGCAGCTTCGGCTATGCGCCTGACCGTTCAGGATTGCCTGACAGCGGGTGAGCACCTCGTTCTCATAGAGTTCGGCCTGTTTGAACCCGAAATTTTCGATCGTCCACTTTGCGATTTCGACCAGACATTCTTCAGCGCGGCGGGTTAGCCGAAGGGATCGGCTCATGAAGAGGCGCGCGCTTGTCGAAAGGCGCGCCGGATCGCGTCTTCTCCGCTGCCTTCGGCAAACTCACCCGCCTTTGCCTGAGCCAATCCCTGGAACAACCCCTGCCGGATACCGGCGAGTTGAGCTTCTTCCTGCTCCAGCAGCCGAAGCCCTGCGCGCATCGCCTCGCTGACGTTCTGGTAACGTCCGGACGCCACCAACGCCTGCACCAGCTGGTCCTGGGTTTCGGTCAGAACGACATTGCGCGTAACCATCTGTCGGCTCTCCTTTGTTGGCAATATATGCCAATGCCCCCTTTTGATCAACAACTCATGCCGCCTGCCCGTTGAGCCTGCCATAGAAGCTGCGCTCGAGATGCAGCTCCCCTGCCCCGGCTTTCTCGACCATGCCCCGCAGATAACCGCCCGGGGAGGAAACTTCGCCTGCACAATGCTTCTCGAAGACGAGCGCCAGCGCCGCAGTCGCCACCTGTTTGCCCAAACGGTCTTGCGCCACGTTCCAAGCATGCTCTGACACCCCGATCATCGGCCTGAGTTGTCCCGCAACCCGGTGCAGATCGCCCCAATCCTTCAGGAATCCTCCCATATTGCGTGCCCAGGATGCGAATTCGGGACAGGCCTGCATGACAGTAGGCAGATCCAGCGCCGCGCGCTTCTTGCGCACCTCGGCCACCCATTCTTCCAGCTCCCTATCAACCTGATCTTCAGGCTGAGCATTGGGCACCATGGCCGCGATTTCCTCATTTTCTGAGGAATTACGAGTTACAGGATCAAGTTGGTTTGTAATTAGTATATGAGGGTCAGAAATGACCTGCTTGGGGTTCATTTCTTGAGTCTTCTCCGAAACGTGTTCTTTGGTTTCCGGCGTGTTTTCCACAGGCTGGGCAACCTCTGTTGCCTTGAGATAGGTCGCCTCGACACGCTCCTGAAGCTCCTTGAACCAGCCCACCAGCCGGGCAAGTTGCTCTGATGCTTCGTGACGGCGCGGAAGCCGATCCAGAAGCTCCTCGAAGAGACCCGTGAACTGCACCCAGGGCCCGCGCAGAGCGCTGCTGACGGCCGCCTCGAACCGCGCAAGCGGTTTCCGGCTGTTGTCGGTGTAGCGAATGATCGCGCCCACCCCGCCTCGACCATGTCGAGATCGACCGCCTGTGCGACCAAGTCGGACTGGGTCATCCGCTTGGTCAAACCGCTGACCGAGATACCAGCACCATAGGGGTTCACCTTCTCGTGGAGCGCGTTGATACCGAAGCTGAGGCAATGCGCGAGCAGGGACAGACGGCGAGGGAAGCCAGGTAGTCCCAAAGAACAGCATCGTCTCCGAGCGGCAAGTCGGCCTCCCACCCCGCATGGCGATCGTCCACCAGCTTGGCAACCACGCTGTCCTTCAGATCGCTCGCCTGCGCGGACATGTAGACGTGACGCACCGAGGCCTCGAGGCAGCTGCCGGCCAAACTGGATGTCCGGAGGGTGTCGTTGACGAGCTTCAGGAGCAGAAGCGTCAGGGCGACGTCGGGAGAACGCCCGACAGCTTCCCGCAGCGCCAATGTCCGGTGCGCCGTCAACTCCATGACCAGCCGCTCGGGCAACGGCTTCAAGGCTCCGTCGTCCTCGTCGTCGGGGACGTTGGCGCCTAGCGCCTGACCAGCAGAGGTGATCACCGTGCCATGGCCGACGCCATCCACATTGCTCCCCGTTGAAAGCTCAGCGCCCTGCCCGTCTTCCCGAGGCTCATCCTCAGGCCGCACAAAGCCCCGATAGACGGCAAGCTCGCCATAGCGATCAAGCGTCACGAAAGCCCCTGCCCGCGCGATCTCCTCATCGTCGAAGATCAGCGGTCGAACCTCGAGCTTCTCCATCGCGACTTCCAACGCGCCAAGACGCGCGTCGATATCTTCGGGGAACTCATCCTGGCCCTCGTATTCCTCTTCGAGCGCCCGGTACTCGGCAAGCAGCTTGGCATGCGCCGCGCCTTCGTCATTCGTCATCGGCGCCGGGTCTCCGTTCAGCCGCCGCAAGCCATGACTGTAGCCATAGGGCAGATCGAGCGAGACCTCGATCCATTTCCAACCTTCGGTCGCGATGGCTTCGGCTTCAGCCTGAAGCTTTTCGCTGACCAGGCGATCCAGCAGGGCAGGGTCTTCCAGCCAACCGCCGTCATCGCCCTGGAAGAGGTCATGCAACATGGTGCCTCCAGCCGTCTCGTACGCCTCGACGCCAACAAAGACGGCACGACGGTCTGAGTCGCGCACGGAGGTTTCGGTCAGTATGCGCCGGATCTGATAGGGCTCCTTGTTCCAGGATGACCGGATCGCCTCCCAGAACCTGAACCTGGCGCTCATGATCCGGACTGACCGTGAAGGCCATCAGCTGCTCCAGCGTCATCTCGTCCTCGGCATAAAGCTCGAGCAGGGCAGGGGCCACGGCGGCGAGTTTCAGGCGCTGTTTGACCACCTGCGGTGTGACGAAGAAGGCAGCCGCGATCTCTTCATCGCGCTGACCCTTCTCCCGCCGCGCCACGAAGGCGTGGAACTGATCGAGCGGATGCGGAGCCGCGCGTGCATGTTCTCAGCGAGCGAGTCATCCTCGGCGAGGATCGCGGACGTGGCATCCCGCACGATACAGGGAATGGGCGTCGTGTTGGCCAAGTGCTTCTGCTTCACCAGGAGAGACAGGGCTTGGAAGCGCCGACCGCCAGTGGGGATTTCGAACGCACCGGTCTCAGAACCATCATCCGCAAGAACGGGCCGGACGCTCAGGCTCTGCAGCAACCCGCGGCGGGCGATGTCTTCGGCCAGTTCCTCGACCGAGATGCCGGCCTTGATGCGCCGAACGTTGGACTGGCTCAGCACGAGCTTGTCGAAGGGAATGTCCCGGGACGGGGACAGGGTGACTTTCTGGGCAGATTTCGCCATCAGATCTTCTCCACGACGGGCGCCGGAAGCCACTCTTCCGATCTGACTTCCCGTCACCCCTCAAACCAACAAACCTTTCCCTCTCCTGTTCTGGCGCTCCCGAGACAGGACCTTAACAGCTGTTAAGTCGTCAGTCCCGAGGTGGCGGAACAGTACGCAGTCTCTCAACCTTAACAGCTGTTAAGCTGCAGATCGTCGTCCAATCAATGCCATGACCATCGGCCCACAGGAAAACTCATCGGCCGCAGCTTTGGCAGTCAGAGCTCTCAAGTATCCACCAGGCGATCTGATGTCCTCAAAGCGTTCCAGCATGGCAGAAACGACGATCGACGCTTGCTCCGGACCCATGAACCGCTGCGCTTCTTCCCATGCCGACGCACTGATCCCCATGGCTGGTCGCACATGGCATGCCGCATCGAAAAGCTGGTGCCAATGGCGGATTTCGCCTTGGTAGAAGGTCTTGAGCGAGGGACATGCCGCGATCACCAGGTGCAGCGGGATCTTTGGCAGGTGTCTTGTGTCCTGTTCATCGACGTCAGCCGCGGGCTCATCCCTGTCCACATCTGGCACGCCGGCCGCCGCCCCGCTTTTTTCTAAAGCAGGTTCAAGATCTATAGATTCTTTATTTGAATTATGATGGTGACGCTCAGATCGGGCATCATTGGTGTTCATTTCTTCTGTTTCAGAGCCATCAATGATGTTGCGTGCCTGGTCGAGGAGAGCTTCAAGATCGTCTCGATAGGCCGCGAGGTCCTCAATTGAAAGTTTGCGGCGAAGCGCGCGCGCTGTGAGGATAGCCTTGTCACGAAGCTGGTCCCAGATGCCTAGGCCTGGCTGCATCTCGTCTCCGAACTCCGCGAGGGCCGCGAGATCACGCCGCATGAGGCTTACAACCTCTCTCAGACGCCTGACGCGCTCCTCAGCCTCACGTACGGCCTCTGCGGCCCGTGCTATCTCCTCGGACTGGCAGTAGAGCGGGGAGAGATCGAAGCCAAAGGCGACGCGCTCTTCGCCGTGCTTGCGGACGTAGCGCTTTCCATTGGGGCTATCACGCCGCTGAAGCAAACCAGCCTCGACAAGACGCGCGAGGTGACGACGCATCGTTGAGCACGGCATACCATTCAGGCGCTCACAGATCGCCTTGTTCGAGGGGAAGACTACCATCTCGGCGTTCCCGCCAAGTGCATCGTCTGGAAAGAAGCTGAGGAGCCCCTGCAAAACGGTCAAATCACGCTCTGACACGCCAAAGGCCGCTTGCGCCTTGGAGAGCTCGCGCAGGAGTTCCCACTTGTTGACGGGTCTGCCCGGAACAGATGCCTCGGGTCGCTCGATCACGCGCAGATGGGCGTGCGAGATCGGCCGCATAAACGGCGAAATCGGTGTGTACTCCATGAAAACGTTCACGAAGGCAAAATTTCTACGGCCCGCGAATCGCTTTGCGCTTGCGGGGTAGGGGCCAGAACGCTACATTCAGAAGTGCGAAAACTGAGATTTTGTAGCGGGCTGATCCCGGTGCGAAACCTTACAAAGGTCTCGTGAAGCTAGCTTCTCGGGGCCTTTTTCTTTTTGCCTGTATCGTGCCTCCTTCTTGTTGGTTGCTCTTCCTCAGTCTCCTGAACGCTTCCAGCGCTCATGAAGCTCGGTAATCAGCTTTGGGGCATTGCCCTCCAACCAGTTGATAAAATCAGGTTCATCCGTAGTCAGATCGAGTTTAAGCTGCTTGCCTTGGCGGCCGGTCTTGACCGTCGCAGCTCCGACACCGGGGATCGCCAAAGCAGGCACGCCCTTTCTAGACGGGTTTGCTTTCTTCTCTGGGCTCTTCGTAGCTGCCAGAACTGCGAGAAACGCACGCTCAGAAACCTCATCGACCGAGCCGGAACTTTCGGACTTGGCTGCATGAGCTACGGCTTGCAGTTGGTCTCGATCACCGTCGTAGGCACCCAAAGCCTTTTTGAGCTCTTCCCATCTCGGGCGACCAATCCCGGGAGCCGCACCAATTGCCTGGATGAGTTCCTCGCCGACCGTCCGAACGACACTCAAGAGTTGTGAAACCCCAGCTTCGTGGAGGTTAAGGACTTCGGCGACACCTCGATTGGTGCGCTCAGCCCCTTCCAAATGGTCACCGTCCAGAAGCGCCGTCGCAACAAGCGCACGTTCAATAAAGCTAAGATCACGACGCTCTTGGTTCTCGAGAAGCTGATCCCGAAGCGCTTGATCGCCCTCAACTTCCGTGACGATGGCTCGAACTTTGATACCGAGTTCGCGACATGCTTCTAGGCGCCTGCGGCCATAGATCAGGTTGTAGCGATCGCCTTCCAGTGGGCGGACCAATACAGGCACACGCTGACCGTTCTTGGAGATAGAGTTCTTCAGGCCCTCAACTTCAATCTGAAGCCTGTCATCCAACCGTCCTTCGGTAACAATCTGCGCCGGATCGATCTCAAATACACCGCCACGCAGTCGGCGCCCTTCAAGAGCGTCAGGAGCGTTGCGAAGGGTCTGCAGCGGCAGGCCGAGTTTAGGCTTTCTTGCCATTCCGCCCCCATGTGTTCTGGATGATTTCAGCGATCTCATCGTTGACTGCGTTCATGGATTCGATCGCACGATCAAACGTCTGACGCGTGAAGTCCTTCTTGTCAGCTTCGTAGAGCGTTTGTTTGGTCAAGCCGGCATCAGAAATTGCGGTCGATTCAACCATGTGATTGGTCAGGACCGACCTCCCGAACAGTCCGCGAATGAAAGCGATGACTTCAGTTTGTGGCGCGTCGCCGACTTTGTATCGCGTTGGCAAAAAGCGCAGCCAATCGAAGCGCAGATTTGCGCCTGCATCCCTGATCACTCCCAGGAGATCCGCGGTCATTCGCAGGAATTGGGACATCGACATGAGGTCAAGCATCTGCGGGTGAACCGTCACGAGGACACCCGAGGACGCGGAAAGTGCTGACATCGTCAAGAAACCAAGCTGCGGCGGACAGTCGATCACAACAACGTCGTAGTTCGCTTCAACACTATCGAGTGCGTCATGAACTCTCGCGAAGAACGCTTTCGCTCCGCCTCGCTGGATAGCAGCAGGCGTCTCGTGCTCGAACTCCATGAGTTCAAGGTTGCCCGGGATAAGATCAAGGCCGCGGATGTAGGTCTTGCGGATCACTTCGGCGATCGGAACCGGATCGTCATAGCGAACGGCATCATAGAGGGTTCCGCCCTCCATAAGGTCGAGTTCTGGCTGGATTCCGTGAAGAGCCGAAAGAGATGCTTGGGGGTCGAGATCGATCGCAAGAACCCTGTACCCCTTGAGCGCCAAGCGTTGAGCGAGGTGAGCAGACGTCGTCGTTTTGCCGGACCCGCCCTTGAAGTTCACCACTGAAATAACTTGAAGCTCGTCACCGTCGCGACGCCCAGGCACGTAAGTTCCAGACTTTTTTGCGTTTCCTTCAAGCGTCTGCCGGATTTCCCAGATATCGTCGAGCGTATAGCGACGATGACTTCCAGCCGTCGTCTCAACGTCAACGATCTTTCCTTCTCGATGAAGCTTCCGAAGATAGGTATGGTCGACGCCAAGGAGCTCAGCAGCTTCGCCGCTGGTCAAAGTGCGCATCACCTTCTTTGCATCCGGAGGGAAGTGTGCGGCGCGCTGAGCATGCAGGTTCGACGCGAGAAGTTCCGCGTAGTGCCCGATGGCGATGTCTAGATCCTGCTCTACTTCGCTCATGTCTGCCCCGATCCGTGGGCGCGTTTTTTATGTGACCGCGCGTTATTTTTCGAGACTATTGCCCGACCAACCAGATTCGTGCAAGCACTTTCTAGATTTAGTGGCAATCGGTTAGGCCAACACAAGTGTGATCCTCAGAGGAGCCCGAGCTTTTCAGCACGCTCCAGCAGCATTCTGACTGAGGAAGGCTGCCAGCTCGTGCGACCTCGAGGGGTGCGCTCACGCATAAACTCAAGCCGGTCGCAGATTGCCTGAAGAGTGATGTCTGGGTCCGCGCCCTTGATGCCGGCGACGATTGCGGGCAGGCGATCGTTGGTTTCGCGGCGCCCGGCGCGGCCAAGCACTTCATTGGGCAGAAATCCGTCGCGCACATATGCCTTCACGGCACGGAGCAAGCGACTTTGTGTCCAGCGGCGATCGTGGGGCAGGGGGCCATTGATGATCCGCAGGACGTCCTCCCAAGCCATATCGGGGCGCAAACGGCGCACATGGGGCACCCAATCCTGCGCAGTTTCGTTCAAGCGCTCCATGAAACCGTCCTGTCGCGCCAGCCGCACTTTGCGCAGCGCGGCGGGGTCCTTGGCGCGAAGTCCTGGGTTGCCACCTACGCGCCCTTTGGCGCGAGCCGAGGCAAGGCCGGCCTTGGTACGCTCTCGGATCAGGGCACGTTCAAACTCGGCGGCAGCGCCCAGAACTTGCAGCGTGAATTTGCCCTGCGGGGATGAGGTGTCGATGGGGTCCTGCAGTGAGCGGAAGAAGGCACCCTTGGCCTCCAGACGCTCAATCACTTCGAGAAGATGCGACAAGGACCGCGCAAGCCGGTCGATCCGAACGACGACCAGCGTATCGCCTTTGTCAACTCGCTCCACCACGCGGGCAAGCACAGGCCGCGCGCGATTGCCGCCCGAGGCGTGCTCTTCAAAGATCTCGGCGCATCCCGCAGACTGCAGTGCCTCAGACTGGGGCAGGGGGGTCTGATCCTCGGTGGAGACGCGCGCATAGCCAATCAGGGGCATGAAACTGGGCCGTTTGCAATTTAATATATAGCGAATAAACGACCGTTTGTAAACGAATGCAAGTGAGTGTTCTCTCGTCGTGCTGGCGTACAATGCCTTGGTTTCCTTGCGCTGAGCGCGATCTGAGAGGTTCCGCCGGCAGACGCGCGCGCGCACTATATCAGGTAGTGTCGCAAAGTTGACGTGATGTTGAGTTTGTTCAACCTCTGGGCACAGCTATCCAGCAAGCAATGCAAATTGCTGGAAACCCGATAAGCTAGGATTTTCGAACTGTTGTTTGCGGATCATGTTTGCGACTTCTATTCCTTCCAGCGTAGCTGCTGCTCCTGAAAAAGAACTGAAGCCACCCATGTTTCGAACCCGCCTTTTGATGAAACGGTGATCCTGTTCGATGAGGTTGTTGAGATACTTAGATTGAACCGTGTGGACCGAAACAGGGCATCCAAATCGCTTGAAGGTTTTGTTTATCTCACGGATCCCTGCTTTGTTTGCTCCGCTTTTGTCGATCACAATCTTTTCAGGAATGCCATTGGACGCCAGCGCATTGGCAAAGAATTTCTTCGCCGCAGCGGTGTTGCGTCGCTCTGATAACATAAAATCAAGGGTGTTCCCGTATTTGTCTACTGCACGATACAGATATTTCCAAACACCCTTCACTCGCACATAAGTCTCATCCATGCGCCATGATCGGTTTGTTTTTCGTTTGGCTGCATGAGCTTTTAGTGCGATCAGCGGGGAATACTTGATTACCCATCGGTTAAGCGTTGCATGGTCAACAACCACTCCTCGCTCTGCCAGGATTTCCTCCAAATCGCGGTAGGACACACCGTACCGCAAATAGAAATACATCGCGTGAAGGATGACATCTTTTGGATACTGGGCGCCCTTAAACGAAATCATCGCCAAACCTAACCTGATGAAACTTGAAGGACACTTCTTAACGGTTTTCGCAAAACTTTGCGACACTACCGGCTCACGAAGACGATCTCTGGTTTCTACCTGAGTCACTAGAAGAAGAACCGGATGATTTGCCTCCAGGGCCACGGGCGGAACCGCCCGACACTGCTGTCATCGAAGACTGGGTAAAGGCAGAAGGCGTTCACGCTGCGCGACTGGCAAGAGTGGCTGGACGCCTGGGGGCTCTGGATGACCGGCTGCTGCGTGGCCCGGAAGGCTGGCGGCATCGTCTCGCTCTTATCGAGGCAGCGGACCTCAGTTGGTTCGCAGGGGATCGGGTGAGTTCTGATCGTCTTGCGCTCTGGGTTTCGATGCGGCTCTCGGGCGCGCAGGATGACCCAAATGCTCTGGCAAGAGTTGGATGGGCTGTTCGGCGCCTGACAGGCGGTCCCGGACCAAAGGGTGACTTGGCCGCCTTCCTAGATCGCCGCGATCCCGAGAACATTGAAGACAGCACTGAGCGTTTCGAAGATCGCGCGGGCGGATGGCTGGACGTAATGGCAGCTGCATGTGATTTCCACCCAATCACGCGGGCTTGCATGGGCTTTCATCTCTGGAGCCTGGCGGGCCTCGGACAGCACGGCGACCGTATGGAAGCCGCAGTCACCGCGTCCAGGATCGCGGCCAGCGACGGAAGCGGCGCCATCTTCGCACCGCTCGCTATGGGCGGGGCAGGGGGGCTGCGTGTCTCGGGCTCGCCAACCGAACGCTTGGCCCGCTGGTTGGATGGGATGAACAACGGGATTTTAACGGCGATGCGAACACTTGATGGTATTGAAGCGTGGACCGGGCGAGCAGAAAGCGTCATGGCGCAATTGTCTGGCCGCACGCCGGTCGCCTTGCGAAAAACTTTCTCTGAGTGGCCCTTGGTGTCCGCCCCAATGGCTGAGGCCATGACCGGAGCTAGTCGCGCCGCGGTTCAGCGCAATCTGACGCGGATGGAAGAAAGCGGTTTGATCCGTGAGATGACGGGGCAGGCGCGGTTTAAGATGTGGAAAGCTGATGGCGTATAGACTGTCCAGTGATGGATGGTCGCGATTAGCGCTGCTTTTCAGAGGTTTACGTGACAGCGTGTGCAGTGATGTTCATGTTTCGATCGCGCAGTTTCGTGTCCCGTCGCACTTGTCGCAACCCGCCCTCATGAGCGGAGTCACGTACGATCATTTAGCCCGCAGGCGAATAAAATGACCTCGCTTGGGCGCTGACCTCTCAGGCATCGGCGCGCCCGAAAAGAAGCAGGGTTAATGAGGCCGAGGCGCATCATTCTCGTTCTCGCGACGGTCTGGCTAAGCGGCGGCGCGACGGGCGCTTCTGACAGATATCGGCACAGGGCGTGTCCGCCCGCCGTCGAGTACAGCTGGGAGTTCCAGATGCGGGCTGCCGAGGAACCTACTTTGATGCCAGAGGAGTCGGCGGCTGTGGAGATGCTGAGCGACTACATCGTGATGCGGGAACAGGTGCGGGCGTACCCCAGACCATGAAACCATGTGCCGGGCATCAATGATGGTCGATCCGAGGAGGTGTCAGGCAGCCTCATAGCGGGCGAGCACCTCTGTCGTACCGTCGCGCTGGATCAGGAACACGTCGTAGGCTTCGCGCGCGCTCTCCGGCCCCATCCCCGGCGAGCCATAAGGCATGCCCGGGACGGCCAGACCGACCGCATTGGGCCGCTCTGCCAGGAGACGCCGAATATCCGTGGCAGGGACGTGCCCCTCGATCATGTAGCCATCGATCCGGGCCGTGTGGCAGGACACCATCTCTTGCGGGATCCCGTTGTCGGACTTGTACCGCATCAGCAGCGTTCCGAAGCTGTTCTCGGTGGTAACCTCGAAGCCGTGGCTTTCCAGGATCTCGATCCAGGCGGAACAGCAGCCGCAGTTCGGATCCTTCAGAACATGTACCGCCGGTCCGGCGGATTGGGCCAGCGATGCCTGTGGGGCTGCTGCAAGGAGCGTCGCGCCGCCGACCAGCACTTCGCGACGGGTAGGTCTTTCGTGGTTCATGCCGTTCTCCTTTACCAAATGGAAACTGATATAGGGCTGTCGGTCTCAAAGGTCGATCCGCCTGAGGCGCAGCGCGTTGGTGATGACAGATACCGACGACAGACTCATCGCGGCGGCGGCGATCATCGGCGACAGCAACAGGCCGACAAACGGATACAGAACCCCGGCGGCGATGGGCACGCCCGCGGCGTTGTAGACGAAGGCGAAGAACAGGTTCTGCTTGATGTTCCTCAGTGTCGCCACCGCCAGCTTCCGCGCCCGGACAAGCCCCACGAGGTCGCCGCGCATGAGCGTGATCCCCGCGCTTTCCACCGCCACATCGGCCCCGGTGCTCATGGCGATACCGACGTCGGCCGCAGCCAGCGCCGGGGCGTCGTTCACGCCGTCGCCGGCCATCGCAACGGAGGCGCCCTTCGCGCGCAGCTCTTCGACGAGTTTCTGCTTGTCCTCCGGCAGGACGCCCGCGCGCACCTCGTCGATGCCGAGCTTGCCAGCAACCGCCTGTGCGGTGCGTTCGTTGTCGCCGGTGGCCATGATGATCTTGAGGCCGAGAGCGTGAAGGTCGCGGATCGCGGCCGCCGTCGTCTCCTTGATCGGGTCGGCCACGGCGACGATCCCGGCCAGAGCGCCATCGACGGCGACGAACATCGCGGTCTTGCCATCGGCGCGGAGCGTATCGGCGTCCGCCTCGGCCTCGTCCGTCGCAAGACCGAGATCCGACATCATGGCGGCATTGCCGAGCGCGACTTTGCGCCCCCCGACCGTGCCGTGCACGCCCTTGCCGGTCACGGCCTCGAAATCCTCGGCTGTACCGAGCGACAGGTCGCGGTCCTTGGCGCCGGCCACGATCGCCTCGGCGAGCGGATGCTCGGAGCCACGCTCGAGCGCTGCGGCGAGGGCCAGTACCTCCGCCTCGTCGCCCTGAAGCGCCACCACGTCGGTCAGACGCGGCTTGCCTTCGGTCAACGTTCCGGTTTTGTCGACGATCACGGTATCGACCCGAGCCATGCGCTCCAACGCCTCGGCGTCCTTGATGAGGACCCCGGCCTGCGCGCCGCGCCCGGCGGCGGTGGTGATCGAGATCGGCGTGGCAAGCCCCAGAGCACAGGGACAGGCGATGATCAGGACCGACACGGCCGAGGCGATGGCGAAGGCCAGCGCCGGTTCGGGCCCGGCCCAGAGCCAGACGACGAAGGCGACGATGGCCACCAGAACCACGGTCGGCACGAAAATCGAGGACACCTTATCTGCCAGACCCTGGATCGGTGCCCGCGAGCGCCGCGCCCCTGCAACCATCTCGACGATCTGCGAGAGGACCGTTTCGGCACCGACTTTGGTCGCGCGAACAGCAAGCGTCCCGTTCTTGTTGATCGTACCGCCGGTGACGCGGTCGCCTTCGACCTTCTCAACCGGTATCGACTCGCCCGTTATCATGCTCTCGTCGACCGAGGAGCGGCCTTCGACTACGTCGCCGTCCACCGGCACGCTGTCGCCCGGTCGGACCCGCAAGAGGTCGCCTTCCACGATGTTCTCGAGCTGTGCGTCATATTCCGAGCCGTCCGGTAGGATGCGCCGTGCGGTCTTCGGCGCCAGATCCAGAAGTGCGCGGATCGCATCGCCCGTCCGCTCCCGCGCGCGCAATTCGAGCACCTGACCCAAGAAGATCAGCGCGACGATCACGACGGCGGCCTCGTAGTATGTGCCAACGCCATGGCCCATTCGGTACGCGTCGGGGAACATACCTGGCGCAAAGGTCGCGACCAGCGAGTAGAGATAGGCAGCACCCACGCCAAGTGCGATCAGCGTCCACATGTTCGGAGAGGCATTGCGGAAGGAGTCGATGCCGCGCCGGAAAAACGGCAGCGACGCCCAGAGGACGATGGGCGTCGCCAACACGAACTCCACGTAGCTCGCCGTCTGGTGTCCGATCCAGTCGCGCACCGGCAGCGCCACCATTTCGCCCATGGTGAGCACGATAAGCGGCACCGCCGCCGTCGCCGAGATCCACATGCGGCGGGTGAAGTCGACAAGTTCGTGGCTCGGCTCGTCCGACGGCACCATCGGCTCCAGCGCCATGCCGCAGATCGGGCAACTGCCCGGCGCGTCGCGGACGATCTCGGGGTGCATCGGGCAGGTGTATTGCGTCCCCGGCAGCGCCCGCTGCCCTGTCTTCTTGGCGTTTCCGGAGGCGTAGAAATGCGGGTCTGCACCGAACTTTTCCTGGCAACCGGCCGAGCAGAAGTAAAACGTCTCGCCGCCATGGACGCGGCTGCGGGTGCCCTCCTTGATCTCGACGGTCATTCCGCAGACCGGATCTGTCGCGGTTTCGGCGCCCGGAGCGATGTCGGGCGCGGCATGATGATGATCGTGCTCCATGTTCCGTCTGCCTTTTGTAATTCGTTTCAGCTTGCGGCCTCCAGCTGTTGGAAGCTCAAGTCCCTTCTCGATGTTGATCGCGAGCGCCTGCTTCAGGCGTTCTCCGCATGGCGGCCCAAAGCAGCGGAAGGCCTGTCACGAGCCCGAGGCCGAGCACTGCCCAGGTCGCTCGGCCAAGGTCTCCGCTGACCGCCTCGCCTCCGAAATGCGCGAGCAGGAAGCTTGCCGGAATGATGCCGGCCAGCGTGGCGAGGGCGAACCGCCAGGCGTGCAGGCGGCTGAGGCCCGCAGCGTAGCTGATCATGTCGAAAGACACGAACGGCATCAGGCGGCTGGCGAAAACCGTCGCGGTCAACGCGGTCTGCGAGCCGAGCAGCCCGGCATCGACGCGGTCACCAAAGATCCGCCGCAGGACATCATGCCCCAGAACCCGTGCGAGACCGAAGGCGATCAGTGCCCCGAGTTCCGCGCCGATGACGACCTGCACGGTTCCCCAGAGATGTCCGTAGGCCGCTCCGGCCGCCAGTGCGATCGGCGCGCTCGGGATCGGGCTGGCCACGACCGCAAGGGTCATGAGCGTGACGATCAGGACCGGCCCCCAGAGACCCGCGCGCGCCACCAGCATCTCGAGGCGCTCTGGCTCCAGAAGGTCGCGTGCCTCGCTGAACACCGAAGGCGCGAAGTGCCAGACACCGAGCAGTCCGATCCCGAGAATCGCAAGGCCCGTGAGAATGGAGGCGCGCAGGCTCATCTCAGATTGCCGCGACGGCCTTGGTCAGAAGGTCTCGCACATCGCCCGCGACGGCCGTCAGCTCGGCGTTCTCGATCGCCTGCATCGAAGCCACCGGATCGATGGCGCTGACTTCCACTCCGCCCCCCACCTCGCGCAGGATGACGTTGCAGGGCAGCATCGCACCCACACGCGGCTCGATCCCAATGGCCTGATAGGCCATCTTCGGGTTGCAGGCGCCGAGGATGCGATAGGCCGGCATCTCGACATCGAGCTTCTTCTTCATCGTCGCCTTGACGTCGATTTCGGTCAGAACGCCGAAACCCTGATCCGCCAGCGCCTTGCGCGCGCGAGAGTCAATGTCGTCGATACCTGCGCCGGAGATCACGCGATTGATCGTGTAGGTCATTGCGAAGTCCTTTTTCCTATTTCCGAAGATATTTGATCAGCGCCGCTATGGCCAAAACCACCAGCACAAGGATCAACAGGCCGAACAGCCAGCCAAACCCCATTCCGAAACCCATTCCGAAGCCCATGTCGTTCCAATTCATCTTCTCGTCCTCCTAGGTTGCACCCCTAAGGGTCGCCTAATAAACAGGCCTCACTACTGCATGCGCAGTATAGCATAGGATCGGTGTCTGGACGGCGGGGCGCCCTTTCCGGCTTCCGCCTATTGTCGAAGAAGTTTGATCGGTGCCTCTATGGCCAAGATCACCAGTACGAGGATCAGTAGGGCGCAGAGCCAGCCAAGGCCCATACCGGTTCCCGTGTCGTTCCAATTCGTGTTCCCTTCCTTACGGGCAGTTGCTGCACGTTGCGCTGCGTCGTCGGCTGTTGCAGCAACTTTGGGCAGCAAAGCATCTCAGAACTGATCGGCTTCGACATCGACGATGGACAGTAAGGGTACATGAACGAGGTCGCGCAGCGCATCGGCTAAGTATTTTCGTCACCTCATTCGCAATGTGAGCCAAATCAGAAGCGAGATGCCGAGTATCGCCGAGAGCGCTGATCCGCCGAGAATACCCAACTTTGCCGCATTCAGGACGGAACTGTCGAATGCGAGGCCTGCGATGAACAACGACATCGTGAAACCGATCCCCGTCAGAAAAGAGCCGGCCAGAATGAAGGGCCACGACAAGCCCGGCGCGAGTTGCGCCAGGCCGGATCGTACGGCAAACCAGCTGAACCCGAGGACGCCGATCGGTTTTCCCAACACGAGGCCGACAATGATCGCCAGCGAGACCGGTTGTACGAAATCGACACCCTGAATCGTGATGCCGGCATTTGCCAGTGCGAAGATCGGCATGATTGCAAAGCCGACCCAGGGGTGCAGCATCATCTCGAGCCGTTCGACTGGTGAGAGCGACTCAGTGACCGCTCTGCCGGCTTGACGCAGGTCGCGGTGGCTTGCGGCATCTCCTTGTCGACGTTCGCCGGTCGGAACGGCGAGTACGCGCCCAAGGATCTCACGCAGGCGGGCATCGCTCACCCATATGCGCGTTGGCGTCATCAGGCCCAGAATGACGCCTGCAATAGTCGCGTGGACGCCGGAAGCGTCGAAGCATAACCAGACTGCCGCCCCCAGAAGGAAATAGACCGGTACGCTTCTGATCCCGAGGCGCGACGCGCCTGCGACGATACCAATCCCCAGAAAGCCCAATCCGAGAGCCGACCAGTTCAACGCCTCACCGTAACCGAAGGCGACCACAAGGATAGCACCGACGTCGTCAAAGATGGCCAGAGACAGCAGGAACAATCGCAAGGTGGGCGGGATCCGGCTTCCGAAGAGCGCCAGGCACCCGATCACGAAGGCTGTATCGGTTGCCATCACGGTTCCCCAGCCATGTATGCCGGGCTGGCCGGACACCAGCGCAAGATACAGAGAGACCGGCACCACCATGCCACCCAAGGCGCCTGCGCACGGCAGGGCGGCCTGTCGAGGGTTTCGCAATTCGCCCAGCACCAACTCGCGCTTGAGTTCCAGAGAAAGCACGAAGAAGAAAAGGGTCATCAGACCGTCGTTGATCCAGTGCCGCAGAGAGCGGGTGAAATCCAACGAGCCGAATGTGAGACCGATGGGGGTTTCCCAGAAGCTCAGAAAGCCTTCTTGCCACGGTGAGTTGGCCAGCCCCAAAGCCAGCAGTACAGCCAGGAGCAGGAGTCCACCAGCTGCCGCTTCGATCTTCAGGAAGCGTGCGAAGGGTTTCGTTATGCTGTCTGCTGCCTCGTGGGGCAGGCCTTGATGAGTATCGATCACGGGAGAAGCATACCTTTTGGGGTCGACAGAGTCTTTGTCATCGCAACGCAGGTGCGCTGACCACGAGACGCAGTCGCCGGCGCCTCAGCCGCGTCCCGGACGGCTAAGGCGGCAAGCGTCCGGGCCTCTGCGAAAGAAAGAAATCTCCGGTGCTTCTCGTCTCATAGGTGCAGCCTTTCGCAGCGGAAGCTCTGCCAAGAGTTATGCGCGTCGTCTCCCGCCGCCATCTGGCTCCGTATTCAGTGATAGCCAATCACTTGGCCCTCTACCTATTTCTTCTTGTGCTCGCCTAGATTGGTCAGGGCTTTTCCCTTCGTGAAGTCGGCTGTTGCGACGACTTTTTCCTTCGGCTTCTTGGGCTTCTTCGCTTCACGGTTGCCGCGTTGCTTGTTACCTTTGGTCATTTCCGTTTCTCCTGATTGTGAATTATTGTGCTGAACAGATCGGCGTTCATATCCTTCAAGAATGTGATTTCTCGTTCCGAGGCTCGTGCGTATAGGCGCCGTCCATTCACATCATTCCGCCCATTCCACCCATGTCGGACATTTCGGTGCCGGCGCCGCCCTCTTTGGGTTTTTGCGCGACCATCGCCTCGGTCGTGATCAATAGCCCGGCAATGGACGCGGCGTTTTCCAGTGCGATCCGAACGACTTTCGTCGGATCGATGACACCGGCCTTCAGCATGTCGCCGTATTTTTCGGCCTGAGCGTCGAAACCGAAGTTTGGGCTGTCGTTCTCGATCACCTTTCCAACCACAACCGATCCGTCGACCCCGGCATTTTCGGCGATCTGGCGCAGCGGTGCCTGGATCGCGCGGCGGACGATCTTGATGCCGGCATCCTGATCATTGTTCTCACCCTCCAGCGTCGCCAGCACCTTGCCAGCGTGAACCAGGGCCACGCCGCCGCCGGGCACGACACCTTCCTGAACCGCAGCGCGGGTGGCGTTCAGCGCGTCGTCGACGCGGTCCTTGCGCTCCTTCACCTCGATCTCGGTTGCCCCGCCGACCCGGATCACGGCAATGCCACCGGCAAGCTTGGCGAGCCGTTCCTGCAGCTTCTCCTTGTCGTAGTCCGAGGTGGTGTCCTCGACCTGCGCCCGGATCTGCGTCACGCGCGCCGCGATAGCACCTTTGTCGCCGGCACCGTCGATAATCGTCGTGTCATCCTTGGTGATCGTGACTTTTCTGGCGGACCCGAGCATGTCCATGGTGACGTTCTCCAGCTTAGTGCCCATTTCAACGGAAATCACCTGTCCGCCCGTCAGCACGGCGATGTCTTCCATCATCGCCTTGCGGCGATCCCCAAAGCCCGGCGCCTTGACGGCCGCCACCTTCAATCCGCCGCGCAGCTTGTTGACGACCAGCGTCGCCAGCGCCTCGCCTTCGATATCCTCGGCCACGATCAGCAGTTGCTTCTCGGCTTGGATCACGGCCTCCAGCAACGGCACCATGGATATGAGAGAGGTCAGCTTCTTCTCGTGAAGCAGGACGACGCAGTCATCCAGCTCGACGACCATTTTCTGAGCATTCGTGACGAAATAGGGGCTCAGATAACCGCGGTCGAACTGCATGCCTTCGACCACTTCGGTCTCGGTCTCCAACCCCTTGTTTTCCTCGACGGTTATCACGCCTTCCTTGCCGACCTTGGCCATCGCGTCGGCGATCTGCCGACCGATATCGACTTCACCATTGGCCGAAATGGTGCCGACCTTGGCAATCTCGTCGCTGTCGCCGACCGGTCTGGACATGGTCTTGATCTCGGCCACGACCGCAGCGACGGCTTTGTCGATCCCGCGCTTGAGATCCATCGGGTTCATGCCGGCCGCAACCGACTTCATGCCTTCCCGGACAATCGCATGGGCGAGTACGGTTGCCGTGGTGGTTCCGTCGCCAGCCTCGTCGTTCGTGCGCTGCGCGACCTCCTTGACCATCTGGGCGCCCATATTCTCGAAATGGTCCGACAGCTCGATCTCCTTGGCGACGGTCACACCGTCCTTTGTGATGCGCGGCGCACCCCAGGATTTATCGAGAATGACGTTTCGGCCCTTCGGGCCGAGGGTGATCTTGACGGCATTTGCAAGCGTGTTGATGCCTTTCAGCATTCGGTCGCGGGCGTCGGTACTTAATCGAACTTCCTTGGCGGACGTGATGTGAATTCCTGAGACTGAGGTTGATGTGAAAGGTTTCGGACTCAGGCGATCACGCCGAGAATGTCGCTCTCCTTCATGATCAGAAGGTCTTCGCCGTCGAGTTTGATCTCTTAGCCGGACCATTTTCCAAACAGGATCCGGTCGCCGGCTTTGACGTCCATCGGGATGCGCTCGCCGTCCTCGCGCCTTCCCCCGGCACCAACGGAGACAACTTCGCCTTCTTGAGGCTTCTCCTTGGCAGTATCGGGAATGATGAGGCCGCCCTTGGTCGTCTCGTCGCCTTCAATGCGGCGAACGAGCACCCGGTCGTGGAGGGGAGTGAATGACATCGAAGTGCTCCTTGTTGAGATTTCGTTGGCGAAACGGGCCGGGTCGAATGCTTAGCTGCGTTGCGCGCAAGTCCGCGGTATCCTATTCGGTCTCCACTCCGAGAATTCGGATCGACACCGCCGCCCGAGCGGTTCACGGGCGTCGAACAGAGTTCCCGCCAGCGATGATCGTGTTGATCATTTCGGCGACGGCCCGGTGCCTTTCCATTTCGAGTTCGGTGCCAAGGGCGTTCACATGGGTCGCCGCGGCGTCACGAAGAACCCCCACGATCTCGTGTTCCGGCAGCAACCCGCGATCGTTCATGGCAAGCAGGAGCGCCTCGCAGATCGATAGGGCGGCCTGGCCTGCATGTTCGCTTGCGGTGGACATTTGAGTTTCCTTCCTTGGTATCGTGAACCTGAGAGAAGGTGAGGCTCAAATACACGCGTACTTGTCGCAGAAAGTGCTCTATGCTGGACTGATCCAGAGCAGTGTCCAGGCCGATTTCCGCTCTTGGGTCGCAACACGCGAGGAGCCTCAATGACATCATCTGAACAAAGCCCCCTGACCCGCAAGCTCTCGGCCTTCGTCGCTCTGTCGGAGGTCGAGCTGGCCGTGCTTGAGCGCCTGCACCAGCGCCGCCGCTCCTTCGTCGCTGGGCGCGATATGGTCCATCAGGGGCAATCCGATCAAGCCGCATATATCCTGTCCGCGGGTTGGGTCTGTTCTTACAAGCTGCAGGCCGACGGGACCCGGCAGATCGTGGATTTCCAGGTGCCAGGAGATTTTCTCGGGCTGCGGAGCGTTCTCTTGCGCACGTCGGACCACAGCTTCGAACCCATCGTGGACATCGAGGCCGCCGAAGTGCTGAAGAGCGACCTTCTTGATGCGTTCGCGCAGACGTCGCGCCTGGCGACCGCCATACTCTGGGCGGCGTCAAGGGATGAGGCGATGGTGGTGGAACATCTCGTCGGGATCGGTCGGCGTGATGCGGAGGCCCGCATGGCGCATTTTCTGCTGGAACTAGGGTCGCGGCTGGCGCTTGTCGGCATGGGAACCAAGGATGGGTATGACTGCCCGCTGACCCAGTACCACCTCGCGGATGCGCTGGGGCTGAGTGCCATCCATGTGAACCGAGTCCTGCGCCAGCTTCGCGAGAGTAGACTGGTGACCTTTCGGGACGGCAACGTGACGTTTCACGACTATGACGGGCTGGTGGACCTTGCCGAGTTTGATGCAGCCTATTTGGATCTGACCGGGCCGCTCTTGAAATAAGAAGGGCCGCCGGCCATTGATCGGCGGGCGGCCCCGGTGTTCAGGTCAGACGCTGGACATCAAGCGAGCGCGTGGGTCGCCGCATCGAGTTCTTTGTTGGTGTCGGCGTCGTTCTTCGCCGTGTTGGCTTTCTCGGCTGCCTGGTAGTGCTTCAGCGCCGTGTCCTTCTTCGGACCAGCGGGCGCCTTGTCCCACGCGGCCTTCACGGACGTCATCTTTTCGGCAGTCTTGTTCTGTTCGGGTGTCATTGGAATTGTCCTTTCATGGACTTTCCGAGAAAAAAAGCGTGCCGGCATGCCGACCTTTTTGGGATCGACACGCCCACACGCTTTTCAGGAACTTGGTAATTTACAGTGCCGCCAAATATTCGGCGGGCACGGCTTACCTAGCCAATGTCAGCCCTCGCCGCACTGACGCAGGTTAGTCCCGGCGTCTGTGGCGGGTCGATTGCCTTGTCGGCTTTCAAGTCACCGCCGTTTGCTGATGGGAAATCCTTAGCCATTTGTCGTCATCGCTAAGGTACGTTGACGCGCAGAGCGCTTTGTAGATCGGCACGTCGGATTTTTCAGCCGAGACCCGATAAGTGAGGATCGCGATATCGCCGCATCGCGTCACGCGCCGTTCGGCCATGACGACGGAACGCCAGCCGGTTCTCTGCCGAAGGTGGGTCCAGATTTGGTCACCCTCGAGGATGCCGGGCGGATAGGGAAAAATCATCACCGCGTTGGTCGCTGTCGTCGCCTGCGCACTATCGGCGCCGCTGGTCCAGAACTGTTCCTCCATGTCCCAGAGTATGCCCTGTTCGTGTGGAGAAAGCGTACCGGACTTGTGTGCCGCATGGGCCGGTCTCCTCGCGGTCGCGGTTGATACGGTCATTCGCCTGATCCCGACCCGCCAACCATGAACATCTGAAATAGAAGGAAGATAATCGCGAGCACCGCCCAGATCGCTCCGCTTGTCCCCGGGCGGTCGCCGGTCACCGTCGAGGCAGCTCGCTTCAGGCTACCTGACGCCCGGCCTTCGGGAAGCAGCTCGCTCAAGTCTCGTGCGATCCTGCCGTGATCGCTGGCGAGCGCGGGTACGTCCCGAAGTCGGGCAAGCAGCGTTCCCAAGCGTGCCTGCGCGGCATCGTGCCCCAGCATGACCAATTCAGCGGTTTCCTTCCATGGATCGAGGCCAAGCCGCGCGAGCGTGGAGAGCACAGTCACGGCATAGCCGTTCCGGTCCTCGCCGACGGAGGCATGGAGAAACCGATCGAACTCGGGCGGGTGCGGGTTGAGAACATTGGGGTCGGCCATCGCCAATCCTTTCAAGGGTTGCAGGAATGCAGATCATCCCTGTTTTCCAAAGTGTACGCGCAGGTCGGTCCCCGCGCCCTTACACAGGTCAGTGCCCGCAAACCTCTCCAGGGTGTTCGCTACCCGCGCGGCGCCCGGGACTAACATGTGTCAGCACGAGTCGAACGTTTCCGAAGTACAAGAGGAGAAATCGTTCGACTGGTCAGGTCCGGAATCCAAGGGGCCGTCAACAGTGGCGAGCGACGGATCTGCCAAAATCGTGGAGGCCAGAGATGAGCGTGCGTTCATCCAGTTTGAGGGTGACTTTCCTGCACCCGTTCAGCCTAGCCGATTTTCCGGACGAACTTCCGGCCGGGGACTACGAAGTCCTGATTCAGGAACAACTTCTCCGCGGGCAAGGTTTCGAAACGTATCAGAGGACGGCAACCCATATGACCGTTCCTGGCAGAGGGGATCGGGCGGGTTGGATGGAACTGCACAGGATATCAGAGCGCGACCTGAATGAGGCGCTGAGCCGGGATCAGGGTCCGACTGAGATGAACAACCACAGCGAAGCGGCGCTTTCTCCGCAGGAGGACTTGAAATGAATACTCCCGAATGGCTCAAACCCGGCATCTATGGTGCCGTGATCGGTGCTGTCTTTGTCGGCGTCGTCGGATTTACATGGGGTGGCTGGGTGACCGGCGGCACTTCGAATGACCGGGCGGTGGCGATGTCCCGTAATGATGTCGTCGCCTCAATGGTACCGGTCTGCCTCGACATGGCGCGGTCAGACCCGGCTCGGGTGGACAAGCTTGCAACGATCCGTGCAGCCTCAACCTACCAGAGGCGCGACGCTCTCATGACAGCCGGCTGGGCGACGATGCCAGGAACCGATGCCCCAGACCGAGACATTGCGCAAGCCTGCCTGAAGGAACTGGAACTCTGAGGTCATGCTGTTCAGAGCCGACGATGTGATGGCGCAAAACGGTTCGCACCGTCAAACGCGCGAGCCAGGCATCGCACCGAGTGCCAAAACCGAAATAGGAGCTTGCGATGCCTTCTGATAACAATGGACCGGAAGATCGCGGTCCTTGGAAAAACAAGCAGACCCGCGTTTCCCCTGAGGTTGACGCAATTCTCAGGCTGGGCCGGGATCAGCTGAATGGCATCCTGCCGGGCGGTCTGCCACCGGTGAAGCGTCTTGTAATCGGGGCTGCCATTGCGCTTGCGGCGTTTGGAACGTGGTCTTCATATTACACGGTGCCGAGCGACTCTGTTGCGATAGTCCAACGGTTCGGGAAGTACGCGGCCGAGGTCCCTCCGGGGCTGCACTTCAAGATCCCGTTCGGGATCGACGTGACCACGTTGGTCCCGGTCAAGCGCCAGTTGAAACAAGAGTTCGGGTTCACGACTCCTGGTACCTCTGATCCCTATCAGAGCCCGACGGACGGTCCCCGCGAGACCGAGATGGTGACTGGCGATCTAAACGCCGCGCTCGTGGAGTGGGTGGTGCAGTACCGGATTTCCGAACCCCGGAAATTTCTGTTCGAGGTGCGTGAGCCGAGCGCGACCCTGCGTTACGTCTCGGAGTCCGTCATGCGCGAAGTTGTGGGAGACCGCACAGTCGACGAGGTGATCACCGTCGGGCGCCAGGAAATCGAAAGCGAAGCCCTGCTGAAGATGCAGGCGCTCGCGACCAAATACGCGATGGGTATCAGCATCGATCAGGTACAGCTGAAGAACATCAATCCGCCCCAACCCGTTCAGGCCTCGTTCAACGAGGTCAATCAGGCGCAGCAAGAAAAAGAGCGGATCATCAACGAGGCCCGCCGCGAATACAACCGCGTCATACCTTTGGCCGAAGGCGAAAAGGACCAGCGCATCCGCGAAGCCGATGGTTATCGCCTGAGGCGGATCAATGAAGCTGAGGGCGATGCGGCACGCTTCACGGCGCTTCTGACGGAATACCGCCAGGCCCCCGAGGTGACCCGGCGCCGGATCTACATCGAAACCCTTCAGGATGTTCTGCCGGGAATTGGTTCCAAGATCATTGTCGACGGGTCCACAGCAAGCATCCTCCCGCTTTTGAATCTGGATCGACAGACAGGAGAGCAACGATGAAGACCCTTTCGCTCATTGCCTCGGGAATCGCGGTTGCCGGGGTCGTCGCTGCGTCATCCGCCGTCTACACGGTCGGCGAGGTCGAACAGGCCATCATCACCCAGTTCGGCAAGCCGGTCGGCGCGCCGATCACCGAGGCTGGTCTCAAGATAAAACTCCCCTTCGTTCAGGAGGTTAACCGGATCGACAGCCGGGTTCTGGAGTGGGACGGCTCGCCATCGGACATGCCCACCAAGGATAAGCTCTATATCTCGGTCGATCTCTTTGCGCGCTGGAAGATCACCGATCCTCTGCAGTACTTTTTGCGCCTGCGCGACGAACGCAGCGCCCAGTCGCGCCTCGATGATATCCTCGGCAGCGAGACGCGGAATGCTGTTGCCAAGCACGAACTTATCGAGATTGTGCGCACGACCAGGGGCCGGACGCCGCTTCGGGACACGCTTCTGACTGATCAGGAGCTTGCGCAGGACATTGGCGCACTGGTTCCTATCACGAAGGGGCGGGCGCTGGTCGAGCAGCAGATCTTCGAGGCGGCGGCGGAGAAGGTGCGCGTCTTCGGGATTGAGCTTCTCGACATTCGTTTCAAGCGCATAAACTACAATGAGAGCGTACGACCCAAGATCTATGACCGCATGATCTCGGAGCGCCGACAGATTGCCGAAAGATTCCTGTCCGAAGGCAACGGTGAAGCGGCCCGTATTCAAGGCAACAGGGTGCGGGATCTGTACAAGATCCAGTCCGAAGCCTATCGCGCCGTCGAGGAAATCCGCGGTGCCGCCGATGCCGCAGCGGCAGCAATCTATGCGGGCGCCTACAATGTCGATGCCGTTTCGGTCGAATTCTACGATTTCACCCGAACCATGCAGGCCTACGGCGACATGATTTCCGACGACACGACGCTTGTCCTGACGACGGACAGCGATCTGTTCCAGTTCCTGCGCGGCATGCAGGGCGAGGCAGACCCAATCCGCGATCCAGGCAGCGTTCCAAGCGACGGTGGCGTGGCGTCAATCGGCAGGACCCGACCAGCGCAAGACCCCGCGACGCCAATCGTGACACAGACGGAGGTCGAAGCAGGCCGATAGGTTCATGGTGGAAGGTTTCAAGCATGAATAGAGGGTATCAAGCGGGAAGCACGTCAATGACACCTGGACCACCGAGGTCGGTTTCTTTCCGCTTCTGAGCAAGACACACCCACTTAATTTCCGTGCCCCTAACCTGCGTCAGCGCACGATTTGCGCTTGGCTGGTAGGAGGATAGCAAGAGCTGGATCGCGACGAGGCGGTAGCCTGCCTGGCCACACTCGTACGCACGACATCCAGCGTCCCATAGTGCAGCGTGAAGGATGATAAGCCATGACATCAGTGAAACATCTTACCAGGACGGCCGCAGAGACGACCGATCTTGAACGGCGCGTGCTGGCCCATGAACGGATCCTGCAGGCCCTGATCGCCTACATGGCCCGTACCGAGCCGCGTTTCGTCGACCATCTACGAAAACGGTTCGTGGAACCGATGCGCATGGTGCCGCACGAACACGATTACCGCGAAACCGATGATTATGCGGAAGAGTTCATTCGCGCCGTGATGCTCCTCGGAGAGGAGCGCGCGCCCATCGCGAAGGAGCCGAAATTTACCGACAAGAAACCCGTGTCGCCGAAAGACACAGGAGCACAGGATTCTTCCATGAACAGGCCACTGCAGCGCGGTGGAGTTCAGGTGCGCGAAAGAAGCGGCATCTGGGAGGTTAAGGTCGATGGCAAGTTTCGCGGCGACTACCACCAGAAGGAACATGCTCTTGCCGCTGCGGCCCTGCACAAGTTGTCGCCCCGATGACCGGTAGCTCTCATCCGACAGTTCCGCATGACTTCGCAATCCAGGTGGCCGAGAACGAAGGCATGCCATCGAGATCGAAATCCAGGGGCTCCCCGCCGCCGCCCGCGCCCACGCGACGGCTGACCGGAACGCTTACGCTTGGGCTATCGAAGACTCGCGCGGCAACCGGCGGACTCTGGTCCGCCAAGGAGCAAGCGGCGATGAGACATCCCCTCGCGAGGCTGATCGCGAGGACGGCAGTCATAGCCGGCGTGATCGCGTCCTTCGCCTTCCCCGTCCTTGCGCAGGATGGCAGCGGCCCGATGCCTCGGAACGCTCATCCTTGCAAGATAATCATGACATGACCAGACGCGGCCGTGTGTCTGGCATGCGGGTCAGCATCGGGTGTCGTCTGCGATACAGCTTCCCGCAGCCGACGCCGCTGATTGCGATGCTGAACGTCCACTACTCGCGCTTTGGCGATCTGGAGCGTGCCGATTACCTCGTGACGTCGCCAAGCGTGCCGCTCGAAAGCTACCGCGACGGCTTCGGCAACTGGTGTACGCGCCTCCTGGCTCCGGCGGGCGACTTCGCGCTGTCAACGGATGGCATCTTCCGCGACTATGGCCGACCCGATCCCGCGTCCCCTGGCGCGCAGCAGCACGCGGTCCAGGATCTGCCTTTCGAGACCCTCGTGTTTCTTCGGGGCAGCCGGTATTGCGATACCGATCTTCTTTCGGAGGAGGCGTGGCGTCTTTTCGAGACCACGGACCCGGGATGGTCACGCGTTCAGGCGATCTGCGATTTCGTGCATGGGCATGTCCGCTTCGACTACATGCAGGCGAAAGCGACGCGCACCGCATCGCAGTCAATTGCCGAGCGACAGGGCGTCTGCCGTGATTTTGCTCACCTCGCCATCGCCTTGTGCCGCTGCATGAATATTCCGGCACGCTACTGCACCGGATATCTGAGCGACATCGGTGAACCTCTGCCGCATCCGCCCGGGGACTTTGCGGCGTGGATGGAGGTCTTTCTCGCTGGTGAATGGCACATGTTCGACCCGCGGAACAACAAGCCTAAGTTTGCGAGAATTCTGATCGCGCGGGGCCGCGATGCCGCTGACGTCCCTCTGACCCAGACATTTGGTCAGAACACGCTGACGGAGTTCAAGGTTTGGACTGACGATCTGGTGTGATCTTTGTCTTCTTGGCGGCGCGCCATCGTAAATCGGGTCGCCAGCCCCCATATAGGTAGTACCGATGCCAGGCATCCCGGTCCGACATGGACGAGGAGTTGGCGCCGGCCAATCAAAGGATCGATGATATGTCCTTCAAGGACCTGACCGCCAGGGCTGCGGCCGCAATGAAGCCGAAGCCCGCGGAGACCGCGAAGACCCCAGCCAAGGAGAACGAGTCGAAGGCCGCCGGCAAGGATGCGCTAGCGAAATCCAAGACATCTTGAGACGTTCACAGGCCACGCGCCCCATTCTTAACTGGGGCGCGGACCACCCGCAGCAACAAGGGAGAGGATCACGCCAATGGAAGAACTGACGAGCAAGACCGTTGCGGTTTTTTCCCGACCGTTCACCGTTCCAGGCTTTGACGAGACGCTCCCGGCGGGAGAGTACGAGATCGAAACGGAGTTGGTTTCACCCCCGGATCAACAGAATCCTGCAGCCTGGAAAGCCTCAGTCCTGGTGAAACTTCATCCCCGGATATCGCATCCGGGGCTTGCGCGGACTCTGACCGTTTCCCTTGCAGACCTGGACCATGCCCGCGCCAGGGACAAGCTGACGGGCCGGGCGTTGTCCGACTTCTTCCTGGAGGAAATGCTGGCTGATCCGATGGTACAGCTCGTAATGAAGGCCGACGGGGTCTCTGAGGCGCACCTGCGACATCTCTATTCGGGTCCCCGGACGCCCCAGTCTGACAGGGATGTCCTGGACCGAAATCCGGCGCGTCTAGGTGCACGTGACATGGCGTCCATCCAAGCTGCTGAAAACGAGGGCATGCCTCCACGACCGACAGGGACGTCGGCTATGCGCACGGAAGTCAGCGCGGATTTGACATGATCACGAACAAAACCTCGGTCGACGTAACATTTTCGGACATCGCTCGCGGAAGGGCCTTTGGCGACGTACCTCGAGAGCGTCCTTGTCTGAGATGCGATGTTGTTTTCTGGAGTGAAGGCTTTGGAGAACGGATCTGTTGGCGCTGCAAGGGGTTGAACGCCTGGCGAAACGCGGTGCCCGATAGCTCCGGGTCATCGCGCCGCCGCTGATCCGCATCGACGTGCGCGCCGTCATCCTCGAACCACACTGGATCTCCGTTTTGGCCTGCCTCGACATCGTTCACACCACGACCTACCGATACCGTCAAAAGGCCCCTCTTGGGCCCCATCGGTTGATGCTGCGTCCCCGAGAAACCAGGGAACTGCGACTACTTGCGCATGCCCTCTCCATTTCTCCGACGGCGACGGTAACCTGGGCGCATGACGTGGCCGGCAACGCTGTCGCCACCGCCGTCTTTGACGGCCTGACAGATCATCTGGTGATCGAGAGCCGCGCCACGGTGGAACTCACCGCGCCAGCGTGGCCGGTCTTTGCCATTGCTGCCTCGGCCGCCCAGTATCCCTTTGTCTACGCCGCAGATGAATGGACGGATCTGGGTGCATTGACGGTACCGCAATACTGCGACCCAGACGGGCGGCTTTCCCGATGGGTCGAGGGATTTGTCATGGCACGCCCGACCGACACGCTGTCTTTGCTGAAGGACATCAGCAACGGCGTTTCCACGCAAACTCTCTACCAGAGCCGCGACGACGAAGGCACCCAGTCGCCGATCGAGACCCTTGACCGGCGATGGGGCTCTTGTCGAGATTTCGCGGTCCTGCTTGCCGAGTCAGCCCGCCGACTTGGTTTTGGCGCCCGCATCGTCTCAGGCTATCTGTCCGATCCCGAAATGAGCCTCGTTGGGTCGGCGGGTTCAGGGTCTACCCATGCTTGGGTCGAGATATTTGTCCCCGGTGCTGGATGGATTGCCTTCGATCCAACGAACCGAAGTGTCGGGTCTCAGAACCTGATTCCAGTCGCAGTCGGTCGCGGCATTCACCAAATCGTGCCGGTCTCGGGCAGTTTTTCAGGCGGGCGGGGTGCCCTTTCTGATCTTGCGGTCGGAGTTGAGGTGCGACTTGCAGCACACGATGATGCAGCTGCTATAATGGATTCGACACTTTTGTATTTAAATACAAAAGTGTAATGGGCATCGTGTGCGCTGTATATGCAACTTGAAATCGCGCTATGGCGCGCTTCGCTCAGCGATTGGCGGTTGCGTCGATCTGGTCTATTTGAAGTCTGTTTGAACCTATGAATTCATTTTTGCTCTAAAGCCCGTCATCGGGTAGCTCGCGGTATTGAAAGCGGCGATACGACGTTCCCAATCACAGCCGCGGTTCACCTTGCGATTTTGACTCTCGTCGCACCTAAACTCAGCACTGACCGAGATAAGGGTATCCGCGGGCCGTTTGAACCGCCATCGCTGCAACGCCAGAATCGACGCATGATGGATCACAGGTATGAACGCAACGATGATCGTGAGACCCAGAAGCACCGGCCAGACGAAGCGCAGCCAGCGTTCGTAAGGAACACGCCCGATGGCGAGCCCGCCCATGACCACCGCGGAGGTGGGTGTGACCAGATTGACCACGCCTTCTGCCGACTGGAAAGCTGTCACCACGAGGCTGCGAGATACCCCCGCAAAGTCGCCGACGGGGGCAAGTATCGGCATGGACAGGACGGCAAGGCCGGAGGTGGAGGGCACGAAGAAGGACAGGACGACCTGGATCCAGTACATCACGTTGATGAACACGACCTCATTGAGGCCCACGACGGTGCCTTCTGCCCAGTGAAGGATCGTGTCGGTGATGTGGCCCGCGTCCATGATCACGACGATGCCACGCGCCAGCCCGATGATCAGCGCCACGCCCAAAAGGTCGCGCGCGCCGCCGACGAAGGCGTCGACAAGCCCTTTCTCTCCTAACCGTCCTATGATCCCTATGGCGATACCGGCGAACAGGAACAGCCCACTCATTTCGGCCATCCACCAGCTGCCCAGCGAGACTCCCCAGATCATCACCGCGAAGGTCGCGCCGAAAAGTAGCAGGACGATCTTGTGCAGTCCGGTAAAGTCGCTGAGTCCGGCCTCGGCCGTGCTGCGGAAATGCGCCTCGTTCTCGGCCTTTCTGTCAAAGACCAGCGACCGGGACGGGTCGGCCTTGACACGTGCGGCATAGCGCATGACGTAAGTGACGGCCGCAGCGAAAGTGAGCGCAAGCAGGACCAGCCTCAGCGTCAGCCCGTCGGTGAAGGGCACTCCGGCGGCGTCCGACGCGATCACGGTCGAAAAGGCGTTCACGGTCGAGCCGAGCACGCCCACCCCGGCACCCAGCAGGATCACCGCCACGGCGGTCAGCGCGTCATAGCCCGCCGCGATCATCACCGGCGTCAGGATGACGTAGAAGGCCAGAGTTTCCTCGGCCATTCCATAGGTCGAGCCGCCCGCCGCAAAGAGCGCCATGAGGATCGGGATCATCCATTTTTCCCGCCCTTCGAGCCGCACCATTGCGCGCTTGATGCCCGCATCGATGGCCCCAGTTGCCGTGACCACTCCGATGAACCCGCCGATCATCAGAACGAACAGCGCCACGTCGATGGCATTGGCAGAATAGCTTCCCGGATCGTAGAAGCCTGCGATGGGAGCGAGTATGACGTCGAAAAAGCCTTGCGGATTGGCGTCGGTGGGCGCGTAGGTTCCCGCCACCGGAACATCCTTGCCAAGGGCCTCGGACGCAGCGCGCTCATACTGACCGGCTGGGATCACCCACGTCAGCCCTGCGATGATCACGATCAGCGCGAAAAGAATGGTATAGGCTGAGGGGAAGTGGAAACGGGGGCTGCGTTCGGCAGATGTCGTTTTGGTGGGTGGCATAATGAGGTCCTTTCCCTGTCCGGTTTTTGAAAAGAACCGGCGGCCACCCTCATCTTGATCCAGGATCGCAGATCGCGGACTGACCGAGGTTAGGCTGCGCGCATCACAGAGGCCATGGATCGGAACGCGAACCGCGCCGATGCATGGCCTGAACCTTGCCGCCCTAAGGAACCCGCGCCAGACAACTCTCGCGATCAACTCAGCGGGGTCTGCTGATGCGCCAGCCGCAGCCACTTGCCGTCGTCGTTCAGGTAGGTCGAGGTGCAGAGTGCCTCATAGATCGGTTCGTCGCTCCGTTCGGCAGAGACACGATAGGCCAATACGGCAATGTTGTTCTGGCATGAGAGATAACGCTCGCTCATTTCGACCGAACGCCACCTTTGGGCGACGTCTTTTTCTCTCCAGAGCGCATCGCCCTGAAGAATGCCGGCAGGATAGGGCAAGACGAAGACAGCGCCCTTTGCGGTCGCGTGACGCGCACTGTCAGCGCCTTGTGTCCAGAAGCGTTCTTCCAGATCCCAGAGGGTGTCATCTGCAGTCATTCAAGGCTCCTTTCAAGATTGGCGGTTGTGCTGGGTGATGGCTGTTTCGCGCAGGGGTTCATCTCACTGGCCTTGTGCAAGCATGGCGACCCAGCCAACGAACAGGGCTGCAGCAATGATCCAGTAGAATGGGGATCCCTGCGGTGGCAGTGCAAGCTTGGCCGAAGTGCCGTCCTGGGGTGAAATTGTGGTCGTCGCCCGCCTCGGCAGCAGGGCAAGAAGGCCCGAGACAATCCTGCTCCGATCCGGAACAGGGGTCGGTACGTCATGGAAACGTGTCATCAGCGCCTCCAACCTTTGCCTTGCCGCCGCTGCGGGCAATCTGGAAAGCTCCGAGGCTTCGCTCCAGGGATCAACGCCGAGCCGGGCGAGCATCGATAGAACGGTGACGCTGCTTCCGCGTCGATCTTCACCCAAGGGCGCGTGCAGAAACGGCTCGAATTGCGGGTCTTGTCCAAGTTGCATCGCAGCGTGTGCCATTGCAGGATCCTTGCTGGCGCCGTTTGCATGGGCCGGATTGGCCGATGTCATGACGCCGGTCGAACCAAAGCGGGCGGGTGCCACACCTTGGTTAACGACCAACATGACGCAAACCGCGCCAGCTTGTGCTGACCCAGATCAATAGGAGCCTATGTTAGCCCCGTAGCGCTCACCTTGCGCCGCGCGCGGACGCCGTGCCGGTCCCCAGTTCGATGATTTCTGCTGTGATCGCTTCCTGTCGTACCTGGCGCAGTGTCGCCTCGAATTCGCCCAACTCGCGCGTAATCTGGCTGCCCGCGGCGGACATGGCCTCCATTCTTGCCTCGTTCTCTGCGGCAAAGGCATGAAGCGCCGCCTTGCACACCAGGGCATGGAGATAGTCACCGCTGAGACTGTTGATCAGGGCGTCGGTGGGTAGCTGGGTCAGCGGACGTGTCGTTCCAGGCGGCGGCAGGGCCGACAGATCGACCGGCAACAGAACCTGCCGGAGGACTTGAGGTCGCCCGGACGCCCATCCGGCATGGATCATTTCCATACGCTCAAAACGACCCTCGCCCAGGGCGCGGTAGATCGCCTTGACGATAGTATCGGCGAGTTTCGGAATGCCGGGCGTGTGCGAGGACATTGGCGCGGACCAGACCGGATGGAGCCCACGCGCCGCTGCGATAGACAGGCCACGGGTACCGATCAGAAACAGGCTGGTGTCGGGAAGATCGTCTTCGATGCTGTCCAGAACGCGTTCGCTGAAGGCGCCAGCAAAGCCCTGTTCGGCGCAGAACACTAAAAGGCCGGTGCTGCCGTCGGTTTGGCCGCCAGAGGTCTCGGCCGGTGACGTAGGACCTGCGGGGCCAAGTGCATCGGATATGGCGGCGGCAATTGTCGCCGTATAACTGTCGACGGCCTCCAGCTCGGCACGGGCGGTGTGGGCGCGCGCGGCGGCGATGCCCTTCATCGCGTTTACCACGGCCCCCAACTGGCGAATGCCGTCGATCCGGGCGCTGACATCGGCCAGTCGTTCGGTCATGTCGCTAGTTCCTTATCTTCAAGCTGCGTCGCAAGGCGGGTCATCGCGGCCATCAGGGCGGCCCGCGCCGTCTCATTCAGTTCCCCGGTCTCGGCAAGGACACGCAGGGCATCGCCGGCATCTTGATCAAGATTTTCCGGCAGTTTGTCCCGAAAGGTGGCAACAGCATCGAGCGATAGGGGGTCCAGTAGCCCTGACTGCACGGCGAGCAGGAGCGCTACCTCATCTGCAAGGCGAAGGGGTGCATTCTGCGGCTGACGCAGGATTGCGCGGATCCTTTTCCCGCGCCTGAGTTGATCGCGCACGCGACCTTCGGGCATGCCGCCGAACCGGGTGAAGACCTCGAGCTCCAGAAACTGCGCATAGTCGAGCCGCAGCGTGCCGGCCGCCTTGCGCAGCACGGGCGCCTGGGTCTTGCCGCCGACACGGCTGACGCTCAGCCCCACATCCACCGCCGGTTTCTGCCCCTGATGAAACAGGCTCGAATCCAGCACGATCTGTCCGTCCGTGATCGAGATCAGATTGGTCGGGATATAGGCCGACAGGTTCCCCCCGTTGGTTTCTGCGATCGGCAATGCGGTCAAGGATCCGCCGCCTCGCGCAGGGGACAGCTTGGCAGCCCGTTCCAGCAGGCGGGCATGTATATAGAACACGTCCCCCGGATAGGCCTCACGCCCCGGGGATTGTCGGGTCAGAAGGGCGATTTCGCGGTGGGTGGCGGCGTGCTTCGACAAATCGTCGATCACAACGAGGGCGTGCCCGCCCCTGTCGCGGAAGTATTCCGCAATTGTGACGCCCGCATAGGGTGCTATCCATTGCAGCCCCGGCGCCGAGGCGGAGCCCGCGACAATCACGATGCAGCGCGCGAAGTTCCCATGCGCCTGCAGCGCGTCGATGGCGCGGCGTACGCTGGATGTCTTTTGCCCCACCGCGACATAGACGCAGATCATGTCGCTGTCGCGCTGCGCGATCATCGCATCGATGGCCAGGGTGGTCTTGCCGGTGGAATGGTCGCCGACGATCAACTCGCGCTGGCCCCGGCCAAGCGCGAACAGCGTGTCCATCACGAGTATCCCGGTTTGCACCGGCTGGGTCACGAGATCTCGTTCGATGATCGACGGCGCCGGGCGCTCGATCGGCCACCGCTCTTCGGCCTCAATTGCCCCCTTTCCGTCCAGCGGGCGGCCGAGCGGGTCGACGATGCGCCCGAGCAGCGCCTCTCCGACAGGCACGCTTACCACTTCGCCGGTGCCGAAAACGGCATCGCCCGCCTCGACCTTGGTCGCGGCGTCAACGAACACGCAGCCAATCAGATCGGGGTCCAGAACCCGGGCGAACCCGAACTGGCCGCCCTCGAACCGCAGAACCTCGTCCAACCGCACGTCGCGCAAGCCCGAGATCATCGCCACACCGTCCCCGATCTCCTCGACACGGCCCCTGTGTTCGGGTCGCGGACCCAGTGCCGCGCGACGCACTGCGCCTTGCGCCGAGGTGAACCAGTCTGGCGCGTCAGGCGGCATTCTCGACCTCCTTCAGGATATTCTCCAGATCGGCCCGCCAGCTGTTGTGAAGCACGAAATGCCCGCTGCGGAGTTCCAGTCCGGCGATCAGGTCGGGATCGGTGACAAGACGAACGCTGGGCGTGCCGTCCAACGCATCCTTTACGGCTTCTTCGATCTCGGCCCTTTGCGCACCCTCCGGGGCTGTCGCGGAGATGATCTCGATATCGCCTGCCGAGGCTGTCAGCGCCGTTCGGTCGGGGGCGGACATGCCCGCGATAGCCTCGACAAGTTGCGCAAGGAACGCCGCCTGAACCGCAGGCGTGTTGAACCGGCCCAGAAGCCGGGCTGCAATCTCGACCGACAATTCGGCGGCCCTCGTTGCGTTCTCTTTCCGCGCGGTGTTTCGGTCGCGGTCAATGGCGGTGCGCGCGGCAGCGATCAGGGTGTCTGCCTTGCTCTGCGCCTCCTTCAGCTCGGCTTTCGTGGCTTTGTCCGCAGCCGCCTTGGCCTCGGCAAGTATGGCATCGCGTTCCTCCGCGATTCCTGCGCGGGTCTCAACTACCTCGGCCAGCGCAGCGTCGGCTTTCGCTTGTGCTGTATTGCCTTCCTCCAGCATGGCCTGCGCCGCGTCCTGTCGCCGGGTGATGGCCCCGGCTATCGGCCGCCAGAACACGCGGCTGAGCAGCCAGACGAGGATCAGGACGTTGATGGCCTGAAGACCCAGTCCCCACCAATCGAGGGTCATGCGCTCATGCCAGTAGCGGGTTGGCGAAGAGCAGCAGGAGCGCAATAACCAGACAATAGATTGCCGTCGTCTCGATCATCGCGAGCCCGACAAACAGCGTGCGCGAAATCGTGTTTGCGGCATCGGGCTGACGGGCAATGGCATCCATCGCGGCGGCAACGGCGCGCCCCTCGGCAAGGGCGGGGCCGATAGCGCCGAAGGCCACCGCGAAGGCGGCGCAGAAGATACTGGCAAGCGGAGCATAGTCCATCATGAATCCTTTTTCGTTGGGGAAGGGGCAAGGTCGGTATTCGGTGGGGTCCGCGCGCCGTCCTCGACCGCAGAGGTAATGAACACCATCGCCAGCACTGCGAAGATGTAGGCTTGCACCAGCCCGGTCAGCAGATCGAGGGCCATCAATGGGATCGGTACCAGCAGGCCCGCCAGCGAGGCGACGATGCCAATGACGAACACGCCGCTCATCACGTTGCCGAACAGTCGGACGAACATGGAAAAGACCCGCGTCAGGCTTTGCAGGATATTCAGCGGGATCATCACCGGATTGGGCGCGGCGAAAGTTTTCAGCCAGCCGCCAACGCCACCCGCGCGTATGCCGAACCAGATCACGGACAGGAACACCAGAACGGCGAGGGCGGCATCGGTTTCAAGCTTTGCGGTTGGAGGGTCGATCCCCGGCACAAGCGAGGACCAATTCGCCACGAGGATGAACACAAAGAGCGTGCCGATGAACCCGCGATAGGGGGCGGGTGCCGCGCCCGTTGTCTCGGTGATCTGGGTATCGAGCGTAGCGACAATCAGCTCCAGCGCTGCCTGACGCCGGGTTGGTCTGAGGTCAAGCCGCCGGGTCAAGAGGAACGCCCCGATCACCAGTATCGCCATGATCGCCCATGTCGTGACAATGGCTTGCGTGATCTGAACCGGTCCGATCTGGAACAGGACGGTAAAGTCGAGGGGAGAGTTCATGTTTGGATATCCCCCATCCTGCGGAGCATGATCCACTTTGCGCAGAGGACCCCTGCAAGGGCCGCCAACAGGGCAAGGCCGCCTGCCAGCACGGCGATGAAGAACCCAGTGGCCAGAAGCGAGATGCGTGCGAGGGTCAGGACGATCGCCCTGAGCGGTTTGCCTCCGCCCACGATCAGGTTGGCAGTCTCGCGAAGCGCACGGAAATAGCCCCATCCGATGAAGAGCCCACCCAGAAAGCAGATCGGAAGAAGGACGATTAGCGGGAGAGTGGAGGGATCGGTCATCGTGCGTTCATCCATTTCCAAGCGGTCCAGCCGCCTATGCAAAGCCCGAGCAGCATCATCGGGGCGCTCCAGAAAATGCCCGTCTCAAATTGCGCATCGAGCCAGCGTCCGAAGAACAGGCCCGCCAGAGTCGGCACCACGAAAATCCAGCCCAGCACGCCGATCTGCGCCAAACGTCGACCGACGGACATGTCACCTTCGCGCAACCACTGCTCGCGCCGGCTGCGATGCTTGCGGATTTCCTCGACCAGAGGATCGGTTTCTGGGGGCTCAGATGGGTCTTCGGTCACCGGAACTTTCCCGTGTCTGCGCCCCGGCGCAACCCGCTGATCATCTGGCGGATGGCGTTCATTTGCAGTCGCATCGTCTCGACATGTTCGACCCGTTCTTCGTCGGCGTCGGTCTGAAACCGGGTCAGAACCTCCGCGTCCAGCGTGGCCAGATCGTCGCCCGCCACGGCCTCGCGGGTGGCGATTGCGACACTGCTACCGCCGGTCACGGTTAGCACCCCGCCGCGCAATGCGCAGAACCGCTCAAGCCCGGTGGTTTTCCAACTGAGGATGGAAACCGAGAGCGCGGTCAGGAATGGGGCGTGGCCGGGCCGAATGCCGAAGCTGCCGCTGGCGTCCTGAGCCCGCAAGCTTTCGGCATCCTCGTCCACAACGACGGACAGGGGGGTCACGATGCGCAATCTCATGCCGCTTCCTCGGCGTCGGCGGCGTCCGAGGCATTTGCGGCCGCCTCTTTCTGTCTTGCGTCCTCCAGCGTTCCTACCATGTAGAGCGAGCTTTCGGACCACTCGTCGGCTTCGCCGTCCAGAATGGCGCGGCACCCCGAGAGGGTCTCGGTGAGGGGCACGCTGGCGCCCGGTGTGCCGGTAAAGGCCTCGGTCACCATGAAGGGTTGGGTCAGGAACCGTTGCAACCGGCGTGCGCGTTTGACGATCAAGCGGTCGGCGGTGCCCAGTTCCTCGACTCCCAGCAGCGAAATGATGTCGGTCAACTCGCGGAACCTTGCCAGCGCCTGACGGACAGCTTCGGCGGTCTGGTAATGCCCGTCACCGACAACCAGCGGATCGAGCAGCATCGATGACGAGCCCAGCGGGTCAATCGCCGGATAGAACCCTTCGGAGGCCTGGGCGCGGGACAGCATGATGACGCAATCCATGTGCCCGGAAATCGTGGTCACCGCGGGGTCGGTGAAATCGTCGGCAGGCACATAGACCGCCTGAATCGCGGTCACGGCAGAGCCTGCCACAGAGGCGATACGCTCTTGCAGGCCCGCCACCTCGGTCGCCAGCGTTGGCTGATAGCCCACGCGCGAGGGCAGGCGGCCTAGCAAGCTCGAGACCTCGGCCCCGGCCTGAACAAAACGGAATACGTTATCCATCAGAAGAAGGACGTTCTTGTGCTTCTGGTCGCGGAAGTATTCCGAAATCGTCAAGGCTGTGAGCGGAGCCCGCCAGCGCGCGCCGGGTGGCTCGTTCATCTGACCGTAGACCAGCACGGTGCGCTCCAGAACGCCCGAGTCCTGCATTTCAGTCAGCAGCTCATGCCCCTCGCGTGATCTCTCACCGACGCCCGCGAAGACGGAGATACCTTCATATTTCTCGACCATGGCGCGGATCAATTCCATCACCAGAACGGTCTTGCCCACGCCGGCGCCGCCGAACATCGCGGCCTTGCCGCCCTGAGCCATCGGCGTCAGGAGGTCGATCACCTTGATCCCCGTCTCAAATACGTCGGTGGCGCCAGTCTGGGATTTCAGAAGCGGCGGCAGGGCATGGATCGAGCGACGTGGTGTATCCTCAGGCAAGGCAGGCCCGTCGTCCTGCGGACTGCCCACCACATCCAGAAGCCTGCCGAGAACGGCTTCGCCCACAGGCACGGTCACCGGCGCGCCGCTGGCCTGCACCGGCACGCCTCGGGCAAGGCCCGCAGTGGATTGGAAGGCCACGGCGCGTATTGTTTTCTGATCGAGGTGGCTGTGGACTTCGAGAGTGAGGACGGTCGGGCGGTCCCATCTCACCAACAGCGCAGAATTGATCGGCGGCAGGTCGGATCCGGCAAAGACGACATCCACCACCGCCCCCCGGACGGCATGTACGACGCCACCAAGCGGGGCGTCAGGGTCGTTCGGGATATGAGTCCGCATCCCACCGGACAGATCAGGGTCACCCACATCCGCGCCCGTCCCGGCACGGATAGAGCCGTTGCTCCATGGTTGATCTACGCGTGTGGATGTCAAACGGGGCCTCATTGTTCGTCTGGCGGCGGCAGCCAGTCAGAAAGCACTGCCTGCGGGGAAAACTTGGAAGAAGCATAGAAAGCTTAGCAAAGCTGGACGCTGATCTGGATCAATGCGATCGCCACAGGTTTCTGCCACACAGGGCACATGCCCTGATGCGGCTTGTGCTAGCGCGATCACAGCGACCCCGAGACCGGCATTCTGCAAAAAGGCACATCAGCATAGGATAGGTTCAGATGACCAAGCGCACGGCGCAGCCCAAGACACCTGCGAAAGACGCGCAGCAGGTCCAGCTTCCCGCCAAGATCGTCCCCGCGTCGCAGCCCAATGCCGGGCCGAGCGCGGCGCATCCGCACGAAAACCTGGATCGCGCGTCCCGTGCGGCGGTCGCCTACATGTCCGCCGGCGTATCGCCCCATGCGTTCATCGAAGCCTGGAGCGATTGGGCACAGCATCTGGCCCAGGCTCCGGGTCGCCAACTTGAATTGGCCGAGCGCGCGCAGGAAAACATGACAAGGCTGTTGGGGCAGTCGCTTCTGCCAAACAGCGACGCGGAACCGGCCTTTGTGCCAAAGGCCTACGATCATCGTTTCCGGCATCCCGGATGGGAAAAGCCACCGTTCAGAAACATGCAGCAGGGGTTTCTCGCGGTGCAGGACTGGTGGGATTATGCAACCGACCATCTGCGCGGATTGCGTCCTGAGGATGCAGACAGGACCCGCTTCATGGCGCGCCAGATGTTAGACCTGTTGTCTCCGTCCAATTTCCCCGCCCTTAATCCCGAGATCATCGAGGAAACGCGCAAGAGCAGCGGCAAGAATTTGGCGGAGGGTGCGCGCAACTTCATGCATGATTTTTTAAACACCGTTGCTCAGGTCCATGAACCCGCACCAGAGGGCTTTCAGATCGGCAAGGATCTGGCCTGTACACCCGGCGAGGTGGTGTTCCGCAATGATCTTTTCGAGTTGATCCAGTATGCGCCACAGACCGATAAAGTGCAGGCCGAGCCGATCCTGATCGTTCCGGCCTGGATCATGAAGTACTATATTCTTGATCTCTCGCCGCATAATTCAATGGTCAAACACCTTGTGGATCAGGGATTTACCGTCTTCATGATTTCGTGGTGCAACCCGACCGCTGATCAAGCAGACCTGTCGCTGGAGGACTACCGCGAACGCGGCGTGATCGCGGCTCTCGATGCGGTGAATGCCATCGTGCCGGAGCGCAAGGTTCATGCGGTCGGCTATTGCTTGGGTGGCACAATCCTCGCGATCGCGGCGGCCACGATGGCGCGTGAAAACGACGAACGGCTTGCGTCGATCTCGCTCATGGCAGCACAGGTCGACTTTGCCGAGGCGGGCGAGTTGCTGTTGTTTCTGGATGAAAGCCAGATCGCATTCCTCGAGGACATGATGTGGGAGAAAGGCTATCTTGACCGGCCCCAAATGGCGCGCGCCTTTTCTGCTATCAGGTCGGAGGACCTTATCTATTCCCGTGCCGTGCGGCGCTATTACCTTGGGAAAGAGGACCTGCCGACCGACATAGGAGTCTGGGTATCGGACACGACCCGAATGCCAGCCCGAATGCATTCAGAGTATCTGCGCGGCCTGTTTCTTGAAAACCGGCTGACGGCAGGCCGGTTTGCCGTCAACGGACGAGTGATCGCGCTCAAGGACATCTCGGCTCCGATATTCGCCGTGGGCACAGAAACCGACCACATCGCGCCGTGGAAGTCCGTCTACAAAACCAAATTGTTTACTGACAGCGATATGACCTTTGTCCTGACAAGCGGCGGCCACAACAGCGGGATCATAAACGAGCCAAAGCTGGCGCGCGGTCACCATCGGATCTCGCGTCGTGCTGCCGGGGCGCTTTACGTGGGTCCCGAAGCTTGGGTTGCGCAAAATACGCCGCAACCAGGCTCTTGGTGGCCCGCGTGGACGACCTGGCTGGAAGAGAATAGCAGCGGTGTCACGCCGGAACCCTCCATCGGTGCGCCAGATAAGGGCTTGGTCCCACTCGTGTCGGCACCTGGCACCTACGTTCACCAAACCTGATACCACGCCCACTTTTGACGGTGGTAGGCCGCAGTGAGTGCACGCGTCATCGGGCCATGAAACGAAGCGGCGCGATTCATGAACCCCGTGGTGAGGACTTTCGACCTAAGGCGGATAATGGCCAACCGCACCGCAGTGAAGATAAACGTAGCACGCTGCTAACGCCGATCAGTGCGGTGAAGATTTATCTGCGGCACACACGTTCGTGTCGTCCAGCCAGACGATGAAATGAACGGAGAGGCGTCATGATCGGATATGTGGCGAATATCGAGGAACTGACGGAAGAAAACACCGACTTTCGGCGTGTTCTTTATTCAGGAACAAAGCTGCAACTGGTTCTGATGTCACTCGAGCCGGGGACTGAAATCGGTGGCGAGATACACGCTGACACGGACCAGTTCTTTCGCATCGAAGACGGCAAGGGACGTGTCGTGATCGATGGCACGCCGCACAAGGTTGGCCCCGGCGATGGTGTGGTTGTGCCCGCAGGTGCGCATCACAACGTGATCTGCACGGGCCATGAGGCGCTCAAGCTTTATACCCTTTACGGTCCACCGCATCACGAGGACCAACTGGTTCAAAAGACCAAGGCCGAGGCGGATGCATCCGACGAGGCTTTCTCGGGAGAAGCCACCGAGCAGACGGCAGAGGTGGTCCGGGTATCGGCCCAAACATGATGCGCGATGCATTCAGGCCGCTCTCGGACAGAAGGTCAGGCGGCACAATACCCCACTCCCCAACAAACAAAGGAAATCAAAATGTCACTTGATAGCAAGACGAACCCTCAAGCTACCGCCGCAACTGATATCGAGGCGGTCAGCCGTCAATTGGCCGCCCTGCGAGAGAATTTATCGCGACTCAGCGAGACTGTCAGCGGGATCGCTGGACGGCGCGGCAGCCGCATGGCCGCGGACATCGCGGAAGGCTTTGACGAAGCGAAGCATTATGCAGCAAGCAAGGGCCGCTCTGCAGAGGCGCAACTGGAGGAGTCCGTTGCGGCCCACCCTTTCATGACAATTGGCCTCGCTGCGGGTGCGGGTTTTTTGGTTGGCGCCCTGTCGCGGCGCTGATGGGTATTGTCGATGACATCGTGCACAGCATTGGCCGATACATCCGAAGGGAGGTGCGACCAATGCTGTTGCCGATCTTGCTTGCTCTGGCCGGGGGACTGACCGCAGCCGCAGGAGTGGCGTTCCTGACGGCCTGGGCGTATCTCACGCTCAGTATCGCGGTAGGGCAAGGTCCGGCGTCCCTCTTGATCGGCCTCGGATTAACAATTTTGGCTGCGGTCCTTCTGGTCTTCGCCAGAAATCGATTTGCGAAAAGGACTCTGACCGACCCACCGGTCTCCCAACCGGCGGCACCTGCAACCGGCGAAACCGGATTAGCCTCTCAGATTGCGTTCACGGCAGCATTTGTTCTGGCGCGATCCCTGGGCGAGGGCAGGCGGGACTGAAATTGGCCCGGTTCACCCAAGTTGGCGCGCCACGATTCAATCTGTGCAGCCTCTCCCAGAATTATCCATTTGCAGGAGACTGAAAATGACCATTGAGTTCAATGACAAGACAGCCATCGTGACTGGTGCCGCGTCGGGAATTGGTGCCGCAATTGCGCAGGATCTGGCAGGCTTTGGGGCTAGGGTTATCTTGGCGGATATGGACGAGGCGGGGATGGCCGCCGTGGTCAAAAAGATCGAGGCATCCGGTGGCACCGCTTTCATCCACAAGACCGACACAAGTGCTGCCGCTGATGTGGAGGCTCTTGTGGCTTTTGCTGTAGCGCAGACGGGTGAACTGCACCTGCTTGTCAACAATGCTGGTATTGGTGGCCCTGCGCACCCGGTTGGGGAATATCCTCTGGATGGATGGCAGCAGGTCATCGACATCAACCTGACCGGTGTGTTTCACGGCATGCGCTTTGGCATTCCCGCAATGGTCAAGGCGGGCGGCGGCGCGATCGTCAATATGGCGTCTATCCTAGGGTCGGTCGGTTTTGCGACGGCTGGTGCCTATGTCGCCGCTAAACATGGGGTCGTTGGCCTGACAAAGGTCGCGGCCATCGAATACGCCAAGGACGGGGTTCGGGTAAACGCGGTTGGTCCGGGCTTCATCGCGACGCCGCTTCTGGAAAAGCACCTTGACGCAGCGGCGCTGGACGGCATCGCCGCCCTGCACCCAATCGGGCGGCTGGGTGAGGCTGCGGAGGTGTCGGCGATGACCTGTTTCCTGCTCTCGGATCAGGCCAGTTTCATCACCGGAAGCTACCACCTCGTCGACGGGGGCTATACCGCGCAGTAAGCACCCGCTGCGTGGGCCTAACCGGTCACAACCCCATCGCCCACGACGATCTGTCGCCGACAGAAACCGGCAATCTTTTCGTCATGGGTCGAGATCAGGAAGGTCGTGCCTTCCTCGCGGTTGATCTGTCCGATCAGGTCCATCACCTGGTTTGCCGAGTCTCGGTCGAGGTTCCCGGTCGGCTCGTCCGCCAGCACCAGTTCCGGACTGTTCATCAAGGCACGGGCAACAGCGACTCGTTGCTTTTGCCCGCCCGAAAGGTTGGCCGAGGGGAATTCGATGCGGTCGGCGAGCCCCATGCGGGACAAGAGATCGCGGCCACGCGCACGGGCGGCAGGCGTCTCGCGCCCTTCACGTACGGCCGTGGGGAAGATCACGTTTTCCAGCGCAGTGAAATCCGGCAGAAGGTTGTGAAACTGGAAAACGAAGCCGATGTGGGCATTGCGAAACTCGGTCAGGGCCCGGTCATCGGCGGAAATCATGTCCTCGCCCAGCATGACGTAGCTGCCCGATGTAGGCTTCATCAAGGTGCCCAGTATCGTCAAGAGCGTGCTCTTGCCCGACCCCGACGGCCCCAGCAGCGCCGCCATCTCTCCGGTGTCGAGGCGCAAGGACAAGCCGCGCAGGACCCGTGTCGCGGCCTCTCCCGTCCCGTAGGCCTTGAACAGGTCGGTTACTTCCAGAAGCGCGCTCATTGGCCTATCGCCGTGACGGGATCCACGCGGGCGGCCGAACGTGCGGGCAGGATCGAGGCGAGGATCGCGCCGATGACGGTCAGCGTGATGGCCAGGCCATAGGATCCTTGCGTGATGTCCATTGGCAGGGTGCCTGGCTCGAAGGCATCGCGCGAGGGGAAGGGCAAGAGTGCAAGGTATCCCAGCGCCGCGCCCATGATGCCCCCCATCAGCCCGATCAGCGCGCCCTGCGTGACGAAGACGAAGATGACGAACCCGCGCCCGGCCCCCATCGCGCGCATGATCCCGATCTCGGGGCGGCGGCGGTAGGTCGACAGCAAGAGCGCCGAGGCGACGCCGATCACGATGGTGATGAGCGCGAAGGTTTTGAGGAAATACCCGGTCTGCGCCTGTGCGTTCAGCGCCTCCATCAATTGCTCCGCCCCGTCCGTCCAGGGCACCGCGTCAAGGCCCGTCAGGGCGCGGATCCGCAGGGCCGTGGCATCGGCCGCGTTCAGATCGTCCAGCTTGATCTCGATCCGCGTGACGCCTTGCGGCATGGCATAGAGCGTCCGGGCGGTCGACAGGCTGACGAAGGCCCGCGCGCTGTCCATGCTGCCATTACCGGTCTTGAAGATACCGCTGAGCGTCAGCGCCGCCGTGACACCGTTTGAGCTTTCCAGCCGCAGCGTCCGGCCGATCGACAGCGCCAGATCATCGGCCAGATCGCGACCCAGCACGATCAGGCCCGACCCAAGCCGCACATCCCCCTCGACCATGTAGCCCGCCAGATCGAGGATGGCGGATTCGCGACCCGGCTCCACCCCGGTCACGCTGACCTGTGCGACCTGCGCCCCGCGCGTGACGAACCCCGCGCCGCTGATCTGCGGCGAGACGGCCCTGACCCCCGGAACCCCTTCGATCTGAGGCAGCCAGGTCGCGGCCTCGGACAGCGTTGCGGTGCGGGTGCGCACCCGTTCGGCCACGACCAGCACATGGCCCTCGGGCGAGATCAGCACGGACGGGTCGTCGGTCTCGGCCTCGATGGTGATATGGCTGATGTCGCCCACGGTGCGCGACAAGATGAATTCGGCCAGCCCCCCGATCAGGGCCGACATGAAGATGAAGATGAACACGCCCACCGCCACGCCTGTGACCAACAGGGCCGTCTGGGCCTTGCTCGCAGTCAGATACCGGGTCGCGATCTTCAGGGCATAGAGCATCAGGGTTGATCCACCGCGACCGTCTGCCCATCCGCGATGCCTGTGGCGTCCACGATCACCGCCTCGCCCGCCTCAAGGCCCCCGGTCACGATCAGGCGTGCGGCCGGCCAGTCCACCACCGTCACGGGCCGCAACTCCGCCACGTCGTCCGACACCACGAAAACCCCGTCGCCGTTCAGCAAGGCGGTGCGCGGCACGGTCATCGCGGCCTCGCGCTGCTCGACGATGATATTCGTCGCCACGGTCAGGCCGATGGGGGCCGAAACCGGGCTGTCGAAGGCGATCTTGATGGCAAGGCCCCCGGTGGCCTCGTCCACGCGGTTCGACACGAAGCTGACGTGACCCTCGCGCGTGGTGGATTCCCCGGCCAGTTGCACGATGGCGGGCAGATCGACCGCGATCTGCGTCGCATAGGCCTCGTCCACATCCGCTTCGACGACCAGTTCCGTGAGATCGGCCAAGGTCAGCAAACGTGCCGACGGGCCGACGATCTGCCCCGCCTCGGCGTCAAGCTCAAGGACGGTGCCCGCAACGGGCGCCCGGATCGTGTAGGTGCCAAGCACGATCTGCGCCTGGTCGAGCAGCGCGGTCAGGCGCGCCACCTCCTGTGCCGCGGATCGCAGGGCGAAGGCATCCGCCTCCAGCACGGTCCTTGCGACGTTGTCGCCCAGCACGACAGCGCGATCATAGGCCTCCGACACTTGTTGCTGCGTCACGAGCGCGGCGTCGAGCGCGGCCATGGCCTGCCGGACGGCGGCGGTCTGCGCGCCCGCATCGAGCTGCGCGAGGATCTGGTCTGCCTCGACCATGTCACCCTCTGCCACCGGAAGCTGCGCGAGGGTGCCGGAAACCACCGATCTGACATCGACGGACCGAACCGCCGCGATCCGGCCGTTGACGGCAAGCACACGCGTGACCGGGGCGAGGGTCGCGATCTCGACCGTGACAACGGTCGGCCGTGCCATCCAGACCTGCGACCAGACCAGGCCGCCAACCGCAAGGACCAGCAGGCCCGCAACCCCCCAAAGCCATCGGCGACGCCTTTTGACAGGCGCGGGCGCGACCGGGCGCAGGGCTGGCACGCGCGGCGCGGATGCAGCCTCGTTTTCCGTTCCGGCGCGCGGGTTATCCCGTGTCTCTATGGTGTTTGCCGAGGCCAAGCTGGATCCTTCCCGAACGTCATTCCGCATGGGCGGAGTGATGGCTCCGGTCAGACAGCGGCCGGGATAAGATAGCCGGCAAGCGCGACCGCGCCCTGACATGGATCAGGGACGCCACCGGCATCGTCATGGCATTTAGAAAGGGAAGAGGCCACCTGCGCGCGCGTCGCCCGGCCTTGCGCTGGTTGTCCAATGGGAGGCCCCGATGCCCGACGATCCATATGAGGTGCTTGGCCTGACCAAGGCCGCATTGGCCGACGACATCAAGAAGGCGTATCGGAAACTGGTGCGGACAAGCCATCCTGACTTGCATCCCGACGATGCCGGGGCCGAGGCGCGGTTCAAGGCAATCTCCGCTGCCTATGAGATCCTGAAAGATCCCGAGACCCGCGCCCGATATGATGCGGGAGAGATCGACGGGCGCGGCGCAGAGCGCCCACAGCGGCAGTACTATCGTGATTTCGCAGACGCGTCGGACAACGCCTACCAGCAAACGCGCGGGTTTGGGCAGAATGCCGATCCGGCGGACATCTTCGCGGAGATCCTGCGTAATCGTTCGCGGTCGTCCGGTGGCGACTTTTCTGACGGTGGGTTTTCAGCCCATGGCCCGGATGTGCGCTATACGCTTGAGGTGCCGTTTCTGGATGCAGCACGAGGTGCCGAGACCCGTATCACACTGCCGGATGGCCAGAGCCTCGCCGTCAAGATCCCAAGGGGCACCGAGGACGGCCAGACGCTCCGGTTGCGCGGAAAAGGCGCGCCCGGCTTCGGTGGTGGTCCGGCAGGGGATGCGCTCGTCACCGTTCTGGTGCGGCCCCACCCGATGTTCCGTCGTGACGGCGACGACATTCTCCTGACGCTCCCGATCACCATCGACGAGGCTGTTCTCGGCGGCAAGGTCACGGCACCGACCATCGACGGCCCCGTAGGTCTCACAATTCCGTCGGGGGCAAGCTCGGGCCAAGTCCTGCGCCTGCGGGCCCGAGGGGTCGCACGTGCGGGGCGCAAAACGAAGGGCGATCAGCGGGTCGAGCTGAAGATCGTCGCGCCGCCTGACGTGGATGAAAGCCTTCGCGATTTTCTTGCGGAATGGCGCAAGACCCATGCCTACGACCCGCGCGCCAGTATGATGAAAGGGACCGGGAAATGACAGACCGGTATTCCGAAGATGACGTGGTGACGACTGTAACCCGGCTGACCCGAAGCCAACTCGTCCGCTTTGTCGAGGGCGACTTGGTCAAGCCAGAGCAGGAGGCCGACGGTTTTGTCTTTCGCCGCATCGACATCGCGCGGCTGGAGCTTCTGTGCGACCTCTCTCAGGCTCTCGATCTAGATGAGACGGGCTTGGGCATCGTGGTTTCGCTCATCGATCAATTGCATGCCGCCCGCCAGGATCTTGCGGCGTTGGTTGGCGTGATTGATGCCCTGCCATCAGAACTCCAGGCTCATATCATGGCAGAGCTGAAAAAAACTTGAGCGGGACTCAAGCTGGAACCAGAAGGTTGTCCGTACAAAAAACAAAGCGCCATTCCGGTACTCGGCACTTGCCTTGGCAGGTGGACCACACTGCGTCTGTCCCCATCACAGAACAAGGACTGCTCTTGTCGGAAATCATTGGCAACGTCTTCCTGGGTCTCGTCCGCTTACAGTGCCGATGGAGGATCAGATGAATTTGCCCTATGGGGGTCACTGCATAAAAGTGCCAATATTGTCCGGCTCGCGCGAACTTTCTGAGAACATTTGCGTTTTCAGCCGGTTTTCTGGTCTCTGAGAGCGTTGTAGAGGCTGGTTTTGCTGATTTTGAGGCGGGCAGCGGCCTCGCGGACTGTCAATCCATCGCTGATATGGGCTTTTGCCTGCTCCAGCTTTTTGGGCGTGACGACAGGCTTGCGCCCGCCTTTTCTGCCGCGCGTTGCGGCAGCCTTCAATCCGGCCTGTGTCCGCTCGACTATGAGGTCACGTTCGAACTGGGCGAGCGCGCCGAACAGATGGAACACCAATGTGCCTCCGGTGGTCGTCGTGTCCACGCCTTCGGTCAGAGATCTGAAGCCAACGCCACGGTCACCGAGCTCTGCCACTGTTTCCACCAGATGCTTCATGGATCGGCCCAGGCGATCGAGTTTCCAGACCACAAGGGTGTCGCCCCTGCGCAGAAAGGCCAGGGCATCATTTAGGCCGGGGCGTTCTGCTTTGGCGCCGGAGATCACATCTTCAAACACGGTTTCGCAGCCCGCGGCTTTGAGCGCATCCACCTGTGGTTCCAGTTTTTGCTCCGCCGTCGAGACCCGCGCATATCCTATCCGTGCCATGAAGATAGCCTTGTCCGTTTTCCCGTCCATGAATCAACTTGTCCGACTTCCCGTTGTCAAGCCATATTGACGGACGGCGCGGGAGGCTCCGCCAAACGAGCGTTTCACGGACATCGATGGGAAGAGGGTAGTTTATGGCACGGCGACAATTATTGGCGGCAAGTTTTTGGTCTCGGTTGATGGCGCCGCCCTCGGAGGATCGAGAGGTTGCGATGTATTGCACGCTTACCCCGGACGAGATCGAGGCTGTTGCCAGAAAGCGAACCGCGGCCGCCCGTCTGGGCTATGCCGTGTCATTGGCTTATCTGCGCCATCCCGGGCGGGTTCGTGAGGTTGGAGAACAGCCCAACGACGTTATGCTGGCCTTTCTTGCAGATCAGGTTGATGCCAGCGCTTCCGATCTGGCGGTCTATGATCAGCGCCCGCAAACGCGACGCGAACATATCGGGCAAATCATAGCTCGGTTCGGATATCAGGCCTTCACAAGATCTCTCGTACGGGAACTTGTTCATTGGCTGACACCATCTGCAGGAGAAGACCCGCGGGCAGAGCCTTTGGCAATCTCGCTGATCGAAGAACTGAGAAGGCGGCGTATCCTGGTCCCCGCGCGTCGTACCGTTGAACTGATTGTCAGGCACGCGATCCAGCGCGCGGAAAATGTCAGGATATCCGCTCTGACCGGAGATCTGCATCCGGATCACCACGATACTCTGCGCGCGCTGATTGCGCCCCCTGAATCAGGCGAGGTGTCGACGCTGAGTTGGTTGAAGGCAGCACCCAAATCAGCGTCCGCCAAATCCCTCAAGGCTGTTCTGGATCGCCTGATTGTGGTTCGAGCAATCGGCCTGCCTGCCAGTTTGCGTCAAAACATCTCGACATCGACGCTCGACAGTCTGGCCGGGGAAGGTTTGCGGATCACGGTGCAAAACCTGCGCCGTTTGGCCGTGCCACGGTTGTGGGCGGTTTTGTCGGCCGCCTGCCTGCGGCTGGAAGAACAGCTCACCGATCTCGCACTGGATATGTTCGACAAATTGCTGGGCCGCAGCTTTCGAAGGGCGGAACAGCAAAGTTCCGACAAAGCGTCCCAGCTCCTGATGGACATCATCCGCCCCTTGCAGTCTCTCAAAGACTTCTGCCGTGAAGCCCTGACGGCCCGTCTGCAAACCGGCGATCTCAACGGGATGCTGGACACCGCCAATTGGGATGAGATCGAGAGTGCGACATCCGCAATTGAAACTGCCCTGGGAGACGGAAAGCCCGACAAATACTCCGAGCTCATCGGAAAATATCAGACGGCCCGTCAGTTTGCGCCCCTGATAATAAAGGTGTTCTCCTTCAAAGGCGCGGCAAGTGCCGCCAGCCTTCTTCGTGCGGTGGATGTTTTGCGCATCATGTACAACACGAACAAGCGCAGCCTGCCTGACAACCCTCCCACCGGGTTCATTCGGAAGGTCTGGCGTCCATTTGTCTTCTCTGCACCAGGAGAGATCAACCGGCGCGCATACGAGCTGTGCGTCTATTTCGAATTGCGAGATCGGCTTCGGGCCGGGGATGTCTGGGTCGAAGGAAGCCGGCAGCGCCGAAACTTCGATGATCGGCTCATCCCCAAGGCTACCTTCGAGATCTTGCGTACCGAGGGATCGCTGCCGATCGCCGCCGCGGCGGATGCAGAAACCTATCTTGCGGAACGGCAACAGCAGATTGAGGAGGCCATGGCCACTGTCGCGGCCCGGGCCGAAGCGGGGACGCTGCCGGATGCCGTCATTCAGGGTGGCACCCTGAGCATCACCCCGATCAAAGACGAAACGCCTGAAGCCGCCACGGCCATGAGCCGTCTGGTTTATGGGCAATTGCCACAGATCAAGATCCCCGACCTGCTGACGGAGGTTAACGCCTGGACCGGATTTGCGGAGTGCTTCACCCATTATCGCTCGGGCAGACCGGCGGAAGATCAAAAGGCGCTGTTTGCCGCCGTCCTGGCCGACGGTGTCAATCTGAGCGTATCCCGCATGGCGGCAGCAACCCACAATCTGTCCGCCCGGCAGATCGCATGGGCTCATGACTGGCATTTGCGTGAGGAAACATATTCAAGCGCGTTGGCCTGTTTGGTCGACATGCACCGCGAACTCCCGCTGGCCAAACTCTGGGGGGATGGCGTGACGTCATCCTCAGACGGGCAGTTCTTCCGGGCCGGTGGCCGCGGTGAGGCCTCTGCGGATATCAACGCAAAATACGGGCGTACACCGGGTCTCAAGTTCTACACCCACATCTCCGATCAGTTCAGCCCGTTCCACTCAACGGTCATCACCGCCACAGAAAGCGAAGCACCCTTCGTTTTGGATGGTCTACTTCGCCACCAATCCGGTGTCGCAATCGAAGAGCATCATGTGGACACTGGCGGCGCGACAGACCATGTCTTTGCGCTGTGCTATCTCTTGGGGTTCCGCTTCGCGCCGCGCTTGCGAAACTTCAAGGATCGCAAATTGTACCTTCTGCCCGGCATGAAGCCTCCGGCCATCATGACACCCTTCATCGGCGGCACCATCAAGGTCGGTCACATTGTCGACAACTGGCGCGAGATTCTCAGGCTGGCGACGTCCATCAAGGCCGGGACCACCACCGCATCGGCGATCCTTAAAAGCTTGTCCGCTTATCCCAGGCAAAACGGACTCGCCATTGCCCTGCGCGAACTGGGGCGGTTGGAGCGGACCCTCTTTGCCCTGGAATGGATGCGCAGCCTGGAACTGAGAAAAAGAACCAGCGCAAGTCTGGCCAGAGGCGAAGCCCGAAACGCCCTGGCACGTGGGGTCTTCTTCAACCAACTCGGTGAAATGCGCGATCGCAGCTATGAGCATCAGATCCACAAAGCATCCGGTCTCAACCTCCTGGTCGCCGCCATCATCCTGTGGAACACCAAGTATCTGGAAGCCTCAGTCACTGATCTGAGGAAAAACGGCGTCGCCATCCCGAATGACATCATCAAACACATCGCGCCACTTGGCTGGGCCCATGTCGGATTGACAGGGGACTACCTCTGGAACATGAACCCGCCATTCAGCCCAGATCGCCTCAGGCCACTTCGGAAAAATGATCTTCGCGATGCCGCATGAGTTCATGTTTCGTTCGCGCGAACCGGACAATAATGTCACTTTTATGCAGTGACCCCATTTGGGCATGCACTCATCGCTGAAATAGTTCCGCTTGATCTCGCGGTGGATCGTGGCTTTCGAACGCTTCAGCACACGCGCCATCTCGGCGACAGGGACCTTTGCATGTCGCCAGCGTTCGATTCTGCGGCGTTCCTCAATGCTCAGTTGCGTGTAAACAGCTCCCATGGCACAATCTCCTCATTAGATAACTCATTGTTTTCCAATAGGAGTCGCACTTGAAGGTAGCGCACACCCAGCGACTATTCAAAATCGCATAATCTATCTTATGTTAATTTAATTAACGTAGCGGTCATTCGCTACGTTAAGCATCGACGGCAGCTATGCGGGACAAAGGAGACACGGGTTTTTTTCAGTGAAGGTCCGCTATCCTGTGCACCGCCAACACGATGTCGCTAGGCTTTGGTTGCGCAAACCAACAGATAGGGCCAACGCATCTTGATCCCTTCGTCGTCACGAAATGCTTCAGCGCCATCTCTGATGTCGTTGATTATTGCCTGCTTGGCGTCTGAGGCCTGCGCGTCAATGAGCATGGGCGCACGGACAATCCCCTTGTAAAGTAAATCGAGCAAGTCGTCGCCAGTCTGGCCGCGCCAGATGGCGACCTTCTTTTGACAGGTAGCCGAAACGAAGCCGGAGGCCAAAAGCACCTTTTCTGCTTCTGCGGCCTGTGCAAATCGAAACGGCGGCGGCGCGGGGGGTAAATCTACGTCCATCGTCCCGTGTTTGTTGATTGCGTTCATCAGCAGGCCCATCATGTCCCACCCTTCGTCAGGTGGAAGCCAAGCGGTATAGGAATAGGACCCGCCCGGCTTCAGCACGCGGGCAGCCTCGGAAATGGCGCTGTCCGGATCAGCGACGTGCCACAGCCCAAAGGCACAGGTCGCCGCATCAAAAATCGCGTCTTCAAAGCTCAGCTTTTCGGCGTCCCCGACTTCAAACCCTGCTGCCGGCACACGTGACCGAGCAATGTCGATCATCGGTTCTGCAAAATCCACGCCCGTCACTTTTGCACCACCAAGAGCAGCAGCTTCAGCCAGATCTCCAGTGCCACAACAGATATCAATCAAACGACACCCAGAGAGATCCCCCAATCTCGCAAGCAACGGGTCAATCGCCTGTCGGGTTACACTGGCGAAATGATCGTCGTAAAAGCGGGCCTTCTCAGCCCATCCTTGGTGTTCCAATTCTTTGAAGCTAGCCATGTTTCTTTCCCATTTCCCACCGTAATTAATAAAGACTACACGAGAAATGGGCAGTGGGCGAAATGCCGACATTCGTCGATGGCGCAGCATCCGTGACTCTGGGCTCATTGAAGCCATTCGCCGCGTGACTGGCCAATGACTGCAAAGGGGTCGAAACCGGACAGAAAGGCGTGGCATTGGCCGTCATAGTTTGCAAGGCTCTGCGCACGAAAATCTTACCGCTTAAAAAGAGTTAGCTGTTCATAGACATCTGGGACAAGCATTCCTGGCAGCACCGATGTTTAATCTCACAAAGCTCCAACGCCTTATTCACGATCTTAAGTCTTGAGCGATCCGCTTGAGGCAAGTTGGTAAGTTTGACGGTGGCTGGTCTGCCCCGCCCATTCTGATCCCACACACATTTGCTGCATCTCAGTGACAAAACGTCTCCCAAATTCCGACAACTAAAAAAGTACACCTCGGCACAAGAAAGACAGCCGTCTTTCCCTTCAAATTCTTGAAGAGCGCCTTCGATAAGAGGCTCCGCACTTAGCCAGACCTCGGCAAATCGCTCGAAGTCACCGTGATCCTGGTACTTTTGCAGTAATCGGTTCATTTGAAACAAACCAAATGACGAGGTGATAGCCTGCCAAATGGGTTCGCGCTTTTCATGTACATGGTACAGTGGCACGCTATATGCCTCAAAGCTTCGCTGTAGGAGGTCGCCGCTCATAAATCCCAAGCCATGTTCTTCATCATGGATGAGCGTCGAGGCCAGTTCCGAGGCACATTTTGTGACACTCAAAGAGTGCCGGTCATACTTATCGTTCATTTTCAATTTTTCCGTTCGATCCTCCCTATCAAAGTATCAGAAATTGACACCCGAACTGTTAAGTGGGGATTAACGAAAGTGGAACGGCTCCAGAAACGACTGCAGACCACCTTTATGTGCCATGTATGTAACGATCTAACGCTCAAAGTTACCTACAGAGAACATTAAAGCCTCTTTCAAGCAGACTCCGGCGCAGGCGGCTAAGCAAAGTTTCGGTAAGTTCCTTTTCCTGCTTAGGGCCTGTGATCCGTGCGGCCTGCCCTTCCTACTGACATTTCAGCCTTGTTCTCGAGATCAACTTCAGACCATATCGCCTAGGAAAGAAATACAGTCTTGAGGTTTTCTTTACGCGCGCAACCCATCAGACGATGCAATGGATAACCCGGGTTTCAACAAGGTATTGCACAAACCCACCTGCTGAGGGGACGGATCACGACCGCCGTCTAATCTAACGCACAAGCCATTTTGCTCGTCATCAACATTTCAAAACACCCCCATGGGGTATTTGATTACCGGTTCGGACAGGGAAAGCCGTTGCGGATTGGTCGGGTTTGTTCCGCGTGGCAGAAATGAATGAGTATCCGAACATCGCCAAGACATCTTCGCACCTTCGGCCTCCGTCGAAGGCCAATCCTGTTAGGCTTCCTCTCCATCCTGAATCCTGAAAGTTCCTGTTCCTGTTCAGATCCGAAACGACTTGCCGGGAAATCACCATTTACCCGTTTTCTTATTCTGTAACTTCATTTCGGAAAATTTTTGCTTTCCCTTTTTGAGTATCCGAAAAGCCAAAAAGGGGAGTTTGTTCATTTACTTCCTGAGCGCCTTTTCTTGGGCTTACTGAAAAGTCAGGGATTCAAAGTTTCTTCGGTCTTCCAGAGTTTCTATTCATTTGGAGATATATGGTTTCACAAATGAGAAGACGGGCTTGCTAAATAGATATTGGAATCCAATATATGTCAGTGAAACCGGATTTCATAAAACAGTCTGGAATCCAATATATCTCGCGACAATCCTGATCTTGTCCTTTTTGTAATTAGAAGGGTACCGGTACACCTTAAAATAAAGGGTGATCCGCCAATTCCATCGGAAAAACACCCCTTAAAAACGGACATTGTTCGGAAAAATCCCCCTCGAAACTCCATCAATTGGCCGAAACCGAGGAATCATACATTCTTAAAAAATGATCTCTAACAGAAAATTGCGCACAATCGGAAAAAAGCCCCCGAAGCATAGCGTCGCAGAATTTCTGATGAGGTCCGATTTGTATTGCGGCAACAGTTTTGGCACTTGCAAACACAAAAAACCCTACCAACATTTCTATTTAGACACTCAAATAGAAACAACTGCATGAACTTCCGAATTAAAGCTGGCCGAAACTCGTCGAAAGACCTGAAAGTTCCGAACGATAACCATACCCAGACCCAAATTGCCAATGATCTCGCCGCACAACGGAAGAAGTTGAAGGCAAAGCTTTCCACACCGTCAACACATGGACGTCGGTCAACCGAAACAGGAGAGATCCAGTCGCCGCAGGATTGGGTACTTGAAGGGATGAAAGACCCCTTGTTTCCCGAATATCCGTTGCCGATTGATTTAAGTGACATGGACCCGGGTTCACGCATGACGTTGCACACATTGAAGCTCATGCACCTTGTTTTCGCCACGGCGGTCCACGCAGGAAAGCAGGAGGTTTTCCTCAAGAAGAAGACAATCTCCTCCTTCATTTCTGCATCTGACAAGCCTGTTGCTTCAAAAGACACCAAGGCAGCTGTTCAACGGTTGTCAGAAGTCACGATTGAAATGTCGACCGTTGGAATCCTGGATGGAAAATCACAGTTTGGGCGTGAAAGAAAACGCGACACCCGCAAGAGGGTTGCTATTCTTTCCGGAGTCAACGACAGCAAGCGACTGGTCGTCATCTTCAAGCTTTCTGATGACATCTTTGAGACACTCATGAAGCCAAGGATGTGGACATATATTGGTCTCGATAAGATCCACAAATTCAGGTCTTCAAACGGACTTTCTCTTTTCACGGCTTTCAGCGGACTGATCGAGCTTAGAAAACGTCATCAAGGTTTGCACAAGTTTTCAGTTAGGAAGCACTCAAAGGGTATTGACGTAAAAAAGGGTAAGGCAATTGATCCAAAGTTCGAAAGAGATTGGGATCCAAACGGTGTGGATGTGGCTCTGGATGACCTTTCAAAATGGGTGGGAATGTCCGAGACCATCGGCGGGACGGAACCTAAACGCATTCAGAAGCGTGTCATTCAGGCTTGCAAAAGCAATGAGAGAGTCTTTGGGTCGATTGTCGAGAACCCAGAGGTTTTTCAGCTGTCTCCTGGTGCTATTTTTGGAGAGGAGTTTCTGGGCAGCAGAAAGACCTTTGCTGCCCAGCATGGTTACATGGCGTTCAGTTTCACGGAGCCTAAGCGCCCAGCTGAGTACATGCAGACCAGCAGAGAAGCCACAGAATGGTTCAAATTGGCTTCCCGCAATCCTGATCTCTACGTTTCCCCGGCCGGCTTCCAGATTGCACTGAGAAAGGCGGGGATCTTTGATGGCGTCAAGAGTTCTTTCTTGATTCACAATGCCTGGAAGCATTTTGTTTGGCAGAACCGGAACGCCGACATTGCCAACAAACATCTTTTTAAGAAATTCAGTGATGAGCTGGTAGCCGCGGGCGGGTTCACCGAGATCCCGAATGAGGAGCTGAAGCAGGCGCTCGTTTATTGGGAATGTGGGCTGGTTGAGGCTCAGCCGGCAGAAACCCCAGTTATTGAAGCCCCGCTCGAAGAGCCGGCACCAGAAAAAGCAGAAGCTCAGACAATGAGACCAAGACGCTTGAATTTGAAGAGACCAGTTCGCCGCCAAGCGCCCGCGAACCCAGTTGAAGAACCAGTTACAGACGAAACTGAACAAGTGTCTGTAACTCCAGAATCTGAGAAAGAGACAACTGCTTTCAAGGATCCATATACGGAGGGCGAAGGACCCGCGCAGGGACAACAGAGACGCCACCAGTGCTACAAAGTGAGCGATTTCCCAGGCTGGGTCATCAAAGATTTCAGTGTCTTTTCTGAAGAAGACATGACCTTAGCGAACAGAAGGTATCCGCTGATCGAAGCTTCTGAAGAGCAGAGACGCCGAGTGGGGTTGCTCTGGGAAGACATTCCAGAGAACCGTGGTTTCCGTCCACGCCAAATCAATGGCAGCTTTCAACACATCAACCTGAATTACAGGCTTCCCGATTATGAAGCTCTGGTGTTCACAGATGTCAGAGATGGAGACGGGAACATCACGAGATCCGTGTTGTCTTCCAGCGAAATTGCTGAAGGTATCATTAATCCAAAAGATTACCCTTTCCGCCGCGGCAAAGTCACGTCGGAACAGGATACGCAATACATGCGTCGGATTGACGAGATTTCAAAAATGAAACGAAGAAAGCCAGCGCTGAAAAGATCCCGATCAACGAGCGTTCCGGATTTTGTAAGGCGTTGATCGTCGGCTTTGGGTCAAGACCCCCCAAACCTACAGCTCTAGTAGAAAGTCTAATAATCAGTGCTCGGCACAAGAGTTCGCTTGATGGCATCGGACAAGTTGGAAACTAAACTTTCCACTCAAGATGGGGTCATTGCTGTGCCTTCCAGAAAGCCAGCTCCAATTGACTTTGCTCAGTGCCAAAGGGAAAAATCGGGCGGCTATTTGGTGTTCAACTGGCCATCGCTTGTCAGGGGGGTGGTCCGAACTATTTGAGAATATCAATTTTTTCCTGCAGCTTCTTTTATTGGCTGATTATGCTCAGTTTCCCTTTGATCGTTGCCCCTTTTCGGGTCTCCAGTTGCGCAGCTTCGATGTCTGCGTTGCACTCGGCTCCTGAATGAATCTCAACAGATGTTGCTTTTACTGAGCCTTCTAAGCGGCCTCGAATGTGCGCTGAAGACGCACTGATAGATCCCTCGACTTGCCCGCCAGCCAGAATGTCGACGGACGCTCCCGAAATATCGCCCTCGACACGGCCAGAGACATCAATATCCGCCGATCCGGTGATATCTCCCAAAACCTGCAATCCTTCCGCGATTACTGTCTTAGCCAAATGTCTCTCTCCATATGTTGCGAGCAGGTATTCATCACGCTTTCCCCAGTAAGCCAAATATTAATAGTGAGTTACGATCAGAAACAACAATGCTCCTAATTAAATTCTCCCGAAACTTCACGAGCGTACCTTGGCTTCAGAACGAAGGAGTCGATCAGAATGAAAGCAAACCGAAACGGGGCCCACGATCCAAATGCGTACACTGTTAGGCCTCGGATACCTTTGAAGTTTAGCAGAGGTCTTCACAATTTCTGGAAAGCAATCGAAGAGCTGAGTGGCCCTGATCACCGAGCACCTTACTGCCCCCGCATGATGGAGGTACTACGCCATGGGTCTTGATCAATACGCATATGTCAAAACGTCCAAGGGTGTCGATGATGGCGACCCCATGGAATTTACCTGGCGTGCCCATTCAATGCTCCACGCATTCATGTCGGAAATCTTCACGGAGCGCACAGGGCTGTCAGATTCTGATTTCAACTGCAACGAACTGGTTCTTGGACCAACTGACATAGAGATATTGGAGAAAGCTGTAAGGAGCGGTGACCTGCCCAAATACTGTTTTGGCCCCGACTGGCAAGACGAGCAGGCTGTCGCTTACCGCGATCAGGACTTGAAGTTTTGCAATTGGGCGAAGGGCGAGATTTCGAAAGGGGCGGCCGTGACATATTCATGTTGGTGGTGAACCCCGGAGTTTCAGGGGCAAATCCACTTCCTTGGGCGAGAGAAAAGTAGCCGTGTTTAAAAAGAGGTCAGTAAGTTGAAATTTTTTTTGCCTGACTCTCCTTCTTGACGCTCATTTCCGCACGTTCAAGATGTCAATCAGGATGACTAACCCAATTTCAGTCTTGTTTTATTGCCAATTTTCCCGCTCTGGGAGAGCCGCTGTCGAGAATTTTCAAAGTGTTAACCTATTTGGTTAACACACTGATATAGTTCATTTTTTTATTGACTTGAGTGGGGGAGTGCGATAAAAAACACTTAGTGGCGCAGTTAGCTGGGTCATTTGTTTTCCCGCCGCATAGGCGGCTTAGAAAAGTCACCAAAGGAAATGTCTCTCTGTAGATATTCCGAACTAAAATTGGCGACTAAGCCATCCTTTTGGGTGGCTCACATGAAACCTTCGGCTTAATTGCCGGAGGTTTTCTTGTTTTCCGCCAATCCAGTGCATTCTTGATTTCCCAAACATGCAACCCGCCCATCATTGCGAATGAGTTAAGGCCATTGGGTTCGAAACGAGTTCCTTAAAGCTGACGAAATTTCACAAGCGTACATCGACTTCAGACCCAATGAAGAAGTCGATGAATATGACCACAATTTCGGAGCGCTACAGCAAGGGCGGGCTCGGCAAGTATTTTACCAAAGAAGATGTCGCTGTAAATCTCACAAAACGGCTTTTTGAGTTCCTTTCAAGCAGACATCTTTTGAATTCCTTTGACGTGGTCATCGAGCCGTCGGCGGGAACTGGAGCATTTCTAACGCCTATGGCTGGTTTCGAGAAGCAGATCTGGGCATTCGACATCGACCCAGCCCCCCTGATGTCGAGGAAACGGACTTCTTTGAATTCAAAACCGCCACCCGCGCTCTGTATCTTGGAAACCCACCTTTCGGACATGCTGCTCATCTCGCGGTGAAATTCTTCAACCACGCTGCCGCCAATGCTGCGCAAGTCATAGCATTCATTCTGCCCAAAACATTTCGGAAACAGAGCGTTCAAAGCAGATTACACAAACAGTTTCACCTGGAGCTCGAATTCGACGTACCAGCAAAGTCATTTCTGCTAGCCGGACAGGAATACGATGTCCCAAGCATCTTCCAAATCTGGATTAGAAAAAACAAAACTAGGGTACCCCAATCAATCTCATCTTCAGCCTGGATTGAATTCACACGTCCAGAAAATGCTCACTATGCGATGCGGCGTGTTGGAAGACGAGCAGGTGATCTTCTTCAAGGCTTGGATCACAGCCGATCCACAACGCATTTCTTTAAGATCACCCACCCTGATGTCTTGGGCATCATACGAGGCAGCGACGAAATCAAAGCCCTGAGCAAAAATACAGCGGGCGTTTACTCGATTGGAAAGGGCGAGATCCGAGATGTCGTGAACCGCGGCATGGCCGGAAAACTTAAATGACCTCCGATCCAAAGAAAACCAAACGAACCACCGACAGAAAACCTGCCTTAAGCCCAAATTGAACTTTGGAAAACGAATTTCTTCTCCCGCAATGAGGGAAGCGGCGTTCCAGTCAGGAAAAAAGTTCGAAAACATCGATGCCCTTGAAACGGCAGCAGGCCTCAATTGAGTGGGTCCACACGGTTTCCGCACCATTCATACCAGCGCTGTCAACAGCACCCACCAGAAGCCCCTCTATTCGCTTTCTAGACGCCATTTTCTTTCTCTTGCAAAAAACTGAGCGTTTGATTTCACGACAGTCAACCCATGCGGGATACTGCGTGAAACTTGCAAGTTGCATGTTGCAAGTTGTTGTTTTTATTACAGTTTTTTATTTACTCCGCTTTGCGCTTAAGCTATAAAAAATCAACGGTCACGCAGGCCGCTACAAATGAGCATCGCCAAATGATGCCAAGAATTGAGGAAGAGAAAATATGGAAAACGTATCATCCGGCCCTCCATGACGAGGCTCTGTTCGATGCCACATGTGGCGTCAAGAAGTTGTCGCAGGCCAACTGAGCCAGACAGCTAAATCACAAGAAATATTACCGAAAACTTTGTGCATCGCCTTGGCGAACCAAGAAGGATGGCGGCGCACCAAAAAACAAAACCTAACAAAGAGGCAAAAAATGTCCGAAGTAAGAAAACTCTCGAGCGATCAAATCCCTGCACAAACGTCAATTTTCGACATCGTAGGGGAGGATGACTTCTGTATCCTATCTAAAGTCCCTATTCCATTGACGCAGGATAGCATTCTAGCGGATCTGTCAGGCGGGTCCCTCAATAGCTATGGCGCGATCATTTCCCATATCTTTTTGAGAAAGTACCGACAGACCGACACACCCATCAGCTTCGCGAAGGATGATCTTCGCTCTGCCGCGGAACATCTGGATATCGACCTTCCGCAAAATCTGAGCGATGTCGTCTATGCTCTGCGCCATCGGTCACCTATCCCAGAATCTATTCAACAAACCGCTGACAAAGGTCAAGAATGGGTCATCGAAACCGTGGGTCGCGGAAAATACTGGCTCATTCAACGTCCCTGCCAGAAGATTGAAGTAGATCCGGAGGCTCTTGTTTTCCTCGTCGAAGATCAAACGCCAAGTGTTGCGCGCGACTTTGGTATGAAAGGCTCCCCGCTACTCGACTACATTCTTCGAAAAAACCTCATTTTGGAACAGTTTCTAGGTTCTCCCGTAGAGCACTTGCAGAGTCATGTGCGCGCCAGTGTCACCGGCGTAGGCCAAGTTGAAATCGGAAGTTTGTTTTTTAGCCAGACAGGTGACGCGATAATCCCAGTTTGCCTAGTTGCCAAGCCTGGTGCATTCAATCTGAATAAGGCCTCGCAAACCATGAAATATTCATCCGAGCATTATGGCCGGTTGGATTGCAGGGCAGTCGTCGCGCAGCTGCTTTCGGACACCAAGGTCGCGCTCTTTGAGCTTCACGGTTCGCCTGAAACCCCGCGTGTGCTGCAAGAAGCGCATTTCACCCTGACACCTAACTCAAAGCAAACCCGCACCAGCTCAATGTGTGACGCGGAAAACAACCGAACATAATCCGGGAAAGGAATTACATGCGACATTTACCGTTCGATTTGTGTCAAATCATTGATGGAAAACGATTTGACACAGGAAATGCCCAGGAGCTCGGCTACTATTGTGAGGGTTACCTGAGCGATTTCAATTTCATTGAAGAAGCTCTCCTTCAAACGTGGAAAACAAAGAGGTTCTTCCTCGCGGGGAGAGGCGGCGCCAGGACCCGATACGCTGAAGATCTAGGGCCCGGAGAAGGAAAATGCCGTGGAAAACGTATCTTTCCCCTTACTGACAAAGAAGCCTTTGAATGGGCCCAACAGAACTTGGAGACCGACGAAATTGAAGAAATTTTCGGGGACATGATTGAAGATGCATAGTGGGTGATTTGCCCGCACCCCTAGTCCCAAAACTCTGAATGCTTCCCTCCTGGGTTTCTCACACGGCGGCATCCAGGCAATCCAAAAACCTTTAAATGCCCAAACGCCAATCCCTTTGGCGAACACGAAAGATATGAGCAAATGAATGATCCACAGCCTCTTATACTGATACACGACCTGGAAGCGCTTCGGGAATACTGCAGCAATACTGCCAATCACTCGAGGGAATTGGTCGAAGATGAAGAAGACATGCCTGAAGTCCTGCTGGACTTGCAATACAGCAGCGGCGCGAACGAACTATCGGCGCAAGTCTTCAAGCTCGGCAAGGATTCGCTCGTATTAAACATCTCATCACGAGATCAAGACAGCATCCATGCAAGAAAATTGACAGAGGCAGAATGGCAGAATGTTGAAGACCAAATTCGTGAAGGGTGGTGCCCACATGGACTGGCGCATGACTTCCAAAGCATCTTTCCACTTATGCGTTACGCTGTGACCGGCAGCGTAATTGCCACGCAGGAAGACATGGAAATTGCCAAATACGAGTTGGTCCAAGGCCGCCATTCATTCGATTTTGACATGAACGAGTTCTTTGGCGTTGAACAGTCGTTTGTCGCGGCAGATCACAGGCAAACGATAAAGGATTTCATCGAAGCGGTCATAAATGAACTGGCCGAAGATGGCGAATACGACCACCTCCGAGAAGATGAGTATTTTCGCTTTGAAGTCGAATTTGATGATGATTTGAAGCCCGAGTTTTCCATGGGTGTCACTTCCGGATGGATGATCGAAGACATTCGAGTTTCCGACTTCATGACCAACAAAGATGCGGTTGTGAAAGCGATTGAAGACTTTTTGGACGTCGTCATCGATTTTGAGTTGGAGAACCGCCGCTCCAAACGCTTTGCGTAGCCAAAATAAAGGAGAAACTCATGGCTGATAGTTGGAATATTGAACGCGTCGAGCCCTACGACTGGGATGAGCCCGCATCCGCTCGACAGCTGGCAGAGGCAATTGCGGCAGGATCTGTCGAGTTCGATCCAGACGTGTCCACAGCGGTATCGAGTGCCATAGATGAGGCGGCACAGGAAATCCTACACCCAACGGAAGTCGACAGCTTTATTGACTACGACGCAGAGGATGAACGAAATTTCGTCGACTTTGGAAATGGATCCATAGGCGTTCATTGGATCGCCGCCCAACTCGTGCAAGGCGGCACTGCTGAAGAAATTGCAAAGTCACTCGTTTCCGAATTCCGTGAATGGCGAGAAACGGAGCTGCAGGACAGGTTTCCGGATATTGATGTGGATCCGCCTGAAGAAGAATACCCAGAGGGCCTGGCAGACATTCTGAATGAAGCCAAATCCAAGATTTCGAAAGGATTTGAGACACTCTACTCAAATTACTTTGTTGTTGGGACGCCCGAGTACAAGCACCGCCTTGAGACCAAAGTGACCTTGTATCAAGGCGGAGAGAAGATTGAAGCCGGTTTGATCTCGAAGGAGATTGTCTCAAATGCGGTAGAACAGCGACATGGTGAGGTGGCTGAGTACTTTGGGAAAATTGCGCCTTCAGTCTATAGGGAAGATGATGGAATTCTTACCACGTTCATGGATGACCACTGGATCGATGCCGGCACCGCTTCTGAGATCGCCGAAAAGTGGCTCGTGGGCTTTGTGCCAGGAACACGCCTTGTCGTGGATGAGTCCTGGAAAGATCGGCTTACGCTTGAAGCGGCGGTCGCCACATAAACCAGTCGCAAAATTCATTGAAGGCAAAGCGCGAAAAGACATCTCCGAAGCCCCAGGTTGCTGAGCCGGGGCTCCTTCCTTTGGATTAACGTGCGCATACTTCAGAATTACCGACTTCGCGTCATCGAGGCATGAAATCTTCTGCCCTCGTAGTTGCCTCCTGACAGGTAAAGGCTTTCAAAAGTAAAGCTTTCTACTTTCTTTTTGAAAACCTTCCTAAATTAAATCATTCCGAAATCCTTTTGATTTACATTCCTTCACAGAGCTCAGGCTCTCAGATTTGAAGGAAAATTATTATGCCAACAGTATCATTTTGCAGCCCAAAAGGCGGCTGCGGTAAGTCCACCAGTTGTATTCTGCTCGCGCTCGAAATCGTCCGGCGCGGCTTGTCTGTCACAATCATCGACAGTGATCCAAAAGGCTGGCTCAGCTCCTGGGCCTCGCTCAAACCCCTGCCCAAAGGTTTGTCCGTTAAAAAGGCGGCTCAGGACGAGCTCACAGAGGCCGCCATGGATGCGGCTGACGATGTCGACTATGTGCTTGTCGACGTCGAAGGCAGCGATGACGCAAGCATCATTGATGCGATAATGGTGTCAGATCTCGTTATTGTGCCATCCCAGGCCAGCCGACTGGATGCCTTGGGTGCGGTGCAAACGCTTAAACAAGTCCGCCGTCGCTCCAGGCTCCTCAATCGAGAGATACCCGCACGCGTTCTAATGAGCTGCACGGAGGCCGGGGCTGTTCAGCATCGGATCACCAAAGAGGTTAAAGGCATTCTAGAAGACGCAGGCGCTCCCTTGATGTCAGTTCAGCTGGCTAACAGGCCCATTTTCAAAAGCATGGCGACATTTGGCGGCGACTATTTGGACCTCCCCGCCCGCCTTCAAGGTAGCTCCCCGCAAAGCGCAAAGGAGAATGTGGCGACCTTCGCACATAAAATCGCTGACGTTCTCACCGCAGAAGTCGCACTAGCCGCAGAGTAAGAGGAAGCGATGATGACACAGTCGGAATTCAGGCCAGCATCTTTAGGCAGCATTGCAGAGGACAGCCCAGATGATTTTAGGTTTCCCAAAGGTGGTTCCGGTCGCAAAAAACTGATCGATGTGGAAGCCCCTCCTCGGACAGGCACACGCCAAAAAAGGAAGAGCAAGAGGGTAAAGCAATTCACAACAAAAGCTGATCCTGAACTGCTCGAGAGTTTCTATGCCGTACTCGACAAAATCGAAGTCAGCACAACAGTTGGCTTCGAAATGGCGGTAAAGGCATTCATCAAACACAACAGCGTGTGAAGCTGGTAAAGCCTTTAACAAGGAAAGGCTTGCAAAAGACTTTCATTTTGCTTTCGAAAGTAAAATTGGCGCGCAAATCGATGTCTTGAGGGGATACCCCCCCTATTCCCGTGAAACAGGAATTGGGGGGGTATCCCCCTGCCCCATCGCGCAGAAATGTTGACAAAGCCAGTAAAAGTCAGGGATTTCGGTTTTCGCTTGCCTGGCCCTTTGTCTGAGTCGGAGAAAATCACTCAAACAACTCAAGCTGAACAGGAATGACACCGTATCCGCGCTCGGATTTCTTCCGCTTCATCCTTAAGAATGCGGCCTTCGCGCCATCCAGGCCATCAAAGTACTCGTGCATCTCGCGGCCTGAAGGGCTTCCGAGACGACCCCACGTCCTCCTAAGGCACCATTCGCCGAAAAGCGTGCGGACAACGGCAAGCTCATAAAACCGCCGCTGGCGCTTGATGTGGTTGATTTTCTCCAAACGGCAGCGCATCCAAAACCCCTTTCTCCAAAGAGTCTAACCCATGTGAATCCGAATTGAATCCCCTCTTTTGCAGTCTCAAGTCGGCGGCAACATCTTGATGCCAATCGGAGTCTGCTTGATGCTAAAGGGCATCACCTCGTTTGACTCTAAAAACAACCGGCCGAACACCAAGGCAATCAATCCAACAACTTTCCTAAGAGCCGATCCAGCTCTTCGAGTTCGGAGCGCGAAAGCTTCTCGGAGTATTGTTGGACGACTTCGCAAACAGCCTGACGACTGTTGCCAGCCAGATCTTTAGATCGATCTGTCAGCTGAATGAGAACGCTTCGACCATCATCTGGATCCTCCGCTCTGCTTATGAGCCCGTCTCGTTCCATTCGAGTCAATGTTGAAACGACCGTCGACTGATCGAGCATCAACGCTTCCGAAATCCTGCGCGGTGGCAGATCACCTTTTTTAAGAAGCAGATCTATAATCAGAAATTGCGCATGAGAGACACGCAGCGGCCGCAGGGCGAATGCAAGCTCGCGGCTTAGCTGCCGATTGAGAGCAGGCAAAGACCTGAGAAAGAGATCTGAAGCACTCGTATCCGACATCACAATCCCCCCTACCCTGTCCTCTCAAAGACCCGATTTTATATTTGATGGCTTGCAATAGAGTTGATGTCAAGCTATGGTGGTGACCCTTAGAAAGGCAAACCCATGCTTCTGTACCTCGAGATCAGCCGCGCGACTGCGGCACGGGAGATATCGAACCCCGTTCGATAGTCACTCACCTGGCAGGCCCGGGTAACTTCCACGATCTCATTTGGAGCATTTGCTGTGACTCAATCTGCAAATACTATTCACTCTGCGAAACCGCAGGTTTCTCCCCTTTTTCAGAAAGCCCTACAGAAGCTCGAGTCCACCAGCGTCGATACATTGACAGCGCCTGAAGTCACGGACGGCCCTCTCTATTCTGATTGGCGCCATGTCTCGAGCTGTATCGATTTTCCTGAACTCAGCGCACTTGTTCGGGTATGCGCGGCCTTGCCGCGTCGCCTCGAAGACATCGCCCGAATTCTATATAAGCCTTCGGCCATCACAATCATTGAGGCACCTGATCCGGACCTTTTTGATAACTGCGCGCACGTTCTCGAGCGGGGCGTTCTTTCCTTGGTTGGGGCAGAGTATGACTACGTGCCTAAGGCACGTGTGTTCACGGAAAGTAAGTCGTCCAATCGCGCCTCTCGGTCTCTCCTCCGGAAGCGGCGCAGTGAAAGTCTGCCGACGGAACTGGTGTCGCAGAGGCCCACAATTGTAGTCGTTCAGAACCGCCAAGACCTTTCCCCTTGTTTGCGGGCAGCGGCAACGGGGTGTTTTTTGCTGCCCTCCTTGTCGGCAGGTGAAGTCAATATTCTTTTCCGCGTGACGCGTGGCATTAGTCTGAAAGCAGTTTTGCCAGATCTGCTGTGCAAACTGCCAGGCGACGAAGCATTGGCTGGCTTGCGGGCTGAAGACCTCTACGCGGCTTTGCGGCAGCCAACGTCCAGCGGAGTTAGTAACGCGCTTTGGCAGGCTGTAAACTCGAAGAACGTTGATGAAGTCGATGGCGCACTCGATCAGGTGATTGGTCTTGGAGCTGCGCGCGGGCAGTTGGAGCAGATTGCCGAAGATCTGTTGAGTTGGAAATCGGGCGATTTAGATTGGTCTGAGTTGACCCGCGGCCTACTGCTTTATGGTCAGCCAGGGGTCGGCAAAACGCTCTGCGCCCAAAAACTTGCAGAGCAATGCGGCGCACATTTCGTACCAGCGAGCTATGCCGAATGGCAGCGACATGGCCATTTAGGAGACTTTCTGGCAGCCATGAACAAGAGCTTCCAGGAAGCGCGGGAGAACGCCCCTTCCATCTTATTCCTCGATGAGATCGACGCCTTCGGGGACCGAAAGACAGCCGCTGGCGACAATGCCAATTACACGCGTTCCGTGGTTAACGCGTTGTTGGAGCAACTGGATGGTGTGGGAAAACATGAGGGTGTTTTGGTCGTTGGCGCGTGCAATTATCCGTCATTTTTGGATGATGCACTGGTGCGGTCTGGGCGCTTTGATCTCAAAATCGAAATGCCCTTGCCCGACAAAGCGAGCCTGGTCGATTTGCTCAAATTGCATCTGAGCATTGAGATCGATGAAGACCTCCTAGCCTCTTTGGCAATGAAACTGGTTGGATCCTCCGGCGCCGACATCGCTGCGCTGGTGCGCAAAGCCCGGGCGCTGTCTCGGCAACGGAAGCGTGTGTTTTCGATGAAGGATCTGGAAAACGTCGTCGCCACTTCGGTTTCCTCCTTGTCGGACAAGGACGTGCGGCGCGCGGCATTGCATGAA
>NZ_JBSQBU020000002.1:0-74048 GCF_053851455.3 Shimia sp. W99 | reverse complement strand
GCGACAGGCTCTTATAGATGGTGTCCTGGGGCCGGACAGCGCCAGCATTCTGCACAGATTTCTCGACAACCCTCAAGCAGGCTTCTGGGTCGCGGACGGGCACCGTCATCAGGGAGACGAATGGTGGGGTGCCAACCGTTCGCGCGCGACCGAGCTGCTGGCCCGGATCGGGCTGAACCCGGATACTGTCCCCCTGGTTTTCCCGGCTGGGTCGATTTACTGGGTCAAACCGGCAATTCTGGAACAAATCCGCGCAATGCGTCTGGAGGCAGATGCGTTTGAGCCGGAACAGGCTCTGGTCGACGGTACAACCGCGCATGCACTGGAGCGGGCTTTTGGGTATCTTGCACTCCCGTCCGAACAGGCCGTTCTGGAACGTTCGGAGTTAGTTTAGGCCTACTTGGCAAGCCCTCAGGATTTCGGGCATAGAACAAACATACGCTTCCGGCCCATCAGGAGATCCGATGGCAAAACTTTTTATTCATATTGGCAGCCACAAGACTGGCACGAGCTATTTGCAAGAACTTTTTAATGAGAACCGGGATCGGTTGAAGAAAGCCGGAGTTCATTATCCAGTGATCGGCCCGAACAATGCACATCACGCACTGGCGGCCGCATGGATGCATGTATCCGGACTGCCGGACGGGTTCTTCACCGACACTGGTCCGAACGGGCTTTGGAACCGATTGGTGGGCGAATATGCAAAAGGCGAGGGAACGGTGTTCTTGTCAGCGGAAAATTTTTCGCGCGTGTTTCCTGATCGTGTTGACATGGCGGATCTCCGCCGCCGGGTGGCTGCATTCGATGAAGTCAAGGTGATATACACCATGCGACGACAGGCCGAACTCATCCAGTCCGTCTGGATGCAGGTTGCTCTGACCCGGCGCCCCCCCTCGTTGCGAAAGTATTTGGAAATCGCGCTGAAAAAACGCCGTGGTGGGGGCGTGCCTTTGGATCATGGTATGTTTTACGACAACATGCGCAACGGGTTTAGCGCGGACGAAATCACCCTTTTGGATTATGCACAAATCCGTCGCACCGAAGGGGGTATTGCACAGACCTTTCTCGATTTGCTCGGAGCTGATTTGAAAGCAGCCGACCTCACACCGCCCGATGCCAAGGCTGCCAATGTCTCGCCGGACCCCCTGGCCACCTACGCCGCAAGCATGATTGTGCCGGACCGCCCAACACCCGAGGACCTGATACAATTGGCCGGAAAGGTATTGCGTCCGGATTCCGGCATCCCGGCAACACTTCTGGCCCGGCATGAATATGCCAAGTTCAACACACGATACCGCCCTGGCAACGCATCGCTGGTTGAGCGCGTTCAGTCAGCTCAACCCGGTTTTACCTTTGAAGAGCAGGACCCGCCGGAAAATATGATTTATCGCGACGATATGACGACCCAATCCTGGATCAGCATATCTGCCGAACTCTATGCCAGACAAGCTGCGAGTGATCAAAAAATCTGGCGGAAGCGCGCAAAGAGCCTGTTCTGAGCCCTCCGCGCTCATTGGGTTTGCCTGCTGCGTTTAATCGAATTCGCCGTTTTTGTCACGGTTTGGCCCTGTTTCCCAAAGCCCACATTAACCCGTCTTAACAATCCTGCTGACTGCGTGGGGGCGCAGAGGCGGGGTGTTTCGTGTGGGAGCGTTATCCTTCGTCCAGACCATCTGGACCAGCCAGTTTTTGGCGCTCGGGCAAATTGCCCGTATCGACATAACAGGGGGCGGATCGCCGGCCCTTGTGATCCATGATCCGGCAACCAGTCAACTTGGCCAGGTCACCTTGACGGCATCGCCGATCCAGGTGCCGGATATCGTCGTGACAGATGTCTCGACATCTCGAGCCCTGCAGTCCTTCTCCATGAACGGGACACGTGGTCTGGACTCGCGTACGCTGGATCGGCTGACGCAGGGCGAGGCAAGCGCATCCGCTTATCTCGATGGGGTGGGTTTTTATGGCAATAAGGTCGTGCTGCACAGAACCAGTATCGATGATCAGGACTATTTGTTCGTTGCCCCTTCAGCCACAAGCGGACTGTTCTCCTATCGCATCGGGTCGGATGGCGGGTTGACCCCGGTTCAGATCCTCAATGACACTGCGGCCTCTTATCTGCGCGCCACTTCTGCTCTGACCAGCGTATCCGTTGGCGCCGACCGATTTCTTCTGACGGCCTCGATGCAAGAAAATGGCCTGAGCGTATACAGGGTCGGACCCAATGGCCAACTGACTCAAACTGGCGCCTTCGGCTTTTCCGACCGCCTGCCGATAGATCGTCCAGTCGCCTTGACGGGCATCGAGGTCGGCACTCAAAGCTTTGTTGTGATGGCCTCCTTCGGAACCTCCTCGCTAAGCGTGCTGGAGATAGAGGCTGGAGGCACCTTGCGTTTCGTAGATCAGGTCACGGATGCGAAGGAGACGCGGTTTGCCGGAACCACGGCTCTGGATTGGATCGAAATTGGAGAACGCATCCTGATTGCCGCCGCCGGCAATGACGGTGGCGTCTCTCTTTTTCAGATGCTGCCTAGTGGGCGGCTGCTTTACAAGGAAAGCTTGGTCGCCCAAACAAACATGGCGCTCAATGGGGTCAGCCAATTGCGGTTTGCCATTGTGGAGGGGCGGGTCGAGCTTTTCGTACTGTCACCAGGCGACGGGGGGCTAACCCGTCTGGCTCTGGATATTGGGACAAGCGGAGTCACAGCGACCGGTAACTCCGGAACCTCCGGCGACGATATTCTCAGCGCGACAGCGGACGGAGGTGAAATACGCGGGCTTTCAGGAGACGATATCTTGATCGATGGGCCCGGACAGGATCGACTGCAGGGAGGCAACGGCGCGGATGTGTTCGTATTCCGACCAGATTCGAACCACCTCGATCGGATCACGGATTTCAACCTCAATGAGGACCAGTTGGACATATCAGCCTATTCAGGCGTTCATTCTCTCGCAGATATCTCCGTCCGTTCCACAACCGGCGGCGCGGTCCTGCGCATTGGCGACGACGAGATTCACCTGACTACTCATAATGGGACTTCGCTTACAGTGGCCCAACTTGAACCGGCGCTGCTCCTTGATGCCTCACATGTGGTGATGCCAGACCCGGTACCTCGGATCGGAGACGATGGCGACAACATGTTTTATTGGGGTCCGCAACCCGACACGATAGACGGCGGTGCCGGCTACGACACGATGAACTATGCCGCCGCTCCGATGCGCTCGGTGGTGAATCTCGAAGACGCCCGCTTCAATGACCATGCTGCAGCAGGGAACGTCCTGACCCGGATCGAAGCGCTAATCGGGTCAAATTACAATGATGCATTGCGGGGCGATGACACTGGGAACACCCTGACCGGGTTGGACGGCCATAATACGCTGCTGGGCGGCCCCGGCGCGGACTGGCTCACACCCGGCTCTGGTTCGGACAGTGTTGATGGTGGTGTTGGGATGGATACGGTGAGCTTTGTCGATCTGGCTCAGGGCGCCAGTATCGATCTTATGGCAGGCACCGCAACCTCCGGTGGCGATACGGATACGCTTGTGAATGTCGAAAACATCACGGGTTCAATCTTTGGCGATTTTATCCGAGGAAACGCATCGGACAACCACATTCGCGGGTTGGGTGACTATGACTGGCTGGTAGGGTCGGAGGGAAGCGATACCTTCGACGGCGGCAACGGTCGAGATATGATCTCATATGTGTATGCCGATGCCGGAGTAACCGTGAATCTGGGCGCCGGGCGGGGAACCGGGGGACAAGCGCTTGGCGACACGTATGCAAGCATTGAGCGGGTGACCGGCTCAATCTACAATGACCTGTTTTACGGCAGTGATGGCGAAGAGGATTTCCGGGGGTTGGGTGGCTATGACTGGTTTGTCGGCTCGGGTGGCGGGCGAGATCGGTATGATGGCGGCGGCGGCAAGGATACGGTGGCCTATTCAGCATCTTCAGGGGGCGTTTTGGCTTCGCTCCTGCGCGGCTATGGCTCGGGCGGGGATGCAGCGCGCGACCTTTACACGGACATCGAGAACCTGACTGGATCAAGCCACGCTGACATGCTGACAGGAGATAACGGCCGCAATGTGTTGCGAGGGCTTCATGGTGAAGACACACTGATCGGCAATGGTGGTGTGGACCGCCTTGAGGGGGGCGGGTCCAACGATTACCTCGACGGTGGCACAGGGTGGGATGTGGCTGTTTTTGGCGGAAACAGGGTCGATTACACGATCTCCATTGGCACCACCGGAGTGACTGTTCGCCATGGCGCGGGCACCGAGGGCACCGACACGCTCTTTAACATCGAAGCCCTCCAATTCGTGGATGAGTGGGTCTATCTCTGAGGCATGTAGAGTCGTCGATTGATGTCAACGTATATTCCTGCAATGCTCCGCGGATACCAACCGCAGCCGATTTACGGGCAAACGAGCATCGGGGGCAGAATATGACCATCCATCCAGTGATCCTTTGCGGTGGGGCAGGAACCCGCCTCTGGCCGCTGAGCCGCAAGAGCTATCCGAAACAGTTCTCTCAGATCACCGGAAAACAGTCCCTGTTCCAAGCGGCGGTAGAACGCCTGACGGGTGATGCATTCGCCGACCCGATCATCCTGACAAACAATGATTTCCGTTTCATCGTGACCGAACAAATGGCGGCAATCAATCAATCCGCAGCCGCGATCCTGATCGAACCCGATGGGCGCAACACCGCACCCGCCATTTTGGCTGCGGCGCTTTGGCTGGAGCGCACGGACCCTGATGCATTAATGCTGGTTGCGCCTTCTGACCATGTCATTCCGGACTGCGATGCGTTCCGTTCTGCCGTTACCGCCGCTGAATCATCCGCATTGGATGGAAATTTCGTGACCTTTGGCATTACGCCCACGGGCCCCGAAACCGGCTATGGATATCTTGAACTGGATCCCGCGGACAGAACCACAACCGCCGCGCCATGGCCTCTGGTACGCTTCGTTGAAAAGCCCGCTGCAGAACGCGCGGTCGAGATGCTGGCCTCTGGCAACTATTTATGGAATGCTGGCATTTTCCTCCTTCCCGTTCGCGCGCTTTTGACCGCGTATCGCACCCATGCCGCGCCAATGTTGGATAGTGTGACCCAGGCACTTGCAGAGTCGCAGAAAGACCTCGACTTCACGCGTCTCGCACCTGAGCCATGGGTGATGATTGAACCGATTTCCATCGACTATGCGATCATGGAAAAGGAGGATGGATTGTCGGTCATGCCTTACTCCGGGGCCTGGTCCGATCTGGGTAGCTGGGATGCTGTCTGGCGCCAGATGGAGCAATCCGACGATGGCAATGCCTGTTCTGAACATGCGATGGCCATTGATTGTCGCGACACGCTCTTGCGCTCGGAAACACCAGGGCAAGAACTGGTGGGTATCGGGCTGGAGGATATTGTCGCCATTGCCATGCCGGACGCCGTGCTGGTTACCCGCAAATCAGACAGTCAGAAAACCGGCGAAGCCGTCGCGGCACTTCGGGCACTTAACGCTTCGCAAGCCACCATGTTTCCCCGCGACCATCGACCCTGGGGCTGGTTCGAGAGTCTGGCGGTTGGCGACCGCTTTCAGGTCAAGCGGATCGTCGTAAAACCGTCCGGCATCCTTTCCCTGCAGTCACACCACCATCGGGCGGAACACTGGATCGTGGTTGCGGGAACGGCCAAGGTGACACTCGGCGAGGAAGAAAGGCTGTTATCCGAAAACCAGTCAATCTATGTGCCTTTGGGCACGGTTCACAGGCTGGAAAATCCCGGCAAGGTACCCATGGTCCTGATCGAGGTTCAGACAGGTACCTACCTAGGTGAAGATGACATCATTCGTTATGAGGACATCTATGCACGCAACTGAAGCCGCTGTAGCGCCATAGCCCCTGCCCCCTCAGCGTTTTTAGGTTTCAAAAACTGGGCTGGTCGCATTTTTCAGCGGCACCAACCCAGCGAATGGTCGATCGGTGTTTGAGTCAAACCACCCGAGAACTGGCACCAATCGTATGACTATCGGTGTTCATGATCTCCGGCGGGCCATAGCGGTGGATGGCCTCATTCAACGCTTCAACGCAGAAGTCCGCCTCCAGCGTGTTCGAGATGCGCCAGGCCAGCACCTTGCGGGTGTGCCAGTCCATGATCGCCACAAGATACAGGAACCCACGCCGCATTGGCAGATAGGTTCTTAATTGATCATCTGCGCTCGGTTAGTTTGTCGCTTGTATCGGCCACCTGCAAGGTTCTTTTCGAAGTCATCCCATTTGGCGCTTCATCTCAGCATCCAAGGCGCCGGTGTCCCGAAGGTGAAGTTCGCGATGCAACGGCTCGCAGGTAGCTCACGCGGGTTGGACCGGTTGCCTGCCGCTCTGACCGATACGGCAACTTTAAGCGAGTGCGTATAGCACTCGGCTGATCTGATCAGGCCTCCCTAGCTTCAAATTCTGTTCCGTCTTTCCATATGGCGTGCATGATAACTGCCAGTTTTCTGGCCAAAGCAACGACAGCTTTCTTGTGGCTCGTTCTTTTCTTGATCGCCGTGGCCCAGTCTTTCAGGTGCTGCCCCGGGCCGGATTTCACCCGGCACAACAAGCTGTTGGCTGCTTCATAGAGTACAGTTCGCAGCATGCGGTCTCCACGGCGTGATATACGACCGCCATAGTCGATTTCGCCAGACTGATACCGTCGCGATGTCAGGCCAATGTAGGCTCCGACCGACCTGGATCTTGAGAACCGATCAGGTGTATCGATCGTCGCAACAAATGTGACGGCGCTGACTGCACCAACTCCGGGAATGGACATCAGGCGTTGGCAGCCCTCATCTGTCCGGGCCTGCCGCGTCATTTCCTTGGTTAACGATGCCGCCTGTCGCAAGGCCTCGGTCCGCAGATTCAAAAGAGGCAGAACAATTCCCGATAGGACCGGTTCGTCTTCCAGGACCTTTCGGACCCGCTGCTCGTAGGTCTTGAGATGTTTGGGAAGTCTGATCCCGAGCCGTTCAGCCACCTCCTTGACCGAATACCCGCGCTCTGTGACCTGCGCCACCGCGTCGATCTTGAACTCATCTGAATAGCGAATTTGCCCTGACATCTGCATCGTCCTTTGCTTCCAAAATTACCAAGCAAAGCGTCTACAAATCTAGGGGCACCTCAGACATATGTACAGTCCAGCTTAGCACGCGGCTCCTCAAGGCTGGCTCCCCCACGCCAACTAGCGTGGGGAATGAAGCCCTCTACAAGCTCCAGATAGAGATATCGGTATCATCAAACCGGAAATACTCCACATCGATCAGGCTGTCGGTGCCATCCGCCCCCACCACCGTCACGTTGTTGCCCGACCGCGTCAGCGTGTAGTCGGTCGAATTGCCCGAGAAGATCGCATAATCCGACGATCCACCGCCATTCAGCGTGTCATTGCCGGCCCCGCCCATCAGGTAATCCACGCCGCCATAGCCGAAGATCATGTCGTCGCCCTCCAGCCCGTTGAGCTGGTTGCGCCCGTTATTACCCGTCAGCTGGTCGTCAAACCGTGACCCAACAAGGTTCTCGATCTCGAAATACAGATCCCGCGCCGCGTCGCCGCCGGTGCCATAGCCCGTCTCCTGGCCATTCACCACAGCCCCGTTGCGCAGGTTCGCAATCACGCCCGACGACGCGTTGAAATACGTCACCGTATCAACCCCGTCACCGCCGAAATACCGCTCACGACCGCCCGTCGAACTGACGAACCAGTCGTAATCCCCGAGCCCGCGGAAGTCATTCTCTCCCGCGTCGCCATAGAACACGTCCTGACGCCCCGACCCCGTCACACGCTCCACGCTCGTCAGGCTCAGACCCGACGCCAGGTTCGTGTTGTTGGTCGGGTTGGCCAGATCCACAAGCACACCCGTCGCCTGCGCCCCCGTCGGCGGCAACCCGTTCGACGAGAACACGTCCGCGATCACGTTCGTGGCGTTCGACTGCCACTCCAGGAACGAAATCATGTCCTGGCCCGTGCCACCATCGATCGTATCATTGCCAAGCGTCGCAATGATCCAGTCATAGTCGCCCAGACCCCGGATTTCGTCATCCCCGTCGCTGCCGCGAATCCGGTCGGCAAAGATCGTACCCGTCAATCGTTCAATATTCGTAAACTGGATCGATTCAGACCCGTCATGGCTCACCGCCGTACCCGAGCCCATGTCGATGTCCAGGCGATAGTCGGTGTTGGTCCGACCCGGCGTGTCCGGAAGGTTCACAAACGAGATCATGTCCCGACCAGCCCCGCCATCCACCGTATCCGACCCACCACCCGGCGTGATCCAGTCGTTCCCGCCCAAGGCGTTGATCACCTCCGACGCGGACGTCCCAACAACATTCTCCGCAGCGTCAGTCCCAGTAATCGTCGGGGTGGTGCTCATCGCCGCAATCTGGGCATAGGTGAACGTACCGTCGGAGAGTTCAAAATTTTCGACGTCATTGGCAACAAAATCCGTACCTTCCAGCGAGCTGATGTTCAGGCCACCAGCAGCCGCAACCACGGTCAGCGACGTTGAAAGATCGTCGATCACAAACGTGTCGGTGCCGTCGCCACCATGTGCGGAATCGTTGCCGCCTTCACCGTCAAGTCTGTCGTTCCCACCGCCGCCTTCCAGCGTGTCATTGCCGTTGCCACCCTGCAGAGTGTCATTGCCATCCCCCGTGATGAACCGATTATCCGCGCCGTTACCGATGATGGTCGTGTCGATCCCACCAATCAGCTCCACCTCTTCGGTATTGAACAGGCGGTCGTTCAGCGCCGAGTTCACCGTGTTGGTGATGTGTCCGGTCAACAGATTGAACGTTACCTGATAGCTGCCCGGTGTGGAGGTGCTGACATCGACGCGGATTCGGTCGCGCCCAGCCCCGCCGTCAAAGTAGTCCGTCCCTGAACCGGATATGATCAGGTCATCGCCATCACCGGCCTCGACACGGTCATTCCCCGCGCCGTCTTGGATAACATCATTGCCAAGACCCCCGAGAAGCGTGTCGTTGCCATCGCCGCCCAAAAGCGTGTCGTTGCCGTTGTTGCCGACCAGCGAGTCATCGCCGCCGTTGCCGGTAAACTTGTTGTCGTTGGCATCGCCGATCAGCGTGTCATTGTCGTTGCGTGAGCCACGTACCTCTTCCACATTGCTGATCGTGTGGGTGAAGGCGTTGCCGTTCCAGGTGCCGGTCGCAACACCAGTGGCAAGATTCACATTCACGGCATCGACGCCACCGCGATCATAGCGCAGCACATCCCAGCCGCCGCCGGCATCCAGCGTGTCGTTGCCCTCGCGCAGGATGAAGCGCTCGTCGGCGCCGCTGCCAAGAACCGTATCGGTTAGGTCACTGAGGCGGATTTCGAACCGACCCACCTGTCCGATACCGGTCACCGTGTCGGTGCCGCCATAGCCGTCGATAATGGTTCCGGTCGCCAAGTTGGCATTCACACCGCTGACCGGCGTTTCGTACATCCGGTAGTCGAGCCGCACGGTGCCCGTGCTGGCCCCGAGTGTGATCGTGTCGTTGCCGGCGCTGTTCTCGATGCTGGCAAAGCCATTGTCGGCCACGGTCAGGTTGTAGGTGTCGTCGAACCGCGTGCCCTGGATACCAAAGCCCCAAGCTGTCATCGGGTTGGCGACGTTCAGGATCGTCGTGGTACCGTTCGCCCCCTTGTCGATAGAGCCGGTATTCGTGTTCCCATTGATCGTCGCGTTGAATCCAGCATTCAGATCCCAATGATAAATGCCGCCGCCGCCCTGTGCCATGTCGGCAAAATCGACCGTATCATTGCCCACACCCGGCAGCACCTGATCCCAGCGCTCGATATTGTCGCCCGGGTTCAGAAGGTCATCACCATCGCCCCCCCGCAACGTGTCGTAGCCGTTACCGCCCAGCAGCGTGTCATTGCCGCCTTCACCACGCAACGAGTCGTCCCCGTCGTTGCCAATCAGGGAATCGTCACCACTCAGACCGACAATCGTGTCATTCCCCGCCAGACCATCGATCGTGTCGGGGCCGAACGTCCCGACGAGATTGTCATCTCCAGCTGTCGGTGTTGCACTGCCGGTGTCCGGCAGCGTGGAGACATCAATATAGGCGTCTTGGAACCACAGGAATTCCACGTTGGCGAGGGTATCAGTTCCCGTGGCGCCGCTTGACACCGTGACAATTCCGCCTGTTCGCGTAATAGTGGCCTCCCACTGATTGATGTAGAACTGCGCCTCGTCCGTGCCCGCGCCGCCGTCGATGATGTCGTCACCGGCATGACCCAGCATCGTGTCGTTGCCATCGCCGCCCTGAAGCGAATCGCTGCCATCGCCGCCATCGAGCCAGTCATTGCCCCCAGCCCCAATAAGCGTGTCATTGCCCCCACGCCCCCGGAAGCTATTCGCATTCCCGTCACCGGTGATCACGTCACTGTCGTTGCGCGAGCCCCACACATCCTCGACATTGCTGAACGTGTGGGTGAAGGCATTGCCATTCCAGGTGCCTGTCGCGGTACCGGTGCCAAGGTCGACATTGACGGCCCCGACGCCGCTCCGGTCATAGCGCAGAAGATCACGTCCGTCGCCGGCATCCAGTGTGTCGTTGCCGCCGCGCAGGATAAAACGCTCGTCCCGGCTGCTGCCTAGGATGGAATCGGCGTTGTGCGATCCCTGAATTTCGATCCGTGTAAATGCCGAGAAGCTGAGGTTCAGCTGGTCGGTGCCACCATCGCCGTCCTGGATCACGCCGGTGTTCAGATTAACATTGATACCAGATACGGCATCACCATAGGCAAGCCGCACGATCGTCCCATTGGTGATGTTGAATGTATCGTTCCCACCATTGCCTTGCAGGCCAACCCAGGTGTTGTCAGGGTCCATGTTGATGTTGAACACATCATTGCCCCCAGTGCCCGAGAACCAGACCCCGTCGCCGGTGTTCCAGTTCGCGGCGCGATGCAGATCCACCAGCGTGTCAGTGCCATCAGCCCCCTTATCAACCTCGGCAATGGCCCAATCCGCATCCAGGTCAACGGTGATCGGCCCGGTGAGCCCATCATAGCGAAAAGTATAGAAATCGCCCTGCAGGCTATCGGTCATGACGATGAAGTCATTGCCAGCAGAGGCAAAGATCACGTCCTCGCCATCATTGGCGCCTGTCAGGATCACATCATTTGCGGCCGTGCCGGTCAGCGTGTCGTTCCCAGCGGTGCCATCGATCTGGTTGTCGGTCTGGGTGGTTCCGTTCGGCAGACTGGTGAAGGAGATGGCCTTTCCTGCTGCCAAGGGACTGCTGCCCGGGATGGCACCAACCGCCGTGATGGAACTTTCCAGAACATTGAAATCGGCCACCGTGTTGATGGGTGGCATGGCGGCACCGCCCAGACGGAAGATCAGTTCGGTTTCTTCGGTCCCCGAAGTGACGCGGATGACCATGACCTGCGTGATGCCGCCGCTCCAGGTGACTTGACCGATCTGCGCGTCCACGGTATCGCCGTCACTTTCCAGCGAATTCGGGGATATGCCGTTGAACGACACAAAGATGTCATTCATGTTTATATCGACATCCGGCAATTCGTTCGGCGGGGCATTGGTAATCGAGTAGGAAAACGTCGTCTGAGAGTCCGGCACGCCGAGATGGAGCTGCACCGAGGAACGCACCTCTGTGACCGGGTCGCCTGATTGGCTCAGGTCACGGACGATTGCAAAGCCGGTCAAAGTATTAATAGTCATTAAAAGTCTCCCCCAGAAATTTTAAATAAGGCCGCAATTGGGCATATACTAAAGAACAATTTTTAATGGTCTAAACGTATTTGTCATCAGGTTTCTCACGCGCTGCATTCATATTTACGCGGCCACTCCGGGAACCTCCGGTCTACCTTAATCCCTGTCTGAAAAAGCCGCACCCCGTATAAGTTGCCTCAAGGCAGCCATGTCCTCGGCACCGATCACCGATGCAAACCGCATGGCGCAACGCGAAAATCTGCTCTAGAAACTGCAAAAGTGCCGCGCCAAACAATTTTGCGCAGCACTCATCTAAGGCACCGCAGGCACATGAGTGCAGAGGGCAAAAGGAGCAGCAAAATGCGTATTGCAATGATTGGCACCGGGTATGTCGGATTGGTATCCGGCGTCTGTTTCTCGGACTTCGGGCATGACGTGGTCTGCGTAGACGTGAATGCTGACAAGGTCACCCGGCTCGAGGCTGGCGAGGTTCCGATCTACGAGCCCGGCTTGGACCTGTTGATGCAAAAAAGCGTCGACGCCGGTCGCCTAACTTTCACCACCGATCTCGCCGCCGCCGTCGATGGTGCTGACGCCGTGTTCATTGCCGTCGGCACTCCCACGCGCCGAGGCGATGGGCATGCGGACCTGACCTATGTCATGCAGGCGGCCCGAGATATTGCCAACGCCATCACCGGCTACACAGTGGTGGTGACCAAATCTACCGTCCCTGTAGGCACTAACCGCCAAGTCAAACAGGTTATCGCCAAGGAAAACCCTACCGCCGAATTCGACGTTGCCAGCAACCCCGAGTTTCTGCGCGAAGGCGCAGCCATTGATGATTTCATGCGGCCGGACAGGGTGGTTGTCGGGGTGCAAAACGCGCGCGCGGCAGATGTCATGGCGGAAATCTACCGCCCCCTTTACCTGCGTGACTTCCCGATCCTGACCACCGATCTGGAAAGCGCGGAAATGATCAAATACGCCGCCAACGCGTTTCTGGCCACCAAGATCACCTTCATTAACGAAATTGCGGGCCTGTGCGAGCGGGTGGGCGCAGATGTGAAAGAAGTGTCGCGGGGCATCGGACTCGATGGTCGGATCGGCAACAAATTCCTGCATGCCGGCCCGGGATATGGTGGGTCCTGCTTCCCCAAGGACACCGCCGCTTTGGCACGCATCGGCCAAGACCACGCATACCCGATGCAGATCACCGAAACGGTCATGCGGGTGAATGACGAGGTCAAACAGCGCATGATCGAAAAACTGCGTGATGCGGTGGGCGGCAGTTTCAACGGCAAGTCAGTGGCCGTACTCGGAGTGACTTTCAAGCCCAACACTGACGACATGCGAGAGGCCCCAAGCCTGACAATCGTCCCGGCGCTGATTGGTGGAGGGGCAAAGGTGCGGGTAGTGGATCCTCAGGGTCGCTCTGAGGGAGAAGATCTCCTCCCAGGCGTAAAGTGGATGGAAGACCCCTATCAGGCTGCGCTCAACACGGACCTGATTGTCCTGCTCACGGAATGGAACGAGTTTAGGGCTCTGGATTTGAAACAGCTGGCTAGAAATATGGCTACCCCGCGCATGGCGGATCTGCGCAATGTCTATTCGGCCAAGACGGCAAAACGGGCCGGGTTCGAGGTTTATGTGGCGGTCGGGCGCTGAAGCGGACAGGGGAACCCCTGACACTGGCCTCTGAAGTCTTGATGACGTGTTAATGCCCGCCCACTAATATTGTTTCCCCTTGCGCGAATCCGCCCCTGAGACAATAGTCACGGAAAAACGGCTACTAACGCCAAATTCCGTGAATAGATCGATTCAGCGCAAGAAAAGATGATCGAGCATACGACAACAGAAGACCTGAACGCAGTCATTCGCGCACATTCCGAGTGGCTGGCGAACCAACTCCATTCGCAACGAGAGAGCCTGTTTTCACCGGGTGAGCAGAAAGCCATGCGCAAGTTCACCTCAGGTGAAGTGGCGACGCTTCTCGGGGTTGGTGACAGCTACCTGCGCAAATTGCATCTGGACGGCAAGGGCCCCTCTCCCGAACTCACTGCCGGAAACCGGCGCCTCTATTCCGCCGAAGATATCCAAACGCTACGTGTGCTGCTTGAAAAAACTGCGCGCCGCCCTGGCGACTATCTGCCTGGGCGGCGAAACCGGGATCACCTCCAAATCGTCAGCGTCATGAACTTCAAGGGCGGCTCCGGCAAAACTACGACCGCAGCACATTTGGCACAGCACCTCGCCTTGCATGGGTATCGTGTATTAGCAATCGACCTTGATCCACAGGCCTCGCTGACTGTCCTACATGGCGTCCAGCCGGAATTTGATCTTTTGGACGGCGGCACGCTTTATGATGCGATCCGCTATGACGATCCGGCCCCGATCTCTTCGGTAATTCGCAAAACCTATATTCCTAATCTCGACCTGATTCCCGGCAATCTCGAGTTGATGGAGTTCGAGCATGACACCCCTCGGGCCTTGGCGCAGGGGAATGCCGGACTATTCTTCTTCCGCGTACGGGATGCCCTAACACAGGTCGATGGCGATTACGACGCAGTCGTCATCGACTGCCCCCCACAGCTCGGCTTCCTGACCATGTCCGCGCTTTCGGCGGCAACCGGCGTTCTGGTCACCATCCATCCTGAAATGCTTGATGTGATGTCGATGTCTCAATTTCTGCGCATGACCGCTGACCTGATGGATGTCATCGCCGAAAGTGGCGCTGATATGAGCCACGACTGGATGCGCTATGTCCTCACCCGCTACGAACCTGCCGATGCGCCACAGAACCGGATTGTTGCCTTCTTGCGCACTATGTTTGGCGAGGCGGTCCTGAACGCTCCGATGCTAAAATCAACCGCCATCTCCGATGCGGGCCTTACAAAACAAACCCTTTACGAGGTCGAGAGATCCGCCTTTACCCGCTCGACCTACGATCGTGCCATGGAAAGCCTGAATGCCGTCAATGGCGAGATTGCAGACCTCATCCAGAAAACCTGGAGGCGCCCATGACCTCGCGCAAGAAAGAACGAATGTCGATGCTAGACAAACTGGCGACTGCCGGATCTGCCACGCCTGGTGCAGCAGCATCCATGATCACGACAAACCGGGCTCTCAGGTCCGCACGCGACGCGGTTGACGGCCATCACGTCTGGGAACTTGACCCTAGTCAAATCGACGACAACCGGCCTGTAGACCGGCTTGAAACCAACGATATCGAGGATCTCCGCCTAGCCATCGAGACCAACGGCCAGACCGTGCCTATCCTGGTCAGACGACAGCCTTCTCAGCCAGATCGCTACCTTCTGGTTTATGGGCGCCGCAAACTCGAGGCCATCCGCCGCTCTGACAAGGTTTCCAAGATACGCGCACTGATCGCCACCCTAGATGAGAGCGCGGCAGTGCGCGCGCAGGTCTCGGAGAACATGGCAAGGCGCGATCTGACTTACATCGAAAAGGCGTTGTTTGCCAGGGAGTTGGTTCGATCAGGGTTTGGCAACCAATCTGAAGTGGCCGAAGTTCTGACGATGTCGAAATCCGCGATCTCGATGGCATTGGGAATCGTAGACACGGTAGGCGAGGATTTGATCCGCGCGATCGGCCCCGCTCCCGGCGCCGGGCGCCCACGCTGGGAAGCTTTGGGCAAATGCATAGAGGCCACCGGCAGTGATCGAACCGAGTTGCAAGAGATCGCCTCTGGCACCGTCGAAAAGACCGCAGCCGCTACGGATAATGTCACTGAAGGGGGCGGTGCCTCCTTGCGCGCCCTAGAGACGGTTGAAACCATTCTCGCGCAAAAGGCAGCACACAAGCAAAAGGCTACCCCTGATGAACAATCGCGCACGATGACTGCGGCGTCTCGCCCCTTGGTTTTTGACGGCACCAAAATAGGCTCGTTGCGAAAGAACGCCAAAGGCCTCACGATTGCCCTGAGCGAAAGCGACTTTTCAAAATGGCTGGAAGCCGAAGCGCATGAGGTTCTAAACGAACTATATGTACGCTGGAAGTCGAAGCGGGTCGACTGAGCCCACCTCCCTCCCAAAAGTTCACAGCTGTGAACATAAGCGACGCACCGCGAAGAACCCGAGAAGGTTGGCATCTTCATCTGCCAACTTCGCCCAAAACCCGATTTCAAACTCGAGGCTGATTGGCAGCCTAGCAAAATACCAGAAGGTTTCCGAAACGTGCCCGCAGTGCGGGGCAGGGGAGAGATGTGCCAAATTCGCAAGGCAAGACGAGGATCATTTTACGCTGGCTGGATGGGCTTGCACCCTGAATTACAATGGTTCATGAAGCTTGTTCTCTGCCCCTTCAGGCTGTGCACGAATGGCGCAAGACCCAATAACCCGGCGCTACAGTTTTTACCAAACAGATTCGGTGAGCAATTTTCAACTTTCTTGGTCCTCCCCCCATTACTCCGACAAAAAGAAACAAAGTTCTTCTGTTTGGAAACCAATTTGTAGAGGGGCGGGTTAACCAGATTGTGGCGGTTGGAAACCGAAATCTGGAAACACCTCCGATCACTCAGACATATGTACAGTCCAGCTTAGCACGCGGCTCCTCAAGGCTGGCTCCCCCACGCCAACTAGCGTGGGGAATGAAGCCCTCTACAAGCTCCAGATAGAGATATCGGTATCATCAAACCGGAAATACTCCACATCGATCAGGCTGTCGGTGCCATCCGCCCCCACCACCGTCACGTTGTTGCCCGACCGCGTCAGCGTGTAGTCGGTCGAATTGCCCGAGAAGATCGCATAATCCGACGATCCACCGCCATTCAGCGTGTCATTGCCGGCCCCGCCCATCAGGTAATCCACGCCGCCATAGCCGAAGATCATGTCGTCGCCCTCCAGCCCGTTGAGCTGGTTGCGCCCGTTATTACCCGTCAGCTGGTCGTCAAACCGTGACCCAACAAGGTTCTCGATCTCGAAATACAGATCCCGCGCCGCGTCGCCGCCGGTGCCATAGCCCGTCTCCTGGCCATTCACCACAGCCCCGTTGCGCAGGTTCGCAATCACGCCCGACGACGCGTTGAAATACGTCACCGTATCAACCCCGTCACCGCCGAAATACCGCTCACGACCGCCCGTCGAACTGACGAACCAGTCGTAATCCCCGAGCCCGCGGAAGTCATTCTCTCCCGCGTCGCCATAGAACACGTCCTGACGCCCCGACCCCGTCACACGCTCCACGCTCGTCAGGCTCAGACCCGACGCCAGGTTCGTGTTGTTGGTCGGGTTGGCCAGATCCACAAGCACACCCGTCGCCTGCGCCCCCGTCGGCGGCAACCCGTTCGACGAGAACACGTCCGCGATCACGTTCGTGGCGTTCGACTGCCACTCCAGGAACGAAATCATGTCCTGGCCCGTGCCACCATCGATCGTATCATTGCCAAGCGTCGCAATGATCCAGTCATAGTCGCCCAGACCCCGGATTTCGTCATCCCCGTCGCTGCCGCGAATCCGGTCGGCAAAGATCGTACCCGTCAATCGTTCAATATTCGTAAACTGGATCGATTCAGACCCGTCATGGCTCACCGCCGTACCCGAGCCCATGTCGATGTCCAGGCGATAGTCGGTGTTGGTCCGACCCGGCGTGTCCGGAAGGTTCACAAACGAGATCATGTCCCGACCAGCCCCGCCATCCACCGTATCCGACCCACCACCCGGCGTGATCCAGTCGTTCCCGCCCAAGGCGTTGATCACCTCCGACGCGGACGTCCCAACAACATTCTCCGCAGCGTCAGTCCCAGTAATCGTCGGGGTGCCACCGATCAACATCTGGCCATTTAATGCTGCAACCTGCGCATAGGTCAGTGTCTGATCTGAGAACTGAAAGAACTCAACATCGTTTGAGACCGAATTTTCCCCAGTCTCCAGCGTCAGCACGACCGCACTACCCCCCAGCACGACCCCGACATGGGTGCTGGCAATGTCGAAGATCGCTGTATCGCTGCCTGCACCACCCAATACCGTGTCGCTACCGCCGCGCCCCTCGATCGTGTCGTCCCCCCCACCGCCGCTCATCAGGTTGTTACCGGCATTGCCCCGTATCGTATTGGCGCGCGCGTTACCAACAAGCGTCAGATCACTAAGCGCGGTAGAATCGACCGCCGCCAAGGTCTCGATATAGTGGACTGAACTCAGGGTAAAACTCACAGAGGTCAGCACGGTGTCATTGGAGCCGCCCCCGGACCACTCATTAATCACATCGCCAGCATCATCCACGTGGTAAGTATCGTTCCCGCCATAGCCATACATCGTGTCTGCACCGGCCCGACCATCGAGAATATTGTCCCCATCATTTCCCCGGATTTCATTGGCGGTATCCGACCCCACAATATCGAGTGCATTGGTGGTGGCCTGGGATGTCACGCGGATCACTTCGACTTCAGACCCGGCATCCAGCGTGATTCCAACGGTCGTACGGATGGTATCTGTGCCTTCACCGACAGCCTCAGTCACAATGGCGTTTTCGCTGTCGACATAGAACGTGTCATTGCCCAACCCACCACTGAACTGTTCACTCTGCCCGACCAGCCCTGTGCCACCATAGAACGTGTCGTCACCCGCCCCACCAATCATAGTGTCTGCACCGCTTTCTCCGCGCAGAACATCATTGCCGGACCCGCCATCAAGGCTGTCGTCACCCGCCCCGCCGTAAAGCGTATCAAGCCCCTCACCGCCAGTCAGCGTATCATCATCGCTGTCCCCGGCCAGCCGGTCATTGCCAATACTGCCATCCAGATTGTCATCGCCCGCGCCCCCGTAAAGGCTGTCTGCGCCATCCCCGCCCCGAAGGGTATCCGCTCCGGCGTCACCCAACAGACTGTCGTTGCCGCCGGCACCCTGCACGATATCGTCACCGGTGCCGCCAAAGACGGTATCATCACCGCCCCCAGCCAATAGCGTATCGTTCCCGGCCTCACCTTGCAGGCTGTCATCACCATCATCGCCATCCAGAAAGTCATTGCCCGTGCCACCAAAGCCCGTGTCATTGCCCACACCCAGCCGCAAGGTATCCGCCCCGGCATACCCGAAGAGCAAGTCATTCCCATCAAGTCCTCGAAGCTCGTTCACACCGTCATTACCGCGGATCTCGTTGCTCGTGTTGGAGCCGAAGAGATTGATCGCAGTGGTCCCCGCCTGATTGGTTGTACGGATGTCTTCAATATCGGATGTCCCGGCATCGAAATTGACCGATGCACGCACTGTGTCCAATCCTTCGCCAGCCGCCTCGAACACTCTGTCGCCGATATCATCGACCACAAACTGATCATTGCCGTCGCCGCCCGACATGGTGTCGGCACCCGCGCCGCCCTCCAGCGTATCATCGCCAATGCCGCCCGACAGATTGTCATTATCACCATTTCCGAAGAGAAAATCGTTCCCGGCTTCCCCGATCAGAGTGTCATCGCCCGCGTCGCCAAACAGACGGTCGGCACCCGCCCTGCCGACAAGATGGTCTGCCCCATCCTCGCCATGCAGACTGTCATCCCCATCGCCGCCATCCAGCGTATCGTTGCCAACACCACCAAACATGGTGTCGTTTCCCGCACCGCCAATGGCACTGTCATCACCAGCTTCCCCCTGGAGGCTGTCATTGCCGATTTCGCCCCGCAAAACATCATTCCCAGAGCCTCCAAACAGCGTGTCATCACCATCCGCACCAGAGAGCGTATCAGCGCCATCCTCTCCCTGCATACTGTCATGGCCATCCGCACCACGCATGGAATCGCTGCCGGCGCCCCCGAACATGGTGTCATTGCCGACACCCCCATCCATCGTATCTGAACCGCCGAAACCCTGCATGCTATCGTTGCCGGCGCGACCATAAAGACCGTTCGCGCCGTCGTTGCCGCGCACTTCATTGTCAAAATCCGTGGCATAGAGATTGATTGCCGTTGTGGCCGATTGATCGGTGGTATTCAGGACCTCGATATGACTGGCCGCGCCAGCATCAAAAGAGAACGACACCCGCACCACATCATGACCTTCACCCGCATTTTCGACCACCACGTCCGTGGCGTCGGTTACTACGTAGCTGTCATCACCGATACCACCCACCATCGTGTCGGCGCCCGCACCACCTTCCAGCGTATCGTTGCCGGCACCGCCGTAAAGCAGATCAGTGCCTGCCTCGCCGTAAACCTCATCATTACCGGCATCACCATGGACGGTATCGTTACCCTCGGACCCATATACCTGATCATCGCCATCGCCGCCAAAAACCTGGTCGTCACCCAGATCGCCCAGCACACTGTCATTGCCGCCCAAGCCACGTAGCACGTTGTTGCCAGTGTTGCCCTGAATGGTATTGGCCCCGGCGTTACCGGTGCCATCGACATTGTCTGTGTCCCAAAGGATCAGGTTCTCGACATCATTGCCAAGCGTGTAGGTTATGTAGGAACGGACCTGGTCCGTGCCGCCCTGATCTACGCCGCCCGAGCGTTCGTTGACCACATCACCCGCATGGTTGACCACATAGAAGTCATCTCCAGCACCACCATTCATGGTGTCAGCGCCATAACCGCCGTCCAGCGTATCATTACCGTTCAGGCCATTCAGCACTTCGTCTTCCCAGAAGCCCAGCTTGTTAGCGACAATCTCGTCATCACCAGCGGTGCCGTTCAGCGGATCGGGGCTGCCATCAGCAGTCACGGTAAAATCGCGGAACTGGGCCGCTATTGTCTCGGATGTATGGGCGCGGTAGACACCCATCTGCAGGTAGGGTCCTATCTCGTCATTATACCCGAGTGGCCCAGAGTAATCGATGATCTGAACACCGTCGCGCCACACGCGGAGCGCACCGCTGCCTCCGACATTGTAGTCAAACACCACCTCGAAGCGCATCGAGATCCAAGTATCCCGCGGTAACGGGTTGGAATCGAGATACATCGCATTGGTAGTGGGGGTGTCGTAGGGGGGAATCGTAATTGGCGCAGGGGTCGACGTTGTTATCGGGTTCGGATCGGTGCGGCCCGCGATCTCAAGCCGTTCACCACGCATCTGCATCGCCAACGGCGGACTGGCGGCCCCATCGATTGGGTTACCATCCGCATCCACATCCTCGGTCTGGTGAAACTGCATGAGCAAGAGCCAGGCAGCATTGTTTGCAGCACCGCCTTCGACCAGAAAATCAAACTCCACCGTAAATTCGCGGCCAAACTGCATGCTCTTGAGCGACCCGATTTCAGAGCGGTTCTTGCCCTGCGCCAAGTCATCCTGATCATCAGGAATTTTGGGGTCGTCAAAATAATCACCATCGCGCACTTCAAAACGCATGATGTTAGCGGCAGGTTCTGAGTAGCTATAGGCGTTACCGACATTCTTGAAAAAGGAGTCTTCCGTTTCAAAAAAATCCGTGTCGGCCGGCGCGGCTACCGGGACCGAATCTAGGGCTTCCTGAGTAAGGTCAGAAGCTGTTTGCTGCCGCATTGGAGCATTATGGACAAACATATCAAGCAAAGAGGCCGAGGTGCTTGTGGCAGACCATTTGTTCCACGATGCCCGATCTGAAGCCTCGATAACCTCCAGCGTCGCCCCAAATCCGACACGCCCCTCCTCCGACGCGTTCAAAGACGCAGAAACGACCCCGTCCGCGGGGAGGGTATCATTTTCAGGCAGACCGTGAGCGAGCTCTTCCCCAGCATATGCAGCCGAGGCAATCTCGGCGGAAGCAGTGTCCATTTCCACCCCTATGAGAGGCGCGTTCAAGTCCGTCTGAAAATATTCAAGCCCTGCCTCAGTTGCTTCTGAAATGTTCAACCACAACGGCGTTCTATTCTGTTTCTGCATAGTCTATACCTTGCTTCACGTTAAAAGTGCTGCCCGGCAGCACTGCAATCCTTAATGTAAGATATCGGGAAATAGTGAATTTATTGAGGTCCGCATGAGGAAAGATCCATTCTCCCCTCATCTTTCGCGCACCCGCAGCCATCCGAGAAAGGCCTTGTCCGGCGCGCGCAGAACGCGTCGCCCAGAAGCTGACCACCAGGCTCGCCATTCCGCTTCCAGCGCATAGATATCAGCGCCAGGACTGAGCTCGCGGGCCTGTTCGATAGTTTCGGCCGACAAAGGCGGCAATTCTGGACCAACCTCGATGACATTACGCGGGAAAGCGCGCAACATGTCATCCGCACCAAGCTCAAGCTGATAGTCCGGCAATGTGTCTCGGGCGATAATGTCACGAACCATGGCACGAAACACCCTACGTGGACTGGCGGAGCCGGATTTCTTCAGCAGTGTCTCCAGGGAACAGCGCCATTCCGGCTGGCGACCACAATGTTTGCGTACCAGTTCATAAAGACGGCGTTCAAGCGGGCGACGCAGACGAAAATAGTCACGGCTGAGTGTAAGCACAGATCGCGCCGTCACCGCCCGGAACAACCAATCGGACAATGTCACCATGACGCTGACCATCCGCCCCCCCTTGGACTTACGCACGATCTGCCAGCTTTCGATCAGGCCAAACCCGGTTGTGACTTCTTTATCACCCGTGCGAATATTGGTCGTGATCCGTGTACCGGCCAGACGCTCGAAAGCTTCGCGCAAACGCTTATAGCCATCTCCACTGGTTTCCCGGTTAGTGGCGACAAGCAAATCGCGCGCTGTAAGATGGAGTTCTCTGGATACAGCCCGCCCGGCATTCAGAGCCGCCATGAGCTGGCTGACACAATAAATCAGAATATCCTTGTCATGAATCGTTGCCCGCCCACGCACCGACGGCGTGATCTCAACCATCACCTCTCCATGCTCATAATGCATAACAGACCGGTCCGGTCGGGTCGCAAGGGAGAAGATCGGGTGTTCCATCGACGCCAGATCGCCCTTGGGCAAGGCATCGAAAATATCACAAACAAAAAAATCCGCCGTCGGATAACGGTCTGCCTGAAGGTTACTGCTCATGTTTTCTTTTTTTCCCGACCACCAATTGAAGCAACAGCCCGCTTCGTGGTTTCAATGACGCCCAGCGTAGTAATTTCGAAAGCTCAGGTCCAGCAGCTGCGGTGGTTGTATCGTGGGATCAGAGTCATTCAAACGTGGGATCAGAGTCGCTATTTCGTGGTATCAGAGTCAGGAAGATATCCAGGCATCCTCACAACTATCTGAAAATAATAAAAAAAACTGCCTACCTTAAATATGAAAACAGGCGTAACTATAATATAACAATATTTATAACTAAAAAGTTTTGCCCTTCCAATCTCTACCCCTCTTCAGAAAATCCTTTATACCGCTGATTATAAACATTAATTTTACATTAGTAGTGACTTTATCGTTATGTACTCATTTTTTGGTGACACGTGAGATATATCGGTACATATATATACCTGATATACCTGATATGCCTGACCATCTTCCTCCATACCTAGGCCTCCTGCCTGATTCACCTTCCTCAGAAGCGGTTTCCGCACCCGCTGTTCTCGCTGATCTTGGGCCTCTTCCTATCGATCTAAACCAGCCTTCAACAGAAGCTTCCATTCCTAAGCTCCGGCTCTTTTCCACTTGGGAAATCTGCCGCTACATGCTCCCAATCGCAGTTGGTCATCTACGACGTGTCCTTCGAGAGCATCCTGATTTACCTCAGGGAAGAACAGACCGTAATGGACGTGCAAAATGGTTCACCTTAGACGAAATTGGGGTTTTGCGGGATTGGTTCGCAACCAATGGTAGGTTGCGCAAATCTTACCAACCATATCGTCCAGAGAATGCGTGCCCTCAAATCATTTCAGTAGCCCACATGGGGCAAGCTACTGGAAAAACTACGGTGAGTGCACACTTGGGAATGGCTGCCGCTTTGGATGGATATCGCGTATTGCTTGTTGATTTGGACGGCCAAGCGGACCTCAGTAACCGGTTTCAGATGAAGGCCATTGAAGACAACAGCACGGCCCAAGCCCTTCTGGCCCATCACTGTGCCAACCATCTGCAAACTGCAAACAGGAATCGACTATCACGTGGCGATCAACCTGTCTCCATGCCATCGATGTTAGCTGATGCACGTGACCTTGACCCGACAACCTTGATCCAGCAAACTCACTGGCCCGGAATTGACATCATTGCCGCCAGTGCCAGTTTGTGCGCGGCGGATGCTGTCATGGCGAACTGGGAAACAATTGCACGTGGGTGGTCGTTCTGGGAAGCGTTGCAAAGCGCCTTACGTGATCCGAAGATGACAACCGGGTACGATCTGATCGTCCTGGATACGCCTTCATCGTTGGGACCTCTCACAGTGACTGGAATAGCCGCAGCAGATGTTCTGCTCGTTCCAACTCTTGCATGTTCAGCCGGGCTTACCATGACAAACCGGTATCTCTCATTGCTGCAGACCACTCTGCAGGACATAGAGGACCGGCAAAACATTGCAGCCCGCGCTTTGGGAGAGACGGAAACCCGTTTTTCCTGGGATGCATTCCGGCTCTTACTCAACCGTTATGACGCTTCCTCACATGCCGAAGCGACAGCAGCTTTTCATGCCCAATACGGCACCGCTCTATTACCCCACTGGTTACCGGAAATCCCATTGGCTTCGACAAGTGGCATGGCAGGCCTGTATGAGGTGGATTACCGTATACCTGGTCGTGAGGCATGGGTGCAGGGCCGAGATGTGTTTGATGCCGTTTATGCCGATGTCAAACGCATACTGACCATTTTGTGGAAACAGAAAGGGCGGGGACTGAGATAACTATTGTCCCTGTAATGCTGCTTGGCTTTTGTCGCGGTTCTGGATAATCAAAGACCGAAAATCTTTAGAAAAGCACATTCATGACACTTGCATTGATTATTCTTGCTGCGGGCAAGGGCACCAGGATGAAATCGGATCTCCCCAAGGTTCTGCACCGCATTGGTGGGGTACCATTGATCGTTCACGCGATTGAGTCCGGATCCGCCTTGACTCCTGCCCGCACCATTGTCGTTGCCGGTCATGGTGCCGAGCACGTGGAAGCTTCAGTCCGAGCCTATGCCCCAGATGTGGATGTGGTTTTGCAGACAGAGCAATTGGGAACGGCCCACGCGGTGGCTCAGGCGCGTCAAACGCTGGCAGGTTTCGATGGCGACGCGGTTATTCTTTACGGAGACACACCCTTTATTACGGCTGAGACATTAATGCGCATGAGGGATGCGCGAAACCATGCGGATGTGGTTGTTCTGGGCTTTGAAGCGGATGATCCAGGGCGCTATGGGCGTCTTGTGACCGAAGGTGACCGCTTAATGCGGATCGTTGAGTTCAAAGATGCAACTGATGCCGAGCGAGACATTACACTCTGCAATTCCGGGGTTGTTATGGCAGATGCGCAGGCATTGTTCGGCCTGATCGATGCTGTAACCAATGATAATGCGAGCGGTGAGTACTATCTGACCGATACTGTCTCAATCGCCAATGCACATGGTTTGAAAGCCACCACCGTATCCTGTCCACAGGCGGAAACAATGGGCGTTGATAGCCGTAGCGGGCTTGCCCGGGCAGAAGCGCTCTTTCAGGCACGGGCACGAGCTGCTCTTTTGGAGAAAGGGGTTACGGTGCAGGCACCCGAAACGGTTTGGCTCAGTTTTGATACATCAATTGGACGCGAGACCGTGATTGAGCCACATGTTGTGTTCGGCACTGGCGTTACCATTGAAAGCGGGGCACATATTCGGGCGTTTTCACATCTGGAAGGATGCCATATCGCCGATGGAGCCATCATTGGTCCCTATGCCCGAATCCGGTCAGGTAGCCGGATCGGGGAAAGCGCTCGAATCGGAAATTTCGTTGAAACCAAAAATACGGATTTAGGGCCTGGTGCCAAGATCAACCATCTGAGCTATGTGGGCGATGCGTCGGTCGGAGCAAACAGCAATATCGGGGCCGGAACGATTACCTGTAATTACGATGGGGTTCTGAAACACCGGACCGAGATTGGCGAAGGAGCTTTTATCGGAACCAATACGGCGCTTGTGGCTCCAGTCAGGGTGGGGAGCGAAGCAATGACGGCAGCGGGGTCCGTCATTACGGATGATGTGCCGGACGGAGCGCTTGCGATTGCCCGGGCCGAACAAACGACGCGGCCTGAGTTGGCCCGGAGGCAGCGTAAGCGCTTGTTGGCCAAGAAGGCTCAGCAAGAGAAAACCTAAAAATTGTTCTTAACCGGAGCTATTGATCATGTGTGGAATTGTTGGTGTTCTCGGGCAGCATCAGGCGGCACCCATTCTTGTCGAAGGATTGAAACGGCTGGAATATCGTGGCTATGACAGTGCAGGGATTGCCACGGTTGAGAAGGGGCGACTTGATCGACGCCGGGCACTTGGCAAGCTGGTCAACTTGTCGGACCTGCTGGTGCATGACCCGCTCGCCGGGACGGCGGGTATCGGTCACACGCGGTGGGCCACCCATGGTGCGGCTACAACCGAGAATGCTCATCCCCACGCCCGAGGCCGGGTGGCCGTTGTGCATAACGGCATCATCGAGAATTATCGCGAACTCCGAAGCTTTCTGGCCGATCATCAGATTACTGCGGAAACGGAAACAGATACTGAAACTGTTGCGATGCTCTGCAACTGGCATCTTGAACAGGGGCAGAGTTCGACCGAGGCTGCATTGTCGACCATTGCGCAGCTAGAGGGAGCTTATGCGCTGTGCTTCCTGTTTGAAGGTGACGACGATCTGATCATTGCAGCCCGCAAGGGCAGTCCACTAGCTGTGGGTTGGGGTGAAGAGGAGATGTTCATCGGTTCCGATGCGTTAGCACTGGCCCCAATGACGAACCGGATCACATATCTTGAAGAAGGCGACATTGCCATCGTGACCCGGGCGGGGGCCGATTTCCTCGATGAAGCGCAACGGCCCGTGACCCGTGAAAGCCGTACGGTCAATGTCGATGCGACGGCGACGGACAAAGCCGGCCACAAGCATTTCATGGCCAAGGAGATTGCCGAACAGGCTTCGGTATTGGGGTCTGCGGTGAAGTTCTATCTGGGCGACCGCGAGGGGCACCAGATGATCGAGAATGGGCTGGATTTCAATGAGTTTGATCGGGTGGTCATGGTTGCTTGTGGTACGGCATCTTACGCTTGTCTGACCGCAAAATACTGGTTTGAGCAAATTGCCGGCTTGCCGGTCGAAGTTGATATAGCTTCAGAGTTTCGATATCGCGAACCGCCTGTGTCAGAGCGAACGCTGGCGCTGTTTGTGTCGCAATCCGGAGAGACCGCTGATACTCTGGCCGCGCTGCGATATTGTGCAGGCAAGGCCGGGAAAATCGTATCGGTGATCAACGTTCCTGAAAGTTCCATCGCCCGCGAGAGCAACCTGGCTTTGCCGATTCTGGCGGGGCCGGAAATCGGTGTCGCCTCGACTAAAGCCTTTACCTGCCAGTTGACGGTTCTGGCGGTTCTGGCCCTTCAGGCGGCCCGGCAGCGTGGGACAATCACAGAAGCGCTGGCTGAAACGTATACCGGGCAACTGCGCCATATCCCGGCGCAGGTGGCATCTGCGATGCAGTGCGAAAAGGGGGTGCACGCTGTCAGCATTCAATTATCCCGGTTCCGGGATGCTATTTTTCTGGGTCGCGGTGCAATGTATCCATTGGCGCTGGAAGGGGCCCTAAAACTCAAGGAGATCAGCTATATCCATGCGGAAGGCTATGCCAGCGGCGAGCTGAAGCATGGGCCGATTGCTCTGATCGACGAAGACATGCCGGTCGTGGTGCTGGCGCCGCATGATGATATGTTCGATAAAACAGTGTCCAACATGCAGGAAGTCATGGCTCGAGGCGGGAAGATCGTGATGATCAGTGACCCTGGCAGCATCTCCGAGTTTGGAGAAGGTATCTGGGCTTCTGTGCCGATGGCACCGGTCAAAGGACCTTTTGCTCCGATTGTCTACGCGGTTCCGGTGCAGCTTCTCGCCTACCACACTGCAGTCGAGAAAGGCACCGATGTCGATCAGCCGCGCAATCTGGCTAAATCGGTGACCGTGGAATGAGCCTTGGGGTTTGGAATGGAGCGCCGTCAGAAAGGAGGCGCAGTTTGAAATACGCAAGGCGTATGTTAATCGCATGAGGGACCAGTTCGTATTGGTCCGAAGGTGAATTTTCCGAGCCAAGGTGACGTGACAAGCTTTCCAACAAAAGAGGCCAAGGTTTTGCTGGTTGTTGGCGGCAATAGCCGACTGGCTAGGATGTTGCGCGAAGCTTGGAAGGACGCCCCTCTCGATGGTTGGGAAGCGGTGTGGTGCGCGCGTCAATCTGGTTCCCGAATCGATGCGGTCTGGTCACCGGGTGACCCGCCTCCCTGCGCTGCAGATGCCGTGTTGGCTCTTTGGGGGGGGGTGCCGGGCAGGGGGGACCTTGACGATAACACGCGCCTCGCTCAGGCCGCGATGGCGCTTGGGAGGGCGTGTGGAGCAGGGCGCGTACTGCATTGCTCCAGTTCTGCGGTCTATGGCCCCGGTGATACTTTACATGAGGATTCGGTTTGTGCGCCTTTGGGGGCTTATGGAGTGGCCAAACTGACCATGGAAGAAGCCATAGCCGCTGAGGCCGCTCCATCTGCTTGTGTGTTGCGCTTGGCCAATGTGACTGGTGCCGATAGCTTGTTTCAGTCGCTTTCTGTAGATGGGCCAATTGTCATAGATCAGTTTTCAAATGGGCGCGGGCCCCGACGCAGCTATGCCACCCCAAGTGGCATCCTGCGGGCGGTATGTGCATTGTTGAAGGCGAAACCGCTGCCGAAAGTGATCAATGTCGCTTTGCCCGGAGCATTTTCCATGGCTGACCTGATCCGTGCTGCGGGGCGGGAATTTGAGTGGCGGGAGGCTCCGGAAGGGGCATTGGCCGAGGTTGTAATGGATACGAGCCGTTTGCAGGCGCTGACCGGCGAAACGGCTCAGGTCGAAGCGTCTGCCATCATCGCCGAATGGCAGCGTTTGAGGGGATGTCTGGAGTGAACTGGGGCCGACGTGGAACAGATGTCGTGTTGGCGCTTTTGCTACTGGCGATATTGTGGCCGGTGTTGGTTATTCTCTCGATCGTGATCCTGCTTCTGGACGGAAAACCGGTGTTCTATTTCTCCGAGCGGATGCGGGCACCAGGGGAGCCGTTCACGCTCTGGAAGTTTCGCACAATGACCATGGTTGCCAAAGATAGCGGGGTGTCCGGCGGCGACAAGGGACATCGCATTACCAGAACAGGAGCTGTGCTGCGACGCTATCGACTTGATGAGCTTCCTCAGCTTGTAAACATCCTGCGCGGGGACATTGGGTTTGTGGGGCCGCGGCCACCACTCAGGCGATATGTCGAACGGTTTCCGGCTCTGTATGCCGAGGTTCTGAAGGACCGCCCGGGAGTCACCGGGTTGGCGACATTGGTGTTTCATCGTACCGAGGAGCGCTTGCTGGAGCGCTGCAAGTCACCAGAAGAGACCGAAGCCGTTTATGAAGGGCGTTGTGTCCCCACCAAAGCGCGGCTGGACCTTATTTATGCCCGACACCGTAACCTGTGCCTGGACCTGCGGATAATGGCTGCGACAGTCATTCGACGCATTCCCCCGGTTCCCCGCCGGCGCTGAATAGGGTGTTCTTCAGGGCCTGTGTCGTATGCGCATTACTGCACGAGTGGCCTCAACTTTAAGTGACATTGATCTGCCCCACAATCTGACCATGTCGGGGGTGTCAGGGCGACATCGTGGTTAGGTATGCGTGACATACAGGCGGCAGCAGCTCTTTGTTGTTTCAACTGCACCGTGCATGTACTGTTTGGACAATGTTCAAACAGTATTTTTGTTTTTGGAGTTCTTCTCATGGCCGATGATTTTTCTGCTAATTCATCCACGACAGGCAGCCTTACCGTCAACCAATACACCACCGCGCGTATCGACGGGTATAACGACCAGGACTGGTTCGCGGTGACCATGACCGCAGATACCAAGTACCGAGTCGATGTCGACAGCGACGTGTCCGATCCGTTTTGGGACCCGCATCTGTTTGGAATCTATGATAGCACCGGCACGTTGATTTCCGGGACCACGAATTATAATGGCGGCGTCGGACGGGACGCGCGCAAGTGGTTTACGGCAACAACGGATGGCACCTATTACATTGCCGCTGGCGCCAATGCCCGCAGCTCCTGGGGGCCGTCGGACAATTACCGGGTGCGGGTGGCCGATGACTGGGACGATTACAGCGCCGACGTGCCCACAACCGCCTCGGTCACGGTCGATGGCGATGCGCTGGAGGCGGAGATCGACGAATCCATCGATACCGACTGGATTGCCGTCACGCTGGAGGCGGGGCAGCAGGTGCTGTTCGATGTCACCGGCAACACCAGCACCTATTATTCCGGCGGCACCTTCAACACGGATGTGAAGATCGACGGGCTCTATGACAACTCCGGCGCGATGATTGCGGGCACCACCGTGTCAAACACCGGGACCACACACGAAACGCTGACCTATACTGCCACCACCGCCGGGACCTATTACTTGGCAGTCAGCGGTGAGGGCACGGCGAGCGAGGGCAAATACCAGGTCGCTGTGCGCGGCGACGACCTGAGCGCGGGAACTGACACCACCGGTATCGTGACATCGGCGGGTGGCGTGCTGGGCGATCAGCCCATGCGCGCCCGGGGCGGCGAGATTTTCGAAGGCGGGGACGAAGACTGGATCGCCACCCCTCTGCTGGCGGGAGAGACCTATGAGATCGAGGTGACGGGGCAGGGCGGGCTCGACCCGCGCCTGACCGGGCTTTTCGATCCTTCGGGTACCCTGATTGCGGGCACCTCTGCCAGCGGCAGCGGGGATTGCGCCACGATCTATTACACGCCGACGGTGGACGGGACCTATTTCACCGGTATCGCCGGAGAAGCCAGCACTGACAGCGGCAACTTTACCTTGCGGGTCTGGCGTGATGAACTGACGGTGGACACCACCACTACCGGCAGCGTGGTACCTGGCGGCGCTTTCGATGGCAGGATCCTTGCCAATGGCGATCAGGACTGGATTTCCATCAGTATGAACGCGGGGCAACGCTATGAGGTGACGGTGACCGGGCAGAGCGGCTTTGCCGATCCGCGCCTGACCGGGCTTTACGACAGCACCGGCACGATGATTTACGGCACCGCCAACAGCGGCACCGGCAATAGCGCGATGACCACCTATACTGCGATGGCGGCAGGCACCTATTACATCGGAGTCGCGGGCGAGACCGCGGCCGATGGCGGCAACTACCGTGTGTCGGTGCTGACCGACGATTACAGCGCGGATACCTCGACGACCGGGGTGCTGGTCGCAGACGGGGCGGCGGTTGCCGGTGAGTTGGAAAAACAGGCTGACCATGACTGGTTTGCGCTCAGTGTCACGGCTGGCACCACCTATCATGTCAGCATGGCCGGCGGGCAATGGAATAGCGGTCGTCTCTATTACACTGAATTGACGCTGAGGGACGGGGCGGGCGCGGGCGTGTTGCCCGGATATTATGACGGTGGCGGTTATGGCACCGGGCCGGCAGATCTGTGGTTCACCGCTACGGCCGATGGAACCTATTTTGTCGATGCTCACAGCCACGACAACCACAACTCCTCCTCTCACCGCGGTATCTACGATCTGTCGGTTGTAACCGTTGCCGACGACTTCACCGCCGCGACGGACACCACCGGCACGGTGGCGGTGAATGGCAACGCTACGGGAGCGGTCGATTTCCGCGGTGACAAGGACTGGTTCGCCGTCACGCTGGAAGCAGGCGAGAGTTACCGGATCGAACTGGAAGGGTATGGCGCTGGCGCCAATAGTGGTGTGCGTTATCCTGGAATCGCGGGGGTTTACGACGCAACCGGGACCGTAATTGCCGGGACGGGGGCTGACGGTGGATACAGTGGTTATCCGGCTCAAACGGCCTTCACCGCCACGGCTGACACGACCTATTACATCTCGGCCGGAAGCCGGTACGGCAGCTATACCGGCGATTACGAGTTGAGCGTGACGCAGCTGGTGACGCTTGAGGGAACCGGCGGCAATGACTGGATGGGCTTGCCCTCCACGCTGGGAATCGGGCTCTTTGCGATCAATGGCGGCACCGGCACCGACATGATGTCCTTCTCCGGCCTCGGCGCAGGGGTGTTCATCAACCTGCACAGCGACCAGGCTTCGTCGACTGATTTCAATCTGATCATGGACTCGATCGAGAATGTCAGCGGCACCAGCCACGACGATGTCTTCCACGGCTCGGACCGGTCCGAGAAAATGCGTGGTCTTGGCGGGCGTGATATGTTCTATGGCTCGGATGGTGAACGGGATACGATCGACGGCGGGTCGAGTACCGATACGCTAAGCTACCAGTATTCGTCCGAGGCGGTCTCGGTCTCGCTGTTGCGCGGGCGCGGCAATGGCGGCGATGCGCATGGCGACCGGATTTCAAACATCGAGAACCTGATCGGGTCGAACCACGACGACATGATCTGGGGCGATGGCGGGTCAAACCGGCTGGAAGGCGGGCTGGGGGATGATACGCTGATCGGCAATGGCGGCGATGACTATATCCTTGCCGGGTTGGGCACGGATGTGATCGTGTTCTCGGGCAACCAGTCGGAATATACCATCACCCGTGACGGTATTTCGACCACGGTGGATCACACCGGGGGAACAGGACTAGATGGCACCGACCTTATTGGCCATGCCGAGGTGTTGCGCTTTGCCGATGGGGATTTTCTACTGAGTTGAGTTCGGATCGGGCCTGTTCAAACGCCTGTCGCAGTCGGGTTGTCTCGGATCGGGTGGCGTGGACGGGTTGCATCAAATCGTCGTCCACCAGTCTTTCGGCATCTGCTACGAAAAGATCGCCATACGCGAGGAAACGCGGTTCGCCGGTGAGTTGATAAAGCTGATACAGCTGGCGCATGGCCCGGTTTGGAAGATAGTCGGGTTTGCGCCGCCGCCCCAGCGCGTAAAGGCTGCGCTTGTTGGGACGGCGAAAGCAGAGCGCATAGTCCTCGATGGTTGCTGCACCAGCCTGTACCAGTACCTCCAGCCCCAAGCCTGGCAGAAACAAGGACGCTTCGTGTAGGGCCAGAACAGAGAAGATGTGACCATTCTTGACCCGCGTCGCGCGGGCGCGCGGCTGTGGGTATTCGTCGAACCACAGATACCCGCGCCTGTCGCGGTAGCTGATCCAACGCGGCAGGGGAGAACGGCCTTCAAGTTGTACGACCCGATAGGCCTGGGCATAAGCGGCCATCTCTGACCTCAGGTCGAGATGCGGCAATGCCCTCAGGCAAGCCAGAATTGCAAAGGCGTTGGCAATGGCGCTGACCCATGGGGCGGGGATCGTGAAGCGGTCGCTGCGATACTCGAAGCGGTTTTCAATAAAGGCGGCTTCGTCCTGCCAGACGGTGAACGCGCGCATTCGCTCGAATAGTTGATTGAGCAAGGACAACCCCAGATTCTTGTCCGAGGGTGTTTTAGCGTCTTCAATATAGCCGCAAATTGCAATCGTGTTGCGCCAGAGCTTCACGGGTTGGAAGGGTTGTATGAAATGTGTGTGATAAATTGGATCCCAGCCGAAAGGCAGGGCGTTATCCAGTTCAAGGTCAGGGCGGGGGCACCAGTTTTTCGGAGCAGGGATCCGTGGATGCTGGCCATGAACCACATCCGGGAAAAGAGGGTAGGAGCGAGAGATAACGCGCGCTCCGCCAATATCCTGCCAGTGCCATGCGGGGTGGCGCAAAGGTCGTTTGTGTTCGGTATCCCGCCAGTCAGCTATCTTCAGGCGGGACTGATGCCGTAGATGTCCAGCGAGCATGCGTATGCGAGATGGAGAGGTCATACGAACCAGCCCGTACATGATCTGGTGCCGTGTTTGCGAATATGCGTCGTGCCGCCCAACTCTTGTGCCAAGAGATGGGCAATATAGTAAAAGGCCGGACAGTATAGTGATATGTGGGGCAAGCAGTTTAACTTTCGGTGAAAATAGACAAACCGGACAGGCAGGAATATGTGGTCTGTCTCACACTGTATCAAAAAAGTGAATTCTCCAATTGGTTCAACAATGGCTGTAAAAGAACCTTGTGCCCCCAGGGCGGGCGGCGAAGCTGGGCATATACAAACTGTACCAGAGATCCGACGTTCCGCTGTGGTTGAACCGGAAGTGGTGATCCTGTTGGCCCTTTATCGCAGCGCGCGCCATTTGCGAGCGCAACTGGACAGCTATGTCGAACAGAGCCACGCGACATGGCGCCTGATCGTTTCCGACGACAGCCCTGAAGATGATGGCAGCGGTGCCATCCTGGAAGCTTTTGCTAAAAAGCACCCTGAGCGTCTCATGGAGATGCTCATTGGTCCGAAGCAGGGGTTTGCCCAGAATTTTTTGTCTCTTCTGGCTGCCGTGCCGCCGAATGTGCCGTTGGTGGCATTGTCTGATCAGGACGATGTGTGGTTCCCGGACAAGTTGGCGCGTGGAGCAGCCGCGTTGGCGGAGATTCCGCCTGGGGTTCCCGCGCTTTACTGTGCAAGCTCCGTGGTTTGTGAGGAGGACCTGACGCCTCTGGGGCCATCGGACAGTTTTTCGCGCCCCGCCACATTTCACAATGCATTGGTGCAGTCGATTGGGGGGGGGAATACAATGATGCTGAACCGTGCGGCCCTGGACCTGGTTGTCGTGGCTGCGCGAGAGGCGGGTGAGATTGTCGCACATGACTGGTGGCTTTATCAGGTGATTACAGGGTGTGGTGGGTGCGTTTTGCGTGATCCCGATCCTGTGCTCTTTTATCGTCAGCATGCACATAATGTGATTGGCGCCAACCTGTCTAACAAGGCGCAATTGGAACGGTTGCGGCAGTTGCTCAAGGGCCGGTTCAAAAGTTGGAACCGGATAAACATGACAGCTTTGACCCGGTCCGAGCATCACTTTTCTGCTGAGGCTAGGCGGACTCTGGCGTCATATCGTGCGGCAAATCAGGGGCCGATGTGGCGCCGCTTGATGGCATTGCGCGCTTCAGGGGTTTACCGGCAAAGCAGGATCGGCACCTTGGCTCTATACGTTGCCTGTATACTGGGTCGGTTATAGAGCCTAGATGACGCGAGGGTGGGGGCTTGCTATGACCATGCCGAATCTTTCTAAGATAAGGATAGGCCGGTGAAGATAGAAGAGACGCCCCTCACAGGTGTGTTGATCCTGACCCCCGCACGGTTCGGGGATGCGCGCGGGTTCTTTTCGGAAAGCTGGAACCGGGCACGCATGGCCGAAGCCGGGATCGATATCGACTTCGTGCAGGACAACCATTCGCTGTCGCAAAAGGCAGGCACGGTGCGGGGGCTGCATTTCCAGGCGCCACCCCATGCGCAGGCCAAGCTGGTGCGGTGCGGGCGCGGGGCCCTTTTTGACGTGGCGGTGGACATCCGGGCCGGATCGCCGACCTATGGGCAGTGGTTTGGTACCGAACTCAGCGCGGAAAACGGGCGGCAGTTGCTGGTGCCGGTGGGGTTTGCGCATGGGTTTGTCACGCTCTGCGATGACACCGAGATCATCTACAAATGCTCGGACTATTATGCGCCGGATTGTGACCGGGCGATTGCCCATGACGACCCTGATATCGGCATCGACTGGGGGGTTTCGCGCGCGAAACGTATCCTGAGCGAGAAGGACGCCGCCGCGCCGACACTGGCCGGGCTGGGTCCGCCGTTCAAGTGGGAAGAGCAGCCATGAAGCTCCTTGTGACCGGCGGCGCCGGATTCATCGGGTCGGCGGTGGTACGGCTGGCGGTGGCGCGGGGCTACGAGGTGGTGAATCTCGATGCGTTGACCTATGCGGCCTGTCTTGAGAATGTCGCCCCGGTTGCCGATATGCCCGGCTATGTCTTTGAGCATGCCGATATCCGTGATCGTGCCGCATTAGACACTGTTTTTGCCCGTCATCAGCCGGATGCGGTGATGCACCTGGCCGCCGAGAGCCATGTGGATCGCTCGATCGACGGGCCTGGGGCTTTTATCGAGACCAATGTGACCGGCACCTACACGTTGTTGCAGGCGGCGCGCAAATACTGGGACGGGAAAGGGCGCCCCGATGCTTTCCGGTTTCATCACATCTCGACGGACGAGGTTTATGGTTCGCTGGGAGAGACGGGAATGTTCACCGAGGACACGCCCTATGCGCCCAATTCCCCTTATTCAGCGTCTAAAGCGGCCTCGGACCACCTGGTGCGGGCCTGGGGCGAGACCTATGGCCTGCCGGTGCTGATCTCCAATTGCTCGAACAATTACGGGCCCTATCACTTCCCTGAAAAGCTGATCCCGGTGGTGATCCTGAATGCGCTGGCGGGTAAGGAGATCCCGGTTTACGGGCAGGGGCTTAATATACGTGACTGGCTCTATGTCGAGGATCACGCCGACGCGCTTTTGACGGTGCTGGAGAAGGGCCGGGTCGGGCGCAGCTATAATATCGGGGGCGAAAACGAGGCCCGCAATATCGACCTCGTGAAGATGATCTGTGCCATTCTCGACCGGGTGCGCCCCGCAAACAGACCCTATTCCAGCCTGATCACCTTTGTTGAGGACCGCCCCGGCCATGATCTGCGCTATGCAATCGACCCGAGCCGGATTCGCCAAGAGCTGGGCTGGCGGCCTTCGGTGACGCTCGAACAGGGGCTGGAAAAGACCGTGCGCTGGTATCTGGACAACGAGAGCTGGTGGCGCGCGCTGCAGGGCCGCGACGGGGTGGGTAAACGATTGGGAACCGCCCCGAACGGAGGCTGACACGCCCCCCCTTCGGATCGGGGGTTAACGCCTGTTTTCAAGGGATTTTGGCAATCGGTATGACCTGCCCCCCGAAACTTCCCTCGTTGTGATGTAGAGTTTGCTCAACCTTTCGAAGGAGCAAACGCATGCGAAAGAGCCGTTTCACGGAAGCCCAGATCATCGGGATGATCAAAGAACAGGAAGCCGGAATGCCGACAGCGGAGGTGTGCCGCAAGCACGGTCTCAGCCAGGGCACGTTCTACAAATACAAGTCGAAGTACGGCGGCATGGAGGTGTCGGACGTCGCGAAGCTGAAGGCGATGGAAGATGAGAATGCCAGGCTCAAACGCCTGCTGGCTGATACGATGCTGGACAATGCTGTACTGAAGGATCTTCTGGGAAAGAACTGACGACGCCGAATGAGCGGCGAGAGGCAGCGCTGAAGGCGATGCGGGATCACGACATCTCGCAACGCCGGGCCTGCCGACTTGTCGGTGTCGATCCGAAGACAGTCCGGCGTGAACGCCCGCCGGATAATCCTGAGATACGCAAGGAGATGAAAGCGGTTGCAGCCAAGCGCCGCCGGTTTGGCTACCGGCGGATCGGGGTGATGCTGGAACGCAAAGGGATGATCATGAACCACAAGAAGCTGTATCGGCTGTACACGGAGGAGAAGCTGGGCGTCAGGCGGCGACGGGGCCGCAAACGGGCCCGTGGCTCCCGGACACCGATGCCAGAAGCTCTGAGGCCTGGTGAACGCTGGTCACTGGACTTCCTGTCCGACACGTTCGGGGCCTCGCGCCGGTTCCGAATTCTGGCGGTGAACGATGATTGTTGCCGTGAGAACCTGTGCCTGATGGCTGATACAAGCATCTCGGGCGCCCGCGTGGCGCGGGAACTGGATGCGCTGGTCAGGCTCTATGGCAAACCGGTTAGCATTGTCTCTGACAACGGCACCGAGTTCACCAGCCGGGTGATCCTGAAATGGGCGAACGAGAACGATGTCGACTGGCACTACATCGCCCCGGGCAAGCCGCAGCAGAACGCCTTCATCGAAAGCTTCAACGGTAGCCTGCGCGACGAGCTACTGAACGAAGAGATGTTCGATAATCTGGACGATGCTCGCCGAAAGCTGGCGCTCTGGCGATACGACTACAACAACGTAAGGCCGCACTCGTCGCTCGGCAACAAAACACCCGCAGAAGCGCGTCGAGCGCTTGAGCAATTTGAGGGCTCCGCGCCCGACGCGCTTGCCCAAACCGAAACCGAGGAATATGAAAACCAGACCCGCAAACTCTCGTTATGAATGAGGGAGCCTCGGGGGGCAGGTCATTTTGTTAACCTAGTCAAAAACGGTCGTTTTTGACCAAGGGGTTGCCGGCGCCGGAATCGTTGAAAAATCTTGTGCCACAAACCCTTGGCAAAACGGCCTTTGATTTTGTCACGTTTTTGCCGCTCTTAGTAAGCAATCGTTGGTGCAAACAGCAGCATCAATCACTTTGGGCTCGTTGCAGACCTTATCTGCACGCCGCCCGAAGGGCTGCTCCGGCGTTAGCGTGTTATTTCGCCTCCAGCCGTAAGCGACCCCTTTGTGACCATGGACAGAGGGGGCGGGGTGCCCCCTCTGTCCATGGATCAGGCAGCGCGTGCCTGGAGCATTTCGTCGACGATGGCGGTGGCCACCGCGTCGGGGCTGCGGTTTGTCTGCGCGGCGCGGGTCAGGATGCGGTCCATCGTGAGCTCGAGCGCGGCCAGTTTCTCATCGACAAAACCGGCGCGGTCCTCGATCGCGAGGATCTCGGTGGCGACATTGATGATGCCCCCGCCATTGGCGACAAAGTCCGGTGCGTAGAGAATGCCGCGCGCCTGCAGGCGGGCGCCGTCCTCGGGGGTGGAGAGCTGGTTGTTGGCCCCACCCGCCACCGTGGCCACGCGCAGGGTGGGGATGGTGGCGGCATTGAGGATCGCGCCAATGGCGCAGGGGGCAAAGATGTCGGCCTCGACCGCAAGAATGCCGTCTGCCGTGGCGGGCTCGGCACCATAGCGCGCCTGAGCCTCTGCCACGCGGGCCGCGTCGATATCGGCCACGATCAGCCTGGCCCCGGCCCCGTGCAACAGATCGCAGAGATGTGCGCCGACATGGCCCAGCCCCTGCACCGCAACGCGCCGCCCGGTGAGATCATCGCTGCCAAGGCGGTGGCGGGCGGTGATGCGGATGGCGTTGAAGATGCCGCGCGCGGTGATCGGCGAGGGATCGCCGCTGGCAAATTTGCCATCCGGCAGACCGGCGACAAAGCGGGTTTCACCTGCCATCACCGCCATGTCGGCGGGGCTCATGCCCATGTCTTCGGCCGTCCAGTAGCGCCCCCCCAGCGTGTCGATGGCGCGGGCAAAGGCGCGCAGCTGATCCGGCGTCTTGGGGGCGGGATCGCCCATGATCACCGCCTTGCCTCCGCCAAGCGGCAGGCCCGCGGCGGCGTTTTTATAGGTCATGCCTTCGCTGAGGCGCAGCGCATCGGTGAGTGCTGCGTCTTCGCTGGCGTATGCGCGCATGCGCAACCCGCCGGCGGCCGGGCCCAGCTGGGTGGAATGCAGGGCAATGAACCCGGTCAGGCCAAGGGCGGCGGCGTGCACGCGCAGCACGGTTTCATGGCTGGCGATATCAAGGCGGGTGATTTCCGGGGTCGCGGGCATGCGGCCTCTCCTCCTGTTTGGCGTTTTTTCCTGTGTGCCATGCCGTGCGGAGCGGTTTTCGCCAAAGTTTGCCGGTTTGGGGAGGGTATGTTAGAGGTTTTCACCATGAGATATGACAAAATTGGGGAAATCCGTCATGGATGCCATTGACCGCAGAATCATTCGCGCCGTGCAGCGGGACGGGCGGATCACCGTGTCTGATCTTGCCGAGACCGTGGGCCTGTCGCCCACGCCTTGCGCGCGCCGGCTTGAGCGGTTGCAGAAGGACGGCGTGATCACCGGCTATGGCGCGCGGGTAGATGCGCGCAAGCTGGGCCTGCCGGTGACGATCTTTGTCTCGGTCGAACTGGAACAACAGGGGCGCGAGGCGATCGGCGCCTTTGAACAGGCCGTGCGCCATTTCGAGGAGGTCATGGAATGCTACCTGATGACCGGGTCGCGCGATATTCTGCTGCGGGTGGTGGCCGCCGATCTCGAGGCGTTTGACGCCTTTCTCGAACATCGGCTGATGAAGGTGCCGGGCATCCGCAACATGCGCTCGAACTTTGCCCTGCGCGCCATGGTGCGGCGCGACGTGTTGCCCGATCCGGGATGAGCGATTGCGGATCAGGGCAGGGGCGTTAGAGTTGGGGCGGATTTTGGAGCCCGGACGGATTTCATGAAACTTCTTGTCTTTGGACAGACCGGGCAGGTGGCGCGGGAATTGCGGGCGCTGGCCGGACCGGGGCTGGAGATTGTCGCGCTGGGGCGGGATCGGGCGGATTTGAGCGACCCGGCGGCCTGCGCGGCGCAGGTGGCCGAAACGGATGCGGATGCGGTGATCAATGCCGCCGCCTATACGGGCGTCGACAAAGCCGAGGAAGAAGAGGCGCTGGCCACCGTGGTCAACGGGGAGGCGCCCGGCGCCATGGCGGCGGTGGCGGCGGGGCGGGGGATCCCGTTCCTGCATGTCTCGACCGATTACGTGTTTGACGGGACGGGCCGTGCTGCGTTTGGCCCGGAAACGCCCACGGCGCCGCTGAATGCCTATGGGCGCAGCAAGCTGGCCGGGGAAATTGCGGTGCGCGCGGCCGGCGGGGCCCATGTCATCCTGCGCACGTCCTGGGTGTTTTCGGCACATGGCAGCAACTTCGTGAAAACCATGCTGCGCCTGTCGGAGACCTGTGACGCGCTGAGCATCGTCGATGATCAGATCGGCGGCCCAACCCCGGCCGATGACATCGCGCGCAGCCTTGTCACGATTGCCCACGGGCTGGTTGCAGGCCATCCGGGGGGCATCCATCACTTTTGCGGCGCCCCCTATACCAGCTGGGCGGGCTTTGCCCGCGAGATTTTCAGAGTGGCAGAGAAAAAGATCGAAATTTCCGACATTTTTTCTCAGGATTATCCGGCCCCGGCGCGCCGACCGCTGAACTCAAGACTGGATTGCGCCTCGTTAGAGACAGATTTTGGCATTAAGCCTGCAGATTGGAAAGCGGGGCTGGCCCGCGTGATCAGGGATTTGGAACAGGTATGAGCAAGCGCAAGGGCATCATTCTGGCTGGCGGCACGGGCACGCGGCTTTATCCGATCACCATCGGTATTTCGAAACAGCTGGTGCCGATCTATGACAAGCCGATGATCTATTATCCCCTGTCGGTGCTGATGCTGGCGGGTATTCGCGAGATTGCGGTGATTACGACACCCCAGGATCAGGACCAGTTCAAGCGCACGCTGGGCGATGGGTCTCAGTGGGGCCTCGCGCTCACGTATATTGAACAGCCTGAACCTGAAGGACTGGCACAGGCCTATGTCTTGGCCGAGGATTTCTTGGCTGGCGCGCCGAGTGCGATGGTGCTGGGTGATAATATCTTTTACGGCCATGGGCTGCCTGAGATGTTGCAGCAAGCGGTATCGCGGAACACGGGTGGCACAGTTTTTGCCTATCACGTCCAGGATCCGCAACGTTATGGCGTGGTTGCGATGGATGAAGCGGGGCGGCCAACCGCGATTGTTGAAAAGCCGGAGGTTCCCCCATCGGATTATGCGGTGACCGGGCTCTATTTCCTCGATGGCCACGCGTCCGAACGGGCCAGGGCAATTCAGAAGTCGGCGCGGGGCGAATATGAGATAGTCTCCCTGCTGGAGACTTATCTGGCGGAGGGATCACTGGAGATTGCCCGGATGGGCCGTGGCTACGCCTGGCTTGATACCGGAACCCATGACAGCCTGCTGGATGCGGGCAATTACGTGCGCACCTTGCAGAAGCGGCAAGGGTTGCAATCGGGCTGTCCTGAAGAAATCGCTTTTGAACAGGGCTGGATCGACGTGTCGGCCCTGCGCGAACTGGCTGAACGCTATGGCAAGACCGAATACGGGGCCTACTTGAGGAAGCGGGCGGGGAAGACGTGAGCCGTTGCGCGCCCTGATGCATCAGCGTTCGCAGAGTTAGCTGTCGCTTCAGATTGGTTTGGCACAACTCGGCGCAAGAGATTTCTTGTGTAGGATGTGCTCAATGCCCGAGACTTCCCCCCGTCTGGAACTGCCTTATATCATGCCTTCGCAGGCCCAGAAACACGTCACCCACAATGAGGCGGTTGCGCGGTTGGATGCGGTAACCCAGTTGACCGTTCTGGCCATTGGCGCGGAGACGCCGCCTTCCGCGCCGGAGGCCGGAGATATCCATGCGCTGGGGGGGGCTCCGACGGGGGGCTGGGCAGGGCAGGGGGACAAGCTGGCGCTTTGGGATGGAGTCGCCTGGCAGTTCATCACGCCGCGTGAAGGCTGGCGGGCTTGGGACGTGGGTGCCGATCGGCTGATGGTGTTTGCAGACGGTGGCTGGAGCCCGGTCGCGCCGGATCTGGACAATCTGGATGGCTTGGGGATCGGCACGGCGGCGGATACCACGAACCGGCTGGCTGTGGCCTCGGCGGCCTCGCTTTTTTCCCATGCCGGTGGGGATCATCAGATGAAGGTCAATAAGGCAGGGACGGCGGATACCGCTTCGCTATTGTTCCAGTCCGGGTGGACGGGACATGCTGAGATGGGTCTGGCAGGGGACACCGCCTTTTCAGTCAAGATCAGCCCAGATGGCAGCCAGTGGCACCAAGCCCTGCGGTTGGACCCGGGTGCGCAGGAAATCGCGTTGGCGCCGGCCGGAATCGACCGGGCGGTTCTGTCCGAGACCGGGCTGCAACTCGATGTGCCGGTAAATGGCGCGGCGGTGCAGTCCAACGGCGACGACACCACGTCTGGGCGCTTGGTGCGGGTTGAAGGGGCCAAGGCGGCGGGGTTGTCGGTTTATGGAAATTATCATTCTTCCAGTAGTTCCGCTGATATTGACGCGGCCCAGGCGGGGGAGGCCGCGCTTTACAGTACGTCTACGCCGGGAACATGGCCTGCAAATGCTGGCGGCGTGGTCTGGGTGGAAACCCAGCGGATGTATGTCAACGAGAGCAAGCGCCAAGTGGCCACCCAATATTCCGGTGGGTCACTGAATCCACCACGCCAGTGGATTCGGGTGCGCGACCGCGACGGTACCGGCTGGACGGATTGGGCAGAAATTTTCAACCAGGCCTCAGTGGTCGGAGCGGTTGGCCAGTCCGGAGGCGTTCCGACCGGGGCGGTGATTGAACGCGGTTCCAACGCCAACGGGGATTATGTCCGGTTTGCCGACGGGACGCAGATCTGCATGATCACGAAGAGCCTCGGGTTGATCACGGCAAACGGGGCGGGTACGGCGGTCGATCCGTATCGGACAGCCTCGGTGGATGGCAACTGGCCCGCAAGCTTTGCTGCAACGCCGAATGTGACGGTTACCCCGCTGCCGCCGGACAACAATTTCTCGTTTGCCCAGTATTTCGCCATTGGCATGGTTCGGCGCGTAACCACAAACAGCTATTTCAATGCCTCGGTCATGCGCCCCGCAGGACAAAGCATGGCAAGCGTGGATTTCGATATGCAGATTACCGCAACCGGCCGCTGGTTCTGAGGAGGATATCCAATGCAGATTACATTCACTCCGATGCGCCGTGATGATGCGTTGATCCTGTCGTGCCAGGGCGAGACCCTGATCGTGAATGGTACGGCCCATGACTTCTCTGCCTTGACCGAGGGCGCGCATTTGACCCCGGAAGAGGCGGGTTGCGACTGGCTGGCAGGCGATGTCACGCGGGAAAACGGTGTGCTGCAGCTGACGCTGGTCTTGCCGCACGGGGCCCGCGCGCCGCAAAAAACGCTGTTCCCTGCCTCTGTGAGCGTGACCGGCGATGGTTCCATCCCGGTGCCCGCTCACAGCTTGCCCGAAGAGGAAGTCGACTCCGAGGGATGAGGGGAGAACGGACATGATGTCGTTATCGGGGCGACGGGCATGACATCCTTGGTCATGCCGAGATACTGCGCTTCGTGGATGGGGATATGATCCTGTGAAGGATACCTTCAGGGGCGGGCGTCGCGATAGCTGTCGCCCAGACGGATGTCGTCGAGCCGGAGGGCAAAGCCGGTCTCGGCCGGGCCGCGATAAAGGCCGATCTTGAGCACGCAGCGGGACTCGCCCGTCGCCCAGCCCAGCGGTTGTCGGTGCGTGGACACGTTGCGCTCGTTCACCCAGAGGCGCAACCGGCCATTTTCCCCAAGACGGAACTCCAGAACCACCGGCACCCAGCGACCGCGGGGCAGGGGACCGGACCAGAGCCGCTCATACGGGTCGGTATCGTCGCGCACCACCAGTGACAGCGCGCCGGAGGGCTCGAGGTTCAGTGAGAGCGGCGGCGACAGGGTTGTGCCGGCCTGGTGGCATTGCATCAGCAGGTGCCAATCGTCGCTGAAGACCGAGCCGTCGGGCACAAAGAGCCGGAAGCCCAGCGAGAATTGCCGTCCGTAATCGACCCCGCTGTAGATCTGCAGCTCGGACCGGTCCCGTCCGGCGCTGGAGGGTGTCGGCGTTGTGCGCAGTTCGAGAACGTCCGAGCCCTTGCCCGGATCGTGGAGGATGCGGGCCGGTTGGCCGCCGCCGTCACGGTGCAGTTGGAACGTTCGCCCGTCCTCGTGCACCGCGTTGCCGCGGATCGCGGTGTCGTCAAAATCCAGCTGGTAATAGGTGTCTGCCACCGCAGGGGCAGACACCAGAAAGACAACGGCGAGCAGGCGCAGACATGGTCGAAAAACGGAGCGCGGGATCATGTTGGCCCTTCTGTACAAGAGAGGGGCAGTGTTCCCTGCGATCCGGGGACAGGTCAAATCATTTGGTCGGGGCGAGAAACTCAGAGCCCGACCACATCCACCAGCTTCATCCCCTCGGGCAGCTTGCTGACCAGTCCGGTAAAGGCCGAGTGTTTGACCAGGACACAGATCACGTCGGCCTGTTCCAGCACCTCTTCGAGCGGGGTAAGTGTCACCGGCAGGCCGTCGAGCTTGGCTGGAAGGGTCTCGATATGCGGTTCCACCGCCAGAACCTGACAGCCCAGACCGGCGAAATCTCGGGTGATGTCGAGTGCAGGGCTTTCGCGCAGGTCGTCGATATCGGGTTTGAATGCAAGGCCAAGGCAGGCAACCTTGATGTCGGCCATGGCACGGGACGGGTCGGCGGCCAGAACGTCCATTATGGCGGATTTGCCCTTTTCAAGCACCCATTTCGGTTTGCCGTCATTGGTATCACGTGCCATCCGGATCAGCTTGGCCTCATCCGGAGCGGAGGCGACGATGAACCACGGGTCCACGGCGATACAATGTCCGCCAACACCGGCACCGGGTTGCAGGATATTGACGCGCGGGTGGTGATTGGCCAGCCGGATTAGTTCCCAGACGTCGATGCCGAACTTGTCGCAGATGATGCTGAGTTCGTTGGCAAAAGCGATCTGCACATCGCGCGAGCTGTTCTCAGTCAGTTTGCACATCTCGGCGGTTTCGGCGTTGGTGGGAATGCATTCCCCCTGTACCACCAGCTTGTACATGGCGGTGGCCATTTCGGTGGCGCGGGCGCTCATGCCGCCGATGATACGGTCGTTTTCCACCAATTCGCGAACCACATGGCCGGGCAGCACCCGTTCCGGACAATGGGCGACTTGAACATCTGCAGCATCGCCGGCATCCTGGGGACAGCTCAGGTCGGGGCGAGCAGCGGCCAGCCATTCGGCCATCTGGCGCGTGGCGCCGATGGGCGAGGTGCTTTCCAGGATCACGAGGTTCCCTTTGGCCAGCACCGGGGCAATCATGTCGACAGCGGATTTGATATAGGAGAGATCAGGCTCGTAGCCTTCCTTAAAGGGAGTCGGAACGGCAATGATAAAAGCGTCGGCGGGTTCCGGGGTCAGCGTGGCATGGAGCAGGCCATCGTTGACGGCCTTGTGTACGATGCCGTCAAGTTCGGGTTCGATGATGTGAATCTTGCCGGCGTTGATTGTGTCGACCACGTGCGGGCTGACATCGACACCGATCACCCGGTTGCCATGCGCGGCGAAGAGTGCAGCGGTTGGCAGCCCGATATAGCCCAAGCCGATCATGGAAATGCGTTCGAACATGTCTTGAAAATCCTTGTCTTCGGGAATCTGGATCAGCCGACCGACAGCGCGGCGGCGATACGTTGGGCGGCCTTGCCGTCCCCATAGGGATTGAGCGCCCGCGCCATTTCAGCATAGGCCCGTTCATCGCTCAGCAGTTGTTGGGCCTCCCGTCGGATCTTGTCCGGGTCGGTGCCGACCAGCCGCACGGTGCCGGCTTCGACGGCCTCGGGGCGCTCGGTTGTGTTGCGCATTACCAGCACTGGCTTCCCAAGACTCGGGGCCTCTTCCTGTACGCCACCTGAATCGGTGATAATCAGGTGGGCGCGCTGCATCAGCCAGACAAAGGGCAGATAATCCTGGGGGGCGATCAGGTGGACGTCTGGGGCCTCCCCGAGAATGCGCTTTACCGGAGCCTGAACATTGGGGTTGAGGTGCACAGGGTAGACGACCTGTACATCGTTTTCTTCGCTGATCGCCTTCAGAGCGGTGCAGATGTTTTCGAACCCCTGGCCGAAATTTTCCCGTCGGTGCCCGGTGACGAGGATCAGCCGACGATCGGGGTCGAGAAACGGGAACCGGTCTTTCATCTGGGCGTCGAGCGCGGCATCCGTTTCGAAACGCGCCACCACATCCTGCAGCGCGTCAATCACGGTGTTGCCGGTCACGAGGATTGCGTCGTCGGTCACGTTTTCGGCCAGCAGGCTTTGTCGGGCGGTTTCGGTTGGAGCAAAATGCTGCGTCGCAATCCGCCCGACGATCGAGCGGTTCATTTCCTCGGGCCAGGGGGCATAGATATTGCCAGTCCTGAGGCCGGCTTCGACATGGCCGACCGGAATTTGTGCATAAAAGGCGGCCAGGGCGGCGGCCATGGTCGTGGTGGTATCCCCATGTACCAGGAGGCGATCATAAGCGCCGTCCTTCAGGATATCACGCATCGCCAGAAGAATATTGGCGGTGATGTCGGTCAGATCCTGGCCCGGTTTCATGATGTTGAGATCAAATTCAGGGGTAATCCCAAAAAGTGCCAGCACCTGGTCCAGCATTTCCCGGTGTTGGGCGGTGACGCAGACATGGGTTTCGATCCCGTCTGTTTCCTTGAGACGCTGCACGACCGGGGCCATCTTGATGGCCTCGGGCCGGGTGCCGAACACGACCAGAACTTTCAAAACAAATGCCTTTCCAAAAAATAGATCAACTTTAGCCAGTCAACTCGCGTGATCGCTGAAACCGTCATAGAATGCAACTGGAAAACTCGGTGACGCGAGTGGCTGTCAGGGGTGGCCAGCTACCCCGGAGAACAGCACTTCAGATGAAATGTTTTCACTTTGGCGCCGCAATGCGACTGCCTGGGTCCGTGCCGCTTTTGACAGGGTGGACAACAGGTCCGGGGATGATGCGATCTCTTGCAGTGCCGTCGCCACGGCATCGGTGTCATCGGCGGGGACGACCCGTCCTGCGCCTCCCGGCCCAACCAGTGCGGGCGGCGTTCCCCGGTCATAGCAAATGACCGGGCGCCCGGCGGCCATTGCTTCGAGCACTGTGCGTCCGAAGCTTTCGGCAACCTTTGACAGGCTGAGCACGATGTCGGCTTGTTCCATCGCGGAGAGGGGTGTGGCGGCATAGCCCGCATGGACCACATTGCGTCCCAATGGTTTGAGGGCAGCGAATTCGGGATGATCCGGGCCGATCAGTATAAATTGCATATTCGCGCCGCGGCGCGCGACGGTGCGTGCGATGGCAAGAAAGTCGGCCACGCCCTTGCGGGCTGACAAGGATCCGATCATGGCCACTCGGAGCGGGGTCTGGGGCTGAAAGGTCAGATCAAACAGGGCAGGGTCGACCATATTGGGAATGGTGATAACGCGGCTCGGATCGGCATTGATCCAGTCGGCCACGGTCGTGGAATTGGCGACGAACCGGGTTGCCAGGTCCAGCAGGTTTTGCCGCAGTTGCGGGGCTGAAATCCCGAGATCCCGGCATAGTTCGGGATCCTGGGCAGGCAGTTCGCGTACATGCACGACCGAGGCCACTCCGGCCTCGCGGGCGGCCATGAGGGGGGCATCCAATACGCAGGTGTTCTGATGAATTTCGGTGACCCCGCTCCGCCGGATCAGATCGGTCAGTCGTGCGACCGTTGCAGGATGTGGGGCAACCCCGCCGAAAAGCCAGCCATAGGGTATGACGTGAACGCGTCGGCAGCGCAGACGCAGGGCATCGAGATAGGCAGGGTTCATGATTTGGGGCAGCACCACCTCGGGGGCCAGCCCGGCCGCGGCCGCCCGGTCAAGCATGTCCAGAAGGCTGCGTTCGGCGCCAAACACCTGCGTTCGTGCCTGATGGGCAAAGAACAGGACTGGTCTGGCGTCCGGAGAGGGCGTCAGGGTGCCGTCAAAGGAGGGCAGGAGATCGGCACCTCTTTCGGAGCGCAGGCGGTGCAAAAGCGGGTTTTCATCGCGGGTATTGTGCGCGTGGGCATAGGCTGTGGTTGAGAATGCCGGTCCCGGATCCCGCCCTTCGCCTGCCCCTTCGGCCAGATAGTGCAGGGCGCCGTCCACATTGCGGGCCCGGAGATCGGGATAGGTCTGCATGTACCAGTGATCGCTGAACAGATCGGAGCGGCGGATCAGGTCGGTGGGTTGCAGGGCGGTTGGAGGGGGATCGATCGCAAGGGCCTCTGGTATGTCAAAGGGCCGCTTGACGGGGTGTTGGGGCAAGGGCAGAGCATTTTCTGCGTCAACCCGACCGTGCCAATTCTGGGCGGCAAGAAGATAGCTGCGCCGGATTCCATAGACCTGCGACGACACCCGGGTTTCGGAAGACTGGGTCAGGGAACCGGCGCTTTGTCGACCAAACGACAGGGGCAGGCCTGGCTGGACTTCGATAATCGACTTCGCGCCAAAGCGATTTAGAATACGGTGATAATACTCTGTATCGGCCCCTACCCGCGCCCGATCCCAGAAACCGAGGCTGTCGCGTAGCTCGGCCCGAAACATCAGAGACGATACGTTGCGATGTACCAGACCGTCATCTCCCCACCAGCGGGTGAAGCGCAAATCGGATGTGGTGCGGACCCAGTGTGAGACACAGGCGGGAATGTCCGGGTTGCGCAGAAGTGCGCGTGCCTGCAATCGGATCTTTGCAGGATGTGCCCAATCATCTGCATCCATCACTGTAATCAACGCGCCTTGGGCGGCGGCCAAGCCGATATTGCGGGCAGGGTAGGCGCCGGGTTCGGCAGACCCGTCGAGCAGGCGGATCCGGGGGTCGGCCTGGGCCTTGTTGCGGACGATGTCGCGTGTGGTGTCTTGCGATCCATTGTCGACAACGAGGATTTCCAGCCTGCGCCAGCTTTGTGATGTCAGGCTGTTCAGCGCAGTGGAGATGGTTCCTGCGGCATCGCGCGCGGGCATGATCACGCTGACCAGCGGCCCCTGCCGACCTTGTCGGGGCAGGCGTAGCCCGATCGGGCGCAATCTGTCGAATGCAGGTTTGGAGCCAGGAGAGGTCGTGACTCCGGTCAGCCCGGCCCGCGCAAAAAGCCGGGCCATGCGGCGGGCCCAGGTCGTCGAGATACCTTGGGTCGCGGCCGTGATATTGGCGGCGGCCAGATGCAGATCGCTGGTGTTGCCGAATGTGCGTGTCGCAAGCTTGTGTACGAGGCGTGCCCGGTCTGTGTCTTTGGCCATCACGGCGGCTTCGATCGCCAGGAGGGACGGGTCAGGCAGACCAAAACCCGTGATCAGATCTTGTGTCGGATCAAGGGGGCGCAAGTAGCCGTCGGCGCGCAGCCAGTCCCCCTCTGTGGCCGCGCGCCGCGCGCAGGCCAGTGTGGCCCAGACCCGTTCCGGTCGGGAGTGGCCGTGTGTCGCAAGCCTCTCCAGCGCATCGATACCCCCGTCCAGCATGCCCCAGCGCAGATCACGTTCTCGCAAGGCCGCGGTCAATTCGCAGGGCAGGCGACCTTCGCGTCGACCATGGCGCAGGAAATGCCGGAGGGGGTTCATGCCGGTGGCTGCGACATCCGGGTATGCGGCCAAATACCAGCCGGGATCAAAAAATGCCGGCTTTCTCCGGGTCATTGCAAGCTCTCCACACGGGTATAGAGAACAGAGCTTTCCGGTGTGGAGAGCGGTTCTCGTGAGCGGCGAAGCGGCACAATGACACTTTACATCGACGTAAATCAAGGCCATTTACGGTTCGCCAGTCAGGCATTTTAAATAACGAAGTTTGAGCAGGAAAAGCGCTTTGGCAGGTCCCGTTTCGAGAGAACCCACCAATTCCGGACCTCCTGTCGCAATCCGTCAAATGCAGGCCACGATTGAGAAACTGTATTTGTCGGGGAAGGCGGCCGAGCAAGAAGCCAAGAGACTGCGCGCGACGCATCCGCTCTTGTGTGTCAGGCCGCGCCGTCCGTCTGCGGTGTTCAGGGTGCTGCTGCGGATTTTACCGCCGCTCCGCCGTCGCTATCATGTTGGTATTATTCGAGATTGTGGGTTGTTCGATGCACAGTGGTATCTTCAGAAATACCCTGATCTGAACACGCCCGGAGTGAACCTGGCGCTGCATTACCTTTTGCACGGAGCGGCAGAATTGCGCGATCCGGGTCCATATTTTGATACCGGGCATTATTTGCGTCTTTATCCGGATATCAAGACGGTCGGGATCAACCCGCTTTTGCACTATATTCTGACAGGCTGGGATGAAGGCCGTTCTATTCGTCCCGAAATGCCGCATTCAAGTAAGGGAACACCATAGTGGTCGCAGATACCTGGCATATGCCCCGGCGTCTGGCTTATGTGGTCAGCCACAGCTATCCGTATTCTTCGAACGGATATGCGGTGCGTACCCATGAAGTGGCGAAAGCACTGGCCGGACAGGGGCACGATGTGGTTGTTTTTAATCGCCCCGGACGCCCTTGGGATATCGAAGGTTTTCCAGCCGATGCGCCGGTTAGAACCGAACAGGTGATTGATGGCGTGCGGTACGTGTTTTTGCCCACGAATGCGACGCCCGAGATGTCCCTAAGGGATCGGGTGCGGCAGGCCGAGACGGCGTTGGTTGACGCGTTCGAAGTGTTCCGCCCCGCTGTCGTGCTGGCGGTTTCGAACTGGGAAAATGCCGAACCCGCGCAACATGCGGCCCGGCGCATGGGCTGTCCGTTCTTCTATGAACAGCGCGGGTTCTGGGAAATGTCCCAGGACGCAGACAATCCAGAGTTTGCAAACAGCAAGGGGCGCCAACGCAGCCGGGATTACGAGGTTCGGATTGCCCGGGCCGCCGAGGCGGTCTTTACGCTGAACGCTGCGATGCGCGATGAGCTGGTGCGCCGTGGTGTCCCGGCCCGGTCCATTCACTTGGTATCCAATGGTGTGGCAGTGCCGGGTCCGGTTCGAAAAGGCGTGACACGCGAGAGCATAGGGTGTCGGTCGCGACATCTTTTGGGCTATATCGGGTCGCTGTCAGAGTACGAGGGTGTCGAGGACCTGTTGCCTTTGCTAAAGCATTTGCGCGATGCCGGAAGCGATGTTGGTCTGCTGATCCTTGGATCGAGCGCACCTAAGGGGCTGATCGGGTCAGGGCATGAAACACCGATGGAGGACCGGTTGCGTCGGCTGGTGGCGGAGCTGGGTCTGACGGAGTATGTGCATTTCATTGCCCAGAAGCCGCAAGCCGAGATCGGTGCCTATTACAGCATGTGCGATGCCATTGTCATGCCGCGGCGGCGCACGCTGGTGACGGAATTGGTTGCACCGCTGAAACCTTATGCCGCAGCGGCCTATAGCGTGCCTGTTTTCATGCCCGACATGCCGCCCCTAGATGAGATCGCTCCAGATATCGAAGCCAGCCTTTATCCGGAGGGTGATATGGAGGCTCTGGCCGGCATGTTGCTCCGAGCCCTTGAAAAGGGACATCCGGCAACGGTGGCCACATTGGATCCACGCATATTCTGGCCGCAGCGGGTGCGGCCGATGTCGCAGCTCCTGATGGCAGCTTATGACAAGGTGCGTAGTGGGCCCGATATCGGAACTGTGGCCAATGCACCCAGCGATTCCGGACAGGGTGTCCGCTTTGACACCGCCACTCTGCCGCGCGTATTCCTGCAAACCCGGGTTGGGCACCGACGTATTGTGTCTGTCGGACCAGGCGCAGGTCTTGAGGCAGAGCACCTTGTCCGGGCGAGCCGGGTTTCGCTGCTTTCATCTCTGGCCACCGGAGAGCCTGGCCTGTTCTTGATTGATTGGGCCGGGTTGCAGGCTGCGCCCGAACCGGAATGGGAAGGTCTTTGGTCGATCGACAACATGCGTCTGAATCGCCAGATCATGGATGCCTGCCGCATTGCGTTGGACCGGGGATGGGAACTGCAGGTTGCCGGGCCGGTCAACCGATCGCGGGCGCCGTTGTTCCGCACCGTCGCCGGAGTGATCGAGGAGCGGATTCCTGAAGTTCCCGAGGCTGAGATTGGCAAGCAGGAGGCCGCGCAATGAGAGTCGCGGTACTGGCGGAACAGAATTTCAACCTGATTGACGGGTCGACTATCTGGCTGCTGAATGTTTGCAAGCTTCTGGCGTTGCAGCCAGATCTGGAAACCACGCTGCTGCTGAGCCATCCGTTGCGCGACCGTATTCTGGCTGATGAATTGCCCGAGACAATCCGCGTGGTCAGTGGGGATGAACTGGCGATCAACGCCAATCTGCCGGACGATCAATTGTCACCGGGGACGGTGGTTGCGGCGCTTTCATACTGGGAAGTCCAGCATGGCACGTTCGACCGGATCTTCGTGCGGGGGACCGATTACCTCACCCGCCTGTTGAATGAGGACGACATCTGCCGTCGGGTGGTCGCCTATGCCCCAAGCGCGATCCCCGACCTGGCACATCCCGAACCGGACTGGGTTGGGTTGGCGCGGGGCGTCCGGGCACCGCTCGTGGTGCAAAGCGATACCGCGAAACATGCGATGGAAGCGCTTTATGATTATCCGGCGCATGTGGTGCACGTGGTGCCGCCGATCGTTTTTGCCACCGGGAAGCCGGAGCGCCCGGATGATGGTGTGACCCGGCTTTGCTATTCCGGCAAGGTGGATCTGCATTACGGGCTGGATTGGCTGATCGATATCTGCAATGCGGTTTCCGATGATCCTGCGTTGGGGATCAGCATCATTGCCGGAAAAGATACCCACCGCCCGAAATTCCGTGATTTCTTCAAGGTCATGGACGGGTTTCGTGCCAACGTGACCCAAGGGTTGATGCCAAGCGTATCGCTGGTGACCGGTGTGCCTCATGCCGAAGCCAAGGCTCGGATGGGGCAGGCGGACTTCGCCTATTGCCTGCGCCATTCCCGCTATGATGACGTGATCGAAATCTCGACCAAGATCGTCGAGTTCTGCACCCTAGGTGTGCCGCCGATCCTGAACGACAACGCCTTGAACCGATCGCTCTTTGGCGAGAACTATCCTTATTATGTGGATATAGAAGCTCAGAATCCGGTTGACCGTGTGACCGAAATCCTGCGGTCGCGTGACACGGTGGTCTATGATCTGGCGTTAGAGCGGATCAATCGCGTTGCAGCGCGGTTTTCGGCCGAAGCCTTGTCCGAGCGGCTGGGGCAGGCGATCCGCGGGTATCCGCTGGTGGCCCAAGCCGTTGCTGATGCACCGCGCCGCATCCTGATTGCCACGCATGAGCGCAAGTTCCTGCGGCAGTTTCTGGACAGGCTGGAAGGCGAAAAACAGGTCGACATCACTTGGGAAACATGGAGCAGCACCATCAAACCGGCCCAGCGGCCCTTTGTGCCGCCGGATGTTGATACTGTGTTCTGCGAATGGTGTTGTGAAAACGCGGTCTGGCATTCCAACAACAAGCGTGACGGCACCAAGCTGATCATCCGCCTGCACCGGTTCGAGGCGTTTCGCGATTTTCCGATCCGGATCAACTGGAGCAACGTGGATGCGTTGATCGTGGTGTCGGACTACTTTCGTGACCTGGCCGTTGAGGAATTCGGCGTTGACCCGGAACGGGTGCATGTGATGCCGCAATATATCGATTGGCATGGTCTGCAGCGGCCGAAGCTGCCCGAGGCGCGCTTTATGCTCGGGCTGGTGGGCATCAACCCCTTCGAGCACAAGCGCTTCGACCGCGCGGTGAACTTCTTTGCCGCGCTGAGGGCGCGGGATGACCGTTTCAAGCTGGCGATCCGCAGTGTCATGCCTTGGCAGATCGGCTGGGTCTGGAACAACCAAGAAGATATGCAGGCACAGTTTACCACGGTGTTCGACCGCATTTTCTCCGACCCGCTTCTGAAAGAGGCGGTGCGCTTTGATCCGGCCGGATCAGATATGGAGGAATGGTATCGTGGTGTTGGCACCATTCTGTCCAGTTCGGACAGCGAAGGATGCCATACCTCGGTCCTGGAAGGCATGGCTTCGGGCTGTTTGCCGGTGGTCCATGATTGGCCCGGTGCGCGGTCGTTGTTTGCTCCACATGTGCATTCCGACATGACGGATGCGATTGAGGATGTCATCACCTTTGCTGACGCCCCTGATCTTGATAAGGATCGGAGAGCGTTTGCTGAACGCGTGCAGGAGCACGATGTCGAAAATTTTGTTCAAGCATTCATGAAACTATGAGGCCCAACATGGCAACAGAGCCGAAGATCACATTCGAACAGGTGGAGCGCAAACGCCGTGAATTTTCCAGGGCCTTGCTGGAGTTTTCCAGGGCCAAGGGGCGTTACCACAACCCGGCGCCGGAACTTCCTGCCTCCAAGCTGGAAGGCTGTGAGGTCCTGCCGAACCGATACGCGCTGCTTGATAAGGTAAAGCCGGGCGGTGTGATGGCCGAGATCGGGGTTGATCGTGGTGACTTCTCGTTCGAGATTCTCAATCGCTGCAAGCCCGAGAAATTGCACCTGTTCGACATCGACATCTCGCGTCTGGCCAATCCCGAGATTCGGGCTGAATTGGGCCGTCCCGGGGGGCGTCTGAAAACCCATATTGGGGACAGTTCCACAAATCTTAACAAGCTATCCGACGAATATTTCGACATGATCTATATTGACGGGGATCACGATTACGAAGGCGTGATGAAGGACATCAATGCCGCGGTGAAGAAGGTCAAACCGGATGGTGTGTTGATCTTCAACGACTATACGGTGTGGTCAGCCACGTCGATGTATCATTGCGGTGTGGCGCGTGCCGTGCATGAATTCTGTCTCGAGAGTCCGTGGAAGTTCCGCTATCTGGCGCTTCAGTGGATGATGTATAATGACGTGATGCTGGTCCGGGAATGAGACGCCTTTTGGCAATTCCGTGCATCATTCCGATATTCCAATAAGAGATGTTATGTTATGAGTCGTAGAATTTTTGGCACCGATGGTGTTCGTGGTCGGGCGAATGTCTATCCTATGACCGCGTCGAACGTAGTCGATCTGGCGATGGCGGTGGGTGCATATTTTAACCGTGATCAAAAGCGTCACCGAGTTGTGATCGGTAAGGATACGCGCCGCTCCTGTTACATGCTTGAAAACGCGCTGACTGCGGGTTTTACCGCCGCTGGAATGGATGTCTTTGCCTTGGGTCCGGTGCCGACCCCGGCGGTTGGGCGGCTGACCCATTCGATGCGTGCCGATATCGGCGTGATGATTTCGGCCAGTCACAATCCCTATCACGACAACGGGATCAAATTTTTCGGGCCGGATGGGTTCAAGCTCAGCGATGAGGCCGAGGCCGAAATCGAAGCTGCGATGGAGATGAATCATACGCCGGACGACACCGACCGGATTGGCCGTGTCACGCGTCTGAATGACAGTTCCGGGCGTTACGTGGAGTATGCCAAGACCACACTTTCCGACGGCATCCGCCTCTCAGGGCTCAAGGTCGTGCTGGATTGCGCCAATGGCGCCGCTTACAAGGCTGCGCCCGAGGTCCTGTGGGAGCTGGGCGCCGAGGTGATTCCGCTGGGGGTATCCCCGAACGGCTACAATATCAACGCAGGATGCGGATCGACCCATCCGGAACTGGCCGCTCGCGCGGTGGTCGAACACGGTGCCGATGTTGCAATCTGTTTGGATGGCGATGCCGACCGGATCTCGATTGTCGACGAGACTGGGACCGTGGCCGATGGTGATCAGATCATGGCGCTTCTGGCCAGCAGCTGGGCCCGGTCGGGTCGTCTCAACCATAACACGCTAGTGGCAACAGTGATGTCAAATCTTGGCCTCGAGCGCTGGCTCGACGATCAGGGAATTGCTTTGAAACGGACAGCCGTGGGTGACCGTTACGTGGTCGAGGAAATGCGTGCCGATGGCTATAATCTGGGCGGAGAACAGTCCGGCCATATCGTGATGACAGATTACGCCACCACGGGCGATGGGTTGATGGCCGGGCTGCAGTTCCTGGCGCAGATGAAAGAGCGCGGAGACCGAGCAAGCGCGCTCAGCCGCAGTTTTGTTCCGGTTCCACAGCTTCTGAAAAATATCCGCTATGAGTCGGGCAATACCCATCTGGAACAACCCGCAGTACAGGATGCGATCGCTCGTGGCGAGGAACGTCTGGGTGATAGCGGCCGCTTGCTGATCCGCAAATCCGGCACGGAGCCATTGATCCGAGTGATGGGGGAAAGCGAAGATGCGGGGCTGTTGCAGGCCGTAGTGGATGATGTTGCGGAGGCAGTCACCAAGTACGGTGGTTTAAAAACTGATACTGCATAAGAAGTAAATTGCTGGAAAATGCCCGATGAGCTCCTCTTCGAACTGATCTCGGAGCGCTACGAACGCGGCTCGACGCTGATCACAAGCAATTTGCCATTCGAGGAAGGGGTCTGTTCCGGCTGGGGGCAGGATCGTATCATAAGTCTACTGTTTCCACCTGTACTCGACTGTTCACCCCAACTCTTGGCACATATCTCACCCCTCGGATGGGCGCATATCCTGCTCACAGGCGAATACAGGTGGAAAAATCGATGACGCCCAACCTTAGGGTGTCATTTTGCACTCAGCCGGAGCAGACCCCTACCTGCGAGCAGTTGCATCGCGAACTTCACCTTCGGGACACCGGCGCCTTGGATGCCGAGATGAAGCGCCAAATGGGATGACTTCGAAAAGAACCTTGCAGGTGGTCGATACAAGCGACAAACTAACCGAGCGCAGATCATCGGGATGATCAAGGAACAGGAAGCCGGAATGCCGACAGCTGAGGTGTGCCGCAAGCACGGCCTCAGCCAGGGCACGTTCTACAAATACAAGTCAAAGTATGGCGGCATGGAAGTGTCCGACGTGGCCAAGCTGAAGGCGATTGAAGACGAGAATGCCAGACTCAAGCGTCTGCTGGCGGATACGATGCTGAACAATGCCGTGCTGAAGGATCTCTTGGGAAAGAACTGACGACGCCGAATGAGCGGCGAGAGGCAGCGCTGAGGGCCATGCTCCCCATCAGACTGACAGAACGCCGATCGGTCGTTGGTCCATCTCCTCCTCGCTCGCAGATTCCTTTGCCCTCAGTTGTGCTTCAGCCCGACTACAGGCCGCTCAATGCGTGGGGCCGATACCGCTCACCCTTCGTCAACACAGCCCAGGCGATACGCGCCATTTTGTTGGCCATGGCGACCGCCGCGACGTTCACATGCGTTCGCTCTTTCAGGCCGTCAGCCCAAGCCGTTATTGGCGACGTCCTGTCACGCACGAGATGCAGCACCGTTCGGGCACCGTGAATGAAGAGTTTGCGCAAATATCGATTGCCGTGCTTCGAGATGCCGATCAGCTTGGCCTTGCCACCTGCCGTGATCTGCCGCGGCACGAGACCGAGCCATGCGGCGAGATCGCGCCCTTTGCCAAAACTGCTTCCAGTGCCGATAGCCGCCACGAGCGCCGTCGCAATTGTCGGGCCGACGCCAGAAATATCCATCAACCGCTGCATATCGGCGTCCGCCTTGGCCAGAGCCTTGATCTCGACATCAATCGCCGCGATCCGGTCATTGATCACGTCCAGCTCTGACGCCATGTCAGACAGAAGCATGAGCATTCGGCGTGAAAGATCGTCATTGCCCTCTACGGTCAATCTGGCCAGTTCCTTTTGAAAGACGTGGCGCCCCGTTCCAACCCGGATGCCGCGTTCCATCAGGAAGCCGCGGCCTTGATTGATCAGCCGCGTCCTGTCCGACACCAAACGCTCCCGCGCACGGTGTAAGGCCTGAAGGTCAAGCTGTTCTTCCGATTTGATTGCGACGAATGACATCGTCGGGCGCGTCGCGGCTTCGGCAATTGCCTCCGCGTCACGATCATCGTTCTTGTGAACCTTCACATAGGGCTGGACATAGAGCGGCGACATCAGCCGAGGCTCGTGTCCATTCTGAAGACAAAAGCGCCCAATGTGATGTGCGCCGCCACAGGCTTCCATCGCAACAACACAAGGTGAAAGCCCATCCAGAAAATCCAGCAGTCGATGCCGCTGGAGGCGTTTGCGAAACACGACCGCGCCTGCTTCATCCAGCCCGGCCAGACTGCAAACGGTCTTGCCCAGATCTATTCCCAAAACCTTGATGTCCATCAGATGCTCCTCTCTCCACCTATGTTCGCCACAATAGCAGCGGTTTGGTGGGAAGGCAGTTCATCCCATTAGCTCATTAACGACTGGCCCAAATTTCCGCGACCACCTCTGGTCACCTCATTAAACCGTAATCTTCGATCATGAATTTTTGTAAGGTCCTGTTTTGACGGTGCTCGATTGGAAGCGCGAGCATGGTCTCGATCAGTTTGCGAGAGTTGAAGGGTACGATCGCGAACCCGGTCATATCTATCTCGCTGTACCACAGTGTCGCCCATTTTGTATTCCGGTGCTCCCAATAGAATAAATCCTCCCAAGCAAAGTTGAAGAGCCTGTCCTGGGTGAAGGCAGTATAGGCGATATATTCCTCCATCCACTTGATCAGGTTTGGATTTTGGGAAGCCTTTGACTGTGTGTGCTTTTTGGCCAAGGCTTCCGGGGTTGGTCCCTTGCCATCACGCACTTTATAGAAAACCGTTCCAGTTTCGGCCGCTAAGGAAATTAAGATGGTCCTATCATGCGGAAGGTTTTCATACATGGCTCGCGCCAGAGCAGGATAGCGTGCGCCAAACTCGAAACTTTTAACATAGATTTTGTGAAAATCGCTCTGGAAATCGACCGGGGCTACTTCAAAGATCCGATGAGGCAAACCGGCATGTATTGCGGCCAGATTTGCGCCGAACACATCTTCGAGCTGTGCGCGATCAGGGTTCTGCTGTTTGACATAAGTAAAGGTGCTCATGTCCTTAGGGACGAATCCGCGCAAACTCGACAGGACGTTGAGGCTGTCGAGGCCGGCAGTTAACCCCATAAGAGTGCCGTCAACGACGGTTTTCTTGAGGCATTTTTCGAGTTGTGCCGTAAACTTCTGTTTTGCTTCCTGGAGGCTTATGGCAGGCAAGTCCCGCACAGGGTAGAAGCGCTCATGCTTCATCGTCCTGTCCGCATAGTTCAATCGGGCGAAGCAATTTGCGAAAACGCAAGTGACTCCATCAAACGGTGTCTTCAGACCAGGATAGAACTTGCCTCCGGGTGAGACATAGTCGGGCGAGCGCATAAAAGCACTTACCTCTTCAGATGCCGGCAGACCCAGAACTTGCGCTGCAAGTTGCCAATGTGATGCAAATACTGTTCCCTGTTTTGCCTTGGCGCTGTAAATCGCGTAAGTCGCGTGGCAATCTGGCACAGCAAAAAGCGAGTCATCATTGCTTAGGAAGCAGGCAAACCGTCCACCCAGATAGGCGATGTACTCAAGACAGCCTGCCAGTCCGCCAGCCTCGAAGCGCTCTAGAGCAATCTGTGCAACGTCACAGGTGTCGGCTGACATTTCGTCGTAGTCGAAGGCTCTCCCAATCAGAGCCACGCAATGGCCACTGCTCCCGTGCACTACGCTGGCTTCGGTTTTCTCCTGAACATGAAGGTCATAGCCTTGGTTCAGGGAAAACCTCTCCCATGCCGCAAATTCTACATGCGCTACGTCGGTAGGATGTACTATATAGCCTCGAAAATACGATTGGCTCACTTATTCTACCCTTCTGTGCCTCATACCCATTCAAGAGTATGACTTGCACGACCTTCCGGGGCGGTTCAATCAAAACCCTGAACCCAGACGCAATGCCATGCACGCCGGATGTTTCTTAGATGTCACATCAAACAAGCGCATGGACGTTTCTAACTTGGTATATTACTAAACTTCAAGCTTTCAAGACGGATCAAACCGATTGAGGGTTCGCTAGTCAACGTCTTGATTTGGATAATTTATTGGATAATTCAATGGATACATATGATAGCTTAAAAAAATATGCGCAGTCCGTTTTCTCCAGTGCGGCGGATTTCGACAAAAGCGCCTCGGAGCTGGCGCGGATTTGCGATGGCGTATTGAGCCATGCTTGTGTTTTTCAGAACATTCCACCAGATACCAGCCACCAACTCCAAAGTCGCCCGGTTGAGGCCTTTATGGCGGCCATTCCAGGGCAGGTCGAACTGAAGCTTTTCATCAATCCGCTTTCGGAGATGAATGTCCGGCAAAGTTTCATCTGTTCTGTTATGGCCACGGATATCGGTCATCGCAGGATGGATATCGAAGGTTTGACACTATCGGCCAACCCCGAGGTAGGATCCTACTTTTATCTCGAAATGCCAAAGGGTGGCGTCCTGAGCCGGACATTCACCATCCCGACCGGAGCAACCTATTTGCGGGTACGGGTGCAGCGGTTGAAGGTTACGGACGACAAGTTGATCATTGAACCCAGATTTCAGCTCTACCCGGTTGCGCTGCGTGATATGCGCGCGCGCCTGGCTCAAAGCCGCAGCAAGATGCTCGGTGCCATGGGTAAGACCCGCGAGCAACGCGACAACAAACCTGCCCAGAAATTCAAAGCATTCCTATACATTATGGACGAGTTCACTGAGAGCTGCATCACTAACACGGTTGCGGCCTATCCTATATCTCGAAATAATTTTCTGGATCAGATTAGCGAGTCCAATTGTGACTTTGTGTTCCTCGAAAGTTTCTGGAATGGCAACAAGGGCAAGTGGAAGGGGGCGATGACATATGAAACGCCCCACCACCCGCAGAGGCTGGCCCTGGATGCGGTGATCCAGGCCGCGCGGACCAAGGGGATGGGCTTGGCCTTTTACAATAAGGAAGACCCGATGCATTTCGACCGCTTCCTGCCTTATGCGGAGAAAGCCGACGTGGTTTTCACTTCGGCCTCTGAGATGGTTCCAGAGTATGAAAAGGCTCTGCCCGGAAAACCCATACACACCCTGAAGTTTGCAGCCCCCACCAAGATGTGCAATCCCGCTGGCATGCCATCTTTTGAACATCGTGAGACAGTCGCCTTTGCCGGAGGCTATTATGGTGAAAACCATGATGATCGAGTCGCGCAGATGGACTACGTCCTGCCGGCGATCCGGGTCCATAGTGGAGCGATATTTGACCGCCATTCTGAGCAGAAAGAGGAACGCTACCGCTATCCCTTCCAATACCGGAGGTTTTGCCGCAAGGCCGTCAGCTATGCAGAGATGGTCAAGGAATACCGGAAATTCAAAGTGTTCCTGAACGTGAACACGATCACCCAGTCGCCGACCATGTTGTCGCGCCGGGTGTATGAGCTTCTGGCCTGTGGTACGCCAGTGGTCACCGCACCATCGAAAGCGGTCGAGGAACAGTTTGGCGATACCGTTTCCATTGTTGAGAACGAAGCCGCAGCGATTGAGGAGACCCGGCGGCTGATCGAGGATAAAACCCTCTGGATGCAACGCAGCCATCTTGGCTATCGCCATGTGATGAATGGCAACACCTATGACGACCGGGTCCGGCAGATCATGCAGGTGATGAACCCGGACGTGGAACAAGAGGCATTCAATCCGTTTGTTTCGATGATCACCCCGACCAAGGAGCCCGGCGACTATGTTCGGATCATCGAAAATGCTCTGGGCCAGACGCATCCGTTGCTCGAACTGGTGATTGGGTTCGGCTATCTATATTCCGAAGACGATGTAAAAATGTTTCTTAAGGAGTTGCGCGCCGCGATGAGAGCCGCGGGCAAGAAAATACATTTGCGATATGTTCATTTCCGGGAAAAGGTCTCGCTGGGTTACAAGATGAATGCCCTTATGCATGAGGCAACCGGGGAAATCATCGCCAAGATGGACGATGACGACTATTATGGACCCAATTACATCACCGACATGCTGTTGCCGATGCGTTGGGGCAATTATGATATTATTGGAAAGCGTGGGACGTTCTGGCATGATGCGACGACGGGCAAGTTCTATTTCAAACATCCCAACAATTTCCATCGTCCAAGCGATTTCGTATATGGTGCAACTTTCATGGGGCGGCGCAGCGTGTTTCTTAGTAATCCATTCCAGGAGCGCAGCACCGGCGAAGATACCTTCATGCTGGCGCAGCTAAAGTCGATGGGATACAAAATTTACGCGGCCGATCCGTTCAACTTCTGTGTTTCGCGGCGTGACACTCGACATACTTGGGCCCTGCCAGGCGGTTTCTGGAACAACGACTGCGAAGAGTTGCCAGAAGACATGAGCTTGGAAAAAGTCGGGATCTGATGTCGACGGGAGGGGCCACTGGGTCTGCGTCAAGAAGCATTGCAGACCTGCATATCTGCATTGCATTATTTTACCGCGCCCCGAAGGGTGGGGTGCATGAGAATGTTCGCGAGACAGTCAGGCGACTCTGTATCCATGGTGCCAGGGTTACGGTTGTCTGTTCCGGCGGGCCGTTTGCGGCTTCTTTACGCGAGACAAGCGCTCAGGTACTTGAAACTGACTACGAACTGATCAACGGGTTGGTGAAGGAAGCCCTGAAGTGGGGGCCTTTCGATCTTGTGCACGTCCACCCAGGCCCGTCGCGGGAGTTCGGCCTGCGATTGGCCCGTGTGGCGGGCATCCCGGTCTGTCTTACCCTGCATGGTGAGTGGCTTGATAACATTCACATGTTCTGGGACCGTTTCGCGCGGATATTCACGGTTTCGCAAGCGGTGCGAGACAAAACGCTTAAGGCCGCACCAGCGGCGGCGGGTTTTGTCGAGATGATGCCGAATGGCGTTGATCTGGAGAAATTTACGGTTTATCAGCGTTTGGCTCCTCCGGAATCAGGGCGCCGCCCGCGCGTAATTGTAGCTTCCAGATTTGATGCAGATAAGCAGCGCTTGACTGATTTCCTTGTGGAACTGTGGCAGGTTCAGAAACCCGAGGCAGTGTTTCACTGGGAAGTTGCCGGCACTGGCACACAGATTGGGCAATTGCAGCAAGCTGCCGACAGGCTAAACCGAACCTATGGCACGGATCTCGTGCGGTTTCACGGTTGGCTTGAAGCTTCAGCACTGTATGAGTTGTATACGGTCTGTGACTTTTCGATCTCTCCCGGACGCTCGGCGATGGAAAGTATGGCCATGGGATTGCCAACTGTGGCACTCGGGTCTCAAGGCTGCTTTGGCCTCATCACACCCGACCGCACGGATCAGGCGGCCTGGAGCAACTTCGGAGGGGCCGGTCTTTTGGAACAGACCGCGCCGACGTCGGTTCTGGAGGAGATGCTGAGGCTTTGGCAGAGCAGTGCAAAATTCCTGGCCACGGCTCGTTTTGTAGCTGATTACATCCACAAGAACTTCGACGCGGCGCATTGGCATGACCAACTCGAATCCACCTATCTTTCAGTATTAAATGGGGAGATGAGGCCACTTGTTTCTGATGCCAAGTCACCTCAATTCCCTACCTGAAAAGCGAAAAGGGCCGGTGCAAGCCGGCCCTCCCGTATTGTTGATTTCAACCGGTCGGTCAGAAGATGAAATCGTCCGCCGAATACACTAGGCCGACCCCGATAGCCGAGAAGGCCACACCTTGCAGCAGGATCGAGTTCGCCCCGTCGACAATCTGCGCTGTCCCGGCAGAGTTCACCAAATGGTTGTTCAGCAAGTCGGTGAAGTCGGTGATGTTGGTCACGCCCGACAGGTCGATGTCTTCGCTGTTATGTGAATTGAAGTCGGTGATCACATCCTGCCCGAATCCGTCCTCGAAGGCGAACACGTCATTGCCGTCGCCGCCGAGAATGGTATCGCCGCCGCCGCCGCCGAGAATGGTGTCGTTACCGTTGTTGCCTTCAAGCCGGTTGGCGCCGCTGGTGCCACTGATCGAGTCATTGCCGCTGGTTCCGATCAGGTTCTCGAAATTGGTCATGGTCTCGGAGACGCCACTGAAGTTGGCCGTGCCAGCGCCCAGATCGAACACACCACCACTCGGGGTGTGCGAGAAGTCGACGGTATCGACGCCTGCACCACCGTCCATGCTGTCGATGCCGAAGCCACCAAGGATCACGTCATTGCCGTCGCCGCCGAGAATGGTGTCGTTACCGTTGTTGCCTTCAAGCCGGTTGGCGCCGCTGGTGCCACTGATCGAGTCATTGCCGCTGGTTCCGATCAGGTTCTCGAAATTGGTCATGGTCTCGGAGGCACCGCCGAAAGCCGCTGTGCCAGCGCCCAGATCGAACACACCACCACTCGCGGTGTGCGAGAAGTCGACGGTATCGACGCCTGCGCCACCGTCCATGCTGTCGATGCCGAAGCCACCAAGGATCACGTCATTGCCGTCGCCGCCGAGAATGGTATCGCCGCCGCCGCCGCCGAGAATGGTGTCGTTACCGTTGTTGCCTTCAAGCCGGTTGGCGCCGCTGGTGCCACTGATCGAGTCATTGCCGCTGGTTCCGATCAGGTTCTCGAAATTGGTCATGGTCTCGGAGACGCCACTGAAGTTGGCCGTGCCAGCGCCCAGATCGAACACACCACCACTCGGGGTGTGCGAGAAGTCGACGGTATCGACGCCTGCACCACCGTCCATGCTGTCGATGCCGAAGCCACCAAGGATCACGTCATTGCCGTCGCCGCCGAGAATGGTGTCGTTACCGTTGTTGCCTTCAAGCCGGTTGGCGCCGCTGGTGCCACTGATCGAGTCATTGCCGCTGGTTCCGATCAGGTTCTCGAAATTGGTCATGGTCTCGGAGGCACCGCCGAAAGCCGCTGTGCCAGCGCCCAGATCGAACACACCACCACTCGCGGTGTGCGAGAAGTCGACGGTATCGACGCCTGCGCCACCGTCCATGCTGTCGATGCCGAAGCCACCAAGGATCACGTCATTGCCGTCGCCGCCGAGAATGGTATCGCCGCCGCCGCCGCCGAGAATGGTGTCGTTACCGTTGTTGCCTTCAAGCCGGTTGGCGCCGCTGGTGCCACTGATCGAGTCATTGCCGCTGGTTCCGATCAGGTTCTCGAAATTGGTCATGGTCTCGGAGACGCCACTGAAGTTGGCCGTGCCAGCGCCCAGATCGAACACACCACCACTCGGGGTGTGCGAGAAGTCGACGGTATCGACGCCTGCACCACCGTCCATGCTGTCGATGCCGAAGCCACCAAGGATCACGTCATTGCCGTCGCCGCCGAGAATGGTGTCGTTACCGTTGTTGCCTTCAAGCCGGTTGGCGCCGCTGGTGCCACTGATCGAGTCATTGCCGCTGGTTCCGATCAGGTTCTCGAAATTGGTCATGGTCTCGGAGGCACCGCCGAAAGCCGCTGTGCCAGCGCCCAGATCGAACACACCACCACTCGCGGTGTGCGAGAAGTCGACGGTATCGACGCCTGCGCCACCGTCCATGCTGTCGATGCCGAAGCCACCAAGGATCACGTCATTGCCGTCGCCGCCGAGAATGGTATCGCCGCCGCCGCCGCCGAGAATGGTGTCGTTACCGTTGTTGCCTTCAAGCCGGTTGGCGCCCGACGATCCCGAAATGATGTCATTGCTGTTCATGCCGATGACATTCTCGACATTGATCAGGATCTGGGTCCCGGCCCCACCACCGACAGTGTAGGTTCCGGCTCCGAGATTTGCCGTCAGGAAGTTGAAGACATAACCGCTCATGTCGAGCGTATCGATACCCGCGCCACCATCGATGTCGTCGATGAATTCACCGCCGTTGTTCTCGATTACGTCATTGCCGTCTCCGGCATCCACGCTGTCTACGCCCGACCCGCCGATCAGCGTGTCATCGCCCGCACCACCCAGCAGCGTGTCGCCAAAGCTGCCGGAACCGCCGCGGATGATGTCATTGCCATCGCCGCCATCCAAAGAGTCGCCGTCCGAGCCGCCATCCAGGGTATCGTCCCCGGCGCCACCGAGCAGCGTGTCAATTCCAGCGCCACCAGAGAGGCTATCATTGCCGGCACCGCCGGCCAGCCAGTTGGCGCCCGACGATCCGATGATCGAGTCGTTCCAATTCGTCCCGATCACGTTCTCGACATTGGTCAAGGTGGTGGACGACCCGGCCCAGTCCCAAGTGCCCGCGGCAAGGTCGAAAGTGGCCCCTGCCACGAAGGTGACACCTGACGCGTCCACCGTATCGTTGCCGGCACCGCCGTCGACATGGTCATGCCAGCCGCCACCGGTATGCAGGATCAGGTCGTCGCCGTCATCGCCGAAGATCCTGTCGAAGAAATCGCCGCCATTGATCGTGTCATTGCCGGCGCCGCCACGGATAGAATCGATGCCGGTGCCGCTGTCGTCTCCGGCTGCGCCGCCATAGAGCAGGTCGTTGCCGCCGCCGCCCAGAAGCGTGTCGCCGCCGTCACCGCCTTCGATCGTGTCGGCACCGCCCAGCCCTTCCAGCCGGTTGGCGCCGGCCGAACCGACGATGCTCTCGTCGCCATTCGAACCGATCACGTTCTCGATCGAGGTCAGCGCTTCGGTGAAGCCGTTATAGCTGGCCAGAGCGGTGGCAAGGTTGATCTCGACCACGCTCAGCGGCGTGAACCAGTTGTGGTTCTGGTAGCTGATCGTGTCGTTGCCGGCACCACCGTTCCAGCTGTCGCCCGTGAAGCTGGTATCACCGGCGAGGAACAGGTCGTCGCCTGCGCCGCCTTCGATCGAGTCCGACCCGCTGCCGTCGTTGATGGTGTCGTTGCCATCCCCCCCGAGAAGCGTGTCGTTGCCCGAGCCGCCGTCGATGCTGTCATTGCCGCTCAGGCCCGTCAGCACGTTGGCGCTGGTGTTCCCGATCAGCGTGTCATTGCCGTTGCTCGTGGTCACGTTCTCGATGCTGGCCAGCGTGCTGGTGGTGTCGCCGCCGCCGTTGAACACTCCGGTGGCAAGGTTGACGCTGTAGGCGCCGGTGGTCGTGAAACCGAGCATGAACGTGTCCGTCCCGGCGCCACCGATATTGGTGTCACCGCCGGTCCAGCCGGGGTTGATCAGGATCAGGTCATCCCCGTTCCCACCATTGATGCTGTCCGACCCGGACCCGCCTTCCAGCGTGTCGTTGCCATCACCACCCAGAAGCGTGTCGTTGCCCGAGCCGCCGTCGATGCTGTCATTGCCGGCATTGCCGTCGATGATGTCATTGTCGCTATGGCCGTTGATGGTCTCGTTCGCCGATGCGCCCTGGATATTGTCGCGCCGGATGGTCCCGGTGAAATTGGTCAGCGCCCCGCCCAGGGTGATATTGATCTGGTCGAGCGTGTCGTCCCAGTCTTGGAAGGTCCAGCCGCTCCAGCTCGTGGTCGAGAACAGGGACCCCGTCGCGAAGAAGTTCAGGATGTCGACATTGCCGCCGCTGCTGTCGATATGCAGGTCGGCCGGAATCTCGAAGGTGCTGTCGAATTCCTGGATCGTGAAATTCGCCGTCTTGGTACCGCTCACATCGGCGTGGAACTCGATCTCCTCGATCGAATTGAAGTACAGGCTGGAGCTGTTGAAGTTGAAGGTGCCGAGCCCGCTGAGCAGGAGCCGGTCTTCACCGCTGCCGCCGATGAGCGTGTCCGAGCTATGGGTGCCGGCGAAGAACCGGAACGTGTCGTTACCGTCGCCGGCGTTCATCGAGTCGGCGCCGCTGCCGCCGATGAGCGTGTCGTTGCCGCCATAGCCGATGATCGTGTCGTTGCCGCCATTGCCGTTAAGGCTGTTGGCCGAGCTGTTGCCGTAGATTTCTTCACTGCCAGAACCGCCGACCGCGTTCTCGATCACCGTGCCGACCGCGGTCGTCAGGTTGCCGGTGAGACCGGCCACGTCCGAGAAATACGGCGTCACCGTGGACAGCGTGTTCAAGCGCAGGTCGATCTTGGAGTTGTTGGAAAAACCCGAGAGATCGAGCGTGTCGTTGCCGCCGCCATCGACGATGGTCAGCGTGTTGGTATCCAGCAGCGACCACAACGAGTTGAAGGCATTGTTCAGCGTGTTGCTGACCGGCGGCGCGTTGGAGGTTCCCCAGGTGTCATTGAAGCCCCAGGTGGTGTTGCCGGTGGTGGCCCCGTCATTGATACCGTAGCCGAACGGATCGTACATCCGGTCGAGCGCCGCCCAGTCCACGATCTGCGGGCCGATCACATTGACATCGCCCAGGAGCGCGCCCGAGGGCGTGCCGTTGCCCGGCGGGGTGTAGTTCGCCTGCGCCCAGTAGGACATCATGCTGAACTGGATCGTGTCGTTTTCCCACTGCGCCTGGTTGGCGTAGGTGTTTGAGCCCTGCCCCGCATTGTAGTTGCCCTGGTGCCCGAGGCCCAGCGTGTGGGCGATCTCGTGCAGCGCGGTGTGGAAGTAATAATCGCCGATCGTGCCGTTGCCACTCCAGTCCTTGGCGATATTGATCCAGGCGTTCTGGATCGAGCCGTCCGAGGAATAGTTGAAGTTGGCAAAGGCCCGTCCCGCGTTCTCATTGCCGAAATTGATATCGGCATTCATCGACGTCGTTTCGACAAAGTTGATGCCGAGGACATCCTCGTAGATGTCGAACGCATTGCGGATCGCCGCCTTCCTGGAGGCGGTGTCGGTGCCGTCGTCGTCGAGCCCGTCACTGTCATAGTTGTTGGCACCGAGGTTGAAGGTGATCGTCCCGCTCTGGGCATTGGTGCCCGTCGTGGCCAAGTTCCAGTGGAAGTTCGGCCCCACCCCCCAGAAATCGTCCCAGAAATCGTTAGAGGCGGTATTTGCGTGATTGTACTCGCTCAGGTACCGGGCAAGGTTGTCGATCGTGGTCGCCGCAGCGGGCGCGGCCACAGCGCCGCTGTCGACCCCGCCACTGCCATAGGCATTGGCGCCGTCGGCACAGCAAGCACAGCCACAACCGCTCTGATCGAAATCATGCGGTGGGGGCGGACCATAATATCCGTCTTCCACGGTCTGGAAGGATTCAGGGCGTGTATCTTCTTGGGCTGCACTTTCCCAAATCGGTTTGGACGTACCGGAAATGCCAGCATAGCTTGCCAACTGGACCGGCGCTTGAGACGTTGCGGACCCGGTGCTGCCAAGACCCGCGTAGGTTTGAGCACTCTCTCCGTCAGTCACCTCAGTGCCCTCGTCAGCCCGCGTGCCCCCTGCCGCGAGCTCTTCCCGGACCTCTTCGTCCGCCACCTCACCGTTATCCTCGGCAAGCTCTTCCGCTTTTTGCTCTTCTTCATCCGGCGGGGGTGTATCCATCGCCTCGACCGCGCCAACACCAGCATCCAAACCACGTATTGAATTGCTGATCTCGTCGCCAACCGAGGTCAGAAGGCCCCCGCCCTGTCCAGCTAGGTTATCCTTTTCAAGGATTGGGTTATTCAGGTCGTTGTCGTCCAAGTCACGCATGATACTCTCCCTTAGCGCCAAGCTGCGGCACTCATTAATAGCAACGAAAACCGCACCGATACTCTCGGCGCGGTTCCTCATTAAGCTTCGTGTCTTCTAGGCGTTGGGCCTTCCAAAATTTCAGGCCTCCGCTCTTTCGGCAGGAAACAGCTCGCTGCGCTTCAACACCTGCATCGCCAGCCAGCGGTATCGACCGCAAGGTAAATCCAGCAGATTCGGCATTAAAAAGCACGGGGCAACTCCCATCAAATCAAACTCTGGGCAGGACTGAGGTCACACGCAAAATTCGGCTACAGTTCCGACTTTTTGTAAGGCGTTGTCCGGTAAGTCAAAATCCAGACTGCCTTTGCTCAGTTTTTCGCGTTTCCAAACTCAGCTTCAAGCGCTTGCGATGACCTATCCGTCATTCGTCCTACCAAACAACTCATCTCAATATCCTGACAGTAACATAGTCTTAATCTTTTCTGGTAGAATATTCTCACCTTCATGCACCGCTAGGTCATGAACCCTAGCGGTGCATGAATCGCGACGGGGCACAAATACATTGGCCGGGGCAGTCGACAGGTGCTGGCCTTGCGCCTATGATGAAGGCTGTGCGGTACCAGCGCCTGCAGATATTCGAGGCCCAACATCATGTTCCGAACCAGACTGTCACCGGCCTTGGCAGCCCTTGCGCTGCTGCCACTGTCCGCCCTGCCGAGCGCCTGCATGATTCAGGAGCAGAGTGACGAGACATCTGTGGCCGAATCCGATCAACAACAAAATATAGTGAGAAATACGAGCTTGCTTCAGATTGGCGAAGACCTTCAAACCGAGTTGGATGGTGCTGTTTACCGGATTGGGGCGTCACTCGGAGGGCTCCGTGTTTCTGCTGCTGGGGATGCTGTTTTCTCTCCGGGCAGTACAACGTTGCTTCCCAATGCCCGGCGCGACCTAGAGATTATAGCAAGCAAACTGATCAATGGCCCTGGCGGTATAATCAATATTATCGTCCATACCGATGATCAGGGGAGCGCGGATCGCAATCTATTGCTTTCTGAACAGCAGGCAGCGAGTGTTGCAGAGATTTTTCGAGCGGCCGGGTTCCCAGAACCGTTCGTCCAGCCGCGCGGCCTCGGAGAGACAGCGCCTGTCATATCGAACCAGACTCCGGGCGGGCGGGCGCAAAATCGTCGAGTCGAAATTGTCTTTCAGGCGGATATCCACTGAGGTTTTACCGAGGGCGAAAAAGGCGCATGCCGCTCATGTTCCCTTGTACCGCAGATTCTTCTGATGCCGGTCGATCGCCTTCTCAACACTGCCGTAGTAGCTGAGAACTCCGCCTTCCAGTACCAGACCAGCATCGCAAACCCGTTTCAGGTCTCCCAGAGAATGGGAAACGAATAAGGCCCCGCTGGTCTGCATCCGATCCCGAAACATTGCTTCGCTTTTTTCCTTGAAGGCCTGATCCCCCACGGCGGTGACTTCGTCGACCAGATAGAAGTCAAAATGGATACCCATTGAGCATGCAAACCCGAGGCGCGAGCGCATCCCCGAAGAATATGTCCGGATCGGCTGGTGAAAATGCGCTCCGAGCTCAGCGAAATCGGCAACAAATTCCAAGAACTCTGTCGTGTCCACCCCATAGACCCGTGCCAGGAACTTGGCGTTCTGGGCGCCGGTCAGATCACGGTGGAAACTCCCCATGAACCCAACTGGCCACGAGATGGCTCCTGTGGTTATGATTTCTCCCCGGTCTGGCTGCAAGGCGCCGGCAATCATCTGCAGGAGGCTGGATTTTCCCGCCCCGTTGCGCCCCAGAAGCGCAATGGATTTCCCCGCCGGAAGCTCAATCGACGCGTTCCTCAGGATCGTTTTTGTTGCCCTTCCCAGATAGAAGGTTTTCGAAACATTTTCGAGCCGAACCACCATTTGCGCCGCTCCGAAACGATCAGCGCCGATCACGCAACGAGTAATAGACCAGTACCGAGATGGTCCAGATACCGAACAGGACCAAGCTGACCACGGCCAACAGAATTGCACGCTTGGGATAAGCGGCCGTCTCGGCTAAGGTCGGCTGGACATAGGCTGCCAAATACCGGCTTTGCCTTTGCGCCTCGGCGACTGCCGTATCGTAAGCGGACAATGCTGAGAGATAGGATTTCTCGGCGAACTCCCGATCAACTTGCAGAACTTCAAACTGTCCGACAAGGTTGGCGAAAACGCCATCTCCCCCACCGCTGGTCCCCAATTTACGCCGTTCATCTTCAATGCGCTTTTCGATCACAGTAATCTTCCGCTTGGCCTGTAGCACACGTGGATCAGATGGGCTGGAGGTTTCGATCAGAAGATCCAACTCAATGAATGTCTCGGCCAATTGTGCCTGAAGCGAATTCAGCAGCCCCATCTGCCCCTGAATATCGGCTGAAGGGTCGACGATCCTGGTTTCATTGCGAAATAGGGTCAGAGCCTGACGCGCCCGCTTCAATCGTTCGACCGCCTGATCCAGCTCTTCCTTGGCATAGCGCGTCGCATCTTCACGCGCGATCGCCGATAGCTTGTTGATCATGGCGCTGGAGCGTTCGAAGATCTCCCGGGCGATGGCGCGGGATTCTTCGGGGTCGAACGAGCGGACCTCGACCTCGATCAACCCGGTGGCCGGATCGTAAAAGATCCGTACCATCCGCTCCCAATATGCTACGAGTTCTTCGATCGAAGCGTCTTCGGCAAGCCGGAACACCACGTCGTCAGTGGGCTTGCTGTAAATTTCCTGGAGATCCAGAGTGGTATCTACGGCCTGCACCAGTTCCTGACTCTGGATGAACTCGTACAGGATGTCGGTATCAGAGGAGCTAGAGCCCGAGAAACCGCCCAGTCCCCCCAGAATTTCATAGGCTGAATTTGTCTCTTCCTGGCGGACGGTGAAACCGACCGTCGAAGCATACTGATCTGCGGCCCGTGTATAGAGATAAATTCCGGTCACAGCTGCGGGTGCAACAACACAGATCAGGAAGGAAAACACGACAAACCAATGCCGCGGGCGCATGGCGGCCGGTCGGGCCGAGGGAGCAACCTTGACAACTTTGGCACCCTGGTTGGTCGCGGGTGCCGAAGATGTGTTGGAGGGGTGCGCTTGTTCTGCTTCTGTCGCCACGCCTCAAGCCCTACTTTTTATTATTTGCATAAATCTATATCCTAACTTACCGGTACCAGCCGACTTGTGCCAGATTGATTAGAAGGGTCCGAGCAAATGAGCTTACCGGCAGCACAGCGACCCAGATATCGCCGCCGTTTCAGATTCTTCCGCTCTCTCATGGCACTGATACTACGCGAGATGGCCGCAACGTACGGCCGCTCTCCCGGAGGATATGTGTGGGCCATCATTGAGCCGGTCGCGGCAATCGCGCTGATGAGCTTTGTGTTTTCATTTATTTTGAGATCTCCTAGCTTGGGATCAAATTTTCCAATTTTTTATGCAACTGGTTTCCTTCCATTTGTGATGTACAGCTCCGTGAGTGGACAAATAGCCAAGGCCATTCAATACTCGAAACCTCTTCTGACCTATCCAGCCGTGACATTTATGGATGCGCTCCTGGCCCGTTTTCTACTGAACACGCTCACGCATCTTCTGGTCATGTTCATCGTGATCGACGGAATCATCACATTTTTTAACCTCAATCCGATTCTGAACTGGCCCGCAATCTTCACTGCAATCGCCATGGCCGTTGCAATGGCGGTATCAGTCGGGGTTCTGAACTGCTATCTGGCTTCAAGTTTTCCGTTGTGGGAGCGGCTCTGGGCCGTGCTGACACGGCCTATGTTCATCCTGTCAGGCGTCTTATTCATTCCTGAAAACGTACCTGCCCGGTTTAGAGACATCTACATGCTCAACCCGGTCGCCCATATTACCAGCGAGATGCGCAAGGGATTTTATGCAACTTATGACGCGGTCTATGTGCGCCCGACCTATGTCTTCCTTGTTGCGCTGGTATTGGCGATCTTTGGCCTGCTGTTCTTGCTAAAGAACCACAAGGATATTGTGTTGAAATAGCGTGGACGGATTGTGCCAGACGTGGACCTCTGCTACCTCCCAAAACATGTTTGGACGGCTTTCACGACAGGTCCGCACCGTATTGCGATTTTTTTTCCCGACATCGACGGAGCGGGAGTATGTCCGGTTGTTGCGCGACAATCCGCAGTTTGACCGAACCTTCTATCTGGAAAGCAATCCTCGGATGCGGCGCCTGTTTAGGCTCAACCCGGAACGCCATTACGTTCAGTTCGGCGAAGCCCTAGGGTTGAGCCCAAACCCGCATTTCAGCCCTCGCGCCTACCTGTTTCACAATCCGGATCTGGCAGGCCTCGGTATACCCCCACTGAAACACTATCTGGAAACAGGGCATCGGGAAGGCCGCACCGCGCTGATCACTGCGGACCAGCATGCAGCCCCCCTGCCTGCTTTTCCTGAGATAGCGGGCGATGACCGCCCCTCCCCCCCTGCTCCCGTCGCAATTGTCGTTCATGTTTATTACCCCGAACTCTGGCCCGAAATCTCCGATCGGCTTGCCAGGCAGCGCTTTGCATTTGACCTGTTCGTGACAGTGACCTCGGGCCGGGCTGATTTTGAAACGCTGCAGCATGATATCTGGTCTCGGTTTCCAAGCGCGCGCGTCTGGGAAATGCCCAATCATGGGCGTGACATCTGGCCCTTCACATACCTCGTCAATGCCGGCCTTCTGGCACCATACCGGGCTGTCTGCAAACTGCACACCAAGAAATCGCCGCACCGGGCGGACGGGGATGCCTG
>NZ_JBSQBU020000001.1:3227500-4008202 GCF_053851455.3 Shimia sp. W99 | reverse complement strand
GTATTTACGTATAACCGCTGACCCCCGCAAGGGCTTTTTTGAAGTTTCTGCGAAAAAATCCAAAACTTTGCGATTTCTTCAGGAAAACAGCATTTTTCAGCCTGAATTTTTGGCAACCTCACGCCGGGTAGCGCGGCATTGGCACCGATTTTTCTCCGTGGGCGCCGAATCCGCCACCGAGTCACCCCGATTCCGGCCATGAATCGGCACCTGACGCCATGCGAAACGCCCATTTCCGGCGCGACTCGGGGCGATTCCTATGAGTCGTCGCTCGACTCGGTCTGTTTAGGGGCGCCGACATAGCCCGCAACCGCCTGAAGGATACGGAACGCAGTCGAAGCATCATTCTCCACGACCGCCATGAACTCCGACTCCCCCAATCGCAACATTTCCAGGTCGGTGTGCGCCAGCATGTCGAGGGCTCGCTTCTCTTTCCTTAGAAGCGCCAGTTCCCCGACAAGAGTTCCCGGCCCCGCCACTGCGATCAGATTTTGCTTTCCGTCTTCTGTCACATATCCCAACCCGGCTTCACCTTCGAGGATCAGGTAGGCGCCGTCTGCAGGATCATCGCCCATGCGGAAAACGTAATTCCCTGCGCTTTCCTGGTGCCATTGCGCACCGAAGGCCAGCAGTCGCAACTGACGGCGCGAGAGGTTGGCAAACATGTCCGTCGAAACAAGGGCCCGCATCTTGCGCCGCAGATCCGCGCTTGCTGCATTGTCGGTTTCTTCCACCGTCACAGCGCCGCCGTCTTTCAGCCGTCCATGTTCCAGCTCGAGCACCATGTCCAAGGCATCCGGATAGGAGAACTCCTCTTCCAGCAGGATCAGGGTCGCCTCAGGCAAAAGGCGGCGCAGCCTCTCTATGGTACTCTGCTTTTCGGTGTCATCATAATTCACAAGACAGCGGTTCAGGATCAGGATGTCCGGCTTCTTGATCGCCGCACGGCTGATTGCCAAAGGCTCGAAGAATGCGGTCGGCAACCCTGCCCCGGCGATGCCCGACGGAACGGCATAGAGCAATTCGGCCACCTGCTGTTTCAACCCGGCTTCGCGCAGCGTGTCCGCAACGATGTCCCGGATCGCCTCGCCGCGCATGCCGGCTGCGGCCGACAGTTTGCCATAAATCGCGTTCTCAAGAACGGTCAGCCCGGGCGCAAAGGCGTCTTCCCGTAAAGGAGCAAAATGGACCACCAGCCATTCCGACAGCTTTTCTGACTGGGTCCGCCGCAGTTCGAGGATGGATGCCTTGAGGTCTTCACTGAAACCGGGGCCGATCCGTTCGGCGGACACTTCGAACGGCAGGGCCAGCATCTGCACCAGTTCGCCGCGTTCCATAGCATCAAGTCCGACGGAGCGACTCTTCTCGACCAGCGCCACCTTTGTGGTGAACACATCCGGGTTCAATCCCAGTTGCCGGAACAGCGGGTGATCCGTGCCATCCACTCCAAATGTCTGGTTCAGCATCTCGATCACTTCCTGCGACATGCGCAGGATTCCGTCTTCGATGCCCAGCTCATGCAGAAGATCGAGAAAATCGCTGATGGCTTCGGGTGAGGTTTCCTCAATCGGTTTCCGGGGCGTGGCGAAGAAAAGGTTCGCGGCCACCGGAAGCGCCGGGTTGTATTGCGTAGGGTCGAACCGATAGTAGAATTTGTCGAGCCCCGCCTCTTCCAACTTCTCCCGGATCACCGGGCGCATCTCGACAAGCGCATCGGCCAGCTCTTCATGGTCGGACTGTTTGAAGGTCTGGTCCAGCCCGCGCCGGAAAAGCGCGTTTCCCGCCCCGGTGGCGTCCATCAGTTCAAGCCACCAGGCATGCACCTCATCCTCGCTTGCCATACCGGCAAGGGTCGGGTCGACCCAATCGGAATAGAAACGGTCGGGGCTGTTGCCGGTGCGCTCCGTTTCATAGGCGCGCTTCTTATCCTCGGCTTCTCCTTCGGGGTCGGGAAGCTCCGATACCGGGCGGCGCTTCAGCGGCATCAGGACGTTGTGCCCGAACGTCCCCTCGAAAACGTAAGGCGCCGGATCCGCATAACCGACCCGCGTGGCGATTACACGCTGATGCACGCGGGACAGATCGACCTCACCGACCTCGATCCGCCCGCTCATCGGCACGATTTCCCGTGTGAACAATTCCGCGATCGCGCGCCGTTCTTCGGCATCCTGAGAAGCGATTCCGACCAGGGCCCCTTGCGGCAGGGTTATGTCGATGTTTTCAAGAACTGAGTCGCCATCATGGTCACGCACATAAACGTCCTTGAACACGATGTTGCCCGTCAGACGCGGTATGTCTTCTGGTTCCCCTTGGATAAGAGACTCGTCAATCATGCCCGACGGCGTGAAACGCTCGCCGATCAGGGTCCAGCGCAACGACAGGTCCTGAACGCGGTTGTAATAATTCAGGAGCTCTTTCCAGGGGCTGGACAAGTCCTTGTAGGCCGCTAATGCCGCCACGAGCGCACCCAGCGAAACCTGCCCTCGGATCACGAGGATACCACCCACGAGATAGAAAAAGAACGGCGTCAGCTGCGTGATGAAGTTGTTGAGGAACTTCATGAAGAACTTTTTCTTGTAGATCGTCAGACGGATCAGGAACAGCGTGCCAAGACGGCGCGTAATCCGTGACAAACGATACCTCCAGCCGCCATTGCCCCGAAGCTCGGGCGCTCCGGTCGCGGTTTCCCCGATCTCGGCGGCAAGGTGGCGCACTTCCTGAATGCGATCCTTGTTGTGCAGGTTGATCTGGCGCTGCAGCTTGGGGATCAGCCAGGCCTGCAGGGGAATCAAGGCGATTGCAGCCAGGCCGAACCAGAAACTCTGCAGGAACAGAAAGGCAAGGATAGTGAGCATCTGCCCCGCCTGCATGACAGGCAGGGAAACCGCATCGCCCATCATCCCGCCCATCGGTTCGGCCTCGGCCGTGATCATCGCCACCAGCTCGCCCTGCGACGTGCGTTTCAGGTAAGGTTGCGGAAACCGTGTGATCTGAGTGATCAGGGTAAAGCGGAACCGCCGCAACATGCGTTCGGACAGCACCCCCTTCATAGTGTTGATGCGCATCTTCATCAGGCCGTGGCCCAGAACCGCCACAAGGAAGAGAACACTCAGCATGATCAGGAAACTTTCCTGATCCATTTCATAATCGAAAACGTCGATGATGGATTGATCGGAATCAATCGCGTCATTGATGATCCGCTTGGGCAGCTCGAGCGTGAGGAACTGCAACGGGAACAGGCAAGCCGTCAGAAGCAAGAGCAGCAACTGATCCCGCTTCGAATATTTCCATATAAACGAAAAGAGCGTTGGTTCTATCGTCTGAACTCCCGAGCCACTTTTGGAATGTGGCAATTGTTCTGTCCGTGCTGGGCCGATGCTAACAATGTTGACCCGCGCAATTCAAACGCTTTCTTTTTCAGGAACGACAAGCGAAGTTTGCGATAATCCACATCAGGCGCTAGGCTCTGGGCGAGAGGGGTTACACAGGACCATCGGCGATGGATCATGACATGACTATTCTGCTGCTGTTTGCAGCGCTCCAGATCAAACATCTGGTTGCGGATTTCTTCCTGCAGAATTCCAAGATGATCATGGGACGGGAAAAATACTGGCACGTGGGACGTGCACAACATGCAGGCATCCATGTGCTCATGACAGCCGTGATCTTTGCCTTGTTTGGCACGGATATCACCTTGATCCTGTGGATCGTTCTGGCCGAGTTCGTCGTGCATTTCCACATCGACTGGGCCAAGGCGCGCTATTCTACAAGCCGCGCCCTGACCCCGGATCAGCCGATGTATTGGTACGCCATGGGCACGGATCAGGCCCTTCACCAACTGACCTATATCGCGATGGTCTGGGCCTGGTTGAGTTTCAGTTGATCACCGGCTCTGCCTGCACATCCATGATCGCGGCGATGAAATCGTCACCGGTCACGGCAAAGACCCGCGCCATCTGAACGAAACCGTCAGCGTCGGTTTTTCGCGGCACCATGGCAAAGCGCACGCTTGCCCCAACGGGCACGGATGCCATGAAACGGGTCTTCATCTCGCGCACCCAGATCCCCGGCCACGCTTGTACAAGCGCGTATTCGCAAACCCCGCACAGCATCATGCCGGGCAACACCGCGCCGGAGAGCCCGACAGCGCGCGCCGCGTTGTCATCGCTGTGGATCGGGTTGTCATCATGCGACAGCGCAAGATAGCCCGAAACTGCCTCCGCGCCGATCGCACCAGTCACCTGCCAGACGGTCTGGGGTGTTTCGAAACGCGAAGAAAAAGCCGTTCCCCGGATCGCGGCCATTTCATCCAAAGACACGAACCGCAACCGGGTCTGCATGTGGGCCAGCGCCGCGTCTCCGCTTTGGATTTCAAAATCGAAACGAACCGACATCGGCGCAACCTCCCCGGAAATCCAGATTTCCGGACAGCCTTCGGGGTAGATGGGCGCTGCGCGCTTAAACACTTGGGCTTCATGCACGACGCCAAGCCCAATAGGCGGTGTCATTGCGTGGGTTCGTTCTCTGATCTCCGGCGCCCCGAGGAGCATGGCGGGGGCAATCATTGGCACGTCAGGGCCAGTTTCCCCCCCCACCGGCGCGGCCAACACTGCGCGCAAGTCACGCGCCGCCTCTTCATCAACGAGACGGACCCCGCGCACGCAGCGCCTGGAAATGTCACTCATAGGTTTTCAGGATCAAGGTCGCGTTGATGCCGCCAAAGGCCAACGAGTTCGACATAACCGCGCGGGTCGAAATCGGGCGGGCCGCATTTCCGACCGGGTCGATTCCGATCTTGGGATCAACCTCGTTGAAGTTGATCGTCGGGGGGGCCGATTGCCGTTGCAACGCGCCAAAAGACGCCACCAGTTCCAGCGCCCCCGCTGCGCCGAGCGCGTGTCCGTGCACCGGCTTGGTCGACGAAACCGCCAGCCCTGACAGATCCTCGCCAAAGACGGCGCGCAACGCAGTGACTTCGTTGACGTCATTGGCAACCGTACCGGTGCCGTGCGCATTGACGTATCCGATGTCGCTTGCCTGCAGCCCCGCATCGGCAAGGGCCAGTTTCATACAGGCCGCCGCGCGCTCGGGGTTCGGGCGCAGCAGGTCGCCGGCATCCGAGTTTGTACCGTAGCCGGCAATTTCGCAGAGAATGTTCGCCCCGCGCGCCTGCGCACTTTCAAGGGTCTCCAGCACAAAAACGCCCGACCCTTCGCCCAGCGTCATACCGTTGCGATCCTTGGAAAAAGGTCGATTCTTGTCAGCTGTCATGACCCGAAGCAGTTCCCAAACCCGGAACACTCCGCCCTCAAGACTGGCTTCAGAGCCTCCAGCCAAACAGCGATCCATCACGCCTGCCTTCAGCAATTGGTAAGCCAAACCAATCGACTGGCTTCCGGAAGAACAAGCGGTCGCGAGGCAATAGGCCGGACCCATTGCATTGAACTCCATCGACACCCAACTCGCCGCTGCATTGTTCATGATCTTGGGCACTGACATGGGATCGAGCCGCATGCTGCCTTCAACACTGAACTTCATGTAGTTGCGATCCAGGGTCTGCGCCCCTCCGAAGCCCGACCCGATCGAAACACCACATCGGTCTCCGAAGTCCTCCGGGCCAAGCCCCGCCTGAGCCACGGCTTCCCGCGCGGCCATAACGGCGTAGTTGGACACCGGTTCGCGCATGCGATGGCCAGCCTCTTCCTCAATTTTCTCTTTGATTTCAGGGGCAATCGCCGCCGCAGTCCCAACGCGCTGCTGGTCGATATTCGTGAACTTCACCGGACGCACACCGGAGGTGCCGGACTGGGTGGCCTGCACCAGCGCGTCGGCGCCGAGGCCGCAGGCAGAGACTGCGCCCATGCCGGTAATGACAACCCGTTTCACGTTCAGGCGGCCTTTTGCTCTTCGATTTTCGCAATCACCAGGTCCAGAAGGTCCTGCACGGTCTCGACATCCGACAATTCGTTGTCGACCGAGATATAGACGTCGTACTTCTCTTCGATCGCCATCAGGATCATGACGAAGTCCGCCGACTGGATATCAAGGTCTTCAAGCCGTTTTTCCGGCGCGATTTCAGACGCTTCCACCATACCCTCATCTGCGACAAGGGCCAGAAGTTCCCGTGTCAGCGTCTCGCGGTCAGTGCTCATGTCCGTCCTTCCAGAGTAGTCAATCCGTTCTTAAGACCCTTACGGGCTGACGGGTCCGGGCTCAAGTCTATTGAGCATTGCCGCGAGATTCCAGCGCGAAGTTCGCGTCAACTTGGCGCTGGAATGCCCAATCGGTATCACGTCGGTATAATGTCGGTATTGCGTCGGTATCCGACTCACATACCCGGATCGACCGGTTCAGAGGCCGGCCCGCCCGCCTCGACCCAGTCTTTCAGACCGCCGAGGTTATAGACTTCCTGATACCCCATGTCCTTGAGCAGCTTCCCGGCCAGCGCCGCCCTGCCCCCGCTGGCACAATGCAGGATCACCGGACGGTCAAAGCGCAACTCGGGATCGTGAAACTGCGTCGCCGGATCGGCGCGGAATTCGAGCATCCCGCGCGGGATATGATGGCTCCCGGCCGCGCGCCCGTTCATCTGCAATTCCGGGGCGTCCCGGATATCCAAAAGGAGCGCGCCCTCGGCCATCTTGGCCTGCGCATCCTGCGTTGAAATCTTCGGCACAACCGCATGGGCGGCTTCGAGCATGGCAGCAGCAGTAAGGGGCATGGGGAGTCTCCTGTTCAAATCGCGTTGACTGCAGTTTGCGGGCTGCGGTCCGGGTGTCAATGCCCACCAACAGAGGGCAGCGCCCGACCCTGGGTGGGCGTGAAGCGCCCTCCCGTGGGGAGGGTCGGGCGCTGCCCGGCGATGCCGGGCGTCAATGGATTGCAGGTTCGACTTGCAGTCTGGAGACAAACCGAAGGGAACCCCAAGGATCAAAAAGGTACTTCGTCACTGTCGGCGGAAGTAAAAAAGTCCTTGGTGCGACTGTCTTGTTTCAACAAATCAACAATAACTTTGGAAATCTCCTCGGCAGTTCTATTTCTGCGCGGCAAGGCTTGCTCCTTGCCAATAAAACCCGTCGGCGTTTCGCCCATCTTTAGCGAAATGACCTTGATTTTTCTTGCTGCGGCGAAGCCGATTTCTTGTTGCGTCCAGTTGCTCTTTGAAAAACCCGGCGTGTGCATAGAAACAAAGCAATGCATATGCGCTAGTGCGCGTTCAATTTCAGTCTGCCATAGCACGGTCGGTTCGATGTCTTCATGTGCCACAAATGCCGATATTCCATAAGGTTTCAAACAATCTCGCAACCGAAGGGCTTTATCTTTGTCTGCTGAAATGTGACTGATAAAGAGTCTCAGCTCTGAAGTTTCCTCCCAAATTTTAGGCAATTGAGTGGAAGCAGTTTGCGCACCCAACTCTAAATCGTTGGCCATTTCAATCAAAACGCCGTCTGATAGATCCTTCATCAATTCGGATGAATAAACGCGCTTACTGTTTGGTCCATTCCAAGGAGCAATCGGGTCAACACCAAAGGCACCAAAGTAAGTATCTATCTCACTGTAGGTGAACCTCGACTGCAATTCCGCAGAAAGCTCAGAAATTAATCGCAAACGTTCGCTGGGTCGCATAACTAGTCCAAAATACAGAAAATGTCTGTTTGGACACTCCTACTCTTGAATTGATGCGTCAACAGGCGAAATTTCTATAGGTGAGTTCCTCACCCATCCATCTTCAACGCCGAAATAAACGCTTCCTGCGGGATATCCACTTTCCCGAACTGGCGCATCTTCTTCTTACCCGCTTTCTGCTTGTCGAGCAGTTTGCGTTTCCGCGAGGCGTCGCCGCCGTAGCATTTCGCGGTCACGTCCTTGCGCAGCGCCGACAAAGTTTCGCGGGCAATCACCTTGCCGCCAATCGCCGCCTGAATCGGGATCTTGAACATGTGGCGCGGGATCAGGTCCTTGAGTTTTTCGCACATCGCCCGGCCCCGCTGTTCGGCGCGGTCGCGGTGGACCATGGTCGAGAGCGCATCGACGGGTTCGTCATTCACCAGAACCGACATCTTCACGAGGTTATCCTCGCGGTAGTCTTCCATCTGGTAGTCGAACGACGCATAGCCCTTGGTCACGGATTTCAGACGGTCGTAGAAATCAAACACCACTTCGTTGAGCGGCAGGTCATAGACCACCATCGCGCGACTGCCCGCATAGGTCAGGTCAAGCTGGATGCCGCGGCGGTCCTGACAGAGTTTCAGGACGTCGCCAAGATAATCGTCGGGCACAAGGATCGTCGCCTTGATGCGCGGCTCTTCGAGGTGGTCGACCTTGGACATGTCGGGCATGTCGGCGGGATTGTGCAGCTCGATCTTGGTGCCGTCTTTCATGTAGACGTGATAGATCACGCTTGGCGCCGTGGTGATCAGCTCGATATTGTATTCCCGCTCGATCCGGTCGCGGATCACTTCGAGGTGCAACAGCCCAAGGAAGCCGCAGCGGAAGCCAAAGCCCAGCGCGGCAGAGGTTTCCATTTCAAAGCTGAAGGACGCGTCGTTCAGCGCCAGCTTGTCGATGGCGTCGCGCAGGTCTTCGAATTCGGCGCTGTCGACGGGGAAGAGGCCACAGAACACCACAGGCTGGGCCGGTTTAAAGCCCGGCAGCGCGGTTTCGGTGCCGTTGCGGTCATTGGTGATCGTGTCCCCGACGCGGGTGTCGCGCACCTGTTTGATCGAGGCGGTCAGAAAGCCGATTTCACCGGGTCCAAGCTCGTCGATGACCTGCATCGCGGGGCGGAACACGCCGATCCGGTCGACATGGTGCAGGGTGCCGTTCGACATGAACTTGACGCGCATGCCTTTCTTGAGAACCCCGTCCATGATCCGCACAAGCACGATCACGCCGAGATAGGCGTCATACCAGCTGTCCACCAGCATCGCCTTCAAGGGGGCGTCGCGGTCGCCCTTGGGGGCGGGCAGGTGTTGGACGATGGCTTCCAGCGTTTCGTGGATGCCCTGTCCGGTCTTGGCGCTGACCTGGATCGCGCCCGAGGCGTCGATGCCGATCACGTCTTCGATCTGTTCGGCGACGCGGTCACAATCCGAGGCCGGCAGGTCGATCTTGTTGAGCACCGGAACAATCTCGTGATCCGCGTCAATCGCCTGATACACGTTGGCCAGCGTCTGCGCCTCGACCCCTTGGGTGGAGTCGACCACCAGAAGCGAGCCTTCGACCGCGCGCATGGAGCGGGAGACCTCATAGGCAAAGTCGACGTGACCGGGGGTGTCGATCAGGTTCAGCACATAGGTCTCGCCATCGTCCGCCTTGTAGTCGATGCGGACGGTGTTGGCCTTGATGGTAATGCCGCGTTCGCGCTCGATATCCATCGAGTCGAGAAGCTGTTCCTTCATGTCACGGTCTTCAACCGTGCCGGTCTCCTGAATGAGGCGGTCGGCAAGGGTGGACTTCCCGTGGTCGATATGGGCGACGATGGAGAAATTGCGGATTTTCGAGAGCTCTGTCATGGATCGGCATATGAGCGGAAATGCGGATTTGGTCAAGGTGGCTTGCGCAGATGTCACCACGTTGTTTCCAAGACAGAGATCAAATTTCGACAGGACCCTTGTATCCCGGTTTGGCCATTCCAAGATTTTGTTCTAGCCTGAAGAGACATCGTAGCGCCCGCGCCAGGGAAATGCCCCCTTATGAACCGCCGATTGACCATCCTCATGTGTGCCGACCTCGTCGGATATTCTGCCCTCATGGGGCGGGATGAGGCGCTGGCCGTGGCCTCGGTGCGCGAGCTCAAGACTCGGCTTCTTGAGCCGGTGGCCGCCAATCACGGCGGCGAAGTGCTCAAGCGCATGGGGGACGGGTGGATCTTGTCCTTTCCGGGCGTCGAGGCGGCGCTGGATTGCGCCGAAGAGGTGCAGACCGGGCTGGCCGATCACGCGGTAATCAAGCTGCGCATCGGCTGTCATATCGGCGAGATCGTCGAGGATGAGGATGATTTCTACGGCGCGGGGGTCAATATCGCGCAAAGAATCGAAACCGAAGCTCCCCCGGGCGGAGTGATGCTCTCGGAAGACCTGTTTCGCCAGCTAAGCGTGTCGCGGCGCGGCAATCTTGCGGATGCAGGCGTGTTCAAGCTCAAGAACATCGCGACACCGATGCGGCTCTACCAGTGGCGTCCCGCCAATCTTGTCACGGCACCCGGCGCGGCCGGGGCGTTGCCTTCCATCGGCTTTGAGCCTTTCAGCTTTGCCCCGGACGATGCGGATACAGCCGCCATCGCAGCAGACCTGCATGACGGGATCCTCCAGACGTCGATGAAACGCACCGGGATCGATACGGTTGATTTGGGGGATGACCCTTCCGCGCCGACCGTGTTCATCCTGCGGGGCCGGTTGCGCCTTGCCGGCGCCCGCGGTCGGCTGGCGATCAGCCTCATCCTGCGCGAGGATGTCAGCACCGTGTGGACAAGTACCTATGATGGCAACGCATCCGATATCTTTGCCTTTACCGATGACGTGGTGGCGCGGGCCGAGGCGGATATCCGTCTTCAGACCATCCAGCATGATGGCGACAGGATGGCCCACCTCGCAGACGATCAACTGAGCCTGTCAGAGTTGCGCGCCCGTGCCGCAAATCTGTTTTTCAAACAACGACTCGAAGACTGGCGGCGCGGCTATGCCGCGCTCGAACGCGCGGTAACATTGAACCCGCGTGACCCGATGGCGCTCGCCATGAAAGCACAGAACCGTCTCAATTGGTGGGGGATCAGGTTCGAGCCCTTCGACGCGGCTCTTGCCGCCGAGCTGGGCCGCGAACTGGACATAGCGGTTCAGGAGGAGCCCCACAGCGATTTCATATTCTGGGCGCGCGCGGCCTATCGCCTGCGGATGCTTGATGACCTTGAGGCAGCCAGATTCGACATGGCGCAGTCGCTGGAGGTCAACCCGAACTTCCTGGGAATTGTAGAGGTGCAAGCCCAGATCGCTCTGCGAGAGGGGCGGATCGAAGATGCCCTGAAAGCATTGGAGGGCTACCTCATCCGTGGGTCGGATGACCCGTTCAAGCTGGTGCGCCTGACATTCAACGCCCGCGCCCACCTATGCGCAGGGAATGCCCAAGAAGCGGCACGCGAAGCCAAAGAGGCGGCCTATCTGCGGCCCGAGGAACGTGGTCTGCACCTACTCAAGGCTCTGGCCTGTCGCGAGGCCGGGGACACTGCCGGGTTGGAGGCCGCACGGCGTTCGGCGGAAAAACTCGAAAAACAGCCCTGCATCGCCGTGCAGCGCATCCCTCTGCCAGATGGTTTCGAGTGGATCAATGACGCACTCCACCCCGAGGCCGACCCGGTCTAACCCCGCAACCTGTTCGCCGCCAGCGTCGCGGCCCCCGCCATGAGCGCCGCCGTGAACAGGCAGAGCGGCAATCCCCCAAGCTGGTAACTCAGCCCCGACAAGAGCGTGCCCACAAGACGCCCGGCAGCGTTCGACATGTAGTAGAAGCCGACATCCATCGTCACCCGCTCCCCCGTCGTGAAGGCGAGGATCAGGTAGGAGTGCACGGAGGAATTCACCGCAAAGACAAAGCCGAACACCAACAGCCCCACAACGAGGATCGCCGTCAGCCCCGGCAAGTTGGCCCAAACCGCCCCGGCAAGGGCAAGTGGGATCAGGGTTAGCGCCGCGCACCATGTCACCGCCTTGTGCACGATCTGAGGCGTCGTGCTGCTGGCCCCCTTCAGCAGCTTGGGGGCGAGCCCCTGCACAAAGCCATAAAGAATGATCCAGACTGCCATGAAGCTGCCGATCATGAAGAACGCGGCGCGGTTGCCTGCCTCGCTGCCATCCGACAGCACGGCATAGAAATAGATCGGGATGCCAACCACGAACCACACGTCGCGCGCGCCGAACAGGAACAGGCGGGCAAGGCTCAGGCGGTTGATATTGCTGTCCTTGGAAAAGACGTGAGAGAACTTGGCCGATTTCTTTCCCCGTGACAGGCCCGCAGGCATGAAAGCCACGACCCCAATCAGGATCACGCCCAGAACCGCCGCCATGACCCAGACCGAGGTAACAAAGCCCCAGACCGCCAACAGCACCGCGCCCAAAAGGAACCCCAGCCCCTTGACCGCATTCTTGGACCCGGTAAGCACGGCGACCCACTTGAAAAGCGTACCCTGCCCCTCGGGCGCCAGCACCTTGACCGCCGATTTGGCCGACATCTTGGCCAGATCCTTGGCCACGCCAGACAGCCCTTGCACGCACATCACATAGATCACCGACGCCGAGAGACCCCATGCCGGATCAAGCTGCGCCAGCGCCAGAAGTGCCACGATCTGCAACCCCAGCCCGGCATAAAGCGTCGAGGTCAGCCCGAACCGCGCCGCCAACCAGCCCGCCGACAGGTTGGTGATCACCCCCATCACCTCGTACAAGACAAAGAGATAGGCCAGCTGCACCGGCGAAAACCCGAGCGCATGAAAATGCAACAAAACCAGCATGCGCAGCGCGCCATCGGTCAGCATAAAGGCCCAATAGGCGGCCGTGACGGTTGCATAGGCGGCAAGGCCGTTGGGTTTGGTCGTTTCGGTCATGTCGTCAGGTGCATCGGGGTTAGAGGCTGCCCACGACCATGCGGGTCACATCCGCCAGTCGCCATGCATAGCCCCATTCATTGTCATACCACGCATAAACCTTGACGTGACGCCCGTTCACCACCCGAGTCGACAGGGCGTCCACGATGGTCGAGCGTTCGTCATTGGTGTAATCGCAGCTCACCAACGGGCGCGTTTCATAGCCCAGAATGCCTTCAAGCGCGCCCTTGGAGGCCGCTTCGAACAGGCTGTTCACCTCTTCGGCGGTGGTGTCGCGGCTCACGTCAAAGACAATGTCGGTCAGCGACGCATTCAACAGCGGCACCCGCACGGCGTGGCCGTCAATGCGGCCCTCCAGTTCCGGGAAAATCTGGATGATGGCCTTGGCCGAGCCCGTGGTGGTCGGGATCAGCGAATTGAGCGCCGAACGCGCCCGGCGCGGATCCTTGTGGGCGCGGTCCACGATCACCTGCGTGTTGGTCACATCATGGATGGTGGTGAAGGACGCCTGCTCGATGCCCAGCGCCTCGTTGATGACCTTGACCACAGGCGCAATACAGTTGGTGGTACAGGAGGCCGCCGTGATGACCCGATGCGCTGCCGGGTCATAAGTGCCTTCATTGACGCCATAGACGATATTGGCCGCATCGTCTTCTTTGACCGGGGCCGAAACCACCACCTTTTTCACCCCCTGATCGAAATAGGGCTGCAGCTTGGCATTGGTCTTGAACGCCCCGGTGCAGTCCACCACCAGATCGACGCCCAGCTCCTGAAGCGGCAACGCATCAAGATCACGGGTCGAGGTAAAGCGCATCTGCTGGCCATCGACCGTGATACTGCTGTCATCAAACGCAAAATCCGCCCGCCAGCGCCCATGCACCGTGTCGAACTCCAACAGGTGCGCATGCAGTTCGGAATCGCCCATCGCGTCGTTCAAAAGAACGATCTCGGCATCAATCCCAAGGTCGAAAAAGCTGCGGATCACGAGCTTGCCCATGCGGCCAAGGCCGTTGATGGCGATTCTGGTCATGTCTTCAATCCTCAATCATTCGGGAACCAGCCGCGCGTGCGGTTGGCAAAAGCAACAAGCGAGAGCATGACCGGCACTTCGACCAACACCCCCACGACGGTGGCCAGCGCCGCCCCCGATCCCAACCCAAAGAGCGAGATCGCGACGGCCACGGCCAGTTCAAAGAAATTCGACGTACCGATCATGGCGCAGGGCGCAGCCACGTTGAACGGCACATTCCAAAGCCGCGCCCAGCCATAGGCAAGGAAGAAGATGCCGTAGGATTGGATCAAAAGCGGAATGGCGATGAGCAGGATCACGAAGGGCTGGCCCAGGATCACCTGAGCCTGGAACCCGAACAACAGCACCACCGTCACCAGCAACCCGGTGATCGAGAACGGCGCCACCTTTGCCTTGAAGGCATCCACGGCGGCTTCTCCGCCCTGACGGACCAGTCGGGACCGCGTCACCAACCCCGCCAGCAGGGGCAAAAGCACGTAAAGCACCACCGACAGGATCAGTGTTTCCCACGGCACGACGATGTCGGTCACCCCCAGAAGCAGCGCGACGATGGGCGCAAAGGCAAACACCATGATCACGTCATTCACACTCACCTGAACCAGCGTATAGGTCGGATCACCGCGCGTGAGGTTGGACCAGACAAACACCATCGCCGTACAGGGCGCCGCCCCCAGCAGAATCACCCCCGCCAGATAAGCCTGCGCATCCTCGGGTGCGATCCACGGCGCGAACACATGTTCAAAGAACAGAACCCCCAGCGCGGCCATGGTGAAGGGTTTGACCAGCCAATTCACAACCAGCGTGATCGCCAGCCCCTTGGGCCGCTCGCCAATATGGGCCAGCGATTTGAAGTCGACCCCGACCATCATCGGATAGACCATCGCCCAGATCAGCACCGCAACCGGCAGGTTCACAGACGCCACCTCCAACGCAGCCAGCGCGCCGAATACACCCGGCATCACGCTGCCAAGCAACAAGCCCGCCCCGATGGCCAACGCCACCCACAGCGACAGGAGACGTTCGAACGTTCCCAAACCGGCTTCGGCCTGTATCACGTGATCACTCATTCATTCTGCTCCTGCCATGATGGTATCCTGCCCGATCTTGTCCAGCCGCCCCTGAAGCGCCACGGCGTCGAGCTGTTCAATCGGCAGGTTCACAAAAGCCGATATCCGGTTGCGCAGCATGCGGTAGGTCTCGGAAAAGGCGACCCGCCTTTCGGCCTCGCTCCCCTGAACCTGAACCGGATCAGGCAGCCCCCAATGCGCACTCATCGGCTGCCCCGGCCAGACCGGACAGGGTTCAGCGGCGGCAGCATCACAGACAGTAAAGACAAAATCCATCCGAGGCGCGTCGGCGGTGGCAAACTCGTCCCAGCTCTTTGACCGCGCGAACCCCGTGTCGTGGTTCAGCCCGTTCAGCAGGTCGAGCGTATAGGGATGCGGCGCCCCGGCGGGATGCGATCCGGCAGAAAACCCCCGGAACCGGCCCATGGATTCCCGCTGCAACACAGCTTCGGCGATAATCGAACGCGCCGAGTTGCCCCGGCACAGGAACAACACGTTATAGATTTTGTCCGACATGGCTCGTGTCTCCTTGTCAACAGGCACAGGTGAGGTCTTCGATCAGCGGTTGGCACAATTCTGGCCGCCCGCCGCAGCAATCCTGCAAGAGAAACCCGAGCAGCCCACGCAGCCCCTCGGTATCCGCGAAATACCGGATCGCCCTGCCTTCGCGCGCATTGCGCACCAGTCCGGCATTGAGCAGCACCGAGAGGTTGGCCGACAGCGTGTTCTGCCGCACCTCCATCGCCTGCGCGATCTCCCCAGCCAGCATTCCGGCCTCGCCCCGCGCGATCAAAAGGCGGAACACATCCAAGCGCAACGGCTGGCTCAGGGCGGCAAAGGCCGAAAGGGCGTCATTCTTTTCCATATTTCATGAAATATTGAAACAAGAGATCCGGGACAAGCGATTCCCGCGCCCGTTATGGTGAATTTTTTGTAACACCGGCATGACGCCCGCCGCCGCGTACCCGCTTGACTCTCACATCATCGGGGCGCCCTCATGAACAGGTGAATCCGGAGCCGCCATGACCGCCGTTACCGTTCTTCTTGCCCTGATCGCAGGCCTCGCCCTCTGGACGCGCCGCCTGTCACGCGCCGCAGAAGTCGCACAACCTCCAATCGGCGCGTTCCAGCCCGTCACCGGCGGAACCATCCACTACATCGAAGCCGGCCCAAAAGACGCGCAAACCCTTGTGCTGATCCATGGGCTGGCCGGCAATCTGCACCATTTCACCTACGCCTTGGTCGACAATCTGGCCACATCGCATCACGTCATTGCGCTCGACCGCCCCGGAAGCGGCTATTCCACGCGCGAAGACGATACGCGGGCCTCGCTCGAAGCGCAGGCCGCGATGATCTGGGAATTCGTCGACACCCAAGGCATCACCAACCCGGTTCTGGTCGGCCATTCCCTTGGCGGCGCGGTGGCGCTGGCGATGACGCTCGCGCGACCCGACGCGCCTGCCGCCCTTGCCCTGCTTTGCCCGGCAACCCAGCCCCAGGCGGGCATTCCCGACGTATTTCGCCCGCTCCAGCTCAAATGGCGCGGCATGCGCCTTGTTCTGGCCCACACGCTTGTGGTCCCGATGACGCGGCTCACCCGCCGCCGCATGCTGCAAAAGATCTTCGCCCCCGACCCGGTCCCCGCAGACTTCGAGACCAGGGGAGGTGGGCCTCTTGCGCTGCGCCCGGAAACCTTCATCTCGGCGTCTGCTGACCTGATGGCCACGCGCGAAAGCGTGTCCCACCTGACAGAGCGCTACGCGACAGACATGTGCGTCCCCGGAGCCATCCTGTTTGCCGAAGACGACGCCATTCTGTCGCCCGATCACCACGGCACCCCCATGGCTGCTTTCGGCTTTGACACCACGCTCCTGCCCGGGCATGGCCACATGATCCCCTTCACCGCCCCCGACGCCTGCACGCAATTCATTCGTGACATCGCCGCCCGGGCTCCCGGCTGATCCCCTCTTCATTTTGCCAGAAATACTCCGGGGGTGCGGGGGCTGGCCCCCGCGTCCAACCTGTGTGCGGGGGTTGGCCCCCTGCAAGCCTGTTATCCAAACACGTCGAGCGGGCGATCCTCCAACATGGTTTCCATCGAGAAATACCCCGTCACCGTGTCCAGCTCATAGCCCGTGGTCAGCCGCCGATACACCGCGTCATAGCCCGACATACCTGTTGTGACGATCTTGAGCATATAGTCCCAATCTCCGCCAATCCTGTGCATCTCCGCCACCTGTGGAATGCGCGCCACATGCTTTGCAAACCCCTCGGCCCATTCCATGGAATGATTGCGGGTGCGCACCATGACGAACACCGTCAGATCAAGTCCCAATGCCGCCGGATCGATCTTCATCCGCGTTCCCTTGAGAATGCCCTGCTCATCCAAACGCTTCAATCGGCGCCACAAGGCATTCTGGGACAGCCCCACCCGGTCCGCCAGATCACGCTGAGAAAGCGATCCGTCGCGTTGCAGCAGATCAAGCAACTTTCGATCAATGGTATCCATTTTTCCTATCATTTCGATCAAATGACACAAAAACCGGTGAATTACCATATCAAATAAGTGAACTCATCCCAGCCCGACAGCGCTAACCTGACAGCACACCACTCACGGTAACAGGGCGTCCCATGACCAATCAGACAAATGCATTCCAAGACTTCGCCAAAAAACTCCGGCAGGACCCCAATCCCCTGTCAGGACTGCGCGAAGGTCTGATCGGCGGGGACGCCACGATCGACACACCTGCTGGGCCGACCAAGCTGATCTATGCCGATTACGTCGCCTCAGGCCGCGCCCTGCGACAGGTCGAGAGCTTTGTCATGGAACAGGTTCTGCCATTTTATGCCAACAGCCACACCGAAGCGTCTTTCTGTGGCGCCCATACCACGAGGTTGCGCGAAGATGCCCGCAAGGTTGTCGCTGATCTCTGCGGTGCCCGCACCGAAGACCATGCGGTAATCTTCTCTGGTTCAGGCGCGACGGCGGGATTGAACCAGTTGATCCACCTGCTGCAGGTCGATGCGGGCAGCACCGTCATCGTCGGCCCCTATGAACACCACTCCAACCTCCTGCCCTGGCGCGAGAGTGGTGCAAGAGTGATCGAACTGCCCGAAGCCGCAAAAGGCGGCCCCGACATGGACGTGCTCAATGGTGCCCTTGCGGAGCATACCAAGTCCGGCCCGGTGATTGTTGCCATGAGTGCCGCAGCAAATGTGACCGGCGTTTGCCCCGATGTCGCGGCGGTGACCCGCATCGTCAAGGCGCACGGTGCACGCATGGTCTGGGATTATGCCGGTGGCGGCCCCTACCTGCGTATGGCCATGACCCCGGCGCAGGGTGCCGAAATCGACGCGCTGGTCTTTTCGGGGCACAAGTTCATCGGTGGCCCCGGTGCCAGCGGTGTTCTGATCCTGCGCCGGGATGCGGTGGCGACGGATGTGCCCTATCGCCCCGGCGGTGGCACCGTGGCTTTCGTGAACGCGCATCAGCATGATTACGTCACCCGGCTCGAGCAGCGCGAAGAAGGTGGCACGCCCAACGTGATCGGCGATATCCGCGTCGCGCTGGCCATGATCGTCAAGGATGTGATCGGACAGAGCTATTTCGACACGCGCAACACCGAGCTCTCTGCTCGTGCCTTTGATGCATGGGCCAAGCACCCGAATATCCAACTTTTGGCCGACAATCGCCCCAACCGCCTGCCGATCCTGTCCTTCGTCCCCCGTGACGCAAACGGCCAGCGGATCGACCACAACGCCTTTACCCGCGCCCTGTCAGAAGTTTACGGCATTCAGGCGCGCGGCGGTTGCTCCTGTGCGGGACCTTATGTGCATGCACTGCTGAACATTGACGATGCGCTCAGCGCCGAAATCCGCGAGGACATCCTGCATGGCGGCGGCACCAGCAAGCCGGGCTTCGTGCGTCTGAACCTGAGCGTGCTGATGACGGATGAGACCGTCGATTTCATCCTGAACGCGGTGACAGAGCTGGCGTCGGGATGGCTCGCCAAAGCGGCCTGACGCGCCTCAGAGCCGGGTCTTGCGATACTTGAACGCGCCGGACCCGCGCGCAATGATTTCGCCGGTCTCGTCGCACACCGTGCTTTCGGCAAAGAACGTGCTCGCCCCACCCCCCACGCGCCGTCCCTCGGCGATCAGGACATGCCCTTTGGGGCGCGACAGGAAGTTGGTGGTCAGCGACAGGGTCAGCGCCAGCTTCTTATGCCCCGGATCACCCGTGTAGCAGCCCGCATAGCCCATCACCGTATCAAGCAGCGTCGCGTAGATACCGCCATGCGGAATGCCCGCCCGGTTCATCAGGAAATGCTCGATCGGCAATTCCAGCCGGGCGTAATCCACATCCCAATGGGTGAGCCGGAACCCCAGATGCTTTTGCAGCGCATAGGGGTCTTCATCAAGGCGGGGGTCAAGCGGAGTTTCACTCATGTCACATGCCTGCCCGAGCGTCACACCGCGGTCAAGCCGCCATCAATGGCAATCGCCTGTCCGGTCATAAATGAATTTTCGGGCGCACAGATCCAAAGCATCGCCTGCACCACTTCCTCGGGGGCACTGACGCGCCCCATCGGCACACGGCTGGCGATATGGGTAAACGCCTGCTCCCGGCTGAGACCGGCCTTGCCGCCGACCTGCTCGGCCATTTCGTCCACCATCGGCGTGGCGGAAAAGGACGGGCACAACGCGTTTACGCGAATGCCGCGTTTGGCGTTTTCGTCCGCGGCGGCCTTGGTGATACCCACGACCGCATGTTTGGCCGCCGCATAAAGCGACAGGTGCCCCGACCCGACCAGACCCGCCGCCGACGCTACGTTCAGGATCGCGCCGCCCCCGTGCTGCTGCATCAGCGGGATCTGGTATTTCATACACAGGAACACGCCCTTGGCATTCACGTTCATCATCAGGTCGAAATCTTCGGTGGTGAGGAACTGCAAAGGCTTCACGTCATGGCCGATGCCCGCGTTATTGACCCCGACATGTACGGTTCCAAAGGCCTCGGCAATCCGACCCACATGGGCGGCCACCTGTGCCTCGTCCGAAACATCCACGACATCCGACACAACCTCGACACCCTTGGCGCGCAGGGCGTCGACCACCTCGGCAAGCTGCGCGCCATTCACATCCGACAGGCCCAGCCGGGCGCCTTCGGCTGCAAACATCTTTGCAGCAAGCGCGCCGAAACCGCTGGCCGCGCCAGTGATCATGACCACCTTGTCCTGATAGCGTTTATCCATGTTTCGCGGCCTCCAGCCCCGCCTTGGCAAAGCGGGGCACAAAAGCCCCCAGCCGCATCGCCCGCTCAGGGTCGGACGCATTGCCATCCAACGCGCGTTTCAGAACACCCTGAATGATTGCCCCCATGCGGAAGAAACAGAAGGCAAGGTAGAAGCCGAAACGATCAATCCCGGGCAGGCCCATGCGCTGGCAATAGGCGGCGATGAACGCCTGATCGGTTGGAATGCCAAGGCTTGCGCGGTCCACCCCGGCCAGCCCGCGCCCCTCGTTGCCCGGCGGCATTTGCCACTGCATGATGACCGAGCCGAGATCGGCAAAGGGGTGGCCAATGGTCGACAGTTCCCAGTCCAGCATGGCGATCACCTCTTCGCGGTCCGGGGCAAAGAGCATGTTGTCGATGCGGAAATCCCCATGCACCAGCGTGCGCTTGCCATCATCGGGCGGCGTGTTGGCCGCAAGCCAGTCAATCAACGCATCCATGTCCGGCACAGGCTCGGTTTCCGAGGCGCGGTATTGCTTGGTCCAGCGTGCGATCTGGCGTTCGAAGTAGTTGCCCTCGGGGCCATAATCCGACAGCCCCACAGCGTCGATATCGACGGAATGAATGGCGGCCAGAACCCGGTTCATCTCGTCAAACACCCGGCCCCGCGCCTCGGGATCAAGGTCGGGCAGACGCGGGTCATCAAACTGCCGCCCCACGACATGGTCCATCACGTAAAAGGCCGAGCCGATCACGTCGTCGTCCTCGCAAAGCACATGCATCCCCGCGACCGGCACGTCAGTCCCGGCAAGGGCCTTTTGCACCCGGAACTCGCGATCCACCGCATGGGCGGACTTCAACAACACCCCCGGCGGCTTGCGCCGCAGCACGTATTTACGCCCCGGTGTCGTCAGCAAAAAGGTCGGGTTGGATTGCCCGCCTGCAATCTTGGTGGCCTCAAGCGGGCCTTCGAACCCCGGCAGGTTGGCGCTCAGCCAGCCCGCGACGGCCTCGGTGTCCAAAGTGCTGGTATCCATGCGCTGTCTCCCCTCAGCTATAGGTCAGCATGTCCTGTTCGTTCTCCGCAGTGATATGCGGTGTTTCGTTGAACCCATGCATCCACGTATTGCCCCGCGCCATGACAAATCGCGCCACGGCACAGTTCTTGACCTGCAATTGCAGCAGGATCATCTGTTCGGCAGGCGCGTCCAGCACATCTGCCAACGTGCGCCCGATGGCCCCGCCGGAACTCACCGCAATAGGGCACTTGGCGCCGCTCTGTGCGATGATCTCGCGCGCCTCACGGACACGGGTCGAAAAGGCGGCAAAGCTTTCGGGCGGGTTGGCGATTTCCTCGCGCTGCCATTCCAGAACCGTATCGCGAAGGATGCGGAAATGCGTCTTGCGGTCGGTGTGCAGATCATCCGGGCGGTCATCGCGCCCGGCAAAACGCGCCTCAAGCAGCCCGCCGAAATCAAACTCGTTCCACCCGGGCAGAACCACCGGCTCCAGCCCGGTCTTCAGCGCGCGTTCCATACCCTCCCATGTCTGGCGATGCCGTTTTTGCCCTCCGATAAACACGGCATCCGGGGCCACGCCCTGCGCCTTCAGCGCCGCGCCCAGCGCTTCGGACTGACGGTGCCCCAGCTCGGACAGGTTGTCATAATCCGCCGCGCCAAAACTGGCCTGCGCGTGACGCACAAGGTGGAACATGGCGCTCATGCCATGCGCCCCTGAAGCCGTTTCCACGCCGCATTGAATTCGCGTTCATAGCGATCCACGAGGTCGGCAACAGACGTCACATCCTTGACCGCGCCAATGCCCTGTCCCGAACCCCAGATGGTTTTCCATGCCTTTGGCTTTTCGCGCTTGTCGCCGAAATTCATCGTCTTGAGATCGCCTTCGGGCAGGTTGTCCGGATCCATGCCCGCGTTCTCGATCGAACCACGCAGGTAGTTGCCGGACACCCCGGTAAAGAGCGAGGAATAGACGATGTCATCCGCGCCGCTTTCCACGATCATGTCCTTGTACCCCTGCAGGGCGTTTGCCTCTTTCGTCGCAATGAAGGGCGATCCGATATAGCCCAGATCTGCCCCCATCGCGAGCGCGGCCAAAAGCGCGTCGCCCGTGCCGATTGAGCCGGACAGCAACAGCGGTCCCTCGAACCATTCACGAATTTCCGAGATCAGCGCGAGCGGCGATTGCGGCCCCGCATGTCCCCCGGCCCCGGCGGCCACGGCGATCAGACCATCGGCGCCTTTCTCGATGGCCTTCTTGGCAAAACGATTGTTGATGATGTCGTGCAAGGCAATGCCGCCGCAATCATGCGCGGCCTCGTTCACCTCGACCCGCGCGCCCAGCGAGGTAATCCAGATCGGCACCTCGTGCTTGTGGCAAAGCTCGATATCCCGTTCCAGCCGTGTATTCGAGCGATGCACGATCTGGTTGACGGCAAAGGGCGCTGCGGGGCGGTCCGGGTTGGCCTGATTGTGGCGGTCGAGTTCCTCGCGGATCAGGGTCAGCCAGGTATCGAGCAGCGGGTGTTCGCCTTCGCCCTCGCGCGCATTGAGCGCAGGAAAACTGCCGACGATCCCGGCCTTGCACTGGGCAATGACGAGTTCCGGCACGGATATGATGAAAAGCGGCGATGCAACGGCGGGGATACGCAATCCCTGCAACGCTGCGGGCAAATGGCTGTCCCCACGCATGTTTGTCCTCCTGTTCCCTGATCGTTAGCCTAGGCCGCGCGGGCCGCATAGCAAGGATCGCCGTTCACGACATAACGTCACTTTGATTGCATGCCGGGCGCGCGCTGCAAGGTGCCTCCGGCGGGGGTATTTGAAACCATTGAGAAATCAGGGGCGGGCGAGGAAATCGAGCACCAGGCGCGCGACCCGCTCGGGTTGCTGGTGCAACAGCCAGTGATCGGCCCCTTCGATTTCGTGGATCTCGAGGCGTTCGCAGAACCGTTCGATCCCGTGGCGCGCTTCGGGCAGGAGCGCGGTGTCCTCAAGCCCCCACAAAAGCAGGTGGGGCATGGTCACGCGCAAATGGGTCGGGTTCAGGCGGGGGAGCGTCTCCGGGGGCAAGGGATGGCCCGGGCGTGCAACCTTGAGCGCAGAAGCGCGATACCAGTTGACCATGCCGCGCACCGCCGCTGCATCCCCCCATGCCGCACGGTATTGCTCGCGCTTTTGCGGGGTCATCCAAGACATGTCCATGTTCTCCGAGAAAATCCGGAACATGCGGGCATGATCATCAGCCACAAGCGCATTTTCCGACCCGTCCGCGCGCAGCCATTCGATATACTGGCTGGCCGCGCTTTGCGCGCCGCCCGATGCCAGCGCGTTCTGGAACGGCACAGGATGCACACCATTGGCGATCACCAGTCGTTCGACAAGGTCCGGATGACGAAATGCCAGCGCATAGGCCACCGCCGCGCCCCAGTCGTGCCCGATCACGGCCGCCGCCGGTTTGCCCTGGCCGTAATGCACGATCATCGCGGCAGCATCCGCCATCAGTTCGGGCATGGCATATTCCGCCACCCCGGCCGGTTTCCACGACCCGCCATAGCCACGCTGATCCGGCGCCACACAGAAAAACTCCCCCGCCAGAAATGGCAGGATATCCTCGAAAGCGCCGGAATATTCCGGGAACCCGTGCAGGCACAGGAGCAGCGGCTTTTCCGGGTCGCCGGCTGTCAGGGCAGAGAACGGCTGGCCATTGACGGTCAACCGCTCTGTCTTGAGCGCTTCAGGCATCCGGCAGCTTGTAATCGGCAAACTGCTTGCGTAGGCTCAGCTTGGACACCTTGCCCGTCGCCGTCAGCGGCAATTCATCGACAAACACCACATCATCGGGCAACTGCCACTTGGCAAAATGCTCTTCGAGCATGGCCATGAGTTCAGGCACTTCGGGCTCGCCCTCCGCCGTTGGCACCACCACCAGAAGCGGGCGTTCATCCCATTTGGGATGGGCGATGGCAATCACCGCGCAATTGGCCACTTTGGGATGGGCCATAACCGTGTTTTCAAGGTCCAGCGAGCTGATCCATTCGCCGCCGGACTTGATCAGGTCCTTGGCGCGGTCGGTGATGTTGAGATAGCCGTTGGCATCAATCGTCGCCACGTCCCCGGTACCGAACCAGCCCTCGCTGTCAAAGGCGTTGCGGTTGGCCTCGTCATTCCTGAAATACCCCGCCGTGATCGCCGGGCCCCGCACGAACAATTCGCCCGCCGCCACGCCATCATGGGGCAGGCGCTGACCATCTTCATCAAGGATCTTGAGTTCGACCAGACAGGTGCGCCGCCCCTGTTTCGACTTGACTTTGAGCTTCTCGTCCAGCGGCAGGTGCTCAAGATGCGGCGGCAGGTTGCCCGTCGTCCCGATCGGCGACATCTCTGTCATGCCCCAGGCGTGACAGACATTCACGTCATTCTCTTCAAAGAACCGGATCATCGAGGCGGGCGCCGCAGACCCACCGATCACCACATCGGCCAGCCCCTTGGGCAGACGGCCCTGTTTCGCGATTTCGCCCTGAAGACCAAGCCAGACCGTCGGCACGCCCCAGGCGGAATAGACGTTTTCCGCCTCCATCAGCCTAAAGAGGCTTTCGCCGTCAAGAGCCCCGCCCGGAAAGATGAGCGATGCGCCAGTCAGCGGCGCGGCATAGGGCAGGCCCCAGGCGTTCACATGGAACAGCGGCACCACAGGCAGGATCGCACGCCCCGGCTGCAGGACATTCGGCAGGCCAACCGCCTCCATGAAAGCATGCAAGACCGTCGAGCGATGCGTATAGAGTGTGCCCTTGGGGTTGCCGGTCGTGCCCGACGTATAGCAAAGCCCCGAGGCCGTGTTTTCATCAAACACCGGCCAGTCAAAGCTTTCGGGCTGTCCCTCAAGCAGGTCTTCATAGCACAGGTAGTCGCCTGCGGGCATATGCGCCCGGTCGGTCATCACCACCACCTTCAATCCGGCGGGCCACTGCGCCCGCAGCGCCGCGACCAGCGGCACAAAGGTGGTGTCGACAAACAGCATCGTGTCCTCGGCATGGGTCACGATATAAGTCATCTGCTCGGCCGACAGGCGCGGGTTGATGGTGTGGCACACGGCGCCGATTCCGGAAATCGCATAGTAGAGTTCGAAATGGCGATACCCGTTCCACGCAAGGGTCGCGATCCTGTCGCCGATTTCGGCGCCCTCTCCCTTTAGCGCATGGGCCAGTTGAGACACCCGTCCCAGCGTTTCGCGATAGGTGGTGCGATGAATGTCGCCCTCAGTGCGCACCGACACGATTTCGCCGGTCGGATGGATTTCGGCCGCGTATTTCAGGATGTCCGCGATATTCAGCGGCACGTTCATCATTGACCCAAGCATCCCTTGCCCTCCCCTGCCTTTGGTGATGGTGATCTGAGCCGGTACGTTACCCGGCACGTCGCAGATTGCAAAAGGTTCCTTTGCAATCTGCCGCAGCGTCTCGCGCCAATCGCTGCACAGTCACCCTTCGCAGATGCGCAGAGGCGGCAATTGCAAGCGACGTGAGCCCCGCCTAGATTCCCTGATGAAAGGAGACACACCATGTCCATCCGCCCCGTTCTGGAAACCCGCCGCGCCCAGCCGACCCTGGAAGGGGCCGGCGTGCACCTGCATCGCGCTTTCGGCTTTCGCGATCCCGACGAGCTTGACCCGTTCCTGATGATGGATCATTTCCGCAATGATGACCCGGCCAAGTACAAGGCCGGTTTCCCCTGGCACCCCCATCGCGGCATTGAAACCATCACCTATGTGCTGTCTGGCGCCGTGGAGCATCAGGATTCGCTGGGCAATACCGGCAATCTCGGCGCCGGGGACGTTCAGTGGATGACGGCCGGTTCGGGTATCATGCACCAGGAAATGCCGTCACCGGATGCGCATGGCGTCAACCACGGGTTCCAGCTCTGGGCCAACCTGCCCGGCGCGCAAAAGATGGTCGACCCGCGCTATCAGGATGTGAACGCGCGCGAAATCCCCGAGATCACCGACGATGACGGCACCCATGTGCGGATCATCACCGGCACATTCTGGGGGCGCACCGGCCCCGTGGATGGCATCGCAGCCGACCCTGTCTTTCTGGACGTGACGGTCCCTGCAGGGGTGAAAAAGACCCTGCCGATCGACACCTACCGACGCGCTTTTGCCTATGTGTTCGAAGGCGAGGCCGCCTTTGCCGATGCCAGCACACCGACAGGCGTCCTGCTGGAAAAGGAAGTCGCCGGTCAGGAGGTCAATATCCGCGACATATCAGGAGATCGCACGCTGGTGCGGTTCGGCACCGGGGATGAGATCACCGTTCAGGCCGGGGAACGCGGCGTGCGCTTCCTGCTGATTTCGGGCACCCCGATTCAGGAACCCGTGGCCTGGCACGGGCCGATCGTGATGAACACGCAGGAAGAATTGCGCCAGGCTTTTGCCGATTTGCGGAACGGCACGTTCATCAGACCTGCGCACTGACGCGGCGGGCCGTCAGGCCAAACCGCCCCGCATTTGGGTATCTGGAACCATTGAGAAGCAAGAACCAGCTGCTTCTCAATGGTCACAAATACCCAACTCCGACACATCCCCAGCCAAAGGTTTCAAGGATCAGATCGCCACGGATTTGCGCACCATGTCCCAATAGATCTGTTCGACTTCGGCCAAGGAAAGCCGTCCGCCCTCGCGGAACCAGGTATTCACGCCGGTCAGCATGGCAATCACGGCCATGGTGGCGATCTTGGGGTCAGGAACGGCAAACACCCCCGCCTCAACCCCAGCGCGCAGGATGGTTTCAAGCCGGTCCTCGTAGCGGCGGCGCAATGCTTCGATCTCGGCAAAGTTCTCCGGGCTGAGATTGCGCAGTTCCATGTAGGCGATGAAAACCTCGTCAGGGCGTTCGGCGTGGAACTGGATGTGGAACCGGGTGAAGTGCTCGAGCCCTGCCATCGGGTCGGACCCTTCCTTGGGGGCGTGTGCAGCAAGCAGATCTTCAAGATGCGCGCGCATCAGGTCGAACAGCAAGGACTGCTTGTCCGGCGTGTAATTATAGAGCGCCCCGGCCTGCACACCGACCTCGCGCGCGATCTGGCGCATCGAGACCGCCGCATACCCGTGCTGCGCAAACAACGCCAGCGCCGCGGTGCGGACGCGCGGGCCGGTGATTTCGGAATGTGATCCTGCGGTTCTTGCCATGGACCCAGATTAACTGAACATATGTTCTAATAAAACCCCTGCTTGCCCTGCGCGTCGCTCTGGGGCACAGATAGGGAAATCGAGCCATCCGAGACCCATGCGTATTTTCGTTTCCTTCCTGTTCCTGATCGCGGCGGCCTGCAGCCCGGGCCGGGACGTTCTCGACATCGACGACGCCGCGGCCGTGGCCGCGCCCTATCCCGAGCTTATGCCGGTCGAACAGACCCTTGCCATGGATACACCGCGCCTGAACGAGAACAGTGACGAAGCGCTGGAAGCTCGGGCAAAACGCCTCAAACGGCGGGCCGCCGACGTCAGGGCAATGCCTGCCCAATAGGCAACCCGCACCCCAGCCGACATGTCACCTCCGACGCGCCGTTGCACAGGTCAACGGGTTGGGATACACGGCCTCTTGATTGCATTCTGTCATCAAGGAGAGCGCCAGATGACCACCCCCCTGCGCCTTGGGATTGCCGGGCTTGGCACCGTCGGTGTCGGCGTCGTCAAGATCGTCCGCCAGAAAGCCAACCTTCTGGCCACACGCACCGGGCGCCCCGTGGTGATCACCGCCGTCAGCGCGCGGTCGCGCGACAAGGATCGGGGCGTGAACCTGAGCGACTATTCGTGGGAAGAAGATCCCGTCGCGCTGGCCAAACGCGATGACGTGGACGTGTTCGTCGAGCTGATGGGCGGCGAAAACGGCCCCGCCAAGGACTCGATCGAAGCCGCAATTGCCTGCGGCAAGGATGTTGTCACAGCCAACAAGGCGCTGCTGGCGCATCACGGTCAGGCGCTGGCCGAAGCCGCCGAAGAGGCCGGACGTGTGATCCGGTTCGAAGCTGCCGTCGCCGGGGGCATCCCGGTGATCAAGGCCCTGACCGAAGGTCTGGCGGGCAACGATATCACCCGCGTCATGGGTGTGATGAACGGCACCTGCAACTATATCCTGACCCGGATGCTGGATGACGGGTTGAGCTATGACGAGGTGTTCGCCGAGGCCGACAAGCTGGGCTATCTCGAAGCCGATCCGAACCTTGACGTGGGCGGGATTGACGCAGGGCACAAGCTCTCGCTGCTGTCGTCCATCGCCTTTGGCACTCAGGTCGATTTCGACGCGGTCGAACTTGAGGGCATCCAGCGCATTTCGATCGAGGACATCAAGCAGGCCAACGATCTTGGCTACCGCATCAAGCTTCTGGGCGTGGCCCAGATGACCGGGCGCGGTCTCGAACAGCGCATGTCGCCCTGCCTCGTCCCCAAGAACAGCCCGCTGGGTCAGCTCAAGGGCGGCACCAACATGGTGGTGATCGAAGGCGATGCGGTAGAGCAGATCGTTCTGCGGGGACCCGGCGCGGGCGAAGGCCCGACCGCCAGCGCCGTGATGGGCGACGTATGTGACATCGCGCGCGGGTTCCGGGTGTCGACATTCGGCATTCCGGCCAAGTCGCTGAGCAAGGCCAAGACGGCCCAGTCGAATTCACCTGCCCCCTATTACCTGCACCTCAAGCTCGAAGACCGACCCGGCGCACTGGCCAAGATCGCCACGGTTCTGGGCGACAATGGCATCAGCATCGACCGGATGCGCCAGACCAAACACAAGAATGCAGCGGCCCCAGTTCTGATCGTGACGCATAAAACCCAGCGCGCGGCTCTGGATGCCGCCATTGAAGCCATGCGGGACACCGGTGTCGTGGAAAGCGCGCCGGTCGCGCTGCGCATCGAGATGGTCTGAGTACGCAACTTGCACAAGCCCGGCTGAGACATCGCGCGGGCTTGTGACATTGCCCCCCCTGCGTTATTGCGGGAACAAACCTAAGCACAAGGATATTTCCATGCCCGAAATCGCGGAATTTCATGACCGTATGCTCTCTCTTGGCCTGGCACGTGTTGCCGAACAGGCCGCGATTGCCTCGGCTGCGCTGATTGGCAACGGCGACGAGAAGGCCGCCGATCAGGCCGCCGTGAACGCGATGCGCGAACAGCTCAACCTGCTGGACATTGCCGGGGTTGTGGTGATCGGCGAAGGCGAACGCGACGAAGCCCCGATGCTCTATATCGGCGAAGAGGTTGGCACCGGCAACGGCCCCGGCGTGGACATCGCTCTCGACCCGCTCGAAGGCACCACCCTGACCGCCAAGGACATGCCCAACGCGCTGACCGTGATCGCCATGGGGCCGCGGGGCTCGATGCTGCATGCGCCCGACACCTACATGGACAAGCTGGCGATTGGTCCGGGCTACCCGACCGATGTCGTGTCGCTCGACATGTCCCCCAAGGAACGCGTCGAAGCACTGGCCAAGGCCAAGGGCTGCGCCCCCGCCGACATCACCGTCTGCATCCTCGAACGCCCCCGCCATGAAGACATGATTGCAGAGGTCCGCTCAACCGGTGCCTCGATCCGTCTGATCACCGACGGTGACGTGGCCGGCGTCATGCACTGCGCCGAGGCCGAGGAAACCGGCATCGACATGTATATGGGCCAGGGCGGCGCCCCCGAGGGCGTACTGGCGGCTGCGGCGCTGAAATGCATGGGCGGCCAGATGTGGGGCCGTCTGCTGTTCCGCAACGACGACGAAAAAGGCCGCGCGGCCAAGGCGGGGATCACCGATCTCGACCGGATTTATGCGCGCGACGAGATGGTGACTGCGGACGTGATCTTTGCTGCCACCGGCGTCACCGGCGGTTCGCTCCTGCCGCGCATCAAGCGCAGCCCGGGCTGGGTGGAAACCACCACGCTGCTGATGCGTTCGAAATCCGGCTCGGTCCGCCGCATGACCTACCGCGCCCCGGTCGAGGGCTGAATGACGCGGGCACTGGTTCTCATCGACATCCAGGAGGGCATGGACAGCCCTCTCTGGGGTGCCCGCAACAACCCCGATGCGGAAAAAAAAGCGGCGCGCCTTCTGGCGCGCTGTCGTGTTCTGGGCCTGCCCATTGCCCATGTGCGGCACTTTTCGACCCGCCCGACAAGCCCGCTGCACCCGGATCAGGGCGGCAACGCGATCAAAGCCATTGTTGCACCGATGGGCGACGAGCCCGTGTTTGAAAAAAACACCAACTCGGCTTTCATCGGCACGGATCTCGAAACCCATCTGCGCGATCTCGGCGTTTCGGGGCTGATTATCGCCGGGCTGTCGACCCCGCAATGCATCTCAACCTCGATGCGCATGGGCTGCAATCTCGGGTTCGACGTCTGGCTCGCCCATGACGCCTGCGCCGCTTTTGACACGCACGCCCGCAGCGATTGGCGCGCAGGCCTGCCCGCGATGACGGCACAACAGATTCACGATGCCGAAATCTCCATGCTGCATGGCGAATTCGGACAGGCCCTCGCCACCGACGACATTCTCAAGGCCCTGGCATGAGCGATTTTCTTGGCGTTTCCAGTTCCCTGACCGGGCGCCGTTGGGTTGGCCCCTCGGTCGAAATCACCCGCGCGACCGAACTTCTGCAACAGGACACCGCCCTGCCGCCCGCGCTCTGCGCCGTTTTGGCCCGGCGCGGCGTCTCCCCGCAAGAGGCCGCCGGGTTTCTTGAACCGAAACTGGCAGACCTGCTGCCCGACCCGCGCTCTCTCAAGGACATGGAAAAGGCCGCGGCGCGCTTCCTGCAGGCGGTCAAAACCCGCCAGCGGATCGCAATCTTCGCCGATTACGACGTGGATGGCGGCAGCTCCGGTGCGCTTCTGGTCACGTGGCTGCGCGCCATGGGCCTGCAGGCCACGCTCTATGTGCCGGACCGGATCGACGAAGGCTACGGCCCCAATGACGAGGCCATGGCGGCCCTTGCGCGTGACCATGACCTGATCATCTGCGTGGACTGCGGCACGCTCTCCCACGGCCCCATCGCCGCCGCCAAAGGCGCGGACGTGATCGTGCTCGATCACCATCTGGGTGGCGAAACCCTGCCCGACTGTCACGCCGTGGTGAACCCCAACCGCCAGGACGAATCCGGCGACCTCGCTCATCTTTGCGCGGCCTCGGTGGTGTTCCTGATGCTGGTCGAGGCCAACCGGCAGATGCGCGAAAGCGGCACACAAGGCCCTGACCTGATGTCCCTGCTCGATCTTGTCGCGCTGGCCACCGTGGCCGATGTCGCCCCCCTGATCGGCGTCAACCGGGCGCTGGTGCGGCAGGGGCTCAAGGTCATGGCACGGCGCGACCGCCCCGGCATCGTCGCGCTTTCGGATGTCGCCCGCATGGATTCGGCCCCCAACAGTTACCACCTCGGCTTCCTGCTCGGCCCGCGCGTCAACGCGGGCGGGCGCATCGGTCAGGCCGACCTTGGCGCGCGACTCCTGTCGACCGACAACCCGGACGAAGCCCGCGCCATGGCCGAACGGCTGGACCAGCTCAACACCGACCGCCGCGACATCGAAGCCGCCGTGCGCGCCGCGGCGATGGAACAGGCCGAAGCCCGTGGCCTTGATGCCCCGCTTGTCTGGGCGGCGGGCGAAGGCTGGCACCCCGGTGTCGTCGGCATCGTCGCCTCCCGCCTGAAAGAAGCCACCAACCGCCCTGCCATCGTCATCGGACTGGACGGGGACGAGGGCAAAGGCTCGGGCCGCTCGATCTCGGGCGTCGATCTCGGCGCCTCGATCCAGAAACTCACCGCCGAAGGCCTCCTGAGCAAGGGCGGCGGCCACAAGATGGCCGCCGGTCTGACCGTGGCCCGCGATCAGCTGGAACCGGCCATGGCGCGCCTGTCGGACCTGCTCGCAAAACAGGGCGCAGGCAGCGCCGGCCCCGCCGATCTCAAACTCGATGCCCTCCTGATGCCGGGTGCTGCCACGGTCGAGCTGGTACAGGACATCGACAAGGCCGGCCCCTTTGGCGCAGGTGCCCCCGCCCCTCGCTTCGCCTTCCCCGAGGCCGAAATTCGCTTTGCCAAACGCGTGGGCGACAACCACCTCAAGATCACCTTCGGCGACGGGCTGGGCGCGCGGCTCGAGGCGATCTGTTTCGGCGCCTTCGACACCCCCCTTGGCCCAGCGCTCGAATCGCACGGACAGTCCCGCTTTCATCTTGCCGGGCGGCTCGAGATCAACTCATGGGGTGGTCGCCAGACCGTACAACTCCGCCTCGAAGACGCCGCGCCCGCCTGAACACCCGCCCCATTCTTCCTTTTGCCGCAAATATCCCGGGGGAGTCGCGAGCCTGCTCGCGACGGGGGCAGCGCCCCCGGAACCCCGCGGTCAAAAAAGTCGCGCCCAGTTTGAAATTTCCGCTTGCAGTGCCCCCGGCCTTTCACTAATTACGCCTCACGCTTCGGCACGGCCCGTTCGTCTATCGGTTAGGACGCCAGGTTTTCAACCTGGAAAGAGGGGTTCGATTCCCCTACGGGCTGCCAGTCGAAGCCGGTTCTCCGGACTTCTGTTCCACCTTGAACCAAGCAACAGCGTGGCCCGTTCGTCTATCGGTTAGGACGCCAGGTTTTCAACCTGGAAAGAGGGGTTCGATTCCCCTACGGGCTGCCACTTCTGCCGCACCTCCGCCCCCATCGTGACACCGCGCCTTTGCCATCGCTGGCGCCGCTGCATAGTGTGTGTACAGGAAAGCGCATGTTTTGCCCCGGTCGCACCGGCAAGGAGGTCCCCCGTGAAATCCATCGTAGTCGCCACCGACATGTCCCCCCGTTCCGATCGCGCGCTGGAACGCGCCCTGTTTCTGGCCACGCAACACGGCGCGCGGCTGCACGTGGTGTCGGTGGTGGATGATGCCCTGCCCGAAGACATGGTCAATCAGCTGCGCGAGTCTGTTTCCGAGCGGCTCGAGGCCTATCTTTCCCGCCAGCCGGGCAAGGCACTGGCCACGGTCACCGTACTTGCCGGCGATCCCGTGGAACAGGTCAACGCCTTTGCCATCGACAAGGAAGCCGACCTTGTCGTCATGGGACTGCACCGCGCCCGGCGCCTCTTTGACCAGCTGCGCGAAACCACGTCCGAACGGATTGCCGCCGCCAGCCTTGCCCCGGTCCTGATCGCCCGGAACATGGTCGAGGGAGACTACGCCGCCGCCCTTGCCTTGATCAGCTTTTCCGACGCCTGCGCCGCCGCGCTGCGGGCGGCGGCGACCGTTGCCCCCAACGCGGCGATGACATCCTTTCACGCCATGCTGGTGCCCTTTGCCGGGCTGACGGGCGAGTCGCATGTCAGCGAAATGGCCCAGGCTGTACGCAGGGAAACCGAAGCCAAACGCGATGCCTGGCTGGCGAAGTCGGCGATCCCCGGCGCCTATGCCCCGCCAGAGATCGTGACCGGCAGCGTGACCCAGGCCCTGCATGACAAGATCGCCAGCATCACACCCGACCTCTTGGTGCTTGGCACACATACCCGCGGATTTGCCCTGCACAGGCTGGGCGGCTTTGCCGCCGATCTGTTGCGCGAACCGCCCACAGACCTGTTGCTGTCGCCGCCGTCGGTGCGTTAATCGGCCTCTGCCAGCGGCACCGGCGTATCCACCCCCGCCGTCCACGGCTTGATATCGACCAGCGGCGTGCCGTCGAAACAGTCGATGGCATCCACTTCGATCTCCCCCGACTCGACATCAACCGACAGGATTGTCACCGCCGACATGGCCATGGGGTTCGGACGATTGGGCGAGCGCAGCGCAAAGGTGCCCCGCGTGCCGTCGACATGTTTGGGCGCCTGCGTGATCAGGTCCCGGCGCGCCTGATGCATCCAGTAGATCAGGAAAATGCCCCGCCCCGGCTCAAGTCCGGTGAGCCCCGGTGCAAACCCCTCTTCCAGTTTCACCGTGAACCGCCCGCCCTCCTCGGCGGCACGCACCCGTGCAGAGGTCACGTTCTTGGGGCAATCCCCGCGCTTCCATGGGGTGTGAATACGCCCGATGAACCGCACGGTCGCGTCCACGCGCGCTGCCGGATCAAAGGACAGGGTGGTTTCGCCATCGCGGATGGCGGGTACGTCGCTGCTCATGGGATCTATGCTCCTTCACTTTGCCCCATACTGCCCGATCCATGCGCCAACACCAGCGCCGCAACGCCGCAGCCCGAATGCAAAAAGGGCCACGGGGGTGTGCCCCGTGGCCCTTTTCATGCGGTGTGCCCGGGCTAGTAGATCGCCCAGACCAACGCCAATGTTATCGACGGGAACATCGCCAGGATCGCCACGCGGATGATATCGGCCAGCACGAAAGGCGCCGTGCCACGGAAGGTCTGGCTGATCGGGATGTCGCGCGCCATGGTGTTGATGACAAACAGGTTCATCCCCACCGGTGGCGTGATCAACCCGACCTCGACCACGATCAGGACGATGATGCCGAACCACAGGGCGAATTCCTCGGTGCTCATGCCGAAATCCAGCGCCGTCATGATCGGGAAGAAAATCGGCACCGTCAAAAGCACCATCGACAGACTGTCCATCACGCAGCCGAAGATCAGGTAGAGCACCAGCACACAGAACAGCACGAACCACGGGCTGAACCCCTGTTCCGTCACCCACTGCGCCGAAGTCTGCGGCAGTTGCGTGAGTGCAAGGAAGCTGTTGAACATGCCCGCCCCCAGCACGATCAGGAAGATCATTGCCGTGGAATTGGCCGTGGTCAGGATCGAGTTGACGATCTTCTTGCCGTTGAGCCCCCCGGTCACCAGCGCCACAAGCCCTGTGCCTGCCGCGCCCACCGCCGCCGCTTCGGTCGGGGTAAAGATACCGGCATAGATACCGCCCACAACCGCAAGGAAGATGAGGATCACAGGCCAGACCGAGATCAGCGCCTTGAACCGCTCCGCGTAGGGCACCGGCTCGAGCGCATCGCCCGACCCCGGCACCACGCGCACATAGATCGCGATCACCAGCATATAGGCAATCGCCGCCAGAATGCCGGGAATGAAGGCCGCGACAAAGAGTTTGGCGATGTTCTGTTCGGTCAGGATCGCATAGATCACGAGGATCACCGAAGGCGGGATCAGGATGCCCAGCGTCCCCCCGGCGGCCAGTGTCCCGGTGGCCAGCGGCCCGGAATAGCCATAGCGGCGCAGTTCCGGCAGGGCCACCTGCCCCATCGTGGCCGCCGTGGCCAGTGACGAACCGCATATCGCGCCAAACCCGGCGCAGGCGCCAATGGCCGACATCGCCACCCCGCCCTTGAGATGCCCCAGCCACGCCTCGGCGGCCTTGAACAGCCCCTTGGACATGCCCGACAGGGTCGCGAACTGTCCCATCAAAAGGAACAACGGCACGATCGACAGCGAATAGTTCGAGAAAGTGCCATAGACGAGATGCTTGAGCTGTCCCATCGTCATCATGGTCGAGCCGAACACGATATAGGTGCCGCCCATGCCCACCGCCATCATCGCCAGACCGATGGGAATGCGGATGAAAATCAGGAACAGGAGAACCGGAAAGGACCAGAGGCCGATTTCAATATTGCTCATGCGCTTGCCTCCGACGACTGCCCCAGCAGGGCGCGCAGACTGCGCAGGATGCAGAACGCGGCAACGATCACGAACACGGCGGCCCCGAGGAACCCGGCGGCATAAGCCATCCAGATCTCGAACTGCAGGATGAAAGTGGTCTCGTGGTAATTGTACTTGTCCATCATGCCCAGATAGAGCCGCCACGCGATGATATAGGCCGCGATGAACATCATCACGTCCGCAACAAGATCAATCAGGCGATTTCCGAAACGCCCAAAGGCGGGCTGGAACAGGTCCACGCGCGCATGGCCCCGGTTGTACTGACACCATGGCAGAAAGGCGAAAATCGCAAATGCCACCCCGGCCTCGACCAGTTCGAAATCCCCCGGTACAGGCCCCAGCCCCAGCGGGATGAGCGCACGCCCGGTGATCGACAGGCAGGTCATGATGATCAGCCCGATCAACACGATCCCTCCCAGTATGGCCATGACGCGGGCCAGCCAGCCTACGCCCGTGTTCAACATATTATACATGATGGTGTTCGATCCCTGTCCCGGTCTTGTCCCTGTTGCTCTTGTAGCGCTGTCCATGCGCGCCCGGCATTGGCTCACACTGCGACAGTTCAAACGCGGCCTGTCAAGGTTTTGATGGCCGCGCATCCGCCTTTTGCGATCTCCTTCGAGGGTGCCGGACACGCGAATTCCCTTTTCACACGCGCCTGCGCCCTTTGCCGAAGTGTCCCGGAAAAGCAGGGGTTTCGGCAAATCAATTTCGCCGAGATCATATTGAAAAAAGCTATGAGCGGTGAAAAACCCCCGCGCGAGGCCGCTAACCCAAGGCGCGCCCGAGGTCTTCGAGGATCGGGCAGTCGGGGCGGGAATCCCCGGCGCAGGCCCCCACCAGATGTGCCAACGTGGCCCGCATGGCTTGCAGATCGGCGATCTTGGCGTCGATCTCGCGCAGGTTTTCCTCGGCCACCCGTTTCACGTCTGCGCTCGCGCGGCTCTGGTCCGCATAAAGCTCAAGCAGCGCCCGGCAGTTCTCGATGGTGAACCCTAGCGAGCGGGCGCGCCCGATAAAGGCCAGCCGATGAAGGTCTTTTTCATCAAAATCGCGGTAGCCGTTTTCACTGCGCCGGGGCGTGATGAACCCGATTTCTTCGTAATAACGGATGGTCTTGGATGGCAGGCCCGACCGTTTGGCCACTTCCCCGATATTCATGCCAACTCTCCTTATTCTGCCGCTGCCGGAACCAGCGGACGCGTCCCTTGCGCCTCTGCCGTTTCCACCGCCGCCGCGACCCAACGCAGGCGCAAGGCATTGCTCAATACAAAGACGCTCGACAGGGCCATGGCACCTGCGGCCAGAACCGGCGACAGCATCGGTCCGCCAAAGGGCACCAGAACCCCGGCGGCAACCGGGATCAGCACCGTGTTGTACCCAAAGGCCCAGAACAGGTTCTGCCCGATATTGCGGATCACCTGTTGGCTGATCGCCACCGCGTTGACCACGCCGCGCACATCGTCCGACATCAGCACCACATCCGCGGCTTCGATGGCCACGTCCGTGCCGCTGCCAATCGCAATCCCGACATCGGCAGACGCCAAAGCCGGGGCATCGTTGATCCCATCCCCGACAAAAGCCACGGCACCAACCTCTTCGCGCAGTGCCTCAAGTGCTGCCACCTTGCCATCAGGCAGCACTTCGGCGACCACCCGGTCAATGCCAAGCTCTTGCGCGATCACCCCCGCCGTATGCTTGTTGTCGCCAGTGATCATCGCCACCTGCAGACCCAGATCATGCAGGGCACGCACCGCTTCGCGGGCCGAAGGTTTCACCGGGTCGGCCACCCCCAGCACGGCGGCAACCACCCCGTCCACGGCAATGAAAAGCGGTGTGCGGCCCTGTCGCCCAAGGCTTTCTGCCCGCGCCCTGAGGTCACCAAGCTCCAGCCCCTCTCCCGTCATGAGGCGGTCCGCGCCGATCAGTATCGCGTGCCCGTCCACCGTGGCGCGCACCCCGAACCCGGCCAAGGCTTCAAAGCCGGTGGCCTTCGGCACCGACAGCCCCTTGCCCTTGGCTGCGCGCAGAATGGCCTGCGCAATGGGATGCTCCGACGTTGCCTCAACCGACGCCGCCAGCGTCAGCACGTGGTCGGCGTCAAAGCCGTTTGACACCTCCAGATCGGTCAGCTCCGGCTGGCCCTTGGTCAGCGTCCCGGTTTTGTCGAACGCAACAACTTTGCAATCGCGCACCCTCTGCAGCGCATCGCCCTTGCGGAACAAGACGCCCAACTGGGCCGCGCGTCCGGTGCCCACCATGATCGAGGTCGGCGTGGCCAGACCCATCGCGCAAGGGCAGGCAATGATCAGCACCGCCACCCCGGCGACAAGCGCACGACTCAGCACCGGATCGGGCCCCAGCAACAGCCACGTCGCCACCGTCAATAGCGCGACCACCAGCACCGCAGGCACGAACCACATGGTAATTCGGTCGACCATGCCCTGAATCGGCAGCTTGGCGCCCTGTGCGTCCTGCACCATGCGGATGATCTGGGACAGCATCGTATCCGCACCGACCTTTTCGGCCCGGAACACAAGCGCGCCCTGCCCGTTCACCGTCCCGGCGACAACCCCGCCGCCGCGTGTCTTTTCAACCGGCACGGGCTCGCCCGTGATCATGCTTTCATCAACCCAGCTTTCGCCGGACAGGACGGTGCCATCCACCGCGATCTTTTCGCCGGGGCGCACATGGACGTGATCCCCCACCACGATCCCCGCAATCGGCACCTCGACCACCTCGCCCGCGCGCTCGACACGCGCCTGACGCGGCTGCAGCCCGATCAGCTTGCGAATGGCCGCCCCGGTTTGCCCTTTGGCCCGCGCCTCCATCAGCCGCCCGGCCAGGATCAGCACGACAATGACCGCTGCCGCCTCGTAATAGACATTGGCGGTTCCCGCGGGCAAAAGCCCCGGCGCAAAGGTCGAAATCACCGAAAACAAATAGGCCGCCGACGTGCCCAGCGCCACCAGCGAGTTCATATCCGGCGCGCCCTTGAACAGCGCCGGATAGCCCTTGGCATAGAACACCCGCCCCGGCCCGACGAGCACTAGCGTGGTCAGCAGAAATTGCAGCAAGTAGCTGTTTTGCATGCCAATATTCGCCATCACCCAATGGTGCATGCCGGGAATCATGTGCGATCCCATCTCAAGCACGAAGACCGGCAGGGCCAAAGCAGCCGCCAACAGGGTCCGCTTTTTCAGCGCCCGGAATTCATCCGCCTTCTGCGCCTCGACCACGTCCGGTGTTTCGGTGTCGATCCGGGCCGGATAGCCCGCCGCCGTCGCCAGCGCCGCGATCTCGTCCGGGGCTGTGGCGCCGACGGCATAGCGCACCGTCGCGGTTTCCGTCGCCATGTTGACGCTCGCATCAATCACGCCGCGCCCGGCAAGCAACGCCTGTTCGACCCGGCGCACACAGCCTGCACAGGTCATCTCGGACACCCGGAACGATGTTTCCTGGATCACCGCTGGGTACCCGGCCTTTTCCAGCGCCGCGATCAGATCGTCCAGCGTGGCAGGCGCGTCATAGGCGACCTGCGCCGTTTCATTGGCAAAGTTGACCGAGGCCGACGCGACCCCCTCAACCCCCGCCAAAGCCTTCTCGGCCCGCCCCGCGCATCCCGCGCAGTTCAGCCCCGAAACCCGTAATTGTGCAGCGTGCGACTCTGTCATGACATACCTGTCTTTCCCGTATGACAGGCTACATAAGGGTTCCAGTTAGGGGAAGGTCAAGGGCCTGTGCGCGGTAGATGCGAAACTCTGCAAAAAACCTGCACCTTTGACCTCCGGCAAATTTCGCATTTGCCTTTCAATTTAATTTGAGTCTAAAATTAAGCGAGGAGACAATTGGGGGGATTGCCGTGTTCGTCGGACTCGACCTGGGCACATCGGGATTGCGCGCGCTTGTGATCGACGCCGATCAGCGTGTCGTCGCAACCAGCGAAGCCAGCTATGACACCGCCCGCCCGCATCCGGGCTGGAGCGAGCAGGACCCGGCGGACTGGACCGCCGCCTGCCGCGCGGTCTTTGCCGCCCTACACGCCGATCACCCCGCGCTCCTGCCCGCGATCCGGGGCATCGGCGTCTCGGGCCACATGCATGGCGCGACCCTGCTGGACGACAAGGGCGCGGTGCTGCGCCCCTGCATGATGTGGAACGACACGAGAAGCGCCGATCAGGCCGCCCGCCTGGATGCCATGCCGGGGGTGCGGGACCTGTCCGGCAATATCGTCTTTCCCGGCTTCACCGCCCCCAAGGTGCTCTGGGTGGCCGAGAACGAGCCCGACATCTTTGCCCAAACCGCCAAGGTGCTTTTGCCCAAGGACTACCTCAATTTCTGGCTGACGGGCACCTATGCCTCGGACATGTCCGACAGCGCCGGGACAAGCTGGCTTGACGTGGGCGCGCGCGACTGGTCGCAGACCCTGCTCGATGCTTCGGGGATGCGCCGCGATCAGATGCCCGCGCTGTTCGAAGGCACCCAACCCATTGGCACCCTGCATCCCGACATCGCCGCCGATCTGGGCCTGTCCCCCGACACGGTCGTGGCTGCCGGAGCAGGCGACAACGCCGCAGCCGCCTGTGGCATCGGCGCGCTTTCCGAAGGCGACGGTTTCGTCAGCCTCGGCACCTCGGGCGTTCTTCTGACGGGCCGCGACAACTATGCCCCCAACGCCGCCAGCGCCGTGCACACATTCTGTCACGCTGTTCCGAACCGCTGGTACCAGATGGGCGTCATCCTTGCCGCCACCGACAGCCTCAACTGGCTGGCCCGCACTCTCAACACACCGCCCGCCGACCTTGCTACCACTCTCGGACCAACCATCGGCGGGCCGGGGCGCTTGCGTTTCCTCCCCTACCTCTCTGGCGAACGCACGCCCCACAATGATGCCGATCTGCGCGGAGCCTTCATCGGGCTTGATATCGCGCACGGCCCCCGCGACCTCACCCAAGCCGTGATCGAAGGCGTGTCCTTTGCCCTGCGCGACAATCTCGAAGCCCTGAAATCCGCCGGGGCCGACCTGCAAAGCCTGATCGCCATCGGCGGTGGGGCGCAGTCGCCCTATTGGGTCGAACTGATCGCCACGCTGCTCGACATGCCCATCGCGCTCCCGGCCAAGGGCGAGTTCGGCGCGGCCCTCGGTGCCGCCCGGCTTGGTCTCTGCGCCGCCACGGGCGCCGCGCCCGAGGCGGTCATGACCCGCCCCGAGATCGCCACCACGATCGACCCGCGCAGCGAACTGCGCGCCGCCTATGAAGACGCTTATGCCGCCTTCGCTTCCTCTTACCCCGCATTAAAGGCCCTGCAATCATGACCGAGTTTTTCAACGGCATCGCGCCCATCGCCTATGAAGGTCCCGACAGCCCCAATCCGCTCGCCTTCCGTCACTACAACCCGGACGAAGTCGTCATGGGAAAGCGGATGGAAGATCACCTGCGCTTTGCCATTGCCTATTGGCATTCCTTTGCTTGGGAAGGCGGCGATCCCTTCGGCGGTCAGACCTTCATCCGCCCCTGGCACCCTCAGGACCAGATGGCCACCGCCAAGATCAAAGCCGACGCCGCCTTTGAGATGTTCGACATTCTCGGCCAGCCCTATTTCTGCTGGCACGACGCCGATATCCGCCCCGAAGGCGACAGCTTTGCAGAAAGCCTGAAGAACTTCGAAGAGATCATCGCCTATTTCGAAGAGAAGATGTCGACCCGCAAGGTCAAGCTGCTCTGGGGCACCGCCAACATGTTCAGCCACCGCCGCTGGATGTCGGGCGCTTCAACGAACCCGGATCCGGATGTCTTTGCCTATTCGGCGGCTACCGTGAAAACCTGCATGGATGCCACGATGAAACTGGGCGGCGAAAACTACGTGCTCTGGGGCGGGCGCGAGGGGTACGAAACCCTGCTCAACACCGACATGGGGCGCGAGCTCGATCACATGGGCCGGTTCCTGAACATGGTTGTGGATTACAAGCACAAGATCGGCTTCAAGGGCACGATCCTTGTCGAACCCAAACCGCAGGAACCCTCCAAGCACCAGTACGACTATGACGCCGCCACCTGCTATGGCTTCCTGCAGAAATACGGGCTGGAGAACGAAGTGAAACTCAACCTTGAACAGGGCCACGCCATTCTCGCAGGCCACAGTTTCGAGCACGAGATTGCCACCGCCGCCGCCCTTGGTGTGCTGGGCTCGATCGACATGAACCGCAACGACTATCAATCGGGCTGGGACACGGATCAGTTCCCCAACAACGTCCCCGAGGTCGCGCTGGCCTATTACCACATCCTCAGGGATGGCGGGTTTGACACGGGCGGCACCAACTTCGATGCCAAGCTGCGCCGCCAGTCGCTGGACGCGCAGGATCTGATCGCCGCTCATGTCGGCGGCATGGACATCTGCGCACGCGGTTTGAAGGCCGCCGCCGCTATGATCGAGGACGGCGGCCTTGAGGACGCACTCAAAGCGCGCTACGCCGGATGGGAGACCCCCGAAGCGCAGGCAATGCTGAACAGCGATTTCGACACGATCTTCGAAAAAGTGAACAGTGGCGCCATCAATCCCGCACCGAAATCCGGGCGTCAGGAAATACTGGAAAACCACGTCAACAGGTTCGTCTGAAACATGTCCCAAAGGATCGCACCCCAAGATATCCGCCGCCATGTCCTTCGGGACGGGGATGTTTCGGTTGCGATCCTCAACCTTGGCTGCATCACGCAAGACTGGCGCGTACCCCACCGGGGCGCGCGCCGCTCGATCGTGCTGGGCTATGCCGACCCGGTCGCCTATCTCGACAATCCCGCCAACCTTGGCACCATCGTGGGGCGGGTCGCCAACCGCATCGGCAACGCGACCTTTGCGCTGAACGGAACGCGCTATGAACTGGACGCCAATATCGCGCCGCACATGTTGCACGGGGGAACAGGCGGGATCGGCAAACGCCTTTGGCAAATGGAGCCCGACGGCACAGATGCCGTGCAATTGCGCCTGACCTCCCCGGACGGGGATCAGGGCTTTCCGGGGCAGGCCAGCATCACGGTGACGATCACGCTTGCGGGCAACACCCTGACTTATGACATGGGGGCAGAGGTCGACCGCCCCACTCCGATCAACCTTGCCCAGCACAATTACTACAACCTCATGGGCCATGGCAGCGCGCGCGATCACGTTCTGCACCTGCCCGCAACCCACATCACCGAAACCGACGCCGACTCGATCCCCTCCGGAACCCTACTGCCCATCTCAGGCACCAGGCATGACTTCACCCGCCCCCGCAGCTTTGCCGAGGCCGACCCGGACGCACTTGGCTACGACGACAACTTTGCGCTTGATGCGCAGACCGCCACGCTGACCGCCCCGGATGGATTGCGCCTGAGGCTCGAAACCGATCAGCCGGGAATGCAGCTTTATTCCTCGCGCTACCTCGAACCGCTGCACTCCGCCCTGCCGGGCCAGTCCCACACTGCCTATGACGCGATCTGCCTCGAGGCACAACATTTCCCGGACGCGGTGAACCACCCACAGTTTGCCCCCATTATCGCCACCCCGGACGCGCCTTATCGCCAGCGCCTGACCCTGACCGTCGAGGCTATGACATGAGGTGGCTCCCCACCTTCTTCGCGCTCCTGTCTTCGGCTGCCCTCGCCGGGCCGCTCCCCGAGGCAAACGCAACCTTCCCCGAGCCTGACATGGCACGGGTCGAGTTGGGCCACCTGCTGTTCTACGACCCGATCCTGTCGGGCAACAAAAGCGTGTCCTGTGCCACCTGCCACCACCCGAGCCTTGGGACGGGCGACGGGCTGTCGCTTGGCTTTGGCGATGGCGCGGTGGGGCTGGGCATCGACCGGGTGATCGACGCCAACGACCCACCCGAACAACGCATCCCGCGCAACGCGCCCGCGCTCTTCAACCTCGGCGCGGCGGAATTCACCCGGTTCTTCCATGACGGCCGCCTCGAAAAGGACCCCACCCGCCCCTCCGGTATCCGCACCCCTTTGGGCGCAGAAATGGAGGTCGGCTTTGACAGCGCTTTGGCGGCGCAAGCCATGTTCCCCGTGCTCTCGGGCGACGAGATGGCCGGACATTATTCCGAAAACGACGTTGCACAGGCCGTGCGGCAGGGCTTTCTGACAGGCCCCGGCGGCGCATGGGACATCCTTGCCCAACGGATCGAGGCCATCCCGGACTACCGCGCCCGGTTCGATGTAATTCTTGGCCGCGGCACAGAGATCCAGTTCCATGACATCGCCAACGTGATCGCCGATTTCATCGCCTTCGAATGGCGCGGCGACAATAGCCCGTTTGACCGTTTCCTGCGAACCGGACGCCCCCTGCCCCCCGACGCCGCTGCCGGGTTGACCTTGTTCTACGGCAAGGCGCGGTGCGACAGCTGCCATGCAGGACAGTTCCAGACCGACCACGGCTATCACGCCATCGCCATGCCCCAGATCGGCCCCGGCAAGGCTGCGCGGTTCGAACGGCACAACCGCGACACGGGCCGTGCCCGTGTCACCGGCGATGACACCGACCTTTACCGCTTTCGCACACCGTCCCTGCGCAACCTGCCAGATACCGGGCCTTACGGCCATTCCGGCGCCTATGCCACGATTGAGGGCGTCGTGCGTCACCATATCGACCCGGTCGAGTCGCTCTGGGCCTACGAACCCAGTCAGGCGCTTCTCCTGCCCCCCGACTTTGACAGCGATTTCGCGATCATGTCCGACCCGGAGGAAATCGACGCCATCGCGGCGGCCAATGAACTGGCCCCGATGACGCTTTCCGATACAGAGGTCGACCAGATCGTCGCATTCCTGCGCTTTGCCCTGAACGATCCCGGCGCTCTGAATGCCCGCCTTGGCGTTCCGTCAGAGGTGCCCAGCGGCCTGCCCGTGGATCAGTAGGCCGCAACCGACAGCGCGTCGCCTGCCCGAACCACCAACAGCGCATGATTGACCGGCACCGCCGCCCAATCGCTCACCGCACCATCCGGCCAGATCACCCGCGCCATGGCCTCGGACACCGCGCCAAGGCCAAAATGCTCCGGCCCGGCCACGCCCCCGGCATGGCCACCGCCCACCGTGATCTCGCGCGCATGAACGCGGTCCCCGACGCGCAGTTCGATCCACGCTCCCACCGCATTCCGGTTCGCCCCATCCTGCAAAAGCGCAACCGACACCCAGTTGCCTGACGCCTTGGTCACGTTGCGATAAATCTCCATGGGCGCGCGGCGGTTCACCACCACGAGGTCCAGCAACCCGTCCAGATCCAGATCGACCAGCGCGGCCCCGCGGCTGCGCACCAATGACGCAACACCAGCGACATCGCCCTTTTCCACAAACGTCCCGTCGGGCTGCTGCATCAACAGCGTGTTTGGGTCCTCCATCGCCGCGTCCGGCATCTGTTCGACATTGCCCTTGGACAGGAAAATATCATCCCGTCCATCAAGGTCGATATCCCCGAAACTCGCGTGCCACCCGGTCGAGGGCCGCCCATCCCCGCCCAGATAGGGGCGGTGCGCCGTTGTGCCCATCTCGTAAGGCACATCCGCAAAGGCCGCCCCCGGCCCCTCAAGACGCTGCATCCGCTGATCCCCCATCGAGGTCAGGTACACTTCGGGCAGGCCGTCGAAATCCACGTCCCGTGACGCGATCCCCATGCCCCAGAGCATATGCGAACGCCAACCATCCTCCGCCCCCAACAGGCGCGGGACGACCTCCATCGCCCACATCTGTTCCGACCCGCCGCGCACGTAATAATGCCGGTCATTGCTCACCCTGAGATCGGCCCGCCCCATTCGGCCCCAATCGGAAAACAACATGGACAGCGCGCAATACCCCGGCCCCAGCAGGGACATGGCGTACCCGTCCCCCTCCGGGCGAAACAACGTATTGTCGTCACAGGTTTCAAACGGCCCCTTGGGGTCGTCCCGGTTCACATAGTTTCCGAATACCAGCGTCGGCAGGGTCTGCCCCGCCTCCCATGTCGCCGAAAACGCGGTGGTCCAGCGGTCGCGCCCGTGGAATCCCGGCGGCTCAAAGCGGGAAAACCCACACGCGCCATCGCCACGCAGCAACACATTCTCCCCCACCCGCAGAACGGCAAGGTCGATGTGGCCGTCACTATCGATATCCAACGGATAGGCCCCGATCACCCCCGTGAGCGCCAGCGCCGCAGGCGTTTCTGCCTCAAACACCATGCCGCCCCGGTTGCGCAACACCTGCGCCGGGTTGCTGCCCCCCGCGACATAGAGATCGGGCAGCCCGTCCGCGTCACAATCCATGACCGCCACACCGCCACCCACGTAATGTTCCCACCCTCCGGCATAAACATGTTGCGGCGCCGGCACAGGCTGAAATTCCGGCTCTGCCGCCCCAGCCACCGAGGCGCTCAGCACCAAGGCCGCACCAAATCTAACCCGCATGATCCGCCATCTCCGCCAGCGCCGCCTCGGACACCTTGTCCAGCGCATAGGCGGCGGCGCCCCGTGCCCACATCAGGTTGCCCCATTTGTGGATCACCACCTCGGGCGGCGCCTTGTCGATCTGCACGATTGACGCGCGGATCGCCTCGATCACCTCTTCCGCGTAAAGATGGCTCGCCTGCATCTGTTCCCCGGCCAGAATGATCAGCTCGGGGTCGAAGATATTGACAAGATTGGCCAGCCCCATGGCGAACATACGCCCGGCGCGGTCCACGATGGACTTGGCCACCGCATCGCCCGCCTGCGCGTCCCGCAACAGGGCCTCCACCGGCCGGCCGTCCTTGTCTCCACTGGCGATCATCGCCTCGCGCAACAGCGCGTAGTCTGCGACATAGGCCTCCAGACAACCGCGCTGGCCACAGCGGCACAACGCCCCGTCCAACTGCACCTTGGTATGCCCGAACTCGGCTCCGCAGCCACGCGTACCGCGATAGATCTCGTCCCCGATATAAAGGCCCATGCCCACACCGCTTTCGATGGTGACAACGATGAAATCCGAATGCCCCTGCCCCAGCCCGAATGTCTTTTCGGCCACCGCGACAAGGTTGGCGTCATTGTCGAGATAGACCGGGATCGACAGGGCATCACTCAGCACGCGCCCGAACTCGACATTACGCTGATCCAGCAGGGGCGACCAATGCACGAATCCCCGCGGCGCATCGACAATCCCGGCGATACCGACGCCCAGCCCGGAAATATCCGTCCTCTGGCGGTCGATTTTCCGGGCAAGCACCTCGACATGCGTGGCCAGTTCCCCGGCAAGCTCCTGCGCCTCGAACACGTTCTGATCAAGAATGACCTCGTGGTCGGCCAGCTGGTTGCCCTCGAAATCCAGAAGCACGAGCGAAATCGTCCGGTTCGAGATCTTGGCCCCCGCCACCAGATGCGCCGCGCCGCGAATCCTGAGGTCGACCGTGGGGCGTCCGCGCTTACCGTCCCGCTCGGGTGAGTCGCCCGGCACCTCTTCGATCAACCCCTCGCGCAACAACTCGGCGGTGATCGTCGTCACGGTTGCCCGGCTGATTCCAGTGTGATCGGCAAGATTGATCCGGGCAATACGGCGGTGCTTGCGGATTTCGCCCAGCAACACACGCCGCCCGAATTCTCTCTGATTCACAGACATTTAGGCTTGCCTTCCCTTGTCTCTCTTGGTCCGCAGGAGCCGCCCACCCCCGGCAAACCACCCCCTCTAATCAGCGCGGATATCGCACCTTTTGCAAGGTTAACCGATTTAATTTGATTTTCAAATTTAATACTCTAAACTGTCCTCAGCCCATGAAACCGTTCGCAAGGACAGCACCGGGCACAGAAATTGGGAGGACATCATGAAACTTTTCGCATCCGCGACGGCGATCATTGCCGGCGCGCTGATTTCAACCGCAGCCATGGCCGAGGACATGATCATCGGCGTCAGCTGGTCGAACTTCCAGGAAGAGCGCTGGAAAACCGACGAAGCCGCCATCAAGGCCGCACTGGATGCCGCCGGCGCCACTTACATCTCGGCCGATGCGCAAAGCTCGTCCGCCAAACAGCTTTCCGACATCGAAAGCCTGATTGCACAAGGCGCAGACGCGCTGATCATTCTGGCGCAGGATGCCTCCGCCGTGGGTCCGGCGGTGCAGATGGCCTCGGACGAAGGCATCGGCGTTGTCGCCTATGACCGCCTGATCGAAGACTCGCGCGCCTTCTACCTGACGTTTGACAATGTCGAAGTCGGCCGCATGCAGGCCCGCGCCGTGCTCGAAGCCCAGCCCAAGGGCAACTATGTCATGATCAAGGGCTCCCCAACCGACCCGAACGCGGATTTCCTGCGTGGCGGTCAGCAGGAAGTGCTGCAAAAGGCGATTGATAGGGGCGACATCACCATTGTCGGCGAAGCCTATACCGACGGCTGGGTTCCCGCGAACGCCCAGCGCAACATGGAACAGATCCTGACCGCCAACGACAACAAGGTCGACGCGGTCGTGGCCTCCAATGATGGCACCGCAGGTGGCGTTGTCGCCGCGCTGACGGCGCAGGGCATGGAAGGTATCCCGGTCTCGGGTCAGGATGGCGACCATGCCGCGCTGAACCGCGTCGCGCTCGGCACCCAGACCGTATCGGTCTGGAAAGACGCCCGTGACCTCGGCAAGGCCGCCGCGAAGATCGCCGTTCAGATGGCCGAGGGCAAAGGTCTGGCCCAGATCGACAGCTCGCACCAGTGGACCTCGCCCGCTGGCACCAAGATGCACGCACGCTTCCTCAAGCCGGTCCCGGTCACGCAGGACAACCTGAACCTTGTTGTCGACGCCAAGTGGATCAACAAGGAAGCCGTCTGCGCCGGCGCCACGATCGACTACTGCAAATAACCTTCGCGTCCCTCCGGGCCACCCGGAGGGACACCCCCCTTCTTTCCTGAACATGCAACATGGTATTCATGGGCGACACGACATGTGTGCGCACATCCGCTACCGCGCGGCCCGGCAACACCATGAGAGGGAGGCTGTTCACATGCAAAACGCGGCAAAAAAATTCTTTGCCAATCTCGGGATAGACATGCGCCTGCTCGGCATGATCGGCGCGCTTGTGCTGATCTGGCTGACCTTTCATCTGGCCACGGATGGGCGTTTCCTGACCCCGCGCAACCTTTTCAACCTGTCGGTTCAGACCGCCTCGGTCGCCGTCATGGCCACCGGCATGGTCTTTGTGATCGTCACCCGCCATATCGACCTGTCGGTCGGCTCGCTGCTTGGCCTGCTCGGCATGGTCATGGGCGCGCTACAGGCCAAGCTGCTGCCCGAGATCGTCGGGCTGGGCCACCCTTCGATCTGGATCATCACCGTGATCGCGGGCATCGCGCTCGGCGTCATGATCGGCGCATTCCAGGGCTGGATCATCGGCTACCTGACCGTACCGGCCTTTATCGTGACCCTTGGCGGCTTTCTCGTCTATCGCGGCGCCGCTTGGTGGGTCACGTCCGGCCAAACCGTTGCCCCGCTTGACCCCACCTTCAAGCTTCTCGGGGGCGGTGCCGAAGGCACGCTGGGTGAAACCCTGAGCTGGGCCCTCGGCATTATTGCGGCCGTCGCCGCCACCGCGGTCATGCTGATGAGCCGCCGCACCAAGGCCCGCCATGGCATCGCCGTGAAACCGGCCTGGGCCGAAGGCACGCTGATCGCTCTCGTGGTCGCCCTGACCGTTGGCTTTGCGTGGCTGATGAACTCTTACAAGGTGCCCGACCGCGCCGCCGCCCGCATTGCCGAGGCCCGTGGCTGGAACGTGCCGGATGACTTCACCATGAATCACGGCATCGCCATTCCCGTTGTGATCCTGCTGGCGGTCGCAATCACCATGACCATCATCTCGCGCCGCACCCGGTTTGGCCGCTACATCTATGCCACAGGCGGCAACCCCGAGGCCGCCGAACTGTCCGGCATCAACACCCGCCTGCTCACCGTGAAAATCTTTGCCCTGATGGGCGGTCTCACCGCCATCGCCGCTGTTATCGCTTCGGCGCGGCTCGGGGCCGTGGGCAATGACCTTGGCACGCTCGATGAACTGCGGGTCATCGCCGCAGCCGTCATCGGCGGCACGGCGCTCGCCGGGGGCTTTGGCACCATCTATGGCGCCGTGATCGGTGCGCTGATCATGCAGTCCCTGCAATCGGGCATGGCCATGGTCGGTGTTGATGCGCCGCTGCAATCCATCGTCGTCGGCATGGTGCTTGTCCTCGCCGTCTATATCGACATCGTCTATCGCCGCCGGACCGGCAGCTAAGAGAGGAGAGAGACACATGGAAACCCAAACCCCTCTCGTGGAAATGCGCGACATGCACATCTCGTTCGGCGGGATCAAGGCCGTGGATCACGTCTCGGTCGATCTCTACCCTGGCGAAGTCGTGGGCCTTCTGGGTCACAACGGCGCCGGGAAATCCACCCTGATCAAGATCCTCTCCGGGGCCTACAAGGCCGATGGCGGCGAAATCTACGTCAACGGTGAAAGAGCCGAGATCCACAACCCGCGCGACGCGCGACGCTACAACATCGAAACCATCTACCAGACGCTTGCGCTGGCCGATAACCTCGATGCCGCCTCGAACCTGTTCCTCGGGCGCGAACTTGTCACGCCCTTCGGCTTTGTCGATGACGACGCGATGGAGGCCGAATGCCGCAAGATCATGGGCCGCCTCAACCCGAACTTTCAAAAGTTCAACGACCCGGTCTCGGCCCTCTCGGGTGGCCAACGCCAATCGGTCGCCATTGCCCGCGCCGTCTATTTCAACGCGCGCATCCTGATCATGGACGAACCCACCGCCGCGCTTGGACCGCACGAAACACAAATGGTGTCCGAGCTGATCCAGCAGCTGAAATCCGAAGGCATCGGCATCTTCCTGATCAGCCATGATATTCATGACGTGATGGAGCTGTGCGATCGCGCCAGCGTGATGAAAAACGGCCAGCTTGTCGGCACGGTCAAGGTTGATGATGTCACCGATGACGACCTTCTGAGCATGATCATCCTTGGCAAGAAACCCGAAGGCGTAGAGTGCTGAGGGGCATGAAGAGGCAAGCGTCATGACTTTTCTTGTGGGCGATGTCGGGGGCACCAACACCCGTCTTGCACTGGCCGATGCGTCCGGCCTGCGCAGCGAAACGTTGCTGCGCGCGCCAAATGACGATCACGCCAGCCTGCTCGACGTGATCGCGCGGTTCCAGGACGAACAGGATTGCGCCGGGGTTGACGCCGTCTGCATCGCCATCGCCGGCCCTGTCTCTCAGGGGCGGGGGCGGCTGACCAACCGAGACTGGCATATCTGCGCGCGCGAGGTCGCCGCCCAAGTCGGCGCAGCGCGCGGGATGCTGATCAATGATCTCTCGGCTCTCTGCTATGCCCTGCCCCAGCTCTCCCCCACCCCGATCAGCGGCACGGCGCCCCCGGATAACAACCGCCAAAGCCTTGTCGTGGGCATGGGCACCGGGTTCAATGTCGGGCTGACCAAGCCGGGACCGGCAGGCGGGATCACCGTGTTCGAGGCCGAGATGGGCCATGCCGAACTCCCGGCTTCGGTACGCGACACCCTGTCTGCGTCGCTTGGCACGGCGGCGGCGGGGTTCACCACGGTCGAAGATGTGTTTTCCGGACTGGGGCTCGCCCGGCTGCACGAGGCGCTCTGTGGCCGGGTTCTGAGCGGGCCGGAAATCATGCAGGGCTATGTCACCGGACAGGATCGCGACGCGGCGGCCACGATCACGCTTTTTGCCCGCGGGCTGGGACAGCTCTCGCGCGCTCTGATCTGCCAGTACCTGCCCGGGGCTGGCATGATCTTTGCCGGAAGCACCGCGCGCGGCATCCTTGGCTCTCCTGCGCTCGACGCCTTTGCCGAGGCCTATCTCGCCCCCGGCATGGAGGTGGTCCGCCCCGCCGATATCCCGGTGTCGGTCATCACCGATGACGGCGCGGCGTTGCATGGCTGCCTGCATCACCTGATGCAGGCAGGCTGACGCGCCTTGCGGCCCGGCGGTTCTGATACCGACACGATACCGACGTGATACCGACGCGGGTTTTCCGGGGTCACTGCACTGGGAAGATCACGTTGGTCTGCCCGGTGCCCGAGCTTGGGAAATACTCGGTCACGACCTCGCATTTGGCGTCATAACTGTCCCAGCCCAGCGCGCCATAAAGCATCGCCGTGTCATGCATCGACCCTTCTCCACAGCAATACTGCGCGTATTCCGGCAGCATCTTGAGGAAGGTCGCATGATCCCCGCGCTGCCACATATCCAGCACATGCAGGTCCATCTGGCGATTGAACTCGCTGGAAATCGTGAAGGTGCCATTGTTGGCGGCATAGTCCTTGTTGGCCCATATCTTGTGGGACAATGACCCCGACGCCACAAGCAGTACCTTGCTGTCACTCTCTTCCACTGCCTTGCGGATCGCCTCGCCCACGATGCGGCTCTCCTGATGATCATGCACCGTGGCCCAGGCTGCGACGCTGACCACCTTCATGTCATGCTCGCGGCTCATGAACCGCATCGGCACCAGCGTTCCGTATTCCAACTCCAGCGAGTCCAGATGATGCGCCAGCGTGTAAGCCCCCATGTCACTAGCCTTTTTGGCGATCGCGGCCCCCAACTCCGGGTTGCCGTCATAGCCATAGGGCAGGTTCTGAATGAACTGCGGGAACTCGTTGGACGTGAACAGCCCCTCGAACCGTGTGTTGGCATTGATGTGGAACCCGGCATTGATCACCCAATGCGTGTCACAGATCACCACCGTGTCCGCCCCCAACGCCTTGGCGCGGCGCGCAATTTCGCGGTGCCCGTCAATGGCGGCCTGCCGCTTGCCCTTGACCGGTCCCTCCTGCTCGGACATGAGCATGGTGGGGACATGTGTCATCTTGGCAGCCAGTACGATTTCACCCATCTGTTCCTCCCTTGGCGATGGCGGGGGTGAGGGGCCAGCCCCTCACACTCCCCGGGATATTTCTGGCAAAAGGAAGATGTCAGGCCCCCAGACGCATGATCTTGTGCGCCCCGGTGGCAAAGCCCACGTGCTTTTGCTCCATGTAAAACTCAAACGACCAGTCGCCCCCATCACGCCCGATCCCGGACGCCTTGACCCCGCCAAAGGGCGTGGGCAGGTGGCGGACATTCTCGCTGTTGACCCAGATCATCCCGGCCTCGAGCTTGTCCGTGAATCGCAGCGCGCGGGTGAGGTCATTGGTCCAGAGATAGCCGGTCAGCCCATAGGCCGTGTCATTGGCCATCGCCAGAGCCTCTTCCTCGGTCGAGAACGGGATCGAAGTGAGCACCGGACCGAAGATCTCTTCCTGTGCGATGCGCATATCATTGGCCGCATTGGTGAAAAGCGTCGGGCGCACGAAGTAGCCCGCATCGCCAACGGTCTCGCCACCCGCCGCAACCGTGGCGCCATCCTGTTTCGCGATATCGAAATAGGAGGTGACCTTGTTGAAGTGTTCCTCGGTCACAAGCGGCCCGATTTCCGTCGCCGGATCCAGCGGATGGCCAACCTTGATGTTGTTCACCCGTTCGATCAGGCGCGCTTCGAATTCTTCCTTGATCGTGTCCTGCACCAAGAGGCGCGAAGACGAGGTGCAGCGTTCGCCGTTGATCGAGTAGATCATGAAGATCACCGCATCCAGCGCGCGTTCAAGATCGGCATCGTCGAACACGATCACCGGGTTCTTGCCCCCCAGTTCAAGGTGCATCCGCTTGAGCGTATCCGCCCCCTGCTTGGTGATGATGCTCCCTGTGCGGCTTTCACCGACAAAGGCAATCGCCTTGATCAGCGGATGTTCGGTGAGCGCCTTGCCCGCCTCTTCACCAAACCCGTTGACGGTATTGAGCACCCCCGGCGGCAACCCTGCCTCTTCGGCGATCTCGACCAAAAGTCGCGCGGTCAGCGGGCTGGCTTCGGCCGGTTTGTGCACCACGGTACAGCCCGCCGCGAGGGCCGGTGCGATCTTCCACGTGGATAGCATGAACGGCGTGTTCCATGGCGTGATCACCCCGACCGGGCCAATCGGCACGCGCGTGGTGATGTTCATCAGGGTCGGGCTTTTGAGGTGTTGGCCATCCCGCGCCTGCACCACCTGATCCGCGAAATAGCGAAAATTCTCTGCCCCCCGCAACGCCGCCTTGGACATGAAGCGCAGGGTCTGGCCGGTATCCCAGCATTCACACAGCGCGATTTCTTCGGCGCGCGCCTCGATCGCCTCGGCCACATTGATCAGGATCTTGCGCCGCTCGGTCGCGGGCATGTCGCGCCAATCGGCAAAAGCGTCCGAGGCGGCCTGCGCAGCGGCGTCGATGTCGTCACGCGTGCCATGTGCCACATCGCAGATCACCGACCGGTCGACCGGAGAGCATGTCTGGAACACCCCCGCCCCTCCGGCGCGATCCGCGCCCGCGATCCGGTTCGCAATTCCACCTTCACGAAACCGCGCGAGATAACCTTGCAGCTTGTCGACATTCTGCTCAAGGACGGCCATGGCCCCCTCCCTCTGCTTGACATTACCAGCACCGGACGGCTGCGTCCGATAATTGTTGTCATGTTAAGCATTTTTGGAAAGACCTGTCAACGGTGCAGCTGACTTGCCTGCTCAAACCCTTTACAAAGCAGCATTTCCGGCGACACCGCACCAGGAATCAAAAAGGCCCACCGCAAGCGGCAGGCCATTGAACTCAGAGGTTTTCTGAAATCTCAGTGCGTCCACGGACCCTTGCGGTTCGTTGCGAAGTTTTCGCCATATCCACCGGGGCGGATATTGGCCTTGCGCTTCTGAGGCTCCATCACCTGCGCCTCGATACCTTTTTCGCGCGCGTATTCGACGGCGGCTTCTTTTGTGGCAAAGCGCATCTTGACCTGGCTTTGGGTGTCTCCCGATCCGGTCCAGCCCATCAAGGGGTCAATGTCGCGTGCTTCCGAGGGCCCGTATTCCAGTATCCAGGTCTTTGTTTTTGCGGTGCCCGACGACATGGCGGTGCGGGCTGGCTGATAGATACGCGCAATCATCGCAATCTCCTTGCTTCTGGCGCTTTATCCCGGATTCCACGCGCTGCGGCAAGGGGCAGTTTGCGGGTCGCTTTGCCGCAACTGCACAATCTTTGAACCAACTTGGCGATGGAAAGCTTGCAAGCAGTGCGGAACGCCAACCAAACCACGGGGAGCGAGGGGTGTAATGCGGCCTGTACCGGCAATCCTGTCGCACTGCTTGCACTGACGAGACTACCCATTTCTGCGTATGCGACGCAAGACCGTCAGAAGAAAATTACCCCAACCACCCGCAAGCTTTTCAAAAACTTCAAAACCGGCCATTAATGTTGACCAATTCGTGAGAAATCCGGCTTACCTTACGTCATTTTAGGTCCGAAACGGCCCTGAACGTCCACCCAAATGTTGCTCAATTGCCGCAAGTGCACAATGCAACTATTTTGCAGGGCGTGCCGCCACGTGAATTGACGCCTAAAAGCATCACCTCAGACGAATCTTTTGCATGCAAACAATCACGGTTCAGAGCGCCCAAGAGCCTGTCGGGCAAATCCCCCTTGAACCAGAACAAAAAGAGATCAAATCTAGGGCCAAGCGAAAGGAATCTCCGATGATGGACGCCGCCGACGCCCCGATCCTGAACACCCCCGCGCCGGATGTGAAAAACCGCCCCAAGCTCGAGGGTGGCAAGCGCATTGTCATGCAGACCGATTTTTCCCCCGCCGGGGACCAGCCCACCGCGATCAAGGAACTGACAGCCGGTGTTCTGGATGGCGAGCGCAACCAGGTGCTTCTGGGCGCGACCGGCACGGGCAAGACCTTTACCATGGCCAAGGTGATCGAGGCGACCCAGCGCCCCGCCATCATCCTTGCTCCGAACAAGACACTGGCGGCCCAGCTTTACGGCGAGATGAAGGGCTTCTTCCCCGACAACGCGGTCGAGTATTTTGTCAGCTTCTATGACTACTACCAGCCCGAGGCCTATGTCCCGCGCTCGGACACCTACATAGAAAAGGAATCCCAGATCAACGAACAGATCGACCGGATGCGCCACTCCGCCACCCGCGCGCTTCTGGAACGAGATGACGTGATCATCGTCGCCTCGGTCTCGTGCATCTACGGGATCGGCTCGGTCGAGACCTACGGCGCCATGACGCTCGATCTCAAGACCGGAAATGAGTATGACCAGCGCAAGGTCATGGCCGACCTCGTTGCGCAGCAATACCGCCGCAATGATCAGGCGTTTCAGCGCGGCTCGTTCCGGGTGCGCGGCGACAGCCTCGAGATTTTCCCCGCCCACCTCGAAGACCGCGCCTGGAAGCTTTCCTTCTTTGGCGAAGAACTGGAAAGCATCACCGAATTTGATCCCCTCACGGGCGAGAAAACCGACACGTTCGACCAGATCCGCGTCTACGCCAACTCGCACTACGTCACGCCCAAGCCCACCATGCAGCAGGCGATCATCAACATCCGCAAGGAACTGCGCACCCGGCTCGACCAATTGGTGAACGAAGGCAAGCTGCTCGAAGCCCAGCGCCTTGAACAGCGCACCAACTTTGACCTCGAAATGCTCGAAGCCACCGGCGTCTGCAACGGGATCGAGAACTATTCCCGCTATCTCACGGGGCGCGCGCCGGGCGAGCCGCCCCCCACCCTGTTTGAATTCATCCCGGACAACGCGATTGTCTTTGCCGATGAATCCCACGTTTCGGTCCCCCAGATCGGCGGCATGTACAAAGGCGACTATCGCCGCAAGTTCACGCTGGCCGAACACGGCTTCCGCCTGCCCTCCTGCATGGACAACCGCCCCCTCAAATTCGAGGAATGGGACGCCATGCGACCGCAATCCGTCTTTGTTTCCGCCACCCCTGCCAGTTGGGAGATCGACCAGTCCGGCGGCGTCTTTGTCGAACAGGTCATCCGCCCCACCGGCCTCTTGGACCCCGAGGTCGAAATCCGCCCCGTGGAAATGCAGGTCGACGACCTCCTTGACGAGGTGCGCAAGGTCTCTGCCAACGGCTTCCGCACGCTGGTGACAACGCTCACCAAGCGTATGGCCGAAGACCTCACCGAATACATGCACGAACAGGGCATCAAGGTGCGCTACATGCATTCCGACATCGACACGCTGGAACGTATCGAGATCCTGCGCGACCTGCGCCTTGGCGCGTTTGACGTGCTGGTCGGTATCAACCTCTTGCGCGAAGGGCTCGACATCCCCGAATGCGGCCTCGTCGCCATTCTCGATGCGGATAAAGAAGGCTTCCTGCGCTCCGAAACCTCGCTTGTGCAAACCATCGGCCGCGCGGCGCGCAACGCCGAAGGCCGGGTCATCATGTATGCCGACCGCATCACGGGTTCGATGGAACGCGCCCTTGGCGAAACCAACCGCCGCCGCGCCAAACAGATCGCCTATAACGAGGAACACGGCATCACGCCGGAAACGGTGAAGAAAAACGTCGAGGACGTTCTGGCCGGGCTGTATCAGGGCGACACCGACATGAACCGCGTGACCGCCAAGATCGACAAACCCCTGCATGGCGGGAACTTGGAAGCTGTTTTGGACGGGTTGCGCACCGACATGCGCAAGGCGGCGGAGAATTTGGAGTTCGAAGAGGCCGCGCGTTTGCGCGACGAGATCAAGCGGTTGGAAGCGGTCGATCTGGCCGTCGCCGACGACCCAATGGCGCGTCAATACGCGGTTGAGGCCGCGGCGGAGAAAGCCGTGGGCGCCAAGGGGCGGTCAACGGCTGGGCGGGCTGGGCAGCGTGGGGGGAATGTGAAGAGGCGGGGGCGGTGACTACAGGTAATCTCTATGGTACGCTCCACCTAAAGGAGAATCACTCGTGAAAAATGACTATGATAGAAACGTAACTCTGCTTTGCCCCACCTGTGCCTCCGACGAATTAGTCTGTTTAGATCAGTCTGAAACCGTACACAGCCAATACCAATGCAGATCATGTGAAGCGGAATTCTCCTACGCTGATATTAGAGACTCAAATTCTGAGAGAATAGAGGCCGCCGTCGAAGAAATGAAAGCTGAAATAGTTTCGGACATAAAAAAGGACATTGCTAAGATGTTCAAAAACTAAAATGGAATCCAGCGACTACATTGCCCTAGGTGCCTTGCTGCTGTCCTTTGTAGCAATTTGGCAAACAAGAAAGGGTCAAAAATCACAGGAACGCTTGACCGATAGAGAAGTCGAACTTGTTCGACGACAACTGGCGGAGTTTGAAAACATTGAACGAGCTTCCAAAGAAGCGAACGTATCAGCACGCCTCTATTCGTCATCCAAAAATAATTGGAAACTTCGCATCTTTAACACTGGGCCTGCCGATGCATGCAACGTGGATGTAGAAATTGTTTTGTCCGAAGGCAGTATGTTATCGAAAAAATGGTTGGAAGCAAAGCTTCCCCTCAAGGTTATGGAGAAAGGCGCAAGCGTGGACATCAATGCATTTGTTCATTTGGGTTCCGCTGCAAAAGAAGAAATATTAATAAAGTGGGACGATCCTTCGGGAAAGAGTCGCGTTAAGAGAGTTGAAGTCACGCTCTAAATCAGCATTCCAAGTTAAGCCATCAACGCACCCCACGCGCCCGACCCGAGGGTGGGTGCGGAACGCGCCCGCCCATGGGGGCGGGTCGGGCGCGTGCATGATGCTTTGCATCATGCATTGGTGAGAATGGAGAGACCACCTCACGACACAAACCCGGCACAGGAGCGTCCCTATCGCGAAATGCCATGCATGTCGCTTGGCTGAAATCGCCGCCCGGTCGACACAAACCGCAAAACCGACTACCCTGCCCCCCATGCGCCGAGCCGTCTTCGCCCTTACCCTTGCCTACGTGATCCTCTTCACATGGGCATGGATCGACACCGTCAACGCCTCGATGGACGCGGCGGGGCGGGGCATGGCGCTTGGGTTCATGACCATCGGGATCGGCATCACCGCGCTTTTCGTGATCCCCGCCCTGATCATGGCGCTCAACAACAAGGCGCTGAAATGGGCGCTTGGCCTCGCCCTCACCCCCGCCGCACTGCTGCTCTTTGCGATGATGTCCAGCGTCGTCTGAACTAAAAGGGCGCCCCCCGGCGCCCTTCCCTCAAAAATCAAAGATGTCTTCGAGAAACCCGCCCATCTTTTTCTTCTTGCGCGGTTTCCCGCGATATTCTTCGCGGTACTCGTCCCGATGCTCACGCGGTGGCGGAGGCGCAGCAAACTCCCCCGAGCGCTCGATGATCTTGTCCAACTCGCCGCGATCCAGCCACACGCCCCGGCATTCCGGGCAATAGTCGATCTCGACGCCGTTACGGTCCGCAATCACCAGCGTTGCACCATCCACGGGGCATTTCATAAGCATCTCCTCCTTTTCTGTTCCCCATCAACATGGGCGTTTCTCCGCCCGCTTTCATCCGCAAAACTGCGTAGACCCCGGCCACTCTTGCCCGACTCACCCGTTCGGTGTCACACTTCGCCCATCACGAAACCCAAGGGGCGCTCCGGTTGCGCCCATGAAAAACAGGCATCAGAACGCGGCCGCGGCGCCCTCCGTCTCTGGAGGACACCATGCCCATTGCATCCCGCCTCAAGCATCACCTCGACGCCCATGGCTTTCCCTTCGACATGCTTCCGCACCCCTATACGGCGACCGCAAGCGAAACCGCCGAACAGGCGCATGTGCCCGGCGATCACCTTGCCAAGACCGTGCTGATCCACATGGAGGAAGGCCCCTTTGCCGCCGTCATCCCCAGCCACCTGCACGTCGACCTGCACCAGTTGCAACAAATGATGAACCGCCGCCTTGGCCTCGCCCCCGAAGAGGAGCTGGCCGAAGTGTTCGAGGATTGCGAAATCGGCGCCGCGCCGCCCGTGGGCGTGGCCTATGGCATTCCCACAGTGCTCGACAAATCCATGATGGGGCTCGACGAGGTCTGGTTCGAGGCCGGCGACCACCGCACGCTCGTGCACATGTCAGGCCACCATTTCGACCGCCTGATGAGCGACGCCAAGCTCGGCTCGTTCAGCTGCCACTAAAGCGCCCTAACCGGCCACCGTCTTCATGAACCGGTCGCGTATCGCGACCGGGTCCATCGTAATCACCGGCATCTTCTTGTTGCCGCTCTCACACTTGCTGACGATCACCGTCATCGCGTCCCCCGCCAGCGCGTCTTCCAGCGCGGCACGGGTGTCTTCCGCGCTGCATTCCACCACCTTGTCACACCCACAGGCCCGCGCCACCTCGGCCAGCGAGGTTTTTTTCCCGGCATAGGTCGGCTGATCCCCAGTCGACCCGTAGGACCCGTTGTCCACGATCAACAGCACGTAATTGCCACGGGGGTTGTTCCCGATGGTCGGCAGGGTGCCAAGATTGGTGAGAACGGACCCGTCCCCGTCGATCACCACCACCTTCTTGTCCTGCACAAGGGCAAGCCCCAACCCGATCGAACTCGCCAGCCCCATCGTGCCCAGCATGTAGAAATTGCTTGGCTGGTCATCCAGCGCAAAAAGCTCCTGCGACGGGATCCCGATATTGCATACCACCAGCTGATCGCGGATCACGGGCAGGATGTCCTGAAGCATCTCGAAACGGATCATGGCTCAATACCCCTTCCAGAACGTGGCATCCATCAGCACCGCGACGGGCTTGTTGCACATGTAGGTATACTCAAGAATCTGCGGCAGCTCCCCGACATCCGCCTCGCGGTGGAAATGATAGGTCGGGATGTTCAACTGCGCGAGCAGCGCCTTGGTATGTACCGCCATCTCCACCTGGCAAGCCACCGGCTCGCCCAGCTCTCCGCGATAGGAGATCAGCATGGGCAGCGGCATCCGGTAATACTGGATCAGGGTCGCCAGCGCATTGATCGTCACGCCAATGGCGGTGTTCTGCATGATGATGGCCGACCGCGTGCCGCCCATCCATGCCCCGGCGCAAAGCCCCATCCCCTCGTCTTCCTTGTTCGACGGCACGTGCAGGATATCCGGGTGCGCCTCGACAACGTCAATCACCCCGGCCAATTGCTTGCAGGGCACGGTGGTGACAAACCCAACGTTGGCCCCGATCAGATCATTCACGATTTGCGTATTGATATCCAAGATCGCCTCCCCGCTCTGATCGCAGCGTGGCGCAATCCCGCCCCCGGGGCAAGCTCTGCCGCCTACCCGGCAAACCCGCTGTTGAGAATGACCGGCACGATGATCTCTTCCTCGTCGACAAGGTGACGATCCAGCAGCCCGTGGAACCCCGCCAGCGTCTGCGCAAATTCTCCGGCCCGCTCGCGCCCGTCCGCCTTGGCCCCAAGCACCGCGTTTGCCCCCTCGGCCAGCCCGTTCAGCAGCCCGTCCATGGCGCCGTGATCGGCCTCCAAAAGGTCAAACCCGCGTGCAACCCGCGCATCGAGCTGCACGAGCTGGGGAAAATAATGCATGTCCTCGATCTGGTGATGCCCGTGCAGCTGGTTCAGTAACATGCCCCCAAAGCGCGACAGCCGGGGGGCATAGCTTTCGAACGCCATCTGGCGGTCAAGCACCGCCTGCACATCATCTTCCAGCGCCGCCAACAGACGACGGAACATCAGGTGACGGTCCAGCCAGAACTGCACCATGCCACCGAACTCCGAGTGCGACTCCCAGCTTTCGCGGGGCAGCTCTTCGACAAGAACGCGCAGCGCGTCAGGCAATCCGGCGCGCACGCCAAGGGTCAGGTCCTGGGTCATGACAACGAACTAGGTGTTAAGGCGCCCCAACTCAAGCGCGCGCCGTATTAATCTGCCAATCCACCAATCCGATACCGACGTGATACCGACGTAATACCGAATGGGTTTTTTGTTTTCTCCCAGACGGTTAACCCCTCATGATTACTATTGTGCCAATCCAAGGCTTTCCAGATGCGCAACGCTCTCCTGTACCCTGTCGAAATCGTTGATCTCCACGATCAGATGCGGGTCCGACTTGCAGCGCCTGAGCGCCTCGAACACCCCGTGCCATGCAATCGTGCCCTGCCCCAGCGGCCAATGTCGGTCGGCATAGCCATCCGTATCCTGCAGGTGCACATGGCTCAGCATGTCTCCGGCTTGCGTTATGAACCGGTCCACCGCCGGGGCCCCGGCCATCACATGCGCCCAGTTTGCGTGCCCCGTATCCACCGAAAGCCGTAGAGCCGCGCTCCCTGCCGCGTCAACAACGGCAGCGCGATGGGCCGGGTCCACGTCCTTGATGTTTTCCAGAACCAGCATCACGCCCAGCGCTTCGGCCCGCCGCAACGCAGGCCCAAGCGTTTCCATGATCTGCGTGACACGCTTGTCCAAATCCTTGGGACCATTTCCAAAATTATGCACATCCCACAGGTCGAACGGCGAATGCAGCACCATTTGCCTGGCGTCCAGCGCCGCGCACACATCCAGCGCCTGATCAAGGCGCGTCTGCACCACGGCGCGCATGTCACGGTCCTTGGTGTCCAGTTCAAACCCGGCAAAGGGTCCGTGAATGCCCAGACGCCCTTTCCAGCCATCAAGCTTGTCCTTGGCCATATCGACAAAGGCACCCGGTGCCCGCAGGATGTCGGCCATGCAGAATTCCGGCAATTCAAGGTCCCGGTTTTTCTCGAATAACCAGTCGCGGTGCTTGTCGATATCCAGAACCGTCAACTGTGCGCCCACCACGGGAAGTTCAGCCATCACGCTACCTCATACCCAAACCTGTTGCCTCAGTCTCTTCCCCGCTGACACCTTTGACAACCCCATGCTTGGCGTGGCCCGCAAATCCTGTAGTCTCATCAGGACCATACCAGCCGGACCTCGACCCCATGACCCAGCCAAACCCAACCGGACTTGATGCCTACAAACCCGCCGAAATGGCCCGCCTTGTCGAAGAGGCCGGGGTCGCCAAGGCCCATCTTTCTCTGGCCCAAACCGTAACTCTTGCGGTGCTTGCCGGGGTGTTCATCGGCTTTGGCGGCGCGGCCTTCACCATGGTCATGACCGGCGTGGACCCCGGTTTTGGACCAGCGCGTTTCTTGGGGGGCAGCGTGTTTTCTCTCGGACTGATCCTCGTGATCGTGGGTGGCGCAGAGCTGTTTACGGGCAACGCGCTCATGACAATGGCCGCCGTGGACCGACGCATCAGCCCGGCACAGCTTTTGCGCAACTGGGGACTGGTCTTTCTGGGCAACGCCATTGGCTCGCTCGCGCTCGCGGGCGCCATGGCAGCGACTGGCCTGCTGGACGGGCCGATGGGCGACACCGCTCAAGCCATCGGCCGGGCCAAGACATCCCTCTCACCGCTCGAAGCCCTCATGCGCGGCGTATTGTGCAACGCCCTTGTCTGCCTCGCGGTGTGGCTGACCTTTGCGGCCCGCACTGCGGCAGGCAAGATCCTCGCCATTCTCTGGCCGATCAGCGCCTTCGTGCTGCTCGGTTTCGAGCACTCGGTGGCCAATATGTACCTGCTGCCACAAGCCATGCTGGCCGGTGCAGCCATCGCGCCCTCGGCGGTGTTTTCCAACCTTCTCTGGGTAACTTTGGGAAATATTCTGGGCGGGGCGGGCGGTGTGGCACTGGCCTATCGGTACGCCTACCTGCGTACCCGCTGAACCGATCAGTCCAGCGCGTCTCTCACGCCGGCAACGGCCTCGGCAATCGGCGCGAAATACTTGGTTTCAGACGCCGTGCTGCCTTGCAGGATCACGACGGCCTGATCAATGCTTTTCTCAAAAACCGCGCGCGCCTCGGGCAACGACTCTTTCGTCACCGCCTTGACACGCGCGCCGTTGATCCGCTCCCGGCCTGCATTCTTGTCGGTGTGATTGCGGACAAAAGTATAGAGGTTGCGGTTAACCCGCGTGAGCGCCACCTCGGCCTCCCAATAAGCCGACGCCTTACTGATCACGCGCGCGGTCTGCCCAAAGACCTGCTGAAAGCAGTCAACGCGATACGCCACCGGCGCCGCCATGCAGCCCTTGGCACCATCATTGAAGGTGGACACGGCCCGCTGGGTCTGCGCCTGCGAGAAGCCAATCCCGTTCTGTTCCTCTGCTGAGGACATCCCGGCAATGATCAGCCCCACCGACAAAGTGACACCTGCAATTGCGGTCCGCATCCACAAACTCCTTACCTCAAAACATGAACGGCACATTGCGCGTGGCGCACGACGCGCGCCGCAGTGCTGCCCAGGAAATAATCCGACAGATCCGGACGATGCGAGTTCATCACGATACAGTCAATCCCCCGCTCCCGGGCATAGTCAACGATCGTGCGCCCGGCATGGCCCGAAATCACCACGATCTCTATGTCATCGGCCTCATTGAAATCTTCGGCGAGTCCTGCCTCCATCTCTTTGCGGTTTTTTTCCAATTGGCCTGCAGGAAGCTGGGTCAAAATGAATTCCGGCAGGGCCTCTACCACGGTCAGAACCGTGATTTTGCCCCCGTCGTCTTTCAAAAGACGGGCCACTTTTGTGGCACGATCTGTCTTTGGATCATGGTCAGATGCCACTGGCACCAGGATGTTTTTGTACATTTTTCTCGCTCCTTAAGTCGTGAATGAGAGTCGTGCGGCACGCCCTAGCGCAGCACGTGAACCGAGCAACGCGCATGGCGCACAACCTGCGCTGCAGTGCTGCCCAGAAAATAGTCCTGCAGCCCGGGCCGATGCGATGCGATCACGATGCAATCCACACCGTTCTGCTCGGACCAGTCGAGAATCGACCGAGCGGAATGGCCGTCAATCACTTCTGCGTGTGCATCCGGCAAATCCCCTGCAAGGGTCACGAGGCTCTCGGCAATCGCGGCCTTGGCCTTTTCGTGAAACCCTTCCGGGATATAATTGATGGCATAGCTCGGTATCTGCTCCATCACATGCAGCAAGGTCACGCGCGTATCAGCGTCGCAGAGCTGGCGCGCGACGTCGACCGATGCGCTGGCATTGCGCTCGTCATCAAAGGATACCGGGATCAGAATATGGCGATACATCAACACCTCCTGTTTTGCCTCACCTTATGACAGGTTGACGCACAGGGCCTTGATTCAAATCACGTCCACCGCGGGCCGGATCAATTGAACGCGGCCACCACATCATACATGACAGGCTCGAAACTGCGGCACAGAAGGTTGATCTTGCGATTGCGCTCGCGCATCTCGTCGGTGCGCAGCATCGCCTGAAAATCCTCTCGCCGTTCCCATTGCGAGTAATTGGCGATCCGGGTCTGGGCATCATTCACGTGCAATCCGGCGGCAATAAAGCCGGGCTGTTTTGAAATGAAGGTCTCATAAGCGTCTGTCAGCGCATCCATCAGATCCTGACAGGTGCCGGGTGTCATCTCGAATGTGGTGATGACCGTTTGAAGGCTGGAGTCTTTTGAAATCTTTGGCATCGGTTCCTCCTTGATGGTTCCAGCTTAGACCAGCGTTTGCCACGCTGGCTACCGGTTTTCACCCCATCGAGATGCATGGCGTTAACACAATATTCATCAAGATCACCAAATGCTTGACCGGAGGCTCCCATGTTCCGTCCGATCACCTGCATTCTAGGCCTGTTCCTGGCTGCCGACGCCGCTTTGGCTGGCCCCTGGCCGCGTGCGCCCGGAACGCATTTTCTCTCCCTCGCACTTGAAAGCCCGTCCGACCCGCAGCTTGCCGAACAAAGCTATACCTCCCTTTATTATGAGTACGGGGCGCGCAACGATTGGACTCTCGGGCTCGACATCGGCGCGGACACGCTTGGATACGGCAAGGCCATCGCATTTGCCCGCCGTTCCATCTGGCGCGACGATCGGGCAAGGGTCGCGGTCGAGTTCGGGCTGGGCTCTCAAGCGACCTATCAGGGCACGGACGGCGCCTTGCGGCCCGGGATCAGTTGGGGGCGCGATGTGACCCTGCTGGGCAGGCATGGCTGGATGTCCGCAGATGCGACCCTGACCTATCTTCCCCGCCTGCGCCGTGCCATCGGCAAACTTGAAACCACGCTCGGGGTCACGCTTGGCGCGGACAGCAAGATCCTGGTGCAATTCACTGCTGAACAGGAAACCGGAAAACCGACGATTTTTACCATGACGCCCACTCACGCCCAGGCGATCGGCAAGAGCAGTTTCCTCACCACGTCGGTCATCCTGTCGCCAGACCGCCCGGCCCGGTTCAAGATCGGTATCTGGCTGCAATTCTGAGACCAATTGAAATTCCCGCCCGTATTGCCCATACTCTGCCGCACGAAACAATTCCGGATGACACCGTGAAAACACGGGCGCCGGTCTTGAGACCATGAGGCAGACATGACCAGACCCTTGATTCTTGCGGTCGCGATCACCGCGATTGCAATCCCGTTCATGCCATCCAAAAGCGACGCCGGCATCCTCAGTCGCGCGTGCATGCGCTCTGATCGCGAGGCCGCGACGCGCCCCATGTGCAACTGCATTCAACAGGTTGCCAACCAGAACCTGTCCCGCGCCGATCAACGCCTTGCGGCCTCGTTTTTTTCCGACCCGCACAAAGCTCAGGAAATCCGTCAGTCGGACACGCGCGGGCATGAACAGTTCTGGAACCGCTACAAGGAATTCGGCACGGTCGTCGCCGCCTCGTGCGGGCACCTGCGTTAGGCCCTGTCTGCCGGCAGCTTGCGGCGTTCCGGCTTGACGTCGACCCTCGCCAGTTTCACAAAAGGCAAATCTGTCGGAGACATTGCATGCTGAAGAAAGGCATCACTCTACGCGGCCTCGAAGTGTTCGAAGCGCTGGCGGCATCCGGCTCGGTGGCACAGGCTGCCGAGACAACCGGCCTGTCCCAGCCTGCCGTATCCCAGCAGATTCGCAACCTGGAAAAAGCCGTCGGTACGGCGCTTCTGGATCATGGCAAACGTCCCATGCAGCTGACCACGGCAGGCCGCGCATATCTGGCGCGCACGAGCGCGGTCCTTGCCCAGTTGCGCCTTGCCCAATCCGAGCTTTCGGTCATGGATCTGACCCACCTGACCAAGCTCAACATGGGCATCATCGACGATTTCGACAACGACCTTACGCCGCGCCTTGTCACCACCCTTGCCGAGTCCCTGTCGCAATGCCAGTTTTCGCTGGTCACGGCCCCCAGCCACGAGATCACTCGGGCATTGCTCGACAATAGCCTCCACCTTGGAATCGCGGCCTCGGCGGGCGAAGTTCATGCTGACATTACCGAATACCCGCTTGCCCGCGATCCCTTCATACTGGTTGTTCCGGCAGATGCCGCCGCCGCAGCGCAAGACGTGCAAGCCGTGCTCGATGAGCTGCCCTTGCTTCGCTATGACCACCAACAACTGATTTCACGCCAGATCGAAGCCCACCTGAGACGCCTCGACCTGCAATTCCCCAACCGCTTCGAAATCGGGTCCAACCCGACCCTTCTGGCCATGGTATCGCGCGGCATCGGCTGGGCCATCACCACCCCGCTCAGCTATCTGCGGGCGTCCCGGTTCCATGAACGCGTCTCGGTCCACCCTCTGCCGTTTGAACCCTTCAGCCGCCGTATCTCGCTCTATGCTCGCCGGGATTGGGCCGAAACGGTGCCCCGCGATGTCGCGCAAACCATGCGCAGCCTGATCCGTCAGGAATTGATCACCCCGGCTGTAGAGCGCTTTCCCTGGCTCGACGGCACGTTCCGGGTGCTCGAGCGCTAGGCTCACTTTTCGGAATTCAAAACCCATTCGCGCCCGCGCCATGTTCAATGCGGCCGCGCCTCCGCAACAGGTCTCAGGACAAGGCAGCCTTGAGACCGCTTGCGCATTCCTCCACAAGGTCAAGCGCCCCGTCAAAATCGCGGGTGTAATAAGGGTCCGGCACCTCGCGCGCCCCGCTGTCGGGGGCATAATCCGTGAACAGCACCAACGGGGTTTCGTTCCCATTTGGACGCAGGCGCTCCATGTTGGCGATATTGTCGCTATCCATCCCGATGATCAGATCGAACGTCTCGAAATCGTCCCTGCGAAACTGGCGTGCCCTCAGGTCGGACAGGTCATAGCCCCGCGCGCGGGCCGCCGCCTGCATCGGCCCATAAGGTGGCTCGCCCACATGCCAGCCCCCCGTGCCCGCGCTGTCGGTTTCGGCTTCGGGCATCATCTCCCGGAACACACCCTCCGCAGCCGGGGACCGGCAGATATTGCCCAGACACACGAACAGAACCTTCATGGCGCGACCTCCTGTTTCCAAAACCCTATGTCCGCCACGTTCCGACAGACGTCAAGCACCCCTTGCCGCTGTGCCCCGGTCCTGCAAGGTTGGGGCGATCCAACACTCTGGGAGCATTTCATGACTGGCAAGATCGTCATCCTCACCGGCGCGGGCATCAGCGCGGAAAGCGGCCTTGGCACCTTTCGAGACAAGGACGGCCTCTGGACCCGCTACGATCTCGAAGATGTCGCCACACCCGAAGGGTTCCACCGCAATCCCGATCTTGTGCAATCCTTCTACAACGCGCGCCGGGCCAACGCCGCCGGGGCCAGCCCGAATGCCGCGCACACGGCACTGGCGCGCCTGGAACGGGACCACCCCTCGGAAGTGGTGATCGTCACCCAGAATGTCGACAACCTGCACGAACGGGCCGGGTCAAGGCACGTGTTGCACATGCATGGTGAACTCGCGGGTGCGCTCTGCGCGGCCTGTGGCGCCCGCTGGACCGCACCACCAGAGATGCACAAGGACGATCCCTGCCCCTCCTGCAAGGCCCCCGCGACGCGTCCCGACGTGGTCTGGTTCGGGGAAATCCCCTATCACATGGACACGATCTGGGAGCATCTGGCCACCGCCGACCTTTTTGCATCCATTGGCACCTCGGGCGAGGTCTACCCGGCTGCGGCTTTCGTACAGGAAGCCGCCCGCAACGGCGCTCATACGATCGAGATCAATCTTGAACCCTCCGCCACCGTGTCCGATTTTGCCGAAACCTGTTTCGGCCCGGCGTCCGAAACCGTCCCGCGATGGGTCGAGTCCGAACTGGATCGACACCGCTAGGCATCGCGGTAATGAAAAAACGGACCCGACGGGTCCGTCTTTTTCGCGTTTCGTCGAAGGCCACCCTGCACGCAGGGTGGCCCGAGACGGAACGCTCCTCCGAGGACGCAATCGGGAGCGTCCCGGAACCGGTCAGCTGCCGTGTTTCATCTTGCCGTGCTGCATGCCGTGCATCGGCTTGCGCTCAAGATCGACGGGCACTTCCAGCGTCACTTCCCCGGCCTTTTCAAAGACCAGCGTGACAGTCACGACATCACCGTGGTCGAGCGACTGTTTCAGTCCCATGAACATGACATGGTCGCCGCCGCGCATCAGCATGTGCTTTCCACCCGCCGGAATCGCGAAGCCCTCTTCGACATGCACCATGGACATGTTGCCATTGCCGTCATCCTTGTGGGTGTGAAGCTCGACCTTCTTCGCAACATCCGAGCGGGCATCAACAAGGCGGTCATCTTCGTCGCCGCTGTTTTCGATAATCATGAAGGCTGCCCCGGATTTCGACATCTTGGTCGACACGCGGGCATAAGGGTCGTCTACCGCGATAATGCTTTCAGCAAAGGCAGGCAGGGCAAAGGCCGCAGCCGCAATGGCTGCAAAAGACAGGGTTTTGAAGGACATCTGAAATCTCCAGTCCGTTTTTGATCGTGAGTTTCGGGTTGGGTTTGGGACTTACGAAAAAACGGGCGGCGCGCGCGCAGATGCCACGACCAGCCGAATCGGCTGAACCAAGGCTTGGTGCCAGGTTTCAATGCGACTCGCATTGCCAGTGACAGGCACCACGACCACGGGCGCGATCTCGACCCAATTCAGAAGGGACAGACTGAAATCAGGGCAGATATGCGCCGGGCCGGTCGGGTTGCCTTCGCTGTCCACGGGCACCATGACGGCGGATTCGTTGATGCAGTATTCAGCATAGCCTGCGGCGCCCGGCATGCCCCGCGCGATGGCCATGCTATGCCCCGTCAGGACCAGCACCAGCACCAGAACGCCGGACAGATATGCGCGCAGCTTTGACATCACGCCGCATATAGGCACGGGTTTCGCCAATTGTATAGCGACAAAAGGAAACAGCCCCGTCCGATCTGGACAGGGCTGTCTCTCAAAGCGAATTTCGCAATCGGATCAGGCGTTTGCGGCCTGTGCCTTGGCGATCTCTTTCTTGACCTTCAGCGCGTTGGCCGACAGTTCGTCGTCCTTGGCTTTTGCCAGGAACGCGTCCAAGCCGCCACGGTGGTCCACCGAGCGCAGCGCCGACGCCGAGATGCGCAGCTTGACGCCACGACCCAGGGTCTCGGACTGCAGGGTCACGTCGTTCAGGTTGGGCAGGAAACGACGCTTGGTTTTGTTGTTGGCGTGGCTGACATTGTTGCCAGTCATCGGGCCTTTTCCGGTCAGTTCGCAACGGCGCGACATGGGTACATCCTCGTTTTTCGGTCCACGGGGAGCGGACCCCGTCAATGCAAAGGGGCGCCGCCAAGGCCGCGCCCGGAATTTCGTTCGCGGTCATTAGGCCGAAATACGGGGGGCGTCAAGTGATTCAGGCAAAGCTTTTCACGCGAGCCTTCACAAAGCCCGTCACCGCTCAGCCGGTCTTGAGGTCAAGCATCCCCAGCACGCGATCCGCCGCTGCGGACGGCGTCACCTCGCCCGCGCTCACCTGTGCGCCAAGCTGGTCGATTGCCGCCTTGACGTCACCGCTTTCCAGCAAGGCCAGTACCCCCTGCCGCACTTCTTCGTGGAACCAGTAATCGGCCTGCGCGCTGCGCCGCATATCCCAATGCCCGCTTTCGCGCCGCCACTCGGTCAGCGCGGTCATCTCTTCCCAGCTCTTTTCCAGCCCGTCTTCCTGCAACGCCGACACCGTCATCGCCTTGGGGAACCCTTCCGGATCCTGCGGGCGTTTGCGCAACAGGCGCAGCGCCCCGGCATAGTCGGCACATGTGCGCATCGCCGTGGATTTCAGCTCGCCATCGGCCTTGTTCACAAGGATGATATCGGCCATTTCCATGATCCCGCGTTTCACACCCTGCAACTCGTCTCCACCCGCCGGGGCCAGCAGCAACAGGAACAGGTCGGACATTTCCGCGACAACCGTCTCTGATTGCCCCACGCCCACGGTTTCGATCAGCACCACGTCAAACCCGAACGCCTCGCAAAGCGCCACCGCCTCGCGCGTGCGCCGCGCCACGCCACCAAGATGCGACTGGCTTGGCGAGGGGCGGATGAACGCGTTAGGATCACGGCTCAATCGCTCCATCCGCGTTTTGTCCCCAAGGATCGACCCGCCCGAACGCGCCGAGGACGGATCGACCGCCAGCACGGCCACCTTGAGCCCCTTGGCGGTCAGCATCATGCCAAAGCTCTCGATGAAGGTGGATTTTCCGACACCGGGCGTGCCGGAAAGACCGATACGCAAAGCCTGCTTGCCATTGCCCCGCAGGGACTCGAGCAGTTCCCCGGCATGCGCGCGATGGTCGGCCCGCGCGCTTTCGACAAGGGTGATCGCCCTTGCCAGTGCCCGGCGGTCCTGTTTCAATATCCTGTCGCGCAAATCTGCGATATCCATGGCCCAAACCTGTCTGATCCTGTTGGAAAGCGTACATGCCGCGTCACAGCCGTCTTTGTCCAGCCCGCCCCCGGCGCGCGCGTCGATTTCCTGCGCTTGCGCTTCCCTGTGCCGCAGCCGTGATGGCCGCGACCCCTTCTCTGGCCGAAACGCAGGGCTGGTCCGTGCATGCTTTCGGCCTCAAGGTCGGGGAACTGCGCCTGACCGTTTCCGAGAGAGCAACATCCTACACCGGCTCCGGCGGCTTTCGTACCACTGGGCTTGCCGGCGTGTTGCGCCGTATTCGTTTCTCTGTCTCATCGCACGGTCGCATTTCGCAAGGCACCTATCGACCCATCGCCTATGACGGGTCGATCGACACGGGCCGCCGCGTCTCGGAAACGCGGCTTGAATATTCCGGCACACTTCCTGTCAAGGTGGCGGGCGTGCAGGATCCGGCCACACCAATCCCCGAAAGCGATTTGCGCGGCGCGCATGACCCGATGACGCTGATGTGGCAGGTCCTGCAGGATCAGAATGAGGGCGCGCTCTGCCAGTTGTCCCAAACCCAGTATGACGGCACCCGCCTCGTGCGGATTACGCTCAAGGACCGCTCAAATGACGACGGCGACGTGACCTGTTCCGGCAGCTATGACCGGATCGGCGGCTATTCCGTCGAGGAACTGGCCGAAATGAAGACCTCGCCCATTTCCGTGACCTACCGGAACACGGGCGCGACATGGCGCGCGGTCCAACTTAGAGTCAAAACCCGCCACGGCAGCGCCACGCTCTATCGACAGGACTGACTGGACCTCGCGCATGCCTTGCCGGATAAGGGGCGCATGACCACCCTGCCCATAAATGACGCCCTTCCGCCGCTGCTGGCGGCGCTCAAGGCCCGCGGACGTGCGGTTCTGCAAGCGCCCCCCGGTGCAGGCAAAACCACGGTTGTGCCGCTCGCCATGCTCGAGGCCGGGCTGACCAAAGGCCGGATCGTCATGCTGGAACCGCGTCGGCTGGCGGCCCGCGCCGCAGCCGAACGCATGGCCCAGACACTGGGAGAACGTGCAGGGGAAACCGTGGGCTACCGGGTGCGGGGCGAAAGCCGTATCTCCAAATCCACCCGTATCGAAGTTGTCACCGAAGGCATACTGACCCGCATGATCCAGTCCGATGCCGAACTGAGCGGCATTGGCGCGGTCATCTTCGATGAGTTCCACGAACGCTCGCTCAATGCCGATCTCGGGCTGGCGCTTTCTTTGGAAATCGCGGACGCCCTGCGCGACGACCTTTTGCTTTTGGTCATGTCGGCCACGCTGGATGCCGCCCCCGTCGCCCAACTCATGGGCGATGTCCCGGTCATCACCTCCGAGGGGCTCGCCTTTCCGGTCGAAACCCGCTGGCTCGACACTCCCATGCGCAAGGATGACCGTCTTGAAGCCGCCACTGCGCGCCTTATCGAAAAAGCCGTCAGGGAAACCGAGGGCGGCGTTCTCGTCTTCCTGCCCGGCGAAGGCGAAATCCGCCGCACAGCGGCACAGCTGCGTCTGCCCGCGAATTGTGCGATCCGTCCGCTCTTTGGCGCCATGCCGTTCAAGGACCAGCAATCCGCCATTCGCCCCGCCGAACAGGGGCGCAAGGTGGTACTCGCCACCTCCATCGCGGAAACCTCGCTCACCATTCAGGACATCCGCGTGGTCGTTGACGCAGGCCGTGCGCGCCGCGCCCGGTTTGATCCCGGCTCCGGCATGTCCCGCCTTGTCACCGAACGCGTCACCCGCGCCGAGGCTACCCAACGGCAGGGCCGCGCGGGCCGTGTGGCCGAAGGCGTGTGCTACCGGCTCTGGACCAAGGGCGAAGAAGGCAGTCTGCTCGCCTTCCCGCCTGCCGAGATCGAAGCCGCCGACCTCACCGGCCTCGCGCTGGAACTGGCGCTCTGGGGGGCCCGGCCCGAAGACATGGCCTTTCTCACCCAACCCAACTCCGGAACCTTTGGCGAAGCGCAGGCCGTGTTGCGGATGTTGGAGGCGCTCGACGCCCAGAACCGGATCACCGATCACGGCCGCAGCCTGGCAAGCTTCCCCCTCCATCCGCGCCTTGGCCATATGCTCACCATCGCCGGACCCGCGGCTGCGCCGCTTGCCGCGCTTCTCGCCGCCCGCGATCCGCTCTCACGCAATGCCCCTGTCGACCTCGCCCTGCGCCTCGAGGCCCTGAACGACCCGAAAGGCTTTGCGCAACGCCGCCCCTGGCAGGTCAACCGCACCGCGCTCTCCACGATCCGCGAAGAGGCCAAGCGCCTGGCCAAAAACGCCAACACGCGCATCAAAGACGGATGGAGCGCGGCGGAAATGACGGCTCTGGCCTATCCCGACCGTATCGGCGGGCACCGCAAGGGCGACGCCCCCCGCTTTGTCCTCTCGGGTGGCAAGGGCGCCGTGATGGACGAGGCCGACCCGATGGCCGGTGCGCGGCTGATCGTCGTTACCGACACCGACGGCAATCCCCGCGAAGCCCGTATCCGTCAGGCCATCCAGATCACCCAAGGCGAACTCCGCGCCCTGTTCAGCGATCAGATTTCCTGGGTTGAAACCTGCGAATGGTCTAAACGTGACCGCCGGGTCGTGGCCCGCGCTCAGGAGCGCCTCGGCGCGGTGCCGCTCGATGATCGCATCTGGAAAGACGCCCCCGCCGACGCCATTGCCGCCGCGATGCTCGACGGGGTACGCGACCTCGGCTTTTCCTTCTCCGACGCGGCGCGACGTTTCATCGCGCGTGTCGCGCTGGTGCGCGACGCAGGCCACGATCTGCCTGACATGTCCGACACGGCACTGATGGAAACCATTGAGGACTGGCTCCTGCCCCATCTCGGCGGTGTGCGCACCGCGCAGGATTGGAAGAAGTTCGATCTCCTCGACCCGCTGCGTGCCTGCCTTGACTGGAACCAAATGCAGCTGCTCGACCGCGAGGCCCCGGCCAGTTTCACCACCCCGCTCGGGCGCAAGACACCCATCGACTATTCCGGCGAACACCCGGAAATCGCACTGCGCCTGCAAGAAATGTTCGGACAGAAAACGCATCCATGTGTGGGGCGCACGCCGTTACGGGTTACGCTGCTGTCGCCTGCGGGCCGCCCGGTCCAGACGACCATGGATCTGCCCGGCTTCTGGGCAAGCTCCTACGCGGATGTGCGCAAGGATATGCGCGGGCAATACCCCAAGCATCCGTGGCCCGAGGATCCGACCGAGGCCGCCCCGACGTTGCGTGCCAAGACCCGACGCCGCTGAATTCGGTCATTTTCACACAAAAGCCAACATTTTCCAATCAAAGCCTTGAACCTCGCCACGTTAACGTATATACAAAGCACAGACAAAAACGGACGAGCAGAGCAAAACCCATGACGGATGCCCTCAAGAACGCGCTTTCAAGCGTGGTCACACCCTTGTTGCGACGCCCCAAACGGCTTCAGGTCGCCGCCCTGTGCTTTTGTGGCAACAAGACAGAGCGCAAGGTCCTGCTGATCACGTCCCGCGACACAGGACGCTGGGTGCTGCCCAAGGGCTGGCCGATCGACGGTCTGGACGCCCCGGGAAGCGCTCTTCAGGAAGCCTGGGAAGAAGCTGGCGTCAAGAAGGCCCAGGTCAACACATCGGCTGTTGGAACCTACGAATACGACAAGCGCCTGGACGGCGGCGCCGAGGTACCCGTTGAAGTTCAGGTTTATGAAACCAAGGTCGAAAAACTGGTGGACGAATTTCCCGAATCCGACGAGCGCACCCGCAAGTGGGTCTCTCCGGACGAAGCGGCCCAGCTTGTCGATGAACCCGGATTGCAAAAGCTACTGCGGGAAATATGACGCTCTGGTAACGGAATTGTAACAACTCCGTTGATTTCACATTCAATCCCCGTTAGCCCCCGGCCAAACTGTTTGTCTGGGGGAACAGATGTCCGAATCCTCAAATCAAAAGAACTGGTCGACGCTCGACAAGGATCTCAACCGCATTTCCCATGTCGAATATGCCACCAACTATGTGGCGCGGCCTCTGGTCGGCCTTGGCATCGCGCTGGCCTTCATCGTTCTGGCAGCCATCGTCGCCAGCCTGTTCTTCGGATCATTCCCCTCCAACCTCGTCGTCGTTGCCGCCGCCGGGTTTGGCGCCTACATGGCGCTCAATATCGGCGCCAATGACGTTGCCAACAACATGGGACCTGCCGTCGGCGCCAATGCGTTGACCATGGGTGGCGCCATCGTGATTGCGGCCCTGTGTGAAAGTGCGGGCGCACTTCTGGCGGGCGGCGACGTGGTGTCGACCATTTCCAAGGGCATCATTGACCCCGCCGGCTTTGCCGATGCAAAAATCTTCATGTGGGCCATGATGGCCGCGCTGATTTCTTCGGCGCTGTGGGTGAACCTTGCCACTTTCGTTGGCGCGCCGGTCTCGACCACCCATTCGGTGGTCGGCGGCGTCATGGGCGCAGGTATCGCGGCGGCGGGATTTGCCGCTGTCAGCTGGCCAACCATGGGCAAGATCGCGGCGAGCTGGGTCATTTCTCCCATGCTGGGCGGGATCATCGCGGCGGCTTTCCTCGCCTTCATCAAGGCCAAGATCATCTACCAGGAAGACAAGATCGCCGCAGCACGCCGCTGGGTGCCCGTTCTCGTGGGGATCATGGCTGCTGCCTTTGCCGCTTATCTTGCGCTCAAGGGCCTGAAGCGCATCGTCAAGATTGACCTGACCACCGCGCTTTTGATCGGGGTTGCCGCCGGTGCGATCACATATGTCGTATCCGCGCCCCTGATCCGCAAACAGTCGGAAGGTATGGAAAACCGCAACAAGTCGCTCAAGGCGCTGTTTGGTCTGCCTCTGGTCTTTTCTGCCGCCCTTCTGTCCTTTGCCCACGGCGCAAACGATGTTGCCAACGCGGTCGGCCCGCTTGCGGCTATCGTGCACGCATCAGAGTTTGGAGACTTCGCCGCCAAGGTGGCGATCCCGATGTGGGTCATGGTGATCGGCGCGCTGGGGATTTCCTTCGGCCTGTTCCTGTTTGGCCCCAAATTGATCCGCATGGTGGGGGAGCAGATCACCAAGCTCAACCCGATGCGGGCCTACTGCGTGGCGCTTTCGGCGGCTATCACGGTGATCGTGGCATCGTGGCTGGGTCTGCCGGTCTCCTCGACACACATTGCTGTCGGGGGTATTTTCGGGGTGGGCTTCTTCCGCGAATGGCATGCCGAGCGCCGCCTGCGCAAAAGCGCCGCCACACGACCCACCGCCAAGCGCATCGCCCCCGAAGAGCGTCGCCGGCGCAAGCTGGTCCGCCGCTCACACTTCATGACCATCGTGGCCGCCTGGGTCATCACCGTCCCCGCTGCCGCCTTGATGTCGGCCGTGATCTTCCTGGTCCTGAACAGCCTGGTCTCCTGAAGACCAGGCACCTAGCGCTTGCGCCCCCGCACCTCCTTCGGGCTCAGCTTGGGCGACCCCGTGCCGATCTTTTCGGCCTGACGCACCAGCTCAAGCACACGCTCATTGAGCGGCGCGGGAATGCCGTTTTCCCGCGCCAGCTTTACAACCAGCCCCTGCAGCTCCTCGATCTCTGTATCCCGCCCGCGCGCGAGGTCGGCCCACATCGAACTGCGCGCATTCGGATCAATGGACAACATCGTGCGCGCGATAAGGCGGAAAAGCACGGTCGGCAGGCGGAGGACCTTGGGGGCATGCCGCATCGGAACCGGTCCCGGCACCGGGTTGATGGTCTCAAGCCCCGCGGCCTCAAGCACCCGCAACGCCTCGCTCATCTGGTCGGCCATCAGCCGCCGCCAGCGCATGTCCAGAACCTGTTTCCTGAGCGGCAATCCCGAAAGCGCATTGAGCGCGTTGTTGAGGTTGATCAACAGCTTGCCCCACTGCAAAGGCGCCATTTTCCTGCGCTCGGTGAAGTCCAGATCTTTCACGCTCAGCGTCCACGCGATGTGTCCCGGCCCCTTCTCGATCACCAAGTCGCCGCTAGTGCCCCGATGAAACCGGCCGCCCCCCATCGCGACGACATTGAAGCCCACCATGCCCGCGCGCACGTCATACCCGGCCAGCATTTCGCGCAGGATGCCGACATTCTGAACGCCGTTCTGAAGGCTCACCACCACGGCACTCTTGGGCGCGTGCCGTGCGATCAGCTGCGCCATGTCCTTCGTCGCGCCACTCTTGACCGTGACGAGAATGATCTCCGCCCCGGCCAGACACTCGGGCGTGGTGGACATGCTCACCATGTCCGGGGACAGCTCTTCGTCGATCCCGGAATAATCCGTGAGGGTCAGACCCTGACGCGAAAGTTCTTCGGCCATATAGGGGCGCACGAGCAGGGTCACATCATGCGCGCCCCGCGCCAGCATCCCTCCGATGAAACAGCCCACAGCACCGGCACCTGCCACGACAATCCGCGGTGATCCAGAGTGATGTGCCGTATCAGACGTCATGCTGTGCCCCCTTTTCTCAAAGAAAATCGCCCCGATCAGCCCTAGATCGGATTTAGGGCAAATTTGCGGCGTCTCAACCCTAACGTGAAACAACAAAGGGCGCCACGGTTTCGCGCGACGCCCTCTTGGTTTTGTTGACAGGTGTCGGACTTACCGCCCGACGCACCACCGCATGATCGCTTTTTGGGCATGCAGCCGGTTTTCCGCCTCATCAAAGATCACCGAGTTCGGCCCGTCCATCACTTCGTTGGTGGCCTCTTCGTTGCGGTGCGCTGGCAGGCAATGCATGAAAAGCGCGTCGTCCTTGGCATGGCGCATCAGGTCTGCATTCACCTGGTAAGGGCGCAGCTGGTTGTGGCGACGTTCGCGGGCCGAGGGTGCATCATGCATGCTGACCCAGGTATCCGTGACAACCAGGTCCGCTCCGGCCACGGCCTTGGCCGGGTCGCGCTCGATCTCGACCTTGGCCCCCTTGGCGCGCGCCTCCTGCACGAACACCATTTCAGGGTCCAAAGGCTCCGGCCCCGAGAATGTCAGGTCAAACCCGAACTGGCCTGCCGCGTGGGCAAAGCTGGCGAACACGTTGTTGCCATCGCCGCACCAGACCACCTTCTTTCCTGCAATCGACCCGTGCTTTTCTTCATAGGTCAGGATATCGGCCATGATCTGACAGGGATGCGTGCGGTTGGTCAGACCATTGATCACCGGAACCGTCGCATGTTCCGCCATTTCCAGAAGCGTCGCCTCTTCAAAGGTCCGGATCATGATCAGGTCGACATAGCGGCTCAGCACCCGCGCGGTATCGGCCACGGTTTCCCCATGGCCAAGCTGCATCTCGCTTCCCGACAAAACCATGGTCTGCCCGCCCATCTGGCGCACGCCCACGTCAAAGCTCACCCGCGTCCGTGTCGAGGGCTTTTCGAAGATGAGCGCAACCATGTGATCCTTGAGCGGTTGTTGGTCATCCGGCGCGCCCTTGGGGCGTCCATTGCGCGCCGCCTTGATCGCCTTGGCGTCTTCGATGATACCGCGCAGCTCATCCACGCTTGTCTTATTGATATCGAGAAAATGGTTCATCTTGTTAATCCTTTGCATCCGCGGCCAATTTCGTGGCCGCCGCATCCAGCCGCGCCACCGCTTCGGCGATTTCCTCTTCGGAAATCGTCAGCGGCGGCAACAGGCGCACGACATTGTCCGCTGCCGGGACAGTGATCAGCTCTTCTCCATACCCCGCCGCGACCACGTCGCCACAAGGCAGCTTGCATTTCAGCCCCAGCATCAGGCCCGAACCGCGCACCGCCTCGAACACCTCCGGGTGTCCGGCGACCAGCCCCTCAAGCTTCTGACGGAACAGCCCGGCCTTGGTGTTCACCTCTTCGAGGAATGCGGGATCAGACACCACATCCATCACTGCGCAACCCACGGCACAGGCCAGAGGATTGCCGCCATAGGTCGACCCATGCGTGCCCAGCGTCATGCCACTAGCCGCGTCTTCGGTGGCCAGCACCGCGCCGAGCGGAAAGCCCCCGCCGATGCCCTTGGCCACCATCATGATGTCCGGGGTCACGCCCGCCCATTCATGGGCAAACAGCCGCCCTGTCCGGCCTACGCCGCATTGCACCTCGTCAAAAATCAGCAAAATCCCTGCGGCGTCGCACATTGCGCGCAACGCCTTGAGGTCGGCATCGGCCATGGGGCGAATACCGCCCTCACCCTGCACCGGCTCAACGATCACCGCCGCCGTTTCCGCGCCAATGGCTGCCTCGACCGCCTCGAGATTCCCCCACGGTACATGCCGGAAACCGGGCAGAAGCGGGCCAAAGCCCTTGGTCAGCTTCTCGCCACCAGCCGCAGCAATCCCGGCAGAGCTGCGCCCGTGGAACGCGCCTTCAAAGCCGATGATCTCGACCTTCTCGGGCCGGCCCTTGTCATACCAGTACTTGCGCGCCATCTTCACGGCCAGTTCACACGCCTCGGTGCCGGAATTGGTAAAGAACACCGTGTCGGCAAAGGTATTGTCCACCAGCTTGTCCGCCAGCGCCTGCTGTTGCTCGATATTGTAGAGGTTCGAGACATGCCAAAGCTTGCCCGCCTGTTCGGTCAGAGCGTTCACCAGAACCGGGTTGGCATGGCCCAGTGCATTCACCGCGATCCCGGCCCCGAGGTCAAGAAAACGTCGGCCATCCGCCTCAATCATCCAGCTGCCTTCGCCTTTGACAAAGGTCAGCGGTGCGCGCGAATAGGTCGGAAGTACGGACGGGATCATGCGGATCATCCTTTTGCATGTGTGAAGCCCTGTGACTGCAACACTTGGGGCATTAACGTCAACGATGTTGGAAGAGTCTGCGCCAATTTGTGGCGCAATGAACAAACGGAACCGGTTACGCGCTCAGGCGTCGGCGTCGCAAAACAAGGATATGTGCGTGTTTGGTCATGTCGCGTCTCTAGCGGCGGAAAAGGCGTTTGAAAAGAGGATTCCCGACTCGACGCTTGCGAAAGGACAACATTGGCCGCAAAGGTGCAGGAATGACACGCGTTCCCCCCATCAGCGCCAACCCCACGCTCGCCGCAGTGCTCACGATTGCGGCCTCTGCCTTCGCGGCGGGGACAACCCTTTTGGCCAAGGCGCTTGGCACAGGCGCGCTGGGGCCGGAACTCCATCCCCTGCAGATCAGCCATGGCCGCTTTCTCTTCGCCTTTCTTGCAATCTCCAGCGTTGCCGCCGTGATGCGTCCGACCATTTCCAAACCTGCATGGGGGTTGCATGTCGGGCGCTCGACCTTTGGTTGGGGCGGCGTGTCGCTGATGTTTGCCGCCGCCGCCTTCATCCCGCTCTCCGACGCCACCGCGATCAGCTTTCTGAACCCGGTGGTCGGAATGCTTCTTGCCATCCCGTTTCTGGGTGAACGGATCGGACCATGGCGCTGGGGATCGGCGGCGGTTGCCTTTTGCGGCGCCCTGGTGCTTGTGCGCCCCGGTACGGGCAGCCTTGAATTCGGCGCCCTGCTGGCCCTCGGTGCTGCGCTCAGCATGGGGGCCGAAGTGATCTTCATCAAACTTCTGGCCGGGCGCGAGCGTCCATTTCAGATTCTGCTGATCAACAACGCGATCGGGCTGTTCATATCCACCTGTGCCGCGCTCCTTGTGTGGCAGACACCCACCGCCGCCCAATGGGCCGCGCTGGCCGGGATCGGCGTCCTGATGGCGATGGCACAGACCTGTTTCATCAACGCCATGGCCCGCGCCGATGCCAGCTTTGTCTCACCGTTCTTCTACATGACCCTCGCCTTTGCCGCGCTTTATGACGCGCTGATCTTTAACGTGCATCCCGACCGGGTGTCCTGGATCGGTGCCGGGCTGGTCCTGACCGCCGCCGCGATCCTCATCTGGCGCGAAGCGCGCCCCCGAATGCACCAGATCCCATGACAAATGGCGGCCCCCGAAAGCGCCGCCATTCTTCACCTACATCGGGATCAGTCCATACGCACGGTCACCGTGACATCCCCGGTCATCGCGGTCTCCCAGTGCAGCGTGACTTCATCCTGCCCGCTCCCCGACAGCAGCCCGACATAGGGCGTGGCAAAGGTGATCTGGTTCGAACCATTGCGCAGCGCCTTCGTCGCCACAACCGCGTCCACACCACGGCTGCGGCCGCCAAAGGGCAATTGCCCCTCGGATTTGACCGTCCAGGTGTTGCTGGCGGTGTTCTGTTCGTGGGTGATCTGAAGCGGATTGTAGATCGGTGTCGTGACATTGTGGAACGTGTTGCCCGAGACAAACACGTTTTTACCCCGCCCCATGTCCAGACCGGCAAAGCTTGTATCCACCCGGTCCACCCGGTCAATCGTCCCGTTAATCGAGCGGAACTTGTTGCCGGTCACGTTCATGCCGGTGATGAAATGGCCCTGCCCATAGGGTTTGATCACCAGATAGGCGAACCACGGCGCCACGTCGCCCGACAGGAAGACGTTGTCCGTGATCGACAGCGCCCCGAACGAGAACCCGCCCGTGAATTCCGGCTCCGAGTCGTATTCGTTGGTCCACTCGATCGTCGCATTGTCCACATAGTTGCCGTCAATCGTGGTCGAGGTATAGCCCTGCGCCAGAACGATCCCCGCCGTGCGCACCCCGTCCGCCTGGCCATCGCCCTGGAAAAAATGGTTTCCGGTGATGGTCGAGTTGGTGCCCCCGATCACCGCGAAATGCCGGAACTGGCTGGCGCGGTTGTTGCGCAGCTTGACGTCGTTTGCATTGGTGTTGATGGCCACCGTAACGCGGTCCTGCGCCCGCTCGCTCCCTTCACGGGTGAGAAACTGACAGCGGTCGATCAGCATGCCCTGACAGCCCTCTCCCGGCGAGGTGATCCCGCGATCCCGCGGGCGGGTGATGAAACTGTCGCGCAGGTGGAACACCACGCCGCTCGGCGACAACAGGATACCGCTGGCCAGTTCGTTGCAGAGGAACTCGACATTCGAGATCTGGAACTGCGAGATCTTCGAGAACCCGCTGAAATCCAGAATGTACTTGAACCGGGTGAACGTGTAGTTCTGCGTGCCCTCCGCATCATAAAGCGGCTGCGTCAGCACCACTTCCTGGGTCGCGGTGTTCTTGGAATGCACATAGATTTCGCGCCCCACGCCATTGCCGGTCACCAGCGAACCGACCTGGATATTGGCCACGTTGACCACGTTGCGCAGCGTGCGCCCGTCGCTCGCGGAATAGGTCGCCTGGCTGGTGACAACGTCCGGGTCCCACGCGCTGTCCCCGGTCACATAAAACTGCCCGTTATGGATGTGACGGCGCTGCGCGTAGGATGTCCGGTTGGGCACAATGGACTGCAGGTCGATCGGCGCCGAAATGGTCAGCCGCCGCCCCCCAAGGTCAAGGCTTTCATGGTCCGCACTGTTGAGCAGCGACTGGAAAGCCTTCTTGAAGGCAAGCTCTTCGTCACCAAAGGCATCAATATAGCTGGGCAGGTCGAAATTCTTGGTCAGGGACAGAATACCATCGGTCTCCATCGTAACCGTGCCCTCGAACACGACCCGGTTGTCAAAAGTCACGCCGGACCCGAGGTAGTGAACCCCTTCTGACACCAGCACCGCGCGCCCGTTTGCGGCTGCATCCGCAGCGATAAAGGCGGCGCTGTCATCGGTGCTGCCATCACCTACGGCCCCGAAATCCTTGACATCGACCCAGTTCATCATGTCCCGGTGAAACGCGTGAGTGATGTCTTCGATCTCGATATCGTCGATCCGAATGATCCCTCCGTTCAACCCGGTCAGGTCCAGCCCGAAATGACCGTAGACAGGGGCGGTGCCCCAGACCATGTCGACCCCGTCGCGCCCGCCACTGCCGACAATCGCGCTCACCTCGACAGTTTTGCCATATGACGACAACGTCACCGAAGGCCCGGTTTCGGTAAGCCCGGACACGTGGGCATGGCTGCCGTTCCCGGCCCAGGCCGCGATCCGCACCGAAGGAAGGTTCCCGCTGATCGCCTTCACCCGCGCCGTGACCCGCAGGTAACAGCCGGGCAGAATGGGTGTTTCGCCCATGTAGCGCAGCTTTTGCACACTGTCGGTCTTTTGAAGCTCAAGGCAGCCGCCAAAATCCTGATCGGCCGGCACGAAGGCCGCGTTTAACGCGTTCTCATAGGTATCGGACCCCGGCGTCCCGTCCTCGCTCGACCAGACATCCAACCCGTTTTCGAACTGGGGCGGCGTGAAAAGCACACCATCCGTAATCGCCTTGTTCATGAAATCCCTTTCTGCACCCCATCTGCGTCGGGGCACCGTCACTTTTCGCTGCTTGGCTCACTCCCCGGCCCTGGAACCGGTACAGCAGGGAAATATCAGACAAGGGGTTTTCACGGCCTTAGACGACCGTCCCAAACGCTACGCTTTGGGATTTAACTTATAAGAAACAAATCTTTATCCGTTGCAGCTATGTCCCAACGACGGCGCGCTTCATCAACAGGACTGCGCCAATCCGCCAGCCGGACTCGGTCGGGATCATCTCGTAGTCAAGCACATGCACCACGCCGGACTGGTCCGTGACCAGCACTTTCTGCCAAAGCGATCCCGCTTCCTGACGGAACTCCAGAAAGACCACTTCTTCGGGGCGATGCACCATCGGATAGCCCCGCCGCACCATCTCGCCAAACCGTTCGGCTGTGCCAAATACCTTCTGAATCCCGTCTGCCGCAAAATCAAACGCCCCGGCCATGTCATCGGCCTTAAAGGCCTCCATCTGGCTTTCGATCACGAATTTCACGTCATCCTGATTGGCAGACGCCACCGCCCCCCAAAGCCCGAGTGCCATCACAAACGAAAGAAAAACACGCATGTCTCCATCCTCCTGCCCATAATTACGCAACAGAACAGGCAGCAGATCGTTTTAGGTGGGTTCTGAAACGACATGACCCCGCCATTGGCGGGGTCACACGCATCTCAAATCGTCAAGCTTGGCTTCTAATCAGGCTAGCTCGCCCGCCAGCCCCTGCTCGATCAGGGCAATGGTTTCCTCAACCCCATAAAGCGCGATGAACCCGCCGAAACGCGGCCCCTGGCTTGCGCCCAACAGCACTTCGTAAAGCGCCTTGAACCAATCGCGCATCGGGTCGAACCGCTCGCGTCCGACTGAGAAGACCAGCGATTGCAGTTCATCCGCATCCGCGCCACCTTCCCACGTTTTCAGCTTGTCGCGCAGCTCTTCCAACGCTTCGCGCTCAAGATCGCTCGGCGCACGATACACTTTGGTCGGCTTCACGAAGTCATTGTAGTAGCGCACCGCAAACCCAGCCGCCGCATCCAGATCGGGGTGCGTCTCGGCACTCGCCTCCGGCGCATAGCGCTGGATGAAGCCCCAAAGCTGGTCTTTCTCTTCCGCTCCGGCCACCGATGCGAGGTTCAGCAGCATCGAATACGGAACCACCATGTTGCTCTGCGGCACGTCCCCACCATGGATATGCCACACCGGGTTGTTCAACTGCGCCTTGAGGTCCTGCCCGTGATAGGCCCGCAACTGCTGATGATATTCGTCCATCGCCTTGGGGATGACATCGAAATGCATCCGCTTGGCGGTCTTGGGCTTCTGGTACATGAAATAGGACAGGCTCTCGGTCGAGGCATAGGTCAGCCATTCGTCGATCGACACGCCATTGCCCGAGGATTTCGAGATCTTCTGCCCGTTTTCGTCCAAAAACAGCTCATAAGTAAAATGTTCCGGCGCCCGCACGCCCAGCGCCCGGCAGATGCCGTCATAGATCGGCGTATTGGTCGAGTGGTCCTTGCCATACATCTCGAAATCGACACCCAGCGCCGCCCAGCGCGCGCCGAAATCCGGTTTCCACTGCAGCTTCACGTTGCCGCCCGTGACCGGCAGCGTCCATTCCTTGCCGTCCTCGTCGTCAAAGGTGATCGTGCCATCCTTGGCGTTGACCTCTTTCATCGGCACATAAAGCACGCGACCCGTTTCCGGGTGGATCGGCAGGAAAATCGAATAGGTCTGGCGACGCTCTTCGCGCAGGGACTTCAGCATGATCGCCATGATGTCGTCATAGCGTTCCGCCGCGCGCAACAGGATCTCGTCGAACTGGCCCGAGCGATAGAATTCGGTGGCCGAGTAGAACTCGTATTCGAACCCGAATGTGTCGAGGAACCGGCGTAGCATGGCGTTGTTGTGATCGCCAAAGCTGTCGTGGGTGCCAAACGGATCGGGCACCGAGGTCAGCGGCTTTTGCAGATGCTCCTGCAACATCTCCGCATTCGGCACGTTGCCCGGTACTTTGCGCATGCCGTCCAGATCGTCCGAGAAACAGATCAGCTTGGTCGGAATGTCCGAGATCGCCTCGAACGCCGTGCGGATCATCGTCGTACGTGCCACTTCCCCGAAGGTGCCGATATGCGGCAGACCCGACGGGCCATAGCCGGTCTCGAACAGCACGTATCCCTTCTCCGGCGCCTTGTCCTTGTACCGTTTGAGCACCCGGCGCGCTTCTTCAAAGGGCCAGGCTTTCGATACGAGGGCTGCGTCGCGCAGGTCAGACATGTCCATCTCCGGTTCATGCAAGGGGTTTTGCGGCCGGTCACATCATTGCATCCGGCAATCTGACGCTTCCTATTGCTCCTGACGTCGCCAGTCAATATTCTGCGCTGCAACACCGCATTCATGAGGAAATCGACAGTGGCAGATGACATTCTTACCCCGCTTACCCCGCAGGACTGCCTCGTGGCTGTCATGGTCGCCATTTCGGCCAGCGATGAAACCATCCGCACTGCCGAACTGATCAAGATCCAGACGGCGGTCAACAACCTGCCCGTCTTTGGTGAATACGACGTCGACCGCATGAAAACAGTGAGCCAGATCGTGTTCGACCTCTTTGAACAGGAAGACGGGCTGGCCGCGCTTTTCGGCCTCGTGCGCGACAACCTGCCCGAGCGTCTTTATGAAACCGCCTATGCGCTGGCTTGTGACGTGGCCGCCGCCGACGGCTCGCTGGCGGAACCGGAACTGCGACTGCTCGAAGAAATCCGCTACGAGCTTGAAATCGACCGCCTCCATGCCGCCGGGATCGAACGCGGCGCTCGGGCGCGTCACATGACCTGATGAGGTCTCTCCGCGGTTTCCTTGTCGCCATTCTCTGCGCGCTCCTTCCGGGGGTCGCAACGGCGGGCGCGACGGAAACCGTGGTCGCCCGCGTCAACAAGACAACCCAGACGCTCACCGTCTACTTTGACGGCTGGCCCATTCACCGTGACTGGCCGGTATCCACGGCACGCCCCGGAAAATGCACGCCGAATGGCCTCTTTCGTGCGCAATCCCTGTCGCGGTATCACCGCTCGTCCCTTTACAACAATGCCCCCATGCCCTTTGCCATCTTCTTCAATGGCAATTATGCGGTGCATGGCACAGATCAGACCGAGCGGCTCGGCACGCCCGCCTCGGCCGGCTGCGTGCGCCTGCATCCGGACAATGCCGAGATCCTCTTTGATCTCACGCTATCGGTCGGCCTGAAAAACATGTGGGTCGAAATCATCGCGCCACCGACCGAGTGATCAGACCCAAACCGGATCACGACCCATAGACCGCGCCCCAACGTTCCAGAAGGTTCTGCTGCAACGCCTTGGCATTGCGGTTCCATGTCCGCGCACCGGGCGGGCGCTCGCGATCCGGGCCGATGAGCCGGTCCCGCGCCGATGTATCCGCCACAAAGATCGCAAAGGCCAGTTCGCTGTCACCGGGGGCGCTGACATACCCGGCCAGCCCGCTGACAAAATGCAGCGTTCCGGTCTTGGCCTGCACCTTCAGCGGATGAAACTTGTCCACCTTGCCGTTTTTTCCGCGCAAGCGAACGTCCTTGAGGATCGGGCGCAGCACCTGCTGCCGCTCGGCACGGCTCAGCACCTGCACCAACTCGCTGGCCCGCATGCGCGAGTCCTCTCCCAGACCGGAATGGTCGACCAGGGCTGCATGCGCCATGTCCAGCGTTTGCGCCGCCCACAGGTTCATCGCATCCGCCGATCCCCGAATATCGCTGAACTGCGCGCCGCGGGCCCGGCTCGCCATCATCCCCACCATTTCCGCCGTGATGTTGGTCGAATACTTCAGCATGCCTTTAAGGATGTCGCGCAACGGGTCGCTGGAAAGTGTCGCCAGCGTAGCCCCTTGAGGTGCGCCGCTGGTCATCTTGGCCTGTTTCAGGACAATCCCGTGCGACCGCGCCAGCGTGCGCATGACCTCTCCGGCATAAAGCTCGGGCTGACGCATCGGCAGCCACCGCGCGCCCCCTTTCCCAAGCGCCGAACGCGCCACGGTCCAATGATCAACGCCATTGACCTGCTTGAAAGTATAGACCGGCAGGTCCCGATTGGCGATTTTCATGCGCGCGACCGTCACGGCAGGACGATAGCGGTCCGAGCGCGCATCCATCGTCACTGCATAGTCCTTGGCGCCCCGTTTCCATTCGAAATGCACCCGGTTGTAATTCAACGACAGCCCCGAAACCGACGGGTTATACCCTGCATGGTCGGGTTGCTTGTCGTCGATGCGTACAACCCGCGGCAACACGCCCCCCCACACAAGGAACCGCCCCGTTACCTCGCGCACCCCGGCGGCCTTGAGCTGGCGGGCCAGCTCGGCCAATCCGTTCGTGTCCAGCGTCGGATCGCCGCCCCCGCTCAGCACGAGATCCCCGTTCAGCACGCCGTTGGACAGGGTTCCGGCCGCCACCAAGCGGGTTTTGAACCGATAGTCCGGCCCCAGCGTTTCCAGCGCATAAAGGGCGGTCAGCGCCTTGGTCACACTGGCCGGGGGCAGCCCGGTTTCCGCCCCGTGGCTTTCCAGCACCTCCCCTGTCCGGGCATTGGCGACCGCGCAGCCCACAACGCCACTGACCCCGGCAGCCTTGATAAGTGTCGCCATCCCCGGCGCCGAGCGCGCCAGAAGCGTAGATGGGCGCAGCACCGGGCGCAACGAGACCTTGGGCGGGTTCGCCCAGCCCGGAACCGCCGCCCCGGACAAAAGCCCTGCCAGAAATACCCGTCTCGAAAATGACTTTCTCATTCCGTGATTCTAACCCCGCCCCGCAACGGCTTACAAGAACCAAGAACGCGCTTTTGAGCCTGTCGCCAACATGTTACTGGCGACCCATGTGGAAACTCGCCGCCCTCATGTTCGTAGCCATGTCGATGATCCCCGCCGGGGACACGGCAGGCAAGCTGCTGAGCACCCAGCACGGCACCAGCCCGCTCTTCGTGGCATGGTCGCGTTTCGTGCTGGGCAGCCTGATCGCACTGCCTCTGGCGCGGGCCGATACGCTGCGCGCCCTGCGCGACTGGCGCATCTGGCTGCGCGCGATGCTGCTCGCGGGTGGCATCACGTCGATCCAGTTCGCCCTGAAATATGCGCCCGTCGCGGATGTCTTTGCCGCCTTTTTCGTTGGCCCCATCGTCAGCTACGCCCTTTCGGTGCTGCTTCTGGGGGAAAAGGTCACGCCCCTGCGCACGCTGCTCATGGGCGTGGGCTTTGTCGGCGTGCTGCTCGTGGTGCGCCCCAGCCTCACCATGGGCCCCGGCATGGGTTTTGCCGTACTCGCTGGCACGTTCTACGGCGCATTTCTCACCGCCTCACGCTGGCTCTCGACCGTGGCCCGCCCCGGCAGCCTTCTGTTCACACAGCTTTTCCTGAGCGCCCTTGTGCTGACCCCGTTCTGCTGGATGCTCACGCCCGCCCTGACACCTGCCCTCGCGGGCCTGACAATCGCCAGCGCGGTCTTTTCGCTCGGAGGCAACTTCCTGTTGCTCTTCGCCTACGCCCGCGCCGAAGCTGCCACCCTTGCCCCGTATGTCTATTTCCAACTTGTCGGTGCCGTTGCACTCGGCTGGATCGTCTTTGGCGACCTGCCGGACCTACTGACCTGGGGCGGTCTGGCTCTGATCATCGGCGCCGGGATCACCAGCGCCGCCCTGCCCCGCAAAGCCTGAGATTCCGGACCTACCGCCAGCGACCGCTTTCGCGGATGCGGGTCGAACTCGCGTCCACCATCGGCACATTCACGAAACACCATGCCGGCGCCGTGCTTTGGCCCAATGCCCGGCTCTCGCGCGGGGCCAGCCGCGCATGGCGAAACACCTGCGCCGCCTTGGCGGTGCGCGCCTCGACCCGGTCGCCGGGGCGCGCCAGCACGCCCACCGGCACCCGCGCCATGATCTCCTGCCAGTCTTTCCACAGGTGAAACTGCGCCAGGTTATCCGCCCCCATGAGCCAGACAAACCGGGCCTGCGGACAGGCCGCCTGCAACCTGACAATCGTCTCAGCGGTATAGCGCGTCCCGGCCCGCGCCTCGAAATCCGAGATATGCACGCGCGGGTGCCGCATGATCTCGCGCGCCGCCGCCAAGCGACGGCTCAGCGCGGCCGGTCCACGTTCTTTCAACGGATTGCCCGGAGACACCAGCCACCACACCCGGTCCAGCCCGAACCGGCGCAACGCCTCTCGCGTGATGTGCACATGGCCCTGGTGGGGCGGGTCGAACGATCCCCCCAACAGGCCGATGACCTGACCCGGCGCGACATATGGTAATCCGTTTGCCATCAAGGGTTTCTTGCCTCGCTCCCGCCCCCTGTCAACCGCAAAGCCCGCCCCCGACGCACCACTCCCCGCTTGACCCCGACAAATCCGGTCCATAGATGTTGGAAAACAGTTGACTTAGGTAAACCATGCCGCACAACCCCGCCACCCGTATCCGCCGCTTCAACCGCGCCGTCACGCGCGAAACCGGTGTTCTGGACCAGTCTTTCCTTGGCCGCGGTCGCCCCTTGGGCGCAGCACGAGTCCTGCACGCTATTGGCCGCGACGGGGCCGACCTTGAAACCGTGCGTACCTATCTTGGCCTCGACAAGACTTTGCTGAGCCGACTTCTCAAATCGTTGCAAGAAGAAGACCTCGTCCTTCTGACACCCGCCCCCGAAGATGCCCGCCGCCGAACCGCACGCCTCACCTCCAAAGGGCAAGAGGAACTCGCCGCCTATAACGACCTCTCCGATGCGCGCGCCCAGACCCTTCTCGCACGCGGCCCCAACCCCGAAGCGCTGCTTGCGGCCATGGACCTCATCGCCTCGGCGCTCGGACAGGACGATATCAAGATCATCGCCGCCGATCCGCGCGACGCGGACTCGCTATACTGTCTCCAAGCCTATTACGCCGAACTGGCCCGCCGTTTTGAGCAGGGCTTTGACGTCAACCTCTCGGCCGACCCCGAAGCCACCGACATGATCCCGCCGCGCGGCAGCTTTCTACTGGCCATGTCCGACGGCCTGCCCGTGGGCTGCGTCGGCCTCAAGGGCACCGGCAAGGGCTATGGCGAAATCAAACGCCTCTGGATCGCCCCCTCCGCCCGCGGCCTCGGCCTCGCCAAACGCCTGATGACCGCCGCCGAAGACACCGCCCGCAGCCTTGGCATGACCACCCTCCGGCTTGACACTAACGCCGCCCTCCCCGAGGCCATCCGCCTCTATGAAACCACCGGCTGGCACCAGATCGACCGCTTCAACGACGATCCCTACCCGACCCATTTCTTCGAAAAGCATCTCTAGACGCGGAACCGATTGCCCCCGCCCGCCCCCTCCGCTATCACCCCTGAAACGATTTTTGGCGAACGGAGTCGGCACCCATGGCATCCTATCAGTACGTTTATCACATGCAGGGGGTCTCCAAGACCTATCCCGGCGGCAAGAAGTGCTTTGAAAACATCCACCTTTCCTTCCTGCCCGGCGTGAAAATCGGTGTCGTCGGCGTCAACGGCGCCGGTAAATCGACCCTGATGAAAATCATGGCCGGTCTCGACAAGGATTTCACCGGCGAAGCCTGGGCCGCAGAAGGTGCCAAGGTCGGCTACCTGCCGCAGGAACCCCAGCTCGATGAATTGCTCACCGTGCGCGAAAACGTCATGCTCGGCGTGGCCGAAAAGAAAGCCATCCTTGATCGCTACAACGAACTCGCCATGAACTACTCGGACGAAACCGCCGAGGAAATGGCCAAGCTGCAGGACGATATCGACGCCCAGAACCTCTGGGATCTCGACAGCCAGATCGACGTCTCGATGGAGGCCCTGCGCTGCCCCCCCGATGACGCCGATGTGTCGACCCTTTCGGGCGGGGAACGCCGCCGCGTCGCGCTCTGCAAACTGCTGCTCGAAGCGCCCGACATGCTGCTGCTCGACGAACCGACCAACCACCTTGACGCCGAGACCATCGCGTGGCTGCAACAGCACCTGATCGACTACAAGGGCACCATCCTGATCGTCACCCACGACCGGTATTTCCTAGACGACATCACCGGCTGGATCCTCGAACTCGACCGCGGCCGCGGCATTCCTTACGAGGGCAACTATTCCGCGTGGCTCGAACAAAAGGCCAAGCGCCTTGAGCAGGAAGCCCGCGAAGACAAGTCCAAGCAGAAGACGCTGGAACGAGAACTCGAATGGATGCGGCAGGGACAAAAGGCGCGTCAGGCCAAGTCCAAGGCTCGTATTCAGGCTTATAACGAACTCGCCAACCAGTCAGAGCGCGAGAAAATCACCCGCGCCCAGATCGTCATCCCGAACGGCCCCCGCCTTGGCTCCAAGGTGATCGAGGTTACAAACCTCTCCAAGCATATGGGTGACAAACAGCTGATCGAAGACCTCTCGTTCAGCCTGCCCCCCGGCGGCATCGTCGGCGTGATCGGCCCAAACGGTGCGGGTAAATCGACCCTGTTCAAGATGCTCACCGGGCAGGAACAGCCCGACAGCGGCACGATCGAACTTGGCGACACGGTGCAGCTCTCTTATGTCGACCAGTCGCGCGACGACCTGAACCCCAAGGACACGGTCTGGGAGTCGATCTCGGGTGGTGCGGAAATCATCGAACTGGGCGACGCACAGGTCAACTCGCGCGCCTATTGCTCGTCCTTCAACTTCAAGGGCGGCGATCAGCAGAAACCCCTGAACCTGCTTTCGGGTGGTGAACGCAACCGCGTGCACATGGCGCGGCTCTTGAAGGAGGGCGGCAACGTGCTCCTCCTCGACGAACCGACCAACGATTTGGACGTCGAAACCCTCCGCGCGCTGGAAGACGCCCTCGTCGATTTCGCCGGCTGCGCCGTGGTCATCTCGCACGACCGTTTCTTCCTCGACCGTATCTGTACGCATATCTTGGCGTTCGAAGGCGAAGCCCACGTGGAATGGTTCGAAGGCAACTTCGAAGATTACGAAGAAGACAAGAAGCGTCGACTGGGCGCAGATGCGCTTGAACCCAAACGCCTCAAGCACAAGAAATTTACGCGGTGAAGTTCTGGCCCGGCCTCGCCGGGCCAGCCTCGTCAGTATTAGTTCGAATTCGGTAGTGGCAACGTAAACGTCCAAACGGCTAGGGTCAGAATGCCTGCGTAACGACGGAGCAACCACGGCCTGCCGAGCCTCCGACTTTTGCCGACCGTCTAACCGGATGGCTTCGTGATGTGCTTCACACAGGTAAAAGTTCCGAAAAAGCGCCGCCTCCGAATCTTGGACCGCCGGAAGTTGGTTTTCCCGCAAAACATATGAACCGCCGCTTCAAATGACAGCAGTTTCATTGTATCCCCTTCATAATTCTGAAGGCGTTCCCATGATGAAAAGTGAAAAAAAACAAAACCGCGAAGGAAGCGAAAAGAGAAGTTATCGCTGGAATAGCTGTCGTTCTGTGCGGCTGGGGCACCAAAATCTTCTTTCCTGAGTTTTACAACGGAATTGCCGTCAGGGGAGTTCTGGATTTTTTGTTGGTATTCGGAGTCCCCGTAATACTCACGCATTACTTCGTTATGCGAAAATACTACAAGGATATGTAGATAAAACAAATTCGTGGAAGCACATTATGGAAATAAGCTTTTCAGACTACCTTGGTGAGTACTCAGACGGTGGAATTGATGATTTAGGGTCAGGATGCATTGAATTCCGCTGCGCGGTGTGACTCACGGCTGGGAAAACGGATCATCCAGCCCGGACTCAAGGCTTGCAAAGCAAGCCGCCGGGCATCGCCCGACCGCCCCATGGGCGGGCGATTTTGCACCCGCTTCCCTCCGCACCACCGTCGGCAGTATTTGGCACCATAAAGCGCCCCAAAAAACAGGTTGGCTCGCCCACCCCGGTCGGTCGACGCCCGGCCCCAAACCATCCGCGTAGCGAAAACGGGAAAGACACAACACCTCTCCCCCGGTCTGGCGCTACTCGGCCCCTCCCTCAAACACAATAACCCCGCCTAACCGGCGGGGCTTTTCCGTGAGTGGTCTTCCGTCAATTCTCAGAACGCATTTCCGGGCTTGAACCCGATTGCCTTGAAGATCATCGCGGCGGGGCAAAATCCGGTAAAGGCCGATTGCAGCATGTTCGCACCGATGAACACGGTGAACCACATCCACATCGGATGCACGAACACGGTCAGCACCACGCTCAAAAGAACCATCACGCCGGCAAAGGCCAGTACGGCACGGTCAAGGGTCATCTCATTTCTCCTCATGGTCGGGCCACGCGGCCCGGGGTCTTGAGGAGATATAGCACCGCTCCCTTTAATATTCAATATGTGGAATATTAAATCTGACACACCTTACCAAACCCTTGCGCACGCCGCGTTAACACCCGCCGTTTCGCAAAATCCGCAAATCCATACCGACGCAATACCGACGTGAAACCGACGCGTTACCGAAGGCCCGAAACCCAGCAAAACAAGGCGGTAAGATACATATCAGGCGCAAGGACATCCCCGCACCGTTCGGTGCACTCCGAATGCCTTTACCAAGGCCCTCGCTGGCGTCTTAAAGGGGGAAGTTGACGTCCCAAAAACACAATTTTGCAAATTTCCAATAATTTAGTATGGTTAACTGTCTAAGACTTAAAAATTTTTTGATAGCGGAGCGCACTGTATTGAGAGTCTTGATCAAAACGCTTCTCGCAACAGCGGCTCTGTCAGGCGCAGGTGCGTCTGCAGATGCGGAATCTCTGCGCGCCGCCGTACAACGCGCGCTCACCACCAACCCGTCAATCAAGGCTGTCTCCGCCGAAATGAAAGCGAGCGCCTATGAGCTGTACCAAACCAGGGAAAACTATCTGCCCACGGTTGAAGTTTTTGGCGAACTCGGTGCACAGCATGTGAATGACCCGGCATTCCTACCAATAACAGATAACAGTAAGACACAGAGGCGGCAGCAGGTCGGCGTGAATGCCAAGCTTGTCCTGTTTGATGGTTATCGGCGCGCGAACATGGTCTATGCACGCGCTGCACGATTGGACGGGAATGTTTTCAAACTGCTGGATGCTTCAGAGACCATGGCGCTGAATGCCACTGAGGCTTATCTCGACGTCTATCGCAATCAACGCCTGCTAGCTGTCGCGCGCCGCAACCTCGAACGGCATCAGGACATCTCTCAGCGTGTTCGCTCACTGGTTGACGGCGGGCGACTGCCGTATTCGGACCTCCTGACCGCCGAAGACCGGGTGGATGCAGCCAACCTGGCGATTATTGACGTGAAAAGATCACTTCGCGATGCGAATGCACGCTACGAACGTGTGATCGGCACTGCACCCAGCTCGATATCAGGTATTTTCGCAGCGAAAGTTCCCAGTTCTCTTTCGCAATTGACCCAGCGTGCGCTCAGCAACAATTTTCGCATACATCACGCAAATACCAAGATCGACGAAGTGCGCGCCAACAAGCAAATTGTCCTGTCCGACAACCTTCCCGAAGTCTCGCTCAACGCTGGCAGCACTTACGGAATGAACCGGAACGGTCTGTCTGGCGATCGGAGCGATACCTATGTCGGATTGGCGGTCAAGTGGACAGTTTATCAAGGCGGGCGCAAATTCGAACGCAATGCACTTGTCCAATCCGAATACCAAGCTGGCTTCCAGCGCGACACCGTCGTGCGCGAGGTGCGCGAATTGGCCGCTCAATCCTGGAACAACTACGTTACGTCGGCAGAGCGCAGGACACAACTTGAACAACAGTTGGAGATAAACCAACTCATCGTCGGTGTCTATGCGACCGAATTCGATGCGGCCAAACGCACCCTGCTGGATCTTCTTGAAGTGGAACGCTCACGGTTCAATGTCGAGTTTCAAAAGGTCAGCGCCGACGCCAGCCTTGTCTACAGCACTTTTCGCGTCCTTGCGACGCAGGGCACTTTGGCAGAGTATTTCGGGGTCAAACGCAGCAACATTGCGCTTGAGCCGAATTTCCGTGAACGCGCCAGAACGTCGCCAAGCAGCCTGATTTTCAACACGACAATCGGTCCTCTCGAATGACATCCGATGGGGGTACTGCTCATCAGGCCGTGGACCTGGCGGATCAGTCACCACACAACGAACTGGCCGCGTCAGATGACTTGGCGCTTGTTCGCTGGTTCGCGGATCACTTTGATCAGCGCTTCTCACCGTCATCCCTGGATGCGCGGATGCCGCGCGGGTATAAGCTGAACGATCTCGAAGTGATCGCACGGGCGTTTTCGGCGATCGGGCTGAAATCTCGGATGGTTACGCGTTCCCCACCTCGTATTGACCCAATGGTCTTGCCTTGCGTGCTGCTGCGGAAAACCGGTGGCGCAATTATTTTGAATGAAATCGACCGTCGCAAGGGAAACGCGATTGTCATTGATCCCCACGAGGGCGGCATTGAAAGGGAAATAAAGTTACGGCAGTTACGACGCCAGGTTCAGTCTCAAGTGCTTTTCGTCACCAAAGCTGACGAATTGTCCGAGAGCAGGTTTTCGCCCGAGATCGCAAAACCTGAGCAACGGCGGTCCCACTGGTTTTGGAGCGCAGTGCGCGACTGCAGGCGATCATGGATACAAGTGCTTCTGGCGGCACTATGCCTCAACCTACTAAACCTCGCCCTGCCGCTCTTCGTCATGAACGTCTATGACAAGGTCATTCCGAACCTTGCGTTCGTGACACTTTGGACGTTGGCGATTGGCGTGATCATTGCACTCTCTTTGGACCTGGTGCTCAGATTGCTTCGTGCCGGGCTGATCGAACATATTGGTCAACGCGTCGATCTCACAGTCGCGTCTCGGCTTTTCGCTCATGCCATGAATGTCAAACTCCTAAACCGCCCCGGTGGCGCCGCCGGAATTGCCGGTACGATCAGAGACTTTGATACCGTCCGCGAGTTTTTCTCTTCGGCAACTTTTGTTTCGCTGATCGACGTATTGTTCATTGGCATCTTTATTGCGTTGCTCTTCTGGATCGTTGGTCCTCTTGCTTTTGTTCCCCTTGCCGCCTTGCCCGTGGTGTTCACTCTTGCCTTGATCACGCAGGTTCCACTGGGAAAAACCGCGGAGCGTGCGCAACAAATGGCAACCAAGCGACATATTGTGCTGGTCGAAACGTTGTCCGGAATTGAAACGATCAAATCGGTCAATGCCGAACCGGTCATGCAGCGCGAGTGGGAAAAAGCCGTTGCAGATGCCTCCCGCGTCAACGGGCGCATGCGCATCTGGTCCGGCTTTGCGGCAAATTCGACCATCCTGATTCAGCAGGTCGTCAGCGTGACAATTATCGTCTGGGGCGTGTTTCTTGTCAGCGAAGGACAGGTTTCAATCGGTGGCCTGATTGCTGCAAACATTCTGGCCGGGCGGGTTCTGGCGCCCCTTGGGATGATCGCGCAAACGATCCTGCGGGCACAGTACGCGACAAAGTCTCTGCGCGCGCTGAACAGTTTCATGAAGCTGCCGGTCGACCAAGCGCAATCCATCTCCCATGACATCAAGGTGAAACGTGGGCAGGTCGAACTCAAGAATGTCACCCTCACTTATCCCGCCGCTCACGTTTCTGCTTTGAACAACCTGAACTTCAAAGCCTCTCCGGGTGAAGTCGTCGCCCTGTTGGGAAGAGTCGGATCCGGCAAGACAACCATGGGCAAGGTCATTTCTGGACTGATTTCGCCGGATTCGGGTACCGTTTTGGTAGACGGCATCGCTATCAACCAGTACGAACCGGCGGAGTTACGGGCAGGCGTGGGCTACTTGCCGCAAAACCCCGAACTTTTCACAGGCACATTGCAGGAAAATGTTGTGATCGGTGTCAATCATGCATCCGATTCCGAAGTCATGCGCGCGTTGTATTTTGCCGCGATGGACGAATTCGTTTCCGAACACCCGGATGGCATGGATCTTTTTATCGGGGAGCGAGGAGACCGCCTTTCCGGTGGACAACGACAAGGCATCTCGCTTGCCCGCCTGATCCTTCGCAGGCCCAAAATGCTGTTCCTGGACGAGCCAACGAACGCCATGGATCAAAAAATGGAAGCACGGCTTGTCTCGAGATTGGGCGAACTGCAAAAAGCCGGAACCGGGGTAATTGTGTCAACGCATCGACACTCACTCACTGCTATGGCTTCGCGGTTGGTCGTGATTGATCAGGGCCGCGTGGTTCTTGACGGGCCGCGAGAAGAAGTCATGGCTCAATTGTTGATGCCGAAACACGAACAGGCAGGAGCAGGTGATGTTCGGTAGCCCCAGCGATACGGAGTTCGTCAATCGCGTGCCCGCTGCGGGGGACACATCCACATCAGGTGGCCCCTGGCGCGTGCTTGCAGTCATCGCTGCGGGAATTTCGTCTTTTATGCTATGGGCATACCTATTCGAGATCGAGGAAACCGCGCATGCGTCGGGACGCGTAATCCCATCGCAACAGATCCAGGTTGTGCAAAGTCTGGAAGGCGGCATCGTGCGTGAAATCCAGGTGCAAGAGGGAGACTTGGTCGACGCAGGCTTTGTACTGATGCGCATCGACGACACCAATTTCACATCCGAACGGGGGCGTCTGAGAGAGCAAGAAGAAGCGTTGATGGCCGAGGCGGTCCGTCTGACAGCAGAAGCTGAAATGGCGCCAGAACTTGAATTTCCCGAGGCTCTTTCCAGCCGAAACCCGCTTGCAACCATCGCAGAAGAGCAACTATTCCAGTCTCAGCGAGACCAACTCAACCGCGATCTGGAAATCCTGAGGCAAAAGCTTGTCCAGCGGCGCATTGACCTTGTTGAACTCTCCACGAAACGCGAAAAATTCCGCGCGGTGCTTGCACCACTTGTCGAAGAAATGAACCAGACCAGGGAGCTGGTTGAGCAGGGCGTCGTACCCAAGATCGAATTGCTGAGGCTACAGTCGAGATATGCCGATCTGACAGGTGACATCGAAGTCAGCGAAGCGTCGGAACCCGGGATCCTTGCCGCCATCAGCCAGGTCGAAAATGAAATTAAAGCCGCACAATCCACCTACGTTCTGAATGCACGCCAACGGCTTGCCCGGCTGCAATTGGAACTCGCGGTCGTTCAGGAACACCTCAGAGCCGCCGACGACAGGGTGTTTCGCGCCGATCTGAAGGCACCGGTCCGAGGGACGGTCAACAAGGTTCACGTGACGACCGTGGGTGCGGTTGTACAACCCGGAGCCGCCTTGATTGAAATCGTGCCGACAGACGATACGTTGCTGATAGAAACACGTCTAAGCCCGCGCGACGTCGCATTCGTGACGGCTGGAAAACCCGCTTCTGTGAAAGTATCAGCCTATGATTACCTGATTTACGGCGCATTGGACGGCGTCGTGGATCGCGTGAGCGCGGATACCCTGCAAAATGCGGATGGCGTAGAATATTTCCGCGTTATCGTCCGAACTGAACGTGCCTATCTGGGGGACGGGGATCGGGTGTACCCGATAACCCCCGGCATGATTGCAAGTGTAGATATCCAGACCGGTCGCAAAACCGTTTTGTCCTATTTGGCGAAACCCATTCTGCGTGCACGTGCCGAAGCCCTGCACGAACGTTAGAGAAAGACGGCCTGTGTTTTCCGAAAAGCTTCGCGGAATGCATGACCTTCCGCATCCACTCTAACTCGACTTTTTCGTGAACTTGTAGACACCATCCCAGTCTTCACCGGGGGGATCTGAACGAAGCTCCGAGATCCTGTTTCTGAAAAGATCCAGGTACACAGCCAGACTCAATTCCAGGTGCTCGTTTATACTTTGCATCAGGTCCAGTTTCTGTAGTGCCTTGTCCCATTCCTGTGCGTCATATGCCTCGTGCATTTGCTCGTTGAGAGAAAAGATCTCTTGAAACCCGGCTTCGTCCCGCATGGATTTGTCGCCCAGCAAGGCAAATATGGTTTCCGGAAGGTGCTTTCCCAACACCATGACAGTATCGAGTTTCAGGATCGCAAACTCGTCGCCGACGATTTTGACCGTGTTCATCCCCAATATGACCTGAACCCCATAGTATCGCGATTGCCCTTCAAGGCGCGATGCGACATTCACTGGATCGCCAAGGGCCGTGTAATCAAAGCGGGTTTCACTTCCCATGTTACCCACGACACACATGCCGGAATTGATGCCGACACCAATATTGATCTTGTGATGCTCCCGCGCGCGCGCGCCACCTTCAATGCCTGCACCCTCCGCATACGCCGATCGCTCATTGAATGCATGAATGTCCGCCATGATCCTCAGTGCCGCGTTACAGGCGGCCCGAGGATGATCCGGATTGTTCGTCGGCGCATTCCAGAATGCCATCACCGCGTCCCCCATAAACTTGTCGATCGTTCCCCCGTTATCCATGATCGCCTGCGAAACGAGGGTCAGGAACTGATTCATCAAGCGTGTCAGCGCTTCTGGATCATCCTTGTAGTCTTCGGCGATAGCGGTGAACCCACGGACATCTGAGAACAGCAAAGTCAGTTCGCGCGTCTCACCCCCAAGCTTCAGGTCTTCCGGGTGATCACTCAACTGACCGACAAGATCAGGTGATACATACTGCCCGAATGCATTCCGGATCGAGCGACGCAACCGCTCTTCGCGCAGGTAGTTGACGGTGGTCATGAGCGCAAAGGTAAGGAATGTCGAAATGACGGGATATGAAGGATCAAGCACCACCCCCCTCTGCGTAAAGAAGTAGTAAGAAACCGATACATAGACCCCAAGCAAGGCCAAAGACAGGCTGATGACCCAACGGGCGGCCATGACCGGCACGAACAAGATAACCAATACGCAAAGGAACAACGTCACCACGAGTTCGATGGCAATCATGTAGTTCGGACGCTTCAACATCGTCTGGCTTATGATATTTTCGAGAACCTGAGCATGAATCTCGACCCCCGCCATTGAAACACCCAGCATCGTGGGGCGGAAGTCTTCCAGACCGATCGCTGATGTTCCGACAAAGACAAGGTGCCCAGCCAGTCTTCCCTGCGGCATTCGATCATTCAAAAGATCTGTCGCGGACACATATCGGGCCCGATTAGACGGGGTCAGATGGGGCCAGACACTTCCATCCTGCGCTGTCTCGATCAACTGACGCGCGATCACGACCCCCTCAATTCCGGCTTCGTTCGTTCTGACCAGGAATGGTCCGCCACCGGTGGCAATCCGCAGCAACTCGGCGCTTAGACCAAGCCGAACCTTGCCCTGAACGCTGATGACCAGTGGAGCACTCCGATAGACACCGTCTACGTCCGGCCGCGCAGAAAAAACACCATACCCCGCTGCATTGGCTTCCAAGATGGGCAGGTTCTGCACGACGTCCGGGAATTGCGGAAGAAAGGGGGTCGGGTCCCCTCCGACAAAGGCGTGCGGAACATCCGCCATTTCAATCTTGGTGCTCCGGTTGCCTTCAATGGTCCGAACGCTGGCCTGCCCCAGAACGACCCTGCTTCGGGCAATAGCCTCGGCAAGCACAATGTCGTTGTCCGGCATACTTTTCAGTTGCTCCACAACATCGGGCGGCAAACGCGGGTTGTCCATTGCCACGGCGCCTGGAGACAGCCGATCCGGTTCGGAAAACACGATGTCAAACGCTATTGCAGCAGCACCGGCCAGTGTAGACTTCTGCACAATCTCGGCAATTCGCGTGCGCGGCCAAGGCCACTGCCCGATTTCGCTTAAACTCCGATCATCCACATCAATAATGGCAACCGGAAGCGGCGTGTATTCCCGAGGATAAGACTGATGAAAAAAATCAAGCGAAACGTTTCTCAAAACACTGAGGGGAAGTGGATCGCCAATGCGAACAATCAGGCCGAAGAAAACGCCAAGCAGGGCGACAACCCTGACCCAACCGATCCATTTTGATGCCCAAGCGCGCATAGAAGTGTGCATGCTCCCCAATCAACCTGTTCTCAATAGAGCCAGACCGATTCGCCCCTGATTCGGCATGACCACCATGACGTAAGGTAACGAAAAACTCGAATTTCGGTACCCGGAGACGTTTCCAAGTCAGGCGAAAGAAAGTGAAAAAATCGGATGTTAGCCTGATTCGAACGTTCGGTGATTTCGGCACTGAATACAAACTGGCGCCAATTTGATAATGTTCACCTACGTGCTCGTTAACCATGAAATGGGGGCACTTCATGGCATACGATAAATTTGAAGTCGTAGAATTAACTGGTGAAATTATTAGTCTTCCGCCGTCTACTGACGGGCGGACCGTTGTTCCTGACGCTCCGCTTCTTTTTAACGGCGAATTCGAGAGACAAGGGCACGACCTGTATATTCACAACAAGGGATCGGCCACGCTGCGAATTGCCGACTATTTTTCTCAAGGGCAACCTGCAGACCTATACGCCCCAAATGGCGCAGTTCTAAAGGGCAATATCGTTGAACGATTGGCGGGACCAGAAGCCCCCGGACAGTACGCGCAAGTTGGAGATGTGGCGAAAACCGGCGCTATTGGACAAGTTGAAGCTGTCGATGGCAACGCATTCGTCGAAAGAGCCAGCGGCATCAGAGAACAGCTCGACGTCGGTTCGAAGGTTTTCCAGAACGACATTCTGATTACGGACCAGTCAGGAAAGCTATCCGTGACTTTCGTAGATGGCACGATCTTCACCCTTTCATCAGGGTCACGGATGGTCATCGATGATTTGGTATATGACTCGAATAGCAACTCGAATAGCGGCGGTTTCAGCCTGGTTCAGGGCGGATTTGTATTCATTGCCGGCCAGGTGGCAAAAACGGGTGGGATGCAAGTGGACACCCCGTCGTCCACCATGGGCATTCGAGGCACGACAGTCATTGTCCATGTGCAAACCCAAAACGGCGTGGTGACGACGGAAGTTTCGCTGACACGCGACATGGATGGCAGCGTTGGGCAAATTGAGCTGTTCGATCTTTCAGGAAACCTCATTGCGAACATCACAGACACTAATTCGAAGTGGATCATCCAAGGAGGGGATGGCGACGCTGTCGAGGAGCCTCGCAATTCTTCTGACGACGCAGAGGATAACGTCATCATCGCTGATGCGATGGCCGCGCTGCAATCGGCGTTAACCAGAGTTGGAGCGGGACAGACATTCGTCGAATTTGGAGACAGTACTACCGGGAATCCAAACGTTCCACAAAGCCCTGTCGATGACTCCAATCAGAATCTGGACGCGATTGACAGCGACCCTCTGATCGACGGTGAAAACCCCGTAGAGGACAACCGAGGCGATGGTGGCAGCAACAGAGAAATTGAGGACAGGAGCACCAACGACGGCGCTTTCGACGAGGGACGTCTGAGAATAGAAAACACCAATGACAGCGCCGTCATCTCCGGCGACACCGCCGCAACACTGGCCGAGAACACCACCGCCGTCAGCGGCGACCTCGACCATGCCGATCCCGACAGCGCCGATCCCGACGACCTCTTCCAGCCCGTCACAACCGCAACCGCCTCCGCACAGGGATACGGCACCTATACCGTCACCGCCGCCGGCGTCTGGACCTACCTGCTCGACAATGCAAACCCCCTGGTCGACGCCCTCTCCCCCGGCGAGACCCTCACCGACAGTTTCACCGTCCTGACCGGCGACGGCACCCCCCAGATCGTCACCATCACCATCACCGGCACCAATGACAGCGCCGTCATCTCCGGCGACACCGCCGCAACACTGGCCGAGAACACCACCGCCGTCAGCGGCGACCTCGACCATGCCGATCCCGACAGCGCCGATCCCGACGACCTCTTCCAGCCCGTCACAACCGCAACCGCCTCCGCACAGGGATACGGCACCTATACCGTCACCGCCGCCGGCGTCTGGACCTACCTGCTCGACAATGCAAACCCCCTGGTCGACGCCCTCTCCCCCGGCGAGACCCTCACCGACAGTTTCACCGTCCTGACCGGCGACGGCACCCCCCAGATCGTCACCATCACCATCACCGGCACCAATGACAGCGCCGTCATCTCCGGCGACACCGCCGCAACACTGGCCGAGAACACCACCGCCGTCAGCGGCGACCTCGACCATGCCGATCCCGACAGCGCCGATCCCGACGACCTCTTCCAGCCCGTCACAACCGCAACCGCCTCCGCACAGGGATACGGCACCTATACCGTCACCGCCGCCGGCGTCTGGACCTACCTGCTCGACAATGCAAACCCCCTGGTCGACGCCCTCTCCCCCGGCGAGACCCTCACCGACAGTTTCACCGTCCTGACCGGCGACGGCACCCCCCAGATCGTCACCATCACCATCACCGGCACCAATGACAGCGCCGTCATCTCCGGCGACACCGCCGCAACACTGGCCGAGAACACCACCGCCGTCAGCGGCGACCTCGACCATGCCGATCCCGACAGCGCCGATCCCGACGACCTCTTCCAGCCCGTCACAACCGCAACCGCCTCCGCACAGGGATACGGCACCTATACCGTCACCGCCGCCGGCGTCTGGACCTACCTGCTCGACAACTCAAACCCCCTGGTCGACGCCCTCTCCCCCGGCGAGACCCTCACCGACAGTTTCACCGTCCTGACCGGCGACGGCACCCCCCAGATCGTCACCATCACCATCACCGGCACCAATGACAGCGCCGTCATCTCCGGCGACACCGCCGCAACACTGGCCGAGAACACCACCGCCGTCAGCGGCGACCTCGACCATGCCGATCCGGACAGCGCCGATCCCGACGACCTCTTCCAGCCCGTCACAACCGCAACCGCCTCCGCACAGGGATACGGCACCTATACCGTCACCGCCGCCGGCGTCTGGACCTACCTGCTCGACAACTCAAACCCCCTGGTCGACGCCCTCTCCCCCGGCGAGACCCTCACCGACAGTTTCACCGTCCTGACCGGCGACGGCACCCCCCAGATCGTCACCATCACCATCACCGGCACCAATGACAGCGCCGTCATCTCCGGCGACACCGCCGCAACACTGGCCGAGAACACCACCGCCGTCAGCGGCGACCTCGACCATGCCGATCCCGACAGCGCCGATCCCGACGACCTCTTCCAGCCCGTCACAACCGCAACCGCCTCCGCACAGGGATACGGCACCTATACCGTCACCGCCGCCGGCGTCTGGACCTACCTGCTCGACAACTCAAACCCCCTGGTCGACGCCCTCTCCCCCGGCGAGACCCTCACCGACAGTTTCACCGTCCTGACCGGCGACGGCACCCCCCAGATCGTCACCATCACCATCACCGGCACCAATGACAGCGCCGTCATCTCCGGCGACACCGCCGCAACACTGGCCGAGAACACCACCGCCGTCAGCGGCGACCTCGACCATGCCGATCCGGACAGCGCCGATCCCGACGACCTCTTCCAGCCCGTCACAACCGCAACCGCCTCCGCACAGGGATACGGCACCTATACCGTCACCGCCGCCGGCGTCTGGACCTACCTGCTCGACAATGCAAACCCCCTGGTCGACGCCCTCTCCCCCGGCGAGACCCTCACCGACAGTTTCACCGTCCTGACCGGCGACGGCACCCCCCAGATCGTCACCATCACCATCACCGGCACCAATGACAGCGCCGTCATCTCCGGCGACACCGCCGCAACCCTGGCCGAGAACACCACCGCCGTCAGCGGCGACCTCGACCATGCCGATCCCGACAGCGCCGATCCCGACGACCTCTTCCAGCCCGTCACAACCGCAACCGCCTCCGCACAGGGATACGGCACCTATACCGTCACCGCCGCCGGCGTCTGGACCTACCTGCTCGACAATGCAAACCCCCTGGTCGACGCCCTCTCCCCCGGCGAGACCCTCACCGACAGTTTCACCGTCCTGACCGGCGACGGCACCCCCCAGATCGTCACCATCACCATCACCGGCACCAATGACAGCGCCGTCATCTCCGGCGACACCGCCGCAACCCTGGCCGAGAACACCACCGCCGTCAGCGGCGACCTCGACCATGCCGATCCCGACAGCGCCGATCCCGACGACCTCTTCCAGCCCGTCACAACCGCAACCGCCTCCGCACAGGGATACGGCACCTATACCGTCACCGCCGCCGGCGTCTGGACCTACCTGCTCGACAATGCAAACCCCCTGGTCGACGCCCTCTCCCCCGGCGAGACCCTCACCGACAGTTTCACCGTCCTGACCGGCGACGGCACCCCCCAGATCGTCACCATCACCATCACCGGCACCAATGACAGCGCCGTCATCTCCGGCGACACCGCCGCAACACTGGCCGAGAACACCACCGCCGTCAGCGGCGACCTCGACCATGCCGATCCGGACAGCGCCGATCCCGACGACCTCTTCCAGCCCGTCACAACCGCAACCGCCTCCGCACAGGGATACGGCACCTATACCGTCACCGCCGCCGGCGTCTGGACCTACCTGCTCGACAACTCAAACCCCCTGGTCGACGCCCTCTCCCCCGGCGAGACCCTCACCGACAGTTTCACCGTCCTGACCGGCGACGGCACCCCCCAGATCGTCACCATCACCATCACCGGCACCAATGACAGCGCCGTCATCTCCGGCGACACCGCCGCAACCCTGGCCGAGAACACCACCGCCGTCAGCGGCGACCTCGACCATGCCGATCCGGACAGCGCCGATCCCGACGACCTCTTCCAGCCCGTCACAACCGCAACCGCCTCCGCACAGGGATACGGCACCTATACCGTCACCGCCGCCGGCGTCTGGACCTACCTGCTCGACAATGCAAACCCCCTGGTCGACGCCCTCTCCCCCGGCGAGACCCTCACCGACAGTTTCACCGTCCTGACCGGCGACGGCACCCCCCAGATCGTCACCATCACCATCACCGGCACCAATGACAGCGCCGTCATCTCCGGCGACACCGCCGCAACCCTGGCCGAGAACACCACCGCCGTCAGCGGCGACCTCGACCATGCCGATCCGGACAGCGCCGATCCCGACGACCTCTTCCAGCCCGTCACAACCGCAACCGCCTCCGCACAGGGATACGGCACCTATACCGTCACCGCCGCCGGCGTCTGGACCTACCTGCTCGACAATGCAAACCCCCTGGTCGACGCCCTCTCCCCCGGCGAGACCCTCACCGACAGTTTCACCGTCCTGACCGGCGACGGCACCCCCCAGATCGTCACCATCACCATCACCGGCACCAATGACAGCGCCGTCATCTCCGGCGACACCGCCGCAACACTGGCCGAGAACACCACCGCCGTCAGCGGCGACCTCGACCATGCCGATCCCGACAGCGCCGATCCCGACGACCTCTTCCAGCCCGTCACAACCGCAACCGCCTCCGCACAGGGATACGGCACCTATACCGTCACCGCCGCCGGCGTCTGGACCTACCTGCTCGACAATGCAAACCCCCTGGTCGACGCCCTCTCCCCCGGCGAGACCCTCACCGACAGTTTCACCGTCCTGACCGGCGACGGCACCCCCCAGATCGTCACCATCACCATCACCGGCACCAATGACAGCGCCGTCATCTCCGGCGACACCGCCGCAACACTGGCCGAGAACACCACCGCCGTCAGCGGCGACCTCGACCATGCCGATCCGGACAGCGCCGATCCCGACGACCTCTTCCAGCCCGTCACAACCGCAACCGCCTCCGCACAGGGATACGGCACCTATACCGTCACCGCCGCCGGCGTCTGGACCTACCTGCTCGACAATGCAAACCCCCTGGTCGACGCCCTCTCCCCCGGCGAGACCCTCACCGACAGTTTCACCGTCCTGACCGGCGACGGCACCCCCCAGATCGTCACCATCACCATCACCGGCACCAATGACAGCGCCGTCATCTCCGGCGACACCGCCGCAACACTGGCCGAGAACACCACCGCCGTCAGCGGCGACCTCGACCATGCCGATCCGGACAGCGCCGATCCCGACGACCTCTTCCAGCCCGTCACAACCGCAACCGCCTCCGCACAGGGATACGGCACCTATACCGTCACCGCCGCCGGCGTCTGGACCTACCTGCTCGACAACTCAAACCCCCTGGTCGACGCCCTCTCCCCCGGCGAGACCCTCACCGACAGTTTCACCGTCCTGACCGGCGACGGCACCCCCCAGATCGTCACCATCACCATCACCGGCACCAATGACAGCGCCGTCATCTCCGGCGACACCGCCGCAACACTGGCCGAGAACACCACCGCCGTCAGCGGCGACCTCGACCATGCCGATCCGGACAGCGCCGATCCCGACGACCTCTTCCAGCCCGTCACAACCGCAACCGCCTCCGCACAGGGATACGGCACCTATACCGTCACCGCCGCCGGCGTCTGGACCTACCTGCTCGACAACTCAAACCCCCTGGTCGACGCCCTCTCCCCCGGCGAGACCCTCACCGACAGTTTCACCGTCCTGACCGGCGACGGCACCCCCCAGATCGTCACCATCACCATCACCGGCACCAATGACAGCGCCGTCATCTCCGGCGACACCGCCGCAACACTGGCCGAGAACACCACCGCCGTCAGCGGCGACCTCGACCATGCCGATCCGGACAGCGCCGATCCCGACGACCTCTTCCAGCCCGTCACAACCGCAACCGCCTCCGCACAGGGATACGGCACCTATACCGTCACCGCCGCCGGCGTCTGGACCTACCTGCTCGACAATGCAAACCCCCTGGTCGACGCCCTCTCCCCCGGCGAGACCCTCACCGACAGTTTCACCGTCCTGACCGGCGACGGCACCCCCCAGATCGTCACCATCACCATCACCGGCACCAATGACAGCGCCGTCATCTCCGGCGACACCGCCGCAACCCTGGCCGAGAACACCACCGCCGTCAGCGGCGACCTCGACCATGCCGATCCCGACAGCGCCGATCCCGACGACCTCTTCCAGCCCGTCACAACCGCAACCGCCTCCGCACAGGGATACGGCACCTATACCGTCACCGCCGCCGGCGTCTGGACCTACCTGCTCGACAATGCAAACCCCCTGGTCGACGCCCTCTCCCCCGGCGAGACCCTCACCGACAGTTTCACCGTCCTGACCGGCGACGGCACCCCCCAGATCGTCACCATCACCATCACCGGCACCAATGACAGCGCCGTCATCTCCGGCGACACCGCCGCAACACTGGCCGAGAACACCACCGCCGTCAGCGGCGACCTCGACCATGCCGATCCGGACAGCGCCGATCCCGACGACCTCTTCCAGCCCGTCACAACCGCAACCGCCTCCGCACAGGGATACGGCACCTATACCGTCACCGCCGCCGGCGTCTGGACCTACCTGCTCGACAATGCAAACCCCCTGGTCGACGCCCTCTCCCCCGGCGAGACCCTCACCGACAGTTTCACCGTCCTGACCGGCGACGGCACCCCCCAGATCGTCACCATCACCATCACCGGCACCAATGACAGCGCCGTCATCTCCGGCGACACCGCCGCAACCCTGGCCGAGAACACCACCGCCGTCAGCGGCGACCTCGACCATGCCGATCCCGACAGCGCCGATCCCGACGACCTCTTCCAGCCCGTCACAACCGCAACCGCCTCCGCACAGGGATACGGCACCTATACCGTCACCGCCGCCGGCGTCTGGACCTACCTGCTCGACAACTCAAACCCCCTGGTCGACGCCCTCTCCCCCGGCGAGACCCTCACCGACAGTTTCACCGTCCTGACCGGCGACGGCACCCCCCAGATCGTCACCATCACCATCACCGGCACCAATGACAGCGCCGTCATCTCCGGCGACACCGCCGCAACACTGGCCGAGAACACCACCGCCGTCAGCGGCGACCTCGACCATGCCGATCCGGACAGCGCCGATCCCGACGACCTCTTCCAGCCCGTCACAACCGCAACCGCCTCCGCACAGGGATACGGCACCTATACCGTCACCGCCGCCGGCGTCTGGACCTACCTGCTCGACAATGCAAACCCCCTGGTCGACGCCCTCTCCCCCGGCGAGACCCTCACCGACAGTTTCACCGTCCTGACCGGCGACGGCACCCCCCAGATCGTCACCATCACCATCACCGGCACCAATGACAGCGCCGTCATCTCCGGCGACACCGCCGCAACACTGGCCGAGAACACCACCGCCGTCAGCGGCGACCTCGACCATGCCGATCCGGACAGCGCCGATCCCGACGACCTCTTCCAGCCCGTCACAACCGCAACCGCCTCCGCACAGGGATACGGCACCTATACCGTCACCGCCGCCGGCGTCTGGACCTACCTGCTCGACAATGCAAACCCCCTGGTCGACGCCCTCTCCCCCGGCGAGACCCTCACCGACAGTTTCACCGTCCTGACCGGCGACGGCACCCCCCAGATCGTCACCATCACCATCACCGGCACCAATGACAGCGCCGTCATCTCCGGCGACACCGCCGCAACACTGGCCGAGAACACCACCGCCGTCAGCGGCGACCTCGACCATGCCGATCCCGACAGCGCCGATCCCGACGACCTCTTCCAGCCCGTCACAACCGCAACCGCCTCCGCACAGGGATACGGCACCTATACCGTCACCGCCGCCGGCGTCTGGACCTACCTGCTCGACAACTCAAACCCCCTGGTCGACGCCCTCTCCCCCGGCGAGACCCTCACCGACAGTTTCACCGTCCTGACCGGCGACGGCACCCCCCAGATCGTCACCATCACCATCACCGGCACCAATGACAGCGCCGTCATCTCCGGCGACACCGCCGCAACACTGGCCGAGAACACCACCGCCGTCAGCGGCGACCTCGACCATGCCGATCCGGACAGCGCCGATCCCGACGACCTCTTCCAGCCCGTCACAACCGCAACCGCCTCCGCACAGGGATACGGCACCTATACCGTCACCGCCGCCGGCGTCTGGACCTACCTGCTCGACAACTCAAACCCCCTGGTCGACGCCCTCTCCCCCGGCGAGACCCTCACCGACAGTTTCACCGTCCTGACCGGCGACGGCACCCCCCAGATCGTCACCATCACCATCACCGGCACCAATGACAGCGCCGTCATCTCCGGCGACACCGCCGCAACACTGGCCGAGAACACCACCGCCGTCAGCGGCGACCTCGACCATGCCGATCCCGACAGCGCCGATCCCGACGACCTCTTCCAGCCCGTCACAACCGCAACCGCCTCCGCACAGGGATACGGCACCTATACCGTCACCGCCGCCGGCGTCTGGACCTACCTGCTCGACAACTCAAACCCCCTGGTCGACGCCCTCTCCCCCGGCGAGACCCTCACCGACAGTTTCACCGTCCTGACCGGCGACGGCACCCCCCAGATCGTCACCATCACCATCACCGGCACCAATGACGCGCCTCGGATCACATCTTCGAGTGATGACGCGTCCGGTTCAGTCACTGAAGGCTCCGAAACGACATCAACGTCTGGCAATCTCTCTGCCTATGATCCGGACAATGGATCGTCGGTTACGTGGACGGGTTCGGCTGCCGGCCTATATGGTGCGTTTGTCATCGCCGCCAATGGGGACTGGAAGTACTCGCTCGACAACACTTTGGCAGACAGCCTTCCGGGCGGCGCGGTCGTCACCGAAACCTTCACGGTCACGGTAACTGACAATTATGGGGCAACGGCTGAGCAGGATGTCATCATAACGGTGTTCGGAACCAACGACGCGCCTATCCTCGCGTCCGAAGTGATCGTCCAGGTTGCACCCGGTGACAGCGTAACCGGCACTTTGACTGCCACTGACCCTGACAGCAGCGGACCGCTGACATTTACTCAAGGTGGACTGACCCCCGCGAATGGCTCGGTGACGATCGATACAAACGGCAATTTCACATACACACCGACACAAGGCTTTCTGGGAATAGACCGCTTTGAATACACCGTAACCGATCCCGAAGGCGGAACGAGCACGTCGATTGTAACGATTGAGGTCATTCAAACATCGGGAGGTGGCGATGATGATAAGGCTGTTTCGCTCGACATATCCCTGGATGCAACGCCGGACGGGCCGGCTGGAGCCGTAAATGTAGGCGTAACTCCGGTGGATGCTACAGCGATCAATCTCGTCTTTGCGCTTGACCGGTCAGGCAGCATCGGCGCAACAGGCTGGGCGGAACAGACTGAAGCGGTCGCCAGCGCCATAGAGCAACTCGCCGAGCAATTCAAAGGGTCGGCCACGTCGGTCGATATCAAGATTATCACATATGCGACCGACGTTACTTCGCTTGATACCTACGATCTTCTTGATACGACCCTTCCCGATACGGTCCGCGCTTTACCATACACCAGGGGTTTGACGAACTGGACAGGCGCGCTGACAGAAGCCAAGTCTTTCTTCGATGGTGAACCCACGGACGAGTCGAACTTCCTGTTCTTTATCACGGACGGAGATCCGACGTCCGGCGGCTGGCAAACGGTGCTGGCCGACCTGAAGGATGTCGCCGAGAACGGATACACGGTGAACATTGAAGCATTCGGAATTGGGGATTCGGTCAATTTCACCAATCTCCTGGAATTCGATCCAACCCCGGTCCAACTTAATTCTCCAACCGACCTTCTGGATGCGTTGACAGAAACACCGGTTTTTTCACCCGAACTGGTGACATTCGAACTGACGCTTGAGGTGGATGGTGTCGATTTCGGCGTCATTGCCGATATCTCAAGCCCAGCGCTTGTTGCAGACGGGTTGGGTTATATTTTCGCACTGGCGGAGATTCCCGGATTGGCGGACTTGCTCGGCGACTCGAACCGCTTCAGCGTCCTCGTCGGCTTCGATCTTGACGGCGATCCCAGCACAACCGAAGTATCCTTGTTTGCCACAGAGGTCATTTCTGCGAGCGACAGTTCCGTCACCCTCGTCGGATTAAACGAAAGCGACTTGTTGGTCGGCAGTGATGAATCCGACGATATTTCGGGTGCGGGCGGGAATGACATCCTGATGGGTTTCGGCGGCGATGACCTTCTGGACGGAGGCACAGGCGCTGACACGGTTTTTGCAGGCGCCGGGGACGACAGGCTTGTCATCAGCGACATCCCATTGGCGATGGAACGTCTTGATGGAGGTGAAGGGCGCGATGTCCTTGATGTCGACATCGCCGGTGATCTTGGTTCGGATCTTCTTCCGACCCTGTCGCTAAAGGATATCGAGGCGATTGACATGCAAAACGGCCTCGTGAACCAACTTGAGCTGTCACTCAGCGATATCGTCGACCTGTCCTCTACCGCCGACACACTTCTCGAGTCCCTTCTTGCAGCTGCCCTACCCGAAAGCGCAATGGTCTATGGCGACGACGGAGATACCCTGACATTGCTGAACGGCGTGGATGGGGCTTTCCAGCATGCAGCTGGCAAGTCCGTCGATGATGGCGTCGGCAACCTGTTCGAGATTTACGAATATGTCTCGGGTGGAAGCATACTTGCAACGATTGCCATCGATGAAGACATTCTCGTCACAACGGCCCCGCCATAGGTGTGAGAACGGCGACCAATGGTCAAAGGGCTTTCAGACAGCGGCAATCAGGGCGGCACCACAGCCTCATTTCTCAGTTGCAATTGGTTTCACTTGGCCAGGTCTTCAAAAATTCTGCCCCGAGATGCCTGAGTTCGGACGGGGACCAACGGTGTGACCTGAGCCCCTGACCTGAATGTCTTCCAGTTTTCTGCAAATCCCGCACAATCGCTCCCAGGTGCTCACCACAAATGACCCTGGCGAGTTGGAGAAGATTCGAGGCTTGGGTCAGGCCAGATATGGGCGAAATAGAATCAGTTTGCGGGCGGCTTTCCGGCGGAAATTGGGCCAAAACATGGCGAAGGCCAAAGAAAAACAACTTTTGCGTGTATTTTTCATACCTTTGAACGACGCGGCCGGCGCGAGCATAGGTTTAGCTGGTTAACAGGCCTTTAAAGACTCTGAAGGGCCGTGTCGCCGCTCAATTTCTAGCGGCAAAACGCAGACCACAGGAGAAAGTTATGCGTAATTTTGTTGAATACACCGTTGGCCGCTTCATCAAAGATGAACGTGGTGTAACCCTCGTCGAATACGGCATTGCAATCGCGCTGGCCATTACGGTTGGTGGCGGTGCCCTTGCTGCCTTGGGCGTAAGCATTGGCGGTTCCATGGGGACTGCTGGCGGTCTGATGCCCTAAGACGCGCACTGATTTCCAGAGCACAACCACCGCGGGGTCGTCCCGCTCCCGCGGTGGGCAATCACAGCGCCGATGCTAGGGAAGATTGAAATCGAGTGCGTCTGGTGAATGTCAGGACGACTTTACCAAAAAGAGCGCTTCTCAAGTCTGCAAAGATGGAAATTGCGCGTTTCTGGCCAAAGACGAAAATGCGTTCACCTTGGCTCAAGCTCTCGTCGATACGCGTTCCGCGAATTCCGCCTAGTTTAACGACCTCGAAAATGAACCCGAGGGCACAAGAATTTCAAGTTAAGCGTTCGGTTCCAACAACTTCGCGCCCCTACTGTCAGCCTTGTGCGATCCCGTTCCATATTCGCACGTCGGATCCGTCACTTTTTGGAGGTACCAATGAGACTTTCCGCCTTGTTCACCGCATTTGCAGGTCTCGCCGTCGCAGGTGGGTCCGTCTATTTTGCCCGGGATTACCTTGCCGTCGATCTGGCGCAGGCGCAGATATCCGAAGATGACAGAACCGTTTCGGTGATTGTCGCCAGCAGGGACGTCAAGTTCGGAGAAGCCATCACCCCCCAGATGCTGACAACGATCAACTGGCCTCGGGAAGCCGTACCCGAAGGCGTGTTTCACGCCAGCCTGGACTTGCTGCCCGCAGAAGGTCAGGACCCACGTCGCGCGCGTCGACAGATCACCCAAGGCGATCCCCTTCGCAAAGCGACTATCTCCGGCTTCGGCGAAAAGGTGACGATCGTCCAAACACTTTCGCCCAATACCCGCGCCATGGCGATCAAGGTGGACGCAGAAACCGCCGTTGGTGGTTTCGTCACCCCCGGTGACCGCGTTGACGTGGTCTTGACCCAAGGGCGCAACGAAAGCCTGCGTGCCGTGACCATTCTTCAAAACATCCGCATCATTGGTGTCGATCAGGAATCCAACGAGCTGAACGAAACGCCCGGCATCGCCCGCACGGTCACTGTTGAAGTGACTGCGGTGCAAGGCCAACGCCTTGCCCTGGCCCAGAAGGCAGGCACACTCAGCCTCTCGCTGCGCGCCCTGGAAGACGAGCGGGACGTCAACCTCGAGACCACGCGTCTGAGCGACCTGTTGTACGACTCGCCGACCCCCGAAAAACTGTCGAAGCCGCGCCCGATTATTCGCGTGCGCCGGGGCGGCACTGACGTCACCGAAATTCCGGTGAATTGAGATCGACGATGCGCCATCTGTCCCAAATATCGAAGCTCTATCGCTCGGAAGAAGGCGGCGTGCTCGCCTTCTGGGGCGTCTGCCTCGCAGTGCTTCTGGGCTTGGTGGCGTTGTCCTTCGATTTTGGTCGTTTGGCCATCACGCAAACCGAACTACAGTCATTCGCAGACAATGTAGCGCTGGCTGCCGCCGGTGAGCTGGACGGAAGCGGGGATGCCATTGACCGCGCAACCCTCGCCGCAGCGGAACTGATCACGGATCACCAGACTTTCGCCAACGGCGACCAGACGCTGTCTGGTGCATCCGACTACACGCTGACTTTTCTTGCGTCGCTTCCTGATGATGACAGCGCCACACCCAACGATGTGACCGCTGATCCGGCCGATGCCGCATTTGTGCAAGTTACCGTTGCGACTCGTACCGTGGACCTCACATTCGGAGCCGCCTTTTCGGCACTGACGGGCCAGGCTGCGATGCGCAACACCACAAGCGCCACGGCCGTCGCGGGCTTTGTTTCATATGCATGTGATGTGACCCCGATGATGTTCTGTATCCCGTCAACAAGTTGGAGTGCGGACGCGCATGTCGGCGAAATGGTCCAGCTCCGCGCGGGTGGTCAGGGTTCGGGATGGGCACCGGGCGCTTTCGGTTTCCTCGACCCCTCCAAAGTGCTCGTTGATACAGACGGGCCATGTCAGGGCCTGACGGGTGGCAATCTGGACCGATGCCTGATCGGAGCCGCCGGGCCGATCACTCAGTGCTTCAGCAAGCGCGGTGTCGACATCGAGCCCGGGCAAAAAACAGGCAGCCTCGAAGCCGCCATCAACACCCGGTTCGACATGTTCAATTCCACAATGAATGGCAAGAAAAACGACGCAAACTATGCGCCGGCCCCGAATGTCATCAAGGGAATTGTGCCGTCAAGTGCGGGGTCTTGTATCGGCAACAACGAAGCCGTTTCCTCCAACACAATCGGGCTCCCGCGCGACACGTGTTTTGCAAACGGCACCTGTAACAGCGTCAATGGTGGCCAAGGTTCCAGATTTGGCAACGGAACCTGGGACAGGCACAGCTATTTCGCAACCAACTATGCACCCTTCGACGGAACCGTCCCGGCAGCGATCCAAGCTTGGCTGACGATGCATTCCCTGAATCCGGCACAGCCCACGCGATACGAAGTCTATCGCGCAGAAATCGCGGCGGCAGGCGACATCCTGACCGGAGACATTGACGGGAATGGCTACGACGGTCTGCCGATCGCCGAGTCCGGGCGCCCGATCTGCAATATGCAAAGCAATCCGGACTCCGACTACTCGCGCCGCATAATCGTCGCCGCCGGCGTCAATTGCGGTGCTCCGAACAATATCAGCGGCGCAGCCACCAATGTTCCTGTCGAAGAATACGTGAAAATCTTTCTGACCGAACCGGCCAGCAATGACGGCTCAGGCAACAGCTTCACGATCTGGGGCGAAATCATTGGATCGGCTAGTGGCGACGGCAGCGGCATCGTCGAAGACGTTGGCGTCTTCCGCGACGCCATCCAGCTTTACAGGTGATGTCATGGCTTTGAGCACCAAGACTATCTCGAAAACCTTCCGGCGCTTTCGCCGCGACGAATGTGGCGCGGCACTTGTTGAACTTGCAATTTCCTTGCCGCTCTTGTTGCTGGTTTTTGCCGTGATCATCGAAGGTGGACGGCTATTCTGGTCATACCAGATGACAGCCGCCGGTGTACGCGACGCGGCACGGTATCTTGCGCGCGTTGCAGATGCAGACTCGTGCACTTCGGGGAGCAACCTCGCCGTATTCTCGGACAAAATGACCGAGATCGTCCGCAAGACGGCCACTGGCAACAGCATTCTGCCAAGCTCAATCACTGTAACGTCCGTAACACCACAGCTCCAGTGCGTCGCCGGAGGATTTCGCATTTCTCCGGTCCCTATCGCCCAGGTCACGGCCACGATCGAAGTGACTTTCCCCTTCAGCGGCGTGTTCGGGCTGATGGACGGGCTTGATGATCTCGCCACGATCACAACGACCGTGACCGACCAAAGCAGGGTTTTCGGGATATGACACGCCTAAAGAAAACACGAGCCTGCACAGCCGCCAAGTTGCGCCGTTTCTGGAAGGACGAAAGCGCGGCAATGTTGGTTGAATACGGTCTGTCGATCGCCCTGATGATCTTCATTCTTTTCGGCATCATTGATTTCGGACGCCTGGCTTTCCACTACGTTTCCGCCGAAAAATTCGTGCAGCATGCCGCAAGGATAGCCGCAGTGCGCCCTGCGGCCTGCGCCGGTGTCCCACAGACGCATACGCGCGGCACCGCAGGAGATGGCCCCCGCTATGGCACTTCCTGCCGCGCCGGCACGGATATCTGTGCAAACCCGGGACCATTCATTTGCACAGCAACCCCAGATGACCCCACCTCCGCAGAAGTCTGGGCCTTTCTAGAGGCCGTTCTGCCGAACGATGCGACCATGAGCAATGTTGTGTTCCGGTATGATCATGATCCCGACCTCGGGTTTCTTGGGGGGCCATATGTCCCGCTTGTCACCGTTGAATTGAACGGACTGACATTCGACTTCATTGCCCCTCTCAGCGAACTTGCGGCGATGATCGTGGGGCAAGCCACGACCATGACCGAGTCCCTTGGCGGCAGCATCAACTTCCCAGCACTGAGCGCAACCGTTCCCGGAGAAGACCTCGGCCTGGGAACAAACGGATAAAGACTCGAAAGGATAGGATCCATGAAGACCGACAACCATTCGATCATCCTGATCTCAAACGATGAGGGCGTCACACGCGCCGTTGGCGAAGCGCTGGCCGACATCAACGATGTGAGCCTTGACGTCCAGGCGGGCACCCTGTCCTCGGTCAATGGCGCGGCGGTGCAGATGATTGAGCAGAACAATCTTGTCGTGTTCAAGCTCAGCGCGGACACCGACCGCCATGCCGTAACTTTCCTGCGCGACAAGGTCGGCTCGCGCGGCACGCTTCTTGCGCTCAGCGACGGCAGCATTTCACTGGCCGAGGCCATGGAGCTTAAACAGACGGGGATCGACGAGATCCTCCCTTTCCCCATCTCTCGAGACGTTCTGAGCAAGCAACTCCTGAATCTTTCCGGGTATCGCACGCAACTTCCTGCGCTGATGGACGCCGAAGGCGCCCCTAGGATGGGTCACGTCATCCCCGTGCTTCCGGTCCGTGGCGGCACCGGCGCCACGACAGTCGCGATCAACCTGGCGGATGCCTTGCAGGACAAGTCAGGACTGCGGCGCAAGACTGCAAAAAACCGCGTTGCGCTTGTCGATCTCGATGTCCAGTTCGGAACGGTTTCAAGCGCCCTTGATCTCAGCCCCTCCGATGTATTCCTGCGGCTGGCCAGCGAACAGATAGACCTTGATGCGACCTACCTGTCCCAGTCCATGCAAGCGCACGAATCCGGTCTTGATGTCCTCTCTGCGCCCGCGAAATTTCTGCCAATCGAGGCTCTGGAACGCACGCAGATCGATCAACTCATCGGGCAACTCCAGCGTAGATACGACTATGTTGTCATCGACATGCCGCGCACCTTGGTTGACTGGAATGATCCAATCCTCTCCCGTGCTGCGCGATTGCTGATGGTATCGGATACCACTGTTCCTTCGATCCGTCAGGCACATCGCCTGATGGAATTCTTCTCCGAAGTGCGCCTTGACCTGCCAATCGACATGGTCATTTCACGCGAAAAGAAACCGTTGGTTTCGCCCCGTCATCACGTAGAAGCGCAAAAGGTACTGGAGCGGCCGCTCAAGTACTGGTTGCCCGATGATCCGCGGCACACCCGAGCCGCCCTAGACCGGGGTGAGCTGCTTTCCAAGGCCGCAAACAGCGCGCCCCTGACCAAAGCAATCCGCAGAATGGCAAAGACCATTCTGGCCGAGACGCAAGATATCCAAACTACAAGCGCTGCGCGCAAAAACTGAAAGGACTCAGGTCGTGTTCAACAATTTCAGCAAGTCCAAGGTCGAAAAGCAAGATCGTGTCGTAGTCCTGCCCACAGCGAGCAATGGGGCCGCCCAACCAAACAACGTTCTCGTAAATCTGCATCCCGAAGACACCGAGCTCACGAAATGGCTCGACCTGAAGACCCGCCTGCACGAAGCGCTGCTTGATCGCCTCAACCTTTCGGTGGTCGACAAGGTCGAACCGGACGTATTGCGCCGGGAAGTTGCCGTTGCGGTCGGTGAATGGTTGAAAGAATCCGGCGAACCTCTGAGCGGATCGGATTTCAACCGCCTGATCGACGAACTCCTGCACGAGCTGCTTGGCTTTGGCCCGCTCGAACCGCTTTTGGCAGATCCGACGGTGAACGACATTCTGGTCAACGGTCATCAGGATGTTTTTGTTGAAAGGTTCGGTGTTCTTGAACCGACATCCATTCGGTTCCGCGATGAAAAGCATCTGGTGCGCATCATTGACAAGATCGTCAGCCGGGTTGGCCGGCGCGTCGACGAAAGCCAACCCTGGGTGGATGCCCGTCTTGAAGACGGCAGCCGGGTGAACGCGATCATCCGTCCCTGCGCCATTGATGGACCTTCCTTGTCAATTCGGAAGTTCTCGGCCCAGCCATTGACCATGGAAAACCTGATTGAGACCGGGGCACTTTCCGAACAGGCCGCCACCCTTTTGAATGCTTTGGTCGAGGCGCGCATGAATATCCTTATTTCCGGCGGCACCGGCTCCGGAAAAACGACGATGTTGAATGCTCTCTCATCCTTCATCAATGAACGCGAGCGGATCGTCACCATCGAGGATGCCGCTGAACTCCAGCTGCAACAACGCCATGTAGTACGCCTCGAAACCCGCCCACCCTCACCGCAAGGAAATGGCGCAGTCGGTCAGCGCGAGCTTGTGCGCAACGCACTCCGCATGCGTCCGGACCGTATCATCGTTGGCGAGGTTCGGGGTGCCGAAACCTTTGATATGTTGCAAGCGATGAACACCGGTCACGATGGCTCGATGACAACCGTGCACGCAAATTCCGCCCGCGACGCAATCAGCCGCCTAGAACAGATGGTCACGATGATGGGTGTTGACTTCCCGATTGGAACAATTCGGGCCCAAATCGCATCGGGGCTGCATTTTGTCGTGCAATTGTCCCGGCTTTCCGACGGCAAGCGGCGCGTCATGAGCATTTCCGAGATCACAGGCATGGAGGGCGATGTGTTGTCGATGCAGGATGTCTTCGTGTTTCGCCGCGAAGGGCGTTCCGAAACAGGCGAGGTTCTGGGACGGTTCATTCCAACGGGCGTACGCCCGAGATGCATGGACCGCTTGCTGGCAGCAGGGATCAACTTGGACCCGCAGGCGTTTCGCGCCACGGAGGTTTGAGCAATGGATGATTTTCTGACAACCGATGTTCTCAACTACATGGTCTATGCGGGAACCTTCCTCGGCATCCTGTTGGTTATGACCAGTGTGTTTCAACTGGCGCAGCGCGGTGAAACAAGAACCGAAGCGCGCAATCGCCGGATGCAGATGATCGACAACGGGGCCGACATCGAAGAAATCCTGTCGGTGCTCAAACCCGCTCGAACAACAGGAATATGGGTGAAACTACCGCTGTTGCGCGATTTGCCCAACATGCTGGCACAAGCGGGAATGACCATACATGTGTCGCGTTTTCTATTCCTCTGCAGTCTTGCCTCAGCCACGATCTTTGGCTTCGCTTCGGTTCCCCTGCCACCGGCCACGGCAGCATTGACTGGCCTCGGCCTGGGATTTTTGACTCCGCTGCTCGTGGTAAAGGCACGTCGCGACGCGCGTATGAAAAAGCTGGTCGAGCAGCTGCCCGATGCGCTTGACTTGATGGCGCGCGGGTTGCGTGTTGGCCACCCTCTCAACATCTCGATCGGCTCGGTGGCCGCCGAGATGCCCGAACCAATCGGGACCGAATTCGGGATCATTTTCGATCAAATAAGCTTCGGTGACGATCTGCCCGACGCCGTTCAGGAATTCGCCGACCGCGTCGGTTTGGAAGATGTACAATATCTTTCCGCAAGCATCGGCATCCAGCACGGAACTGGTGGCGATCTGGCGCGAGTTATCACAATTCTTGCAAAGGTCATCCGGGGTAGGCTGACGATGCGGCAAAAAATTCAAGCGATTTCATCCGAAGGTCGCCTGACAGCCATTTTCCTTTCCGCACTTCCGGTTCTGATATTCGCATTCACAAACATTACCAACCCGACCTACTTCGGTGGCGTTCGCGAGGATCCGCTCTTCATCCCGATGATGGCAACGATTGCCGCTCTGACAGGTCTCAATTTCCTTGTCTTGCGCAAAATTGTGCACTTCCGCGTCTAAGGAGATCCCGAAATGGAACAGTATCTTTCTTTCATTTCCACAGGTTTCAGTATCTCACCGGACTTTCTGGTTCTCGCTGGAGTGGGCATTGGCGCCGCTGTGTTTTTTGTCTCCCTGGTCGTTGCCATTGGCCAACGAAACCCCGCGGCCGAACGCATTGCAAACACCCGACTGGCCAAGGCAGACGCGCGGTTCCAAAAAGGGTTGTTGCGCGAAACGGTAAAAACGCCCAAGGGGATCCTTAGAGCCGCACTGCCGAGCGACGAAGAACAACAGTACAAGATTGAGCAAAAATTTCGTCACGCGGGCTACACCTCACCGCACGCCTTACGGATTTACACGCTGGTACGGATCGGTTTGGGCGTCATCCTGCCGCTCCTATTCGTCTTTCTGGTTGTTGCATCGAAAACTCCAGGGTTTCCTTTGCCCGACGTCGTGGCCCAACAACTGCTCGACCTCAGCCGCTTCAACGTGATCCAGATTGTTGCCGTTACAGTGGCCGCCGGCTACTACCTCCCTGCGATCTGGTTGGACGGGCGGATCAAGGAACGCCAGCTTCGCATCACCGAGAGCTTCCCCAACGCGCTCGATCTGCTGCAAGTTGCCATCGAAGCGGGACTCGGATTTGATGCGGCAATGACGCGCGTCGCCAATGAGCTCGCCAGCGTGTCCCCCGAAATCGCATTCGAGTTTCTCACCGTCCAACATCAGGTCAACGCCGGCCGCCGTCGGGAAGAGGCGCTTCAAGCCATGGCGCGCAATACCGGGGTCGATATGGTGCGCTCCTTTTCCACGGTTGTCGTGCAGTCGATGCAGTTCGGGACAAGCATGGGCGAAGCATTGACGACATACGCCCAGGAAATGCGGGTCACGCGCGAATTGAAGGCACAGGAGATGGCAAACAAGCTTCCCGTCAAAATGTCGGCGGTGCTTGCCTCTCTGATGCTACCCGCCGTTGTCATGGTCACAATCGGCCCGGTTGTGATTCGCTATATCCGGGTTTTTTCGGGATAAGGCGGCGCGCGCACTTCAATTGATAGTTACCCGCATTGTTGATCCAACAAGCAATATTCGGGACCAAAACAGAAGAGTGTTTCGAGTTGCAGTCATAATCAGCCGCAAATCTGGCTACTTTGTGGCGGAAATTTGACTGTGCCCGCCCAAACATCGTTGAGTCTCCTTGGTGGGGGTGCGTATCGGCGCTGGGGCAATTTTCTCCAGGGGCGGTGCAATATCCTTGGGACTTTGTTTGGATGTATGGAAAAGGTATTTATTCAGCTGCCGACCATCCGGAAAGAACGGTAGGCACATACTGCATCGAGGCCGTGGCCTCTTGGTGTCAGGCGGTACAGGGCGGCATCCGTCTTACGGATGCTCTCAAAAAAATATGTGACGCATTTGGTGGTGAACTTGCTGCAGTGACCCGCATCGACCACTCGATACATGTCGATCGGACTGCAATTACACGTATCGTGGCTTTTGATCGTCGGGCCAATCTCGCGAGCGATATTTCCGGGTATCGTGTTCCCTGCGCCAAAATGGTCTGCGGCGAATATTTTTCCGCGGCAAAAATTGGGTCAGTTTGGCACGCCCACGTTTCTGATTTTGGGCAACAGAACCGAATTTCGCGTCCCTTGACTCAGCGACGACTGGTCGAATCCATTGTCATCCCGCTGGCTCATCACGCGAACAGCAGTGACTTTCTGGAAATGCATTTTCCGTCGGCGGTACACGCGGCGAAATTGGACAACCTCGAACTGATTGGAGCAACTCTCGCAACTGCGTGGAAATCAAGGAGCATGGGTCTGTTGGTAAAAAACTGTCATCGTAACGCACATTCCGATCTATTGGCCGATGCAAAATCTGGCGAAAACACCGATCTTCTTGCAGTGGACAACCCTTGCAGGCTTAGCAGAGCCGAATACCGTGTTTGCGTTCTTCTCAGCTCGGGGCTGAACAACGAAGCCATTCTTGATGAGTTGTCCATTGGTATTTCAACGCTGCGAACGCATCTCCGCAATATCTACGCGAAAACCGAAACGGCTTCGCAACCCGAGCTGTTGCAGCGGCTCATGTTGCATGCCGCACCTGGGAGAACTCTCCAATCTTGGGAAGAACGAAATGTCGCCTGATGTGTTGCTCCTTTTGCTTCTGGTTCCGTTGCTGGCCTACATGGCCGCAAGCGATGTCAAACACATGCGCATTCCGAATTGGCTGGTCCTGTGCATGGTTGCGGTCTTTGCAATCTTCGCGCCATTCATGCTGAACACGGATGAAATCATCTTGCGCGCCGGTATCGCTACGGCTGTGTTGGTGTTCGGCTTTGTTGCCTTCATCCTCGGGCTTGTCGGCGGAGGAGATGTCAAGGCGATTGCCGCATTGATGCTCTTTGTGCCCGCAAACGCAATCTCGATCGCACATTTTGCATTCACGTTGTCAACCACGATATTGATCGGCATTGCGATCATCCTCATCGCGCGCCGCTGCGTCGATACCTCCAATTCCAACTATGTCAGCCTCACCGTTGGACGAGGGTACCCGATGGGGCTCTCCATTGCTTTGGCAGGCATCATTTTCCCAGCCGTTCTTTAGGGCGGCAGCTATTGCGTGGCTCTCCATTCGAACGGAGTCTTCTCTTGCCCGACACGAGGTCCAGGTAGACGACTCCAGAGGGTTTTCATGCCCTGCAGGAATTGCGAAGGCGTGACAGCCACCAAGAGTTTGGTTTCACGGCTGTGTTTCCACACGGGACGATCCCAGCCTCAAAATAGTTTGCTCCAGGACCGCGCGTCGGATCAGAAACACGATATTCGTGGATCGCGCGCGCGTGCCGATCCGTTGCGCGCACGCCGCGTTAACTCCAGCCGTTTCGCAAAAACCGCAAATCCATACCGACGCAATACCGACGTGAAACCGACGCGTTACCGAAGGCCGAAACCCAACAAAACAAGGCGTTAAGAAACGATTCGGCGCGCGAAGCCACCCCGCCCCGCGCGCCGCTGTTTTCAATCGTTAACGGATGCCCTAGCGCAGCCCCTCGTTGATCGACTTCAGCACCTTGGAGCCCGGACACAGCTCGTCCTTGCCCAGCTCGTTCAGGGGCCGGGTCGCGAGGTTCAGGTTCTGGTTCAGGTCCTGCGAATCCGGGTCCAGATACAACAGCCCGGTCAGGATCCTCCCATCCGCATGCGCCTGCTGCACCACGTCCATCGCCGCGCGCCGGTCATTGGCCTTATAGGTCGCATCCGCCTTTTTAAGATGGATCGCAGACCCGTCATGCAGCGTCACCGCCTGTGTTGTACCCTCGGCATATTGCGTCGTGATCTCCTCGCGCATCGGCACGAAATCCAGCGGCATCGCATCAAGATGTTCGCGCGTCTCGGCGTAGCTCTTGGTCGAGCCGACGTGGTTGTTGAAGGTCACACAAGGGCTGACCACGTCGATAAAGGCAAAGCCCTTATGCGCCATCGCCGCGCGGATCAGCGGTTCCAGCTGCCCCTTGTCCCCCGAGAAAGAGCGCGCTACAAAGCTCGCCCCCTGCAACAGCGCCAGCGCGGCAAGGTCGATCCCGTCAAACGGGTTCACCGCACCGCCCTTGGCAACCGACCCGAGGTCCGCCGTCGCACTGTCCTGCCCCTTGGTCAGGCCGTAACAGCCGTTGTTGGCGACGATATAAGTCATGTTCACATTGCGGCGGATCAGGTGGATGAACTGCCCCATCCCGATCGAGGCCGTGTCCCCATCGCCCGACACCCCGATATAGGTCAGGTCCCGGTTGGCTAGGCTCGCCCCCGTCGCCACCGACGGCATCCGCCCATGTACCGAGTTGAAACCATGGGATTTTCCAAGGAAATAGGTCGGCATCTTCGACGAACAGCCAATGCCGGAAACCTTTGCAATCCGGTGCGGCGGGATCGCGCTCTGGAAACAGGCATTGCGAATGGCCGCCGAGATGCTGTCATGCCCGCAGCCTGCGCACAGCGTCGAAATGGCCCCGTCATAATCGGCCACGGTAAAGCCCAGCTTGTTGGTCGGCAGGCGGGGATGGCGAAATTTCGGTTTGATATAAGACATCAGGCAGTCTCCCGTTTCAGGGGCACAATCTCGGCGCTCTTGGTCTTGAGCGCCTGTCGAATCTGGTGGGCAATGGTGCGCGCCGTGATCGGCGTACCGGAATAGTTCAGCACCGAGGTCAGCCGATCAGGTGCAATCTCGCATTCGTTCATGATCAACTGGCGCATCTGCCCGTCCCGGTTCTGCTCGATCACGAAGACCATGTCGTGATCGTGGATGAACTGATCGACATCCTGATGGAAGGGGAAGGCGCGGATGCGCATGGTATCAATCGGATACCCCTCGGGCGCGAGCATCTCGACCGCCTCATAAGCCGGTGACGCCGAGGTGCCAAAGAACAGCGCCCCCAGCCTGAGATCGGTCTTTGGTTTCTTCACCTTGATCGGCGGATGCGTCTTGGGCTTGGGCACATAGGACTTGGCCGTCTCGAACTTGCGCAGCAAACGGTCCACGTTCTGCACGTAATCCTCGCCGCTCTCCGAATAGACCGCCATCTCGTTCTTCGAGGACCCACGGGTAAAGAACGCGCCTTTCTCCGGGTGCGTGCCGGGCAGCGTACGATAGCAGATTCCGTCGCCGTCCACATCCAGATACCGCCCCCATTTCTCCGCGTTATCAAGCCCTTCGGCGTCCAGAACCTTACCCCGATCCATCTCGTAACTGTCGTCCCACTCCAACGGCGGCGACATCCAGTCGTTCATGCCAAGATCAAGGTCCGACATCATGATGACCGGCGTTTGCAGACGTTCAGACAGGTCAAACGCCTGCACCGTCATCTCGAAACATTCCTGCGGCGTCGCCGGGAACAGCAGCACCTGCTTGGTGTCACCGTGGCTGGCATAGGCACAGGCGAGCACATCCGATTGCTGGCTGCGCGTCGGCATCCCCGTCGAGGGCCCAGAGCGCTGCACATTGATCAGAACGGCAGGAATTTCCGCGAAATAGGCCAACCCGAGGAACTCGCTCATAAGCGACACGCCCGGCCCCGAGGTGGCGGTAAAGGCCCGCGCCCCATTCCAGCTTGCACCGATGACCATCCCCATTGCCGCAAGCTCATCTTCGGCCTGCACGATGGCAAAGTTCTTCTTGCCGGTGCCCGCGTCGATCCGCATCCGCTCGGCATATTTGGCGAAGGCATCCACGACACTTGTCGAAGGCGTGATCGGATACCACGCGGCCACCGTCGCGCCGCCATAGATCGCGCCAAGCGCGGCGGCGGTGTTGCCGTTCATCAGAATATGCGGCGTTTCAAGGATATGCGGCGCAACGTTGCCCCCTGATTCCAACCGGATCGGCAGCGGGCAAGCATAGTTTTCCTTGGCATATTGATAGCCCATCTCCAGCGCATGCACGTTGGACGAGATCAGCTTTTCCTTACCCTTGAACTGATCGTTCAACAGGTCCTTCAGTACCCGGAAATCAATATCCAGAAGCGCCGCCAGGGCTCCGACATACACCACGTTTTTCAACAGCTGTTGCAGACGCGGAACCGGGAATTCCTTCATGCACATCTCGGTCAGCGGGATGCCGATGATGGTGATGTCATCCCGCTTCATGTGATTGGCCAGAGGCTTGGTGCAGTCATAGAGGAAATAGCCACCCGGCTCGACGCTGGCGATGTCCTTCTCCATGCTCTGCGGGTTCACACAGACCATCATGTCCACGCCACCCCGACGGCCAAGATAGCCCTTCTTGCTCACGCGCACTTCGTACCACGTGGGCAGACCCTGAATGTTGGACGGAAAGATATTGCGCGGGGACACGGGAATGCCCATGCGAAAAATCGCTTTGGCGAACAGGTGGTTGGCGCTGGCCGACCCGGTGCCGTTCACGTTGGCGAACTTGACGACAAAATCATTGATGCCCTTGATCTGTTTCATTCTGCCGCCTCCACCAGAACCGGGGCCGCCTTGGCCATTGTGTAATAGAATTTCTGCATGTCCCAAGCCGCCGTCGGGCACCGCTCGGCGCACAGTCCGCAATGCAGGCACACGTCCTCGTCCTTGACCATGACCTTGCCTGTGGCCAACTCACCGGACACATAGAGATCCTGCTCGGCATTCTCTGCCGGAACCAGCAGACTCTGTCGCAACTCGGGCTCCTCGGCATTCTCGACAAAGCTGATACAGCTTGTCGGGCAGATGTCGGTGCAGGCATCACATTCGATACAGGCCGAATCCGTGAACACCGTCTGCGCGTCGCAGTTCAGACAGCGCTCGGCCTGCACGAATGCGGTCTCGACATCAAAGCCCAGCTCCACCTCAAGCGTTTTGCTCTTCAGCGCCTCTTCCAACTCGACCAGAGGCACCGCCTCGCGCTTGTCGGTGACCGGGATGCTGTCATAGCTCCATTCGTGAATGCCCATCTTCTGGCTGACAAGCGTAACATAAGGCGCAGGACGATTCACTTCGGGGTTCAGCCCGTTGCAGTACATGTCGATCGACACCGCCGCCTTGTGGCCATGCGCCACCGCAGTGATGATATTGGCCGGGCCAAAGGCGGAATCTCCGCCAAAGAACACCCGCTTGTTGGTCGACTGGAAGGTCTCATCATCATTGATGATCGGCGTCCCCCAGCTGGTGAACCGAACCCCTGTCGATTTCTCGATCCAGGGAAAGGCGTTCTCCTGTCCGATGGCGATCAGAACGTCGTCGCACTCGACATAAACCAAATCTTCACCGGTTGGGACGAGACTGCGTTTACCTTCTGCGTCGTATTGCGCTTCGACTTTTTCGAATTTCATACCGGCCAGCTTGCCGTCTTTGACCACAAATTCTTTCGGAACGTGGTTGTCGAGAATCGGGATGCCCTCGTGAATGGCATCCTCTTTTTCCCAGGGGCTGGCCTTCATGTCTTCGAACGGCGATCGAACGATCACCTTGACGTCCTCGCCGCCCAGCCGGCGCGAGGTCCGGCAACAGTCCATCGCGGTATTGCCGCCGCCAAGCACGATCACGCGCTTGCCGATGCTTTTTGTGTGTTCGAACGCCACGCTCGACAACCAGTCGATGCCGATATGGATGTTCTTGTCGGCTTCCTTGCGCCCCGGCAGGTTGGGCAGGTCGCGGCCTCGCGGCGCGCCGCAGCCGACGAAGATCGCGTCGTAATCCTGATCAAGGATGCTTTGCAGGCTATCCACGTATTTGTTGAAATGGGTGTGTACGCCCATGTCGAGCACATAGCCCACTTCCTCGTCCAGCACCTCGTCGGGCAGACGGAAGGCGGGGATTTGGCTCCGCATGAAGCCGCCCGCCTTGGCATGTTCATCGTAGAGATGCAGCTCGTAGCCAAGCGGCGCGAGGTCCCGCGCCACGGTCAGAGAGGCCGGGCCGCCCCCAATCAGAGCGACTTTCTTGCCGTTCTTCGGCCCCGCACCGGGCAAAAGGCCCTTCACGTCGTCCTTGAAGTCTGCAGCGACCCGTTTCAGACGGCATATCGCCACGGGTTCTTCCTCGACACGCCCACGCCGGCAGGCCGGCTCGCAGGGTCGGTCGCAGGTTCGCCCCAGAACACCGGGGAAAACGTTGCTTTCCCAGTTGATCATGTAGGCATCGGTATAGCGTTCCTGAGCGATCAGCCGGATGTACTCGGGCACCGGCGTATGTGCCGGGCAGGCAAACTGGCAATCTACAACTTTGTGGAAATACTCAGGGTCTTGGATATCAGTCGGCTTCAAGGGGTCCTCCATCGCTCGACCCAAAACACGGGTCTGGCAGAGCCGCCGCGCGGTACACGACGGTACACACAGAAAGCGCCGAGAATGCCGGGCTGTAAAGATCAGAATTTCAAATCTGTCGGTTTTTTATCCAACTGCGACACTTTATTGCGCCCCAAGCGAGAGCGCCTCGTCTGCGCGACAGAGAATGGCCTGCGCGACTGTCGGAAATCTCGCCCACACAGTCCAGTCAGGGAGCCTGCATCAAAACCCTGTTTGCACCTCGCAAACCTTCCAGCGTCGCTTCTTCGGCGGCCATCCGCTCGACCGGAACCCCTTGTCGTTCCAGCGCCACTTCATAGCGAGACACAAGTGGGCAATCGCCAATCACCGCCACCCGCTGCCCCAGCCAATAGGGTCGGCTGGCCCCCAGCTCCGCCCCGACGAGACACCCCGCCAACGCAGAAACAAGCACCTTGTCATCGGACGCGCCCAGCGCCTTTTGCGCGCGCAGCCCATGCAGACGCATCGCCAAAGTCTCGGGGCGCGACAGGGTCGCATCCAAGGCGTCATCAAAAGCATCCCCATCCCATGTCACGGAGTCTTCTGCCGACATTGAGCCATTGTGGGATAGGTCTTCGAACATCTCACCCGTCACAGCAGCCTGAAAGCTGACCAACTCATCCGCGCTCACATGCGCCCAGGTGGTCACGCGCCCGACACAGCAGATCACCCCATCCCATGAAGGGTTGCGCGCGAGAAACCCGGCAATACGAACCTCTTCGCCCCGGGTCACGTCCACGGGCCGTGCCTGCCGTGTTCCCGGGACGCCGAAAAGCCTGATCCGCGGGTTTGACACCGGGATATGCACCGGCTTGAGGGCTCCGGGCTTCAAAGGCACCTCTACGTAGGGCACCATCGGCGCTGCCCCCTGAACATGTCCGAACCCGCTGACCAGAACGCAGCTTGGAGCTGCGCCAAGCCATTCACCGATCAACTCCAGCAAAAGGCTTTCGAACGCCTCGGCGGTATAGGAGCCTGGGGCCGCAACCTGTCGTGCAGGCCCGGTTGCCTGCTCGCCCACGACCTTCCACGCCCGCATGGCCGAAGCTCCGATGTCCACGGCAATCCAGCTTTCGTTTGCGGTCATGTCACGGCTCCGGGTTCAGCTTGAGTTGTGGGATTATCGGTTCGCTTTCTGGCGCGCAACCGTCTCGGCGATCAGCGCCTTATAGAGCCCCCGAATGCGCTTGGTCACGGGCCCTGCCCCGGCATCCGTGCCAATCTTGCGCCCGTCAATCTCGGCCACCGGTGTCTGCGCGCCAAAGGTCCCCGTCAAAAAGGCTTCATCGGCGCTGTAGGCTTCATAAAGGGAAAAGTTCTTTTGCCGCACAGGGATGGCATTCTCGTGGCAGAGGTTGATCACCTTCTGGCGCGTCACGCCGTTCATGCAATAATCCCCGGTCGAGGTCCAAACCTCGCCCCGCCGCACGATGAAAAAGTTGCAGGCATTGGTCGTGTTCACGAACCCATGCGGATCCAGCATCAGCGCCTCATCCGCTCCCGCCTGCTCAGCCTGCAAACAGGCGATCACACAGTTCAGCTTGGAATGGCTGTTGAACTTGGCGTCCTGACTATGAGGCAAGCCCCGCACCTGCGGCACCGACGCCAGCCGGATGCCCGCTTTCTGCAGGCTTTCAGCCGGTTTGGAATGCTCGACAATCGCAACAATCGTCGGCCCAAAGCGCGACAGCCCCGGATGCTGGAATGGCTTCGCCTTGCGCCCCCGCGTGATCATCAACCGGCAATGCGCATCGTCAGTCATGCCATTGGCCGCGGCCGTGCGATCCAGAATATCGCGAATATCCTCGGGCCCGAGACCAATATCCAGCGAAACCGCCTTCAGTGAGCTGAACAACCGGTCCATGTGCTCGTCAAAAAAGGCCCATTCTCCGTCATAAAGCCGCATCCCCTCCCACATACCATCGCCCAGCATGAAGCCGCTGTCATAGACCGACACAACGGCCTCCTGCTTGGGAACAAGCTCGCCGTTCACATAGATCCTGATGTGTTCGTTGCGATCATCCGCCTGGGCGTCATGTGTTGAATGGTTGGGGGTGTTCATCAAAGGCTCCATCCTGCCGGTTGGGTATGGCTGTTGCGCTGCACCCTAGGCAATCCCGGACCGCGTTCCAATGTCTTTCGCACCCGGCTTGAAATCGCGGGTTCAATCAACCTCGATCCAGTCACTTCCCTGCCGAAGGCGGTGCCGGATCCTGTTGCTCTGGCCAAGTGTTTGCTCGATGAAACACCCCTTCTTCGCCGCATCAATCAATGCCATCTGGTCTTTCAAATCCGCGTCGCTATCCAACGCGATGTCGATCTCGAACGCCTTCGGAGCCGTTTCATACACCCTCTCACGGGCCGCCCAATCCCATTGCACGCGTACATCGACAGACAGGTCTTTGAGCGGCACACCCAGCCGTTTCGCAAAGGCCCGAATCTGCGTCATGATGCACCCCGTAAGTCCACCCACAAACAGCGCAAGCGGTGGCGGCGCGCTGCTGTCCCCTCCGTGGAACGGGCCTTCGTCGGTGGCGAGTTCAAACCGTTCCTCGAACGGTTTGACCATGCGCACTTCCAGTTCGTTGCGCATCTTGCCAACCGCCTGACCGTGGCAATCAAACTGCACCACCGCCCTTTGCGGCATGGTCTCGGGTGTCACCGCATCGCTCATTTGCCTTGCCTCACGATCCGGTTGGCCAGCGTTCCGATCTTTTCAATCTCAAGTTCAAAAAGATCGCCGGGTTGAAGCTTCTTGCCAATCTCCAGCCCACAGCCGGTTCCCACCGTTCCCGACCCGATCACTTCACCCGGATAAAGCGTTTCCGAAGCCGAGATGTGGGCGAGTATGGCACCGAAATCATAGTGCATCTGCGCCGAATTTCCACCGCCCCAGCGCTCGCCATTGACCCGCGCCTCCATGTTCAACGAAACCGGATGCGACACCTCATCCGCTGTCAGGATGTAGGGACCCAGGATGTTACCGGTGTCAAAATCCTTGCCCTTGGCAGGGCCAAGCTGTCCCGGCATTTCCTGCATCTGCGCATCCCGCGCAGAGACATCGTTGAGGATGGAATAGCCAAAGATATAATCCTCGGCGTCTTCTGGTTTGATGTCCCGCCCCTTGCGCCCGACGATTATCGCCATCTCCAGTTCGATATCAAGAAACTCCGCATAAGCCGGCCATTCAACATCCGCCCGGTGCCCGACAAAGGACATACGGTTGCCCTTGTAGTAGATCGGCTGATTGTACCAGACCGGCGGTATGTCAAAAGCGCGTCCCGTCATCTTGGTCGCCGCGGCGAAGCTGTTGATCAGATGCTCCTCGAAAACAAGGCAATCGCGGTATTGCACCGGCATGATCGGCGGCAGGAACCGTACGTCTCCTTCGTCCAAAACCTCGACACGCGCGTTCAAGGCCTCTGCCGCCTGATCCAACCCCTTCTGCCCGGCCTCGATCAACGCCAGCATGTCACCGAACTGCGCGAGCACGACCAAACCATCCTCACTTGCGGCCACAACCTTCTGCGCGCCCAAGTGGGCAACCGTTCCCAATCGCATTTCGTTTACTCCTCGAAAATCGCCACGGCGCGCGTAAAGCCCGCGCTGGCACCTTTGATCTTGTAGGGGAAACAGGAAATCTCGAACCCGCTGGCGGGAAGCGTTTCCAGCGCCGTGAGTTTCTCCATATGGCAGTATCCGATCTCCATCGAAGCGCGGTGCCCTTCCCAGATGATCTTTGGATCCCCGGTCCTGGCATATTCCTGCGCTGTCAGAGCAAAGGGCGCGTCCCAACTCCATGCGTCAGTCCCCGTCACACGCACACCCCGTTCAAGCAGGTGGAGCGTCGCCTCTCGCCCCATACCACACCCCTTCATAAGGTAGTCGGGCTTGCCGTAATGCGCCCCGGCGGACGTGTTGACCACGACGATATCCAGCGGGCGCAACTCGTGACCAATCCGCTCGAGTTCCGCTTCCACATCCGCTGCCGTCACGACATAGCCATCATCAAAATGGCGAAAGTCCAGCTTGACCCCCGGATTGAAACACCACTCAAGCGGCACCTCGTCGATGGTGATCGCGCGCTCGCCGTTATTCATGGTTGAATGATGATGGTAAGGCGCATCCAGATGGGTGCCGTTATGCGTTGCAATCTGCAGCATCTCGACGGCCCAGCCCTCACCTCCTGGCAGGTCTTCTTTCTTCAGACCAGGAAAAAACGACATCACCTGTTCGGCAGTCTGTTCATGGGTCATATATGTGATTTCGGGCAGCATGATCGGCGGATCACTGACGATGCCAGCTTCGAGCGGCACAGACAGGTCTACGTATCGGCGGGGCATGGCGGCTCCTTTCCTAGATGAGTGCAGTGGCGAGTTGTGGAAAAACAAGAACCAGTCCCAGAAGGACCAGCATGAGAACGGCAAAGGGTGCCGCGCCTCGGAAAATGTCGCCCAGCGTGATCTCGGGATCGTCCAAGGCGGACTTGATAACAAAGACCGAGATACCGAATGGCGGTGTCAGCAACCCGATTTCGACCGCGATGATGGTGACGATCCCGAACCAGATCAGATCAACTTGCATCGTGGCTAGGACCGGCAGCATAAGCGGCACGAGAATGAGCATGATGGAAGAACTGTCTAGGACCGTCCCCATGACGATTACCAGCCCCACATAGGCAAGGATTACCCCCCAGAAACCGATATCTGCAGACGCAACAAGGCCGCCAAATTCTGCCGGAACCCCTGAGAGAGCCAACATGCGTGAATACATCTGGGCCGCGATAATCAGAAAACAGATGGACGCGGTGACAAGCCCTGTGTCGTTCAAAACCTGCCAGAAATCGCGCCAGCTCAGCGAACGCCGCGCCAATCCAATGACGATCGCCCCAAGGCAGCCGACGGCCCCCGCTTCGATCGGCGTAAAGAACCCGGCGTATAGCCCGCCGAGCACAAGACCGATCAAAAGTGCCAATGGCAAGCCCTTGACCAACAACTCCCTCTGGCTGAGCACAGGCATGTCATCTGCATCCCGCATCGACCCTAGTCCAGACGGGTTCAGATGAGCGGTCAGCCAGATACCTCCGCCAAAAAGCAGCGCCAGCACCACGCCCGGAAGAACGCCCGCGATAAACAGGTCTCCGACCGATTGCTCCGTCAGCAACCCATAAAGGATCAACAACAGGGATGGCGGGATCAGCATCCCCAAAACGGACGACCCGGCCACCACCCCGACCGAAAACCGCGCCGAATAGCCATGCCGCATCATCTCTGGAACTGCGATCCGCGTGAACACGGCAGCGGACGCAATAGAAATTCCTGTAATCGCGGCAAAAATGGCATTCGCGCCAACAGTCCCGATCCCAAGCCCCCCCTTGAGGCGGCGAAACAGGTGATTGGCCACATCGAACGCGTCGCGCCCCATTCCCGACACCGAGACAATATAGCCCATCAACACGAACAGGGGCACGACCCCGAAAAAGTAGCTGGAAATGGTCTTGCTTGCCGCTAGGGCGAGAAGCTTACCCGCTAGTACAGGCGATCCCTTGATCAACCAGACGCCACCAAAAGACGACAGCATGAGCGCGAAAGGCACCCAGAGCCCTAAGTAAACCAGCACAACCATCACGCCAAAGGACGCCATTCCGATTTCGAACGGGCTCATGCATCGGTCTCCTGATAGCCGAACAGTCTGAACAGGGCCGTCGCGGCGAACATGATCAGTTGGATGATCAGGGCGATACACCCAATCAGGATGATGAGCTTCACAGGCCAGACCGGGGCAGTAAAATCACCCACCGTGCCTTCGAAGGTTCCTCGCTTCCAGCTTTTCACGAACAGAGGCCAAGAGGCGGCATAGAGTTGCCAGACCAAGGCGACAGAGGCGATGGCGAATAGAAAGTCGACTCCGTGTCGAAGCTTGGGGGCCCGCTTGTCCAGAAAGCCAAGCAAAGCCTCGGTTCGGGTCAAACGCCCCTTGCGAAAGGCTTGGGCGATTTGCAGGAAGACGATGGCAACAATGGACATCGACACCATTTCCGGAACGCCGGATATCGGCGCGTCCAGGAAGTTACGACCGAAAACATCCAGATTGACCAGCAACATAATACCCACGATGAGTACCGTGCCGGTCACGTTCAGAGCCGCTGTTGTGCCGTCTACCGTCCATTGAAGCAGACGAAACCAATGCGGGCCAATTGATGCCTTCTCGGCTTCCACCTTGTTCTGGGTCATCGAATGCCCGCTCTTTCTCTGGATGGCTTGGAACCAAGCGCCCACACTTGGGCGCTTGGTCAAGGTCAAACGGGCAGGTTATTCCTGATCCCAATTGCGTACAGGCTGCGCGCCAGCGGCCCGCATCGTATCCATGTAGTCCTTGAGTACACCGGTTCCGTTGACGCCGGAGCCGTCAAGCTTTTCGGCCCAAACCTTGGCGACATTGTCCATACCCGCAGCCCACTGAGCGCGGAAACCCTCGTCAACTTCGGTCACGGTTGCCCCCTGTGACGTCATTATCTCCAGAAACTTGGAAACCGATGCGTCCAGATCGGCATGATAGGCGATACGGTCGGCCTCGGCTGCGTCGCGCAGAGCCTGTTGCACGGACGGATCAAGACCATCGAACCAATCCTTGTTCGCGGCAAACCCGCCCGCGTATTGCGCGCCAAAACCGACTTTGGTGATATAGGGCGCGACCTCGTGCAGTTTGCCCGGCAACGCCGCCGACGCGAACACAATCACACCGTCATAAACACCTGTCTTTATCTCGTTGTAATAGGTGGTCAGATTACCAGACACGCCCACCGCACCGGTCCCCTTCAACCAGTTCACCGCCGGTCCGGGCGCGCCAATTTTGCGGCCTTCGAGATCCCCTATGCTTTTGACGGGGAAGTTGGTCATCAAAAGGTAGTCATCAATCCCGATGGCCCCCCCGAGATACTCGAGACCGTTCGCTTCCCAAGCGGCCTTCATGTCGGCGTTGCTGCTTTGCAGCTTGTCCATCCATTCGCTGACCAGCGTACTGTCCGAAACAACAAATGGGGTGAAATAGGTCACGTTCTGCGGGGCCAGCTTTGCGGGATCAAACAACGACGACACCAGCCCAATTTCGGCCAGCCCCTCTTCCACCGCCTCAAGTTCTTCGCCGACCTTTGCGAGCGACCCACCATATTGTTCGGACCATTCGATGGTTGTCCCACTGCCTTCCAACGCCTTGTTCACCGCCGGTATGAACGTCTGGCTTGCATGCTTGACCCAACGAAAGACGGGCGGATGCCCGGCAACGATGGTCACGTTCATCGTTTCGGCCAGCGCCATACCAGCGCCTCCCACCCCGGCAACCGCCAGAGCTGCGGCCAGAACGCCGCTTCTCAGAAACTGTTTCACTTTCTTCTCCTCCCAGTTTTAACTCTGCCGGTCTCCTCAAACCAGCGCGCGGATGCCTCCGCATACAAATGGCACGATTCTGGACATCATGGCGTCAGCATCGCGATCATCACACGCCCCCTCTGACAGACGCCCAGGCCGGCCTGTTTTGGCCATCATCGTCACGCCCACGCCAATCGCGAACAAATATGCCCAGACGGCATCTGGACGGCTCAATCCGGGAACGACGCGTTGCAGGGCGTCAATGTATTTGATCGCGATCGGATCATAGTATTTCTCAGCCAATGCCTGATCGCGCGCATCCGCCGAGTTGGCAACAGACGCAAGTATGCGCGCGTACGCACCCATATCCTCTTCATCTTCGCGCCCGACTTCAATTGTCGGGCGAAACAGGGAATCCACGACGGTTTCGAGCGTCGGGTCTTGCGGCTGGTCAAAAAGTGCCGCGAGCAGAGCAGCACGCGTACCGTTAATGAATTCGGCGCGCCGCGCGACCATCGCCTCAAATAACCGCGACTTGTTCTTGAAATGATAGTGAATAAGCGCTTGGGCCACATTTGCGCGTTGCGCAATCACGCGCAATGAGGCGCCATCGTAGCCACTTTCGGCAAATTCGACTTCGGCCGCATCCAGAATGGCATCGAACCTGTTTTCTCCGCCTTTTTGAATTTTTGCCGCAGCTGGCATCAAGGTTGACCTCCATCAATCCCCTAACTGATCGCCCAGTCAGTTTTTTCGCTGGAAAGCTCTTGAGTCAATGTTTTTGTTAAAAGCGGTTTGCATACCTTTTGAGAAAGCGCCTTCAGAAACTTCTCAGAAGCTGGGACGCAGCAAAAGCCGTGTGGTAGAATCCAGTTTTTGTTCTCCGGAAACTCACAGGTGTGGGCGTTGTCACCGGTATGGGGAAGGGCTGTTCATTCTTTCCTGCAAACAGGTCGGCCAGCGCTTTGCCAAACATGGTGCCCGTGGTGATACCGCGACCGTTGTAACCACAGGGCGCAAAAAGCCCGTCAGCCAGTTTGAATATGCGGAACACGTGGTCCGGGGTCATCGCGATCTGGCCGTGCCAGACGTTTTCAAACTTCACACGGCCCAATTCCGGATAGAGACGTCTCAGCGTTGCCGTGGCCCACCGCTGTGACAAGCCCGACCTACCGCCCAATGCAGCCCCCATTGATCCTATGAACAGGCGCCCCGCCGCATCGCGCCGCAACGAAAACATGACAGGTGCCGTGTCCCAAAGCCCCTGGTCTTCAGGCAGGATATGCGCAGCGCGCGCGCCCAAGGGGGCGGTTGCCAGCTGAAAGAAGTGAATCATCGTGTAGGTCTGACGCAATCCGGGCCAAAGGTCGTCCGAATAGGCGTTCGTTCCCAGCACCACATATCGGGCGGAAACCGAACCACGGTCGGTAATGACCCGCCACCCCTCCCCTGCGCGTTCAAGGCGCAGCGCCCTTGTTCCGGTTGAGATGGTTGCGCCAGCACTCAGCGAGGCCCGTGCCAGTCCGCGTGCGTACCCCATTGGGTTCACCGTGCCCGCACGGCGATCCAATAAACCACCATGAAACCGAAGCGACCCGGTCTTGCGCGCGGTTTCTTCGGCATCCAGCAGATCAACAGACACCCCCATCTGCCTCCATCCTTCTGCCCGGCGTTCCAATCCCCGATATCCGCCCGGAGAGTGTGCCGCATGAATAGTACCATTTCGGACCGGTTCACATCGTATCTGGTGCTTTTCGATCAACTCGAACACATAGTTCGGCATGTTGCCCATCGTCTCGACCAGGCCACGCGCCGTTTTATTATCCAGATGCTTGGCGATATCCTGAGGCGGCAACCAAAGGCCAGCATTGACCAGACCGACGTTCCGACCCGATCCGCCATGCCCGATCTGGTTTGCTTCAAGTACATGGCAGGCCAGCCCTTCCTCGGCGCAATGCAGTGCAGTCGACAGGCCAGTATAGCCCCCGCCAACAATCGCAACATCACAAGCGGCATCACCGTCCAGAGCTTCGGTGCATGCAGGTTCGCGGGCCGTCAGGTCCCACATTGAGATCGGCTCACTCATAGCCCGGAATCCAATATTTTGAGATGTGGAGGTATCACGCCCGGACCGGGCGAAGCGTGGACAACTTGCGGCACACATTCCGGTGTGTCAACAAGACGGCAGGCTAACGACATGCGCGACAATGGAGGGATAAGTCATGAACCGCCTCAAGACATCTTCCGCCGAGATGGTCCAAAAAGCACGCGACCGGATCGAAGAAATCGAAACTTCGGACCTGATCAGGATGGCAAACGATCCGAACGTTGTCATCGTTGACCTGCGAGATGTCCGAGAGCGTCAGAAACTAGGCTACATCCCCGGCAGTTTTCATTGCCCCCGAGGTATGCTCGAATTCTGGGTAGACCCTGAAAGCCCATATTTCAAAGAGATTTTCGCCGAGCCAAAGAAGTTCGTCTTTCACTGCGCAAGTGGCTGGCGTTCAGCGTTATCGGTCGCCTTGCTCAACGACATGGGGTTCGAAGCTGCCCACCTGAAAGAAGGGTTCTCGACCTGGGAAAAGCATGGCGGCCCGGTCGCATTCCCATCCTCCCCGGCGTGATGGGAGCCGTAATCGCGTGGCAGGAAGCCCATCCTTGAACGCGAAAACGAAATTCGTGAACCTCGTACTCCGGATGGCGTCGGTTCAGTCCATCGAGACGGCCTGAACCCAACGTACGCTTGATGGTGGCGAGTCAGCGCCCCACCAATCCCTCGGCCTCGGCAAAAGCCAGCGTGTCTTCGAGCGTTTTCCCGAACCGGGCGACCATCTCGCACACCTGTTCTTCGGTGATGATCAAAGGCGGGCAAAAGGCGATCGCGTCCTTGATGTTGCGGATAATCAAACCATAATCATGCGCGCGTTCGAAAAAGAACGCGCCGACTTTGCCTTCCGGATCAAACCGGGTGCGACTGGACTTGTCTGCGACCAGTTGAACAGCAGCAATCAAACCAACACCGCGTATTTCACCTACAAGCGGGTGATCGGCAAAACGCGCCAGTTCAGACTGCAGAACCTTTCCCATTGCCGCCGCGTTGCCGACAAGATCCTGTTCTTCGATGATGGCGATGTTCTCCAACCCGACGGCTGTCGCAACGGGGTGCCCGGTGCCGGTAAACCCGTGACCAAGCGTGCCAAGCTTTTCCGAGTGATCCGCAATCGCCTCGTAGATGGCATCCGTCATCATGATCCCAGCCAAAGGCTGGTAGGACGATGTGATCTGCTTGGACAACACCATGATATCAGGAGTGATGCCGAACGTGTCGGAAGCGAACATCTTGCCCGTCCGACCAAAGCCAGTGATGACTTCATCCGCAATCAGTAGAACATCGTACTTATGGCACACGGCCTGCACTTTTTGCCAATACCCCGCAGGTGGCACCAGAACCCCACCCGCGCCAATCAGGGGCTCGCCGATAAAGGCGGCGATGGTTTCCGGCCCTTCTTCCAGAATTGTCGCTTCGATCTCGTCGGCCAGACGCTGGGAAAACGCCTCCTCACTCTCGCCTTCGTCGGCAAAGAAATATGCGTGCGGCGTGGTCACATGGCGAACCGGGATCGCGGGCAGGTCAAAGCCCGCGTGGTTCCACGGCAAACCTGTCAATGATCCCGAGGCCACGGTGATACCGTGATATCCACCGGTTCTGGCGATGAACTTTTTCTTTTCCGGGCGGCCCAACGCGTTGTTGAGGAACCAGATCAGCTTGATCACCGTGTCGTTCGCCTCGGAGCCCGAGTTGGTGAAGAACACTTTGGTCAGATGCTCGGGGGTGAGTTCGACCAACTTGTCAGCAAGACGCGCTGCCGGACCGTGTGTTTTCTGAGCGAACACGTGGTAATAGGGCAGTTTGGCCATCTGCTCCGCAGCCGCATCCACAAGGCGTTTCTGATTGAAACCGACCGCGACGGACCAAAGGCCAGCGAGACCTTCGATATACTCGTTTCCTTGTTCGTCGCGCACAAAAATACCATCCCCTTCCGCCATCACACGGGGCCCCTCGGCCTCGAGCTTACGGGCGTTGGTATAGGGATGCAGATGCGCGGCCTTGTCCAATTCCGCGGTCGAGTTTTGGCGTGTCATCAGCGTGTCTCCTGTTTCGGCGCTTTCTCTCCACCATGGCGCTAGCATTTCAGTCCCGCCCATTCAATCTGTGCGCATTAGCGGCTGACCTTTGGTCATCCGCGCATCCGCTTTGCAGGCCGCCCATCCCCCTGCGCTTTCAGGCAGGTCGAAACGTGTCCGGCGAGACTCCAGCTGAGGGCCTTCAAACGATTTTGAGCAACAGCTCGCGTGTATTCTCTGCCGTCATCTCAATCGGGTTGCCGCCAGTGCTCGGGTCAATCAACGCACCTTGCACGATCCGGTCGATATCAGGGTTTTCGATACCCAAACCGGCAAGTGATTTGGGAATTCCTAGAGAATCGTTCAGTTCATCGACATAGGCACAGAACCCTTCAAAGCCCCCCGCAATCCCCAAATAATTTGCGGCCTGAGCAAAAACGACTTCGATAGCGGGTCGGTTGAATTGAAGCACAGCTGGCATACAGACCGCATTCGTCGTGCCATGGTGTGTGTGATAGATCGCCCCGATCGGATGGGACAACGCATGAATGGCTCCCAGCCCTTTCTGGAATGCCGTGGCACCCATGGCGGCGGCCGACATCATATGCGACCGAGCCTCGATATCCGACCCGTCCGCATAGGCGCGCGGCAGGTACTCCTTGACAAGCCGCATACCTTCCAGGGCCATCCCCTGTGACATCGGATGATAATGCGGCGAACTGAATGCCTCGACACAATGTGCAAAAGCATCAAGCCCGGTTCCCGCCGTTATGAACGGGGGCATTCCCACGGTGAGCTCCGGATCACAAATCACAACGGTCGGCAAGAACTTCGGATGGAAGATAATCTTCTTTTCCTCGGTTTCGGAATTGGTGATCACCGAGGCCCGACCAACTTCTGAACCTGTGCCTGCCGTGGTCGGCACAGCCACGATTGGGGCAATAGTGTCCGCATCTGCACGCGTCCACCAATCCCCGATATCCTCGAAGTCCCAGAGGGGGCGGGTCTGACCTGCCCAGAATGCCACCAGTTTCCCAAGGTCCAGCCCCGAACCTCCGCCGAAAGCCACAACGCCGTCGTGACCACCGTCCTTGAACGCTTTTACCCCTGCCTCGGCGTTCTTTTCGTTCGGGTTAGGATCGACATCGGCAAAGATCGCCCGTCCCAACCCGGCCTCTTCAAGCAAATCCAGCGTGCGTTGCGTGATGTCCATGTTCGCCAGCCCGCGATCCGTGATCAGCAGCGGCTTTTTTATCCCGGCCGCCGCGCAGGCATCAGCGATTTCCGAAATGCGGCCCGCGCCGAAACGCACCGATGTCGGATAGGACCAGTTTGCAGTAAGTGACATGTTCTTCAGGCCTTTTTCAGGTGGTATGATTTGGGTCGAGTCAGATTGTGATAGCCGATGACGGACAGGCCACCGCCTCGCCCTGTGTCTTTGCAGCCAGTCCAGCACAGGCCCGGATCAAGATAGTCTGCGCGGTTCAGGAAAACCGTTCCAGTTTCAATCTGATCGCCAATTGCTTCCGCCCGCGAGGTGTCCTTGGTCCACAACGATGCGGTCAGACCAAAGTCACTGTCATTCATCAGGGCGATCGCTTCGGCATCATCGCGTACCGGCATGATGCCAACCACCGGGCCAAAGCTCTCTTCACGCATTACACGCATGTCGTGGGTTACATTGGTCAAGATTTGCGGCATTAGGTACGCGCCGCCGTCCTGCGGAAATAGCGCCGGATCGATATGCGCTTTCGCGCCTGCTGCTACCGCATCGGCCACTTGCCCGCGCACTTCATCCGCAAAGCGTACATGTGCCATCGGGCCAAGCGTCGTCTCAGGGTCGAGCGGGTTACCGAGCTTGTAGTCACTCACAATCGCCACGGCCTTTTCCACGAACTGATCGAACAGCGATTCGGCGACGTATATCCGTTCTATCCCACAGCAACACTGCCCCGAGTTGAACATGGCACCATCTATAAGCGTGTCCACCGCAGCGTCCAGATCCGCATCATCCATGACATAGCCGGGGTCCTTGCCACCAAGTTCCAGTCCCAGGCCGGTAAACGTCCCGCTGGCCGCAGCCTCCATGGCCTTGCCCCCGTTGACCGAGCCGGTGAAGTTCACGTAGCCGAAGGAACGTTCCGCGATCAGCTCGGATGTTGTGGGGTGATCCAGGAAAACGTTCTGGAAAACATCTTCTGGGATGCCGGCTGCGTGGAACGCGGCCGCCATGCGCTCACCTACTAAAGGCGTTTGCGACGCATGTTTGAGCATAACGGTGTTGCCAGCGATAAGTGCAGGCGCAACGGTGTTGATGGCCGTCATGTAGGGATAGTTCCACGGAGCAACTACGAAAACCACGCCATGCGGAACGCGCTTGATGACCCGCCGGAAAGCGCTGCTATCTTCGATCTCAATCGGGGCCAACGCGCTTTCGGCGATCTCTGCCATGTAGCTTGCGCGTTCGTTAAACCCACCGAATTCGCCACCATAGCGAACGGGGCGCCCCATCTGCCAGGCGATTTCCGGGACAATTTCGTCGTTCATTTCGCCTACACGCGCCACCCCGGCCTGCACAAGCGCTACCCTCTCGGACAATGGGCGACCCGCCCAATCTGCCTGTGCTGCCGTGGCGCGCGCTACGGCCGCGCGCGCTTCCTGAGCGCTCAGTGTCTCTCGTTCAGCGTATACCGATCCATCAATCGGCGAGATACATCTGATGGTCATTTGTCAGGCCCTTTCAAAGCCACGCGCGACTTCCCAATCCGTCACGATACGATCAAACTCTTCCTGCTCCCATTCCGCTGCGCGGGTATAGTGATCAATCACGTCATCGCCCATCGCCTCGCGAAGGAAAGCCGAATTGCGCAGCGTCTCGGTGGCATGGCGCAGGGTCTGCGGAATGTCCTGCGCCTTGGCGTCCTCATACACGTCCCCAACCGTCGCGGGTGCCAGCTCCATCTTGTCTTCAATCCCCTTGATCCCCGCGGCCAGCATGGCGGCCTGCGCAAGGTAGGGGTTGAGATCGGACCCGCCGATCCGGCATTCCACGCGCACCCCCTTGGTGCCGTCGCCACAAAGGCGGAAGCCCGCTGTGCGGTTGTCTACAGACCAAACCGTTTTGGTGGGCGCAAACGTTCCCTTGGCAAAGCGTTTGTAGCTGTTGACATAGGGCGCAAGGAAATAGGTGTACTCCGGCGCAAAGGCAATCAAACCGGCCATGTAGTGACGCATCAGATCCGACTGGCCAAGCTTATCAGAAGGATCAAAGAATGCAGGGCCGCCGTCTTTCCATAGAGATTGATGCACATGCGATGATGATCCGACGCGATCATGATGCCACTTGGGCAGAAAGGTTGCGGCATGCCCGTTCTGCCACGCAATCTCCTTGATCGCGTGTTTTGCGATGGTGTGGTGGTCGGCGCAGTTCAACGCATGGTCATAACGGATGTTGAGTTCTTCCTGACCGGCTTCCGCCTCGCCCTTGGTGTTCTCGATGGGCAAACCCGCGTCAAATAGGTGATTGCGGATAGGCCGCATCACGCTTTCTTCCTTGGTGGTCTGCAAGATGTGGTAGTCCTCATTGTACCCGCTAATCGGCTCAAGGTTGCGGAAGCCTTCCTTACGGATTTCGTCAAAGCTTTTCTCGAACAGAAAGAACTCCAGTTCCGTTGCCATCTTCGCTTCGAACCCAAGAGCCTCCAAGCGTGCAATCTGTTTTTTCAGTATGGAGCGCGGGGAGTGCGGCACCGGTTCATGCGTATGGTGATCCAGCACATCGCAAAGCACCATCGCGGTGCCCTCAAGCCAAGGGACAAGCCGGATTGTCTCGAGGTCCGGCTTCATTACGTAGTCGCCATAGCCCGAACGCCACGAGGTCGATGCATAGCCTTCGGGCGTCGCCATCTCGAGATCAGTTGCCAGCAGGTAATTGCAGCAATGTGTTTCATTGTATGAGGTTTCTACGAAATTGTTCGCGTGAAACCGTTTGCCCATCAGGCGGCCTTGCATGTCCACCAGGCAGACCAATACTGTATCTATGGTGCCGTCTGCGACACGGGATTTCAGGGCATCGAAACTCAGCGTTCCAGGCATGGCTTGTCCACTTGCATATTATAGGTTTGGAGGGGGCAGCCAACTGGCCGCCCCGCTTCATTGTCAGCCGTAGCGATAAGGCCGACCAGCCTTGAGCATATCGGCATTGTACTTCTTGATGATATCCACCACGCGACGCTTGGTGTCGGATTCGGCAGCAATCTCTTCCCAGAATTCGAATGCGGCGGCTTCGACCGTTGCCCACTCCTCATCCGGAATCGAAGTCAGTTCCATCTTGGGACCATTGACGCGCAGATTGGCCTCGCCACCCCAATACCACCACTGACGATAGTAGTGCGACTGATCACAGCAAACGCGGAACAGCGTTTGCAGGTCTTCCGGCAACTCGTTCCAACGCTCCATATTGGCAAAGAACGATCCGGCCCACGCACCCGAAATGTTGTTGGTCAGGAAGTAGTTGGTCACATCCGCCCAACCCACGGTATAGTCTTCGGTAATGCCCGACCACGCAATTCCGTCAAGCTCGCCCGTCTGCATGGCTACTTCGATGTCTTCCCAAGGCAGGTTGACCGGAATCACGCCAAACTGGCTTAGGAAACGACCAGCCGTCGGGAAGGTAAAGACGCGTTTGCCCTTCAGGTCGGCAAGGCTGCGGATCGGATCCTTTGTGGCAAAATGGCAGGGATCCCACGCGCCGGCGCTAATGTGTTTCACGCCAACCTTGGAATACTCCTCGTCCCAGATTTCGTTCAGACCGTACTGGTTGAACAACACCGGCACATCCAGGGAATACCGGGACGCAAACGGGAAATAGCCGCCAAAAACCGTTACTTCGGTGGGCGAAGCCATCGAGTCGTCATCCGACTGAACGGCGTCGATCGTACCGCGCTGCATCGCCTGGAACAACTCGCCTGTCGGCACAAGCTGATCGGCAAAGAACAGTTCGATCTGCATCCGGTCGCCGGCAATTTTGTTGAACATTTCCACGGCGGGCACGATCACGTGCTCAGCCAGAGCGGCACCGGCATAGGTCTGCATCCGCCACTTGATCGTGTTCTGCGCCAATGCGGGCGTCGCAAGAGCCGCCGCCGGAACAACGGCGGCGCCCTGGATAAACTTACGTCTTGTCGTCATGACTTCTCTCCTTTGTTGGTAAATCGGCCACATTGCCTGTGGCTCATTAGGGTTTGTTGTAAACGAAATCCGGCAACCAGGTCGCGATGCCCGGGAAGATCATGACCAACACCAATGCGAGCACCATCACCATTACAAACGGCGTAATCGAAGCGTAGATGTCACGCAGGCTGATCTCGGGCGGCGCCATCGCGCGCATCAGGAAAAGGTTATAGCCAAATGGCGGGGTCATATAGGCGATCTGGGTCGTGATCGTGTAGAGAATACCATACCAGATCAGGTCAAAGCCAAGCTCACCCACCAGTGGCACGTAAAGCGGCGCCACTATCACCAACATGGCCGTGTCATCCAAAAACGTCCCCATGAGAATGAAGCTCAGCTGCATGAGGATAAGGATCATCCACGGGCTGAGGTTGAGACGCTCGGTGAACAGGTTCTCAATTGCCTTGACCGCGCCCAGCCCGTCAAACACCGCGCCAAAGGCCAGCGCCGCGAGGATGATCCACATGAACATGCAGGTTATCCCGAGCGTATTGCGCACCGAGTTCTCGAACACTTCTCGCGTCATGCGGCCCTTGAACACTGCAGCCATGAAGGCCGCCAGCGCCCCAATCGCCGAGCTTTCCACGAGCGAGGTCCAGCCATTCACGAAAGGGATCATCATCGTCGCGAAAATGATGATCGGAAGCAGACCTGCCCGCAGCAGCCGCAGCTTTTCTGCACGGGGCATGTCGCGTTCATCCACCTTGAGAACCGGGCCGAGTTCGGGAGTAATGCGACAGCGCACGACAATGTAGATGATGAAAAGCGACGCCATCATCAGGCCGGGCAACACACCGGCGAGCCACAACTGGCCAACGGGTTGTCGAGCGATCATCGCATAGAGAACAAGCACCACAGAGGGCGGCACGAGAATGCCGAGACTTGATCCTGCCTGAATCACCCCCGTCACCATCCGCTTGTCATAGCCACGCTTGAGCAGCTCCGGCAGCGCAATCGTCGACCCGATAGCCATCCCTGCCACGCTCAACCCGTTCATGGCCGATATCAGAACCATCAGCCCAATCGTGCCGATCGCCAACCCACCCCGAAGCCCGCCCGTCCAGACATGGAACATCTTGTAAAGATCGTCGGCGATTTTGCTTTCGGACAGCACGTATCCCATGAAGATGAACATCGGCAATGTCAGCAGCGGGTACCACTTCATGAGCTTCATCGCAGCGGAAAAACCGATGTCAAAACCGCCCCTGTCGCCCCACAACAAAAGGGCAGCCACGACGGCGATAAACCCGATTGCGCCAAACACGCGCTGCCCGGTCAGAAGCATCAGCATCATCGAGGAAAACATCAAAGTAGCAATCAATTCATAGGACATCAGATGTCTTCACCCTTGAGACGCAGGACGTCCTTGAAAAATTCAGCCACGCACTGCAGGATCATCAGGAACATGCCGATGATCATCACGACCTTGATGGGCCAGAGATATGGTCGCCAAGCAGTTGGAGAACGCTCCAGGCGACCAACCTCTTCGGTTCCGAACAGCACCCCAGCCAAATAGGAAACCGGCTCCGTCCCCCAGTAGCCAAGGCTGTAGGCCGTGGAGCTGATAGCGCCGAACAACAACACGAGCAGATAGAAGATTAGCAAAAGCACTGTCACCAGATCGAACCAGGCTTTGCGCCGCGTGCTCCAGTCGCCATACAGCAGATCCATACGCACGTTGGACCCCATCTGAATGGAGTACGGACCGCCCAGTATGTAATAGGCCACCATCACAAACTGGGCCATTTCCAGCGTCCACAGTGATGGCAAAAAGAAGGTCTTGCTGATAGATGACCACAAAAGAATGCCCATCAGCACGAAGATCCCATACATCGCCAATCGTCCAATACGCAGATTCACTGCATCGACAACCCCGACATACCCTCGCATCAATCCAATCATGAGGGTTCTCCATTGGAGACAAGGTCCCGCAGCGCACTTGAGACCCATCCGGAAATCATGTCCGCCATTTTGACCTGCTGCCGAGATGCCGTGATCAAGTCATTGCGAATTTCCAGCATGACATTCAGGTGCGCACCCGGCAGGGCATGTTCTCGCAAGGTGTGCGTTACACCATGCTCGGGCCCATAAGGATCATTCCTCTCGACTTTCGCTTCAGTGTGCCCCGCCGCAATTGCCAGCATAGAGTCAGCCAATCGCGTGTCGAAATCATGCAATACACCGATTTCCACCGCTCGTGTTTTACCATGGTAAACAGGCGTGAAGCTGTGCACCGTGACAATCACGGGCGCCTCGGTATGTGACACCGTATGCGCAAGAAGTGTGCGAAACGGCTCGTAATAGGTTGCCACACGATCTGCGCGCGCGGCGTTGTTGAGCCCCACATTCCCCGGAACATCCACGATCTCACTGCGCGCTGGCATCGCGTCCGGGGCCTCGGGCGGTCTGTTACAATCATAGACCAGCCGGGACGCCCCGCTGACGACCAGCTTTGCGTCCAAGATGCGCGCCATGCGCTCCGCTACAGCAAGTGCACCAGGATCCCAGGCGACATGACTTTGCCGGAACTCTTCTGCCACTCCGAGATTGTCGAGCGCATCAGGAATGAAACTGGAGGCGTGTTCGCACACCAGGACAACGGAAGACCTGCCGTCCGAATTAATGATGCGCGCAGCGCCCTCAAAATCTTCTGCTGTGCTTTGATGCATTTGTTCCCTCGCAGGCTCCAAGGTGCTGCGCCATGAAGGAGTCTGTCAACAAAATTCTGAAAGATTTTTTTCACCTCCATCAATTTTGTAATATAAACAATCAAAATGGAGTCGCTCATGTCCAACTCAGACCTCACCATCTCCGACCGCATTCAGCGGAAGTTGGACGAATTGACTCGTGCGGAACGCCAGCTTGCCCACTCCATTCTTGAAAATTATCCAGCCTCGGGGCTTGGCCCACTGACCGCGCTGGCCAAGGGCGCAAATGTTTCTGCACCGACCGTGGCCCGCATGGTGCAAAAGCTGGGATACAAAGGCTATCCGGAATTCCAGGCCGAGCTCCGTGAAGAGCTGAAAGCAAAAGCAAAAAACCCGATCGCCAAGCACGACGCCTGGGCGGTAGGTGCACCATCAGGGCACATGCTGAATCGTTTTACGGATGCGGTGATCGAAAACATCCGCCAAACCCTTGGGCAGATTGATCCGGACCAGTTTGACACAGCCTGCGAGATGGTCGCGGAGCCACGCAGCCGGATTTACATTGTGGGCGGCCGTATCACCCACACGCTCGCCGAATACCTGTTCCTGCACATGCAGGTCATCCGGCCAGAAGTGGTTCATATCCAATCAACCTCGAACGGCTGGCCGCATTACCTCTTGGACGTCAAGGAGGGCGACGTCTTTGTCATCTTCGATTTGCGCCGCTACGAAAACAACACACTCAAGCTCGCCGAAATGGCGCACAAGAAAGGGGCAAAACTGATCCTGTTCACAGACCAATGGCGCTCTCCGGTCAATCGACTTTCGGACATCACCTTTAGCGGGCGCATTGTTGTACCCTCGGCCTGGGACTCAAACGTCACGTCCTTATTGCTGATTGAATCGATGATTTCGACCGTACAGAACCTGTGCTGGGGTGACACGAAGGATCGGGCCGAAGCGCTGGAAGATATGTTCGACCAAACTATGCTGTTCCGCAAATTTACCTGAAGCAAAAGCTGACCGTTACCGTAAACAAATCCGCTTCATCTGGCTTGCACTGCCACGACCATGTAGTGTGTGATCCACGCGGGTTCACATATTGGGCACATGCCACATGCCACGCAAACTGGAAAAAAACTGTTGAGATCGGTCCGGCTCCGCCTCTTGACGCTGGCGCTCTTGCCAATGGTGGTTCTGATGCCCCTCATGCTCATGTGGGGCATCAATCGCTGGTCGTCTGAATATGACAATATCCTGATTGCAAATGTCGAAGGGGACCTTCGGATCGCCGAACAATACCTTGGACGCATTCTGGCCCGAACTGGCGCAAATGTTCAGGGTGTCGCCGAATCCGCCGTGTTTCTCGATCGCCTCGAAAACGGTCCGGCCGAACTTGATGATTTCCTTGCGCTCAAGCAAGCCGAAATGGAACTTGACTTTCTCTACTACCTTCCCCCCTTCGAGGTACCAGAATCGGCCCGTACCTGGCCCGTCATCGACGCTGCCTCCACAGGCATCTTGTCGACAGATATCGACATATTTTCCTCCGAAAAGCTCAACAGCCTCTCTCCTGCTCTGGCGGAACGCGCCCGTATTCCCTTGATCGAGACGGTGGCTGCCGTGCCGACCTCCCGCATCATCGAGGACAGGGGAATGGTCATACACACCGCCAGTCCCGTGCGGTTCGAAAACGAACGTGGCGTTCTGGTCGGCGGGATACTCCTGAACCGCAACCTCGACTTCATCGACACCATCAACAAGCTTGTCTATCTGAACGCCGCAACAGGGGGCGACCGTCAGGGCACGGCAACACTTTTCCTGGAAGATGTTCGGGTGTCCACGAACGTGCGCCTGTTCCAGGATGTCCGGGCTCTTGGCACGCGGGTTTCCGCGATTGTCCGCAGAGCGGTTCTGGATGAAGGGCGGACTTGGCTGAACCGCGCCTTTGTCGTCAATGACTGGTACATTTCGGGTTACCTACCTGTCGTAGACAGCTTCGGTGACAAGGTCGGTATGCTGTACGTCGGTTTTCTGGAAGCGCCATTTGTCTCCGCCAAGCGTGCCATCAACCTTTCGATGTTTGCGGCCTTTCTCGTGCTGCTCGTTCTGTCGGTGCCGTTCTTCCTCCGCATGGCGCGCGGTATTTTTGCGCCTCTGGAACGCATGATCCAAACCATGACCAAGGTGGAGAAAGGGGACCTGTCCGCGCGAAATCACGCCAAAGGTGCGAGCGACGAAATCGGCCAAGTCGCGTCGCATCTGGACACTTTGCTGGACCAGGTACAGGAACGCGACCATGCACTCCGCGCTTGGGCGGACGAGCTCAACGCGCGTGTCGAAGAACGAACTGCAGAACTCAAGGAAGCCAACCAGAAACTTGAGGAAACTTTCAAACAACTTGTCATGAGCGAAAAGCTCGCATCTATCGGTGAAATCACTGCCGGGGTCGCGCATGAGATCAACAACCCAGTGGCCGTGATACAAGGAAATGTGGATGTCATTCGTCAGACGCTGGACGGTCGCGCCGACGATATTGCCACCGAACTTGGATTGATCGACAGGCAAGTGCACAGAATCGAAACCATTGTCGGCAAGTTACTTCAGTTTGCCCGCCCAACAGAATTCGGCACATACGAAGAAAGCGTGGACGTAGCCGCTGTGCTGGCAGACTGCCTGGTGCTTGTCGAGCATGTCATTTCAACGACGGAAATCGAAGTAACGACTGAATTTGGGCAGGCCCCCTTGGTCCGTATCAATCCCGGTGAACTGCAACAGGTCGTTGTGAACCTACTGGTCAACGCAGCGCAAGCGATGGGACAAAGCGGAACGCTCTCCCTCACCCTGACATCCCAAAGCCAGAACGGAAAGACAGGAGCCTCTTTGCACATTGCCGATACCGGGCCGGGGATTCCCGAAGAAAACCTTAACACGCTTTTTGACCCTTTCTTCACTACGAAACTTGCCGAAGGAACGGGTCTTGGGCTCTCAATCAGCCAGACTCTGATACAGCGTGCGGGCGGTTTTATCCATGTGCGCAACCGGGAACACGGGGGCGCTGAATTCACGGTCTGGTTGCCGGAAGACATTTTTCAATAGGGTCAAAAAAAGAGTTCAAAAACCCCATGCGGCACATTTCCTGTCAATCGTTTTGCGCGAAACCCCCAAGCGGCGCGCGGCTTCGGCCCTGTTCCCACCACTTTCGTCCAGCACGTGCATGATGTGGCGCTGCATAACCAGATCGAGCGTTTCGATCGCACGGCTTCCGGTCACCTGCCCGCTTCCGGCGAACTTATCGGGGAAAGCCCCAAGTATCACAGATCTTTCGATAAGGTTGCGCAATTCGCGCACATTTCCCGGCCAGTCGTAACGTGCGAACTTCAGGAGCGTTTCCTCGTCAAGCTCCAATGCCGGCAAACCCAACGTCGTTGAAAACTGCTGTATGAATAGCGCCGCCAATTCAACGATGTCCTCGGAACGCTCCTTTAGTGGGGGCATGTTGATTTTGACAACGTTTATTCGATGATAGAGGTCTGCGCGGAAACGCCCTTCGGCTACGGCCTGCTCTAGGTCGGCATTGGTTGCGAAAAGAAACCGCAGGTTAAGAGGAATGTCACGTTCGGCCCCCACAGGGCGAATGCGCTGATCCTCCAGCACCCGCAGCAGGGCCGCCTGCACCTGATCAGGCATCTGTACGACCTCATCAAGGAACAGTGTCCCCCCCTCAGCGTGCAGGAACAGGCCATCTTTCTGGCGCTCCTGCTCATCAATCAATCCAAATAACTCATGAGCAATACGATCTGGGGATATGGCTGCACAATTTACGGCGACAAATGGCTTGTCTGCCCGATCAGACATAGAATGCAAAGTGCGTGCGGCAACCTCCTTTCCCGTTCCGGTAGCTCCTGAGAACAGGACAGATGTCGGAAGCGGAGCAAGGCGGTTCAGGATATCCCGCACCTCGCAAATCGCGGCCGACTTGCCGAGCAGCCGCCCTTTGAGCACATTGCTCTCCACAGACAATTCGTGCTTGAGAAGAAAGTTTTCACGCCGCAGGTTCTGGCGGTCCAGAGCCCGTGCGGCAGCGTTCAAGATCTGGTTCGCCCGAAACGGCTTCAGAACAAAATCCGCGACACCGGTACGCAGCGCCTTGATGGCCGTTTCCAGGTCGGCGTAGGCAGTAATCAGGATGGTGTCGGAAAACAATCCCACATGACGCTGCTCGCGCACCCAATCCAACCCGGTCTTCCCGGGCATGATATTGTCAACAATCACAAGGTCAAAATAAGCTTGGTCGAGCATCTTGGTCGCTTCGGCTGCCGATTGCGCCTGTTCAACCCGCTTGCAACGCGGAGACAAAATCTTGGTCAAAAAGTTCCGCATGCCCGGTTCATCATCGACCACGAGAATCGAAGCATTCGCCAGGCTGTCGCCATACTCGTCTTGCGAGGTCATGCTTGCCAAAGGACTAGTCCAACCTTACCGAGGAACCCGATTGCTGATCTTGCGCCGAAAATCCCGCACGATCCAATCCAAAATTGGCCGCGACGGCGATCGCTGCGATGGCGACGGCGCTTGTCAAAATGACTTTCATGGCTGTTTCTCCGTGGCTTGAGACTTGGTCTTGATAAAAGCAATGAGGTCCCTGCGATCCTTGGCCCCAGCTATCACCTGCATAGGCATCTTGGATCCAGGAATATAGTGATCGGGCCCCTGTTCAAAGAGTTGGTCGATCGTGTCGGAATTCCAGACAATGCGTGAATTTTTGATCACTTCCGAGTAACGATACCCTGGCATTGTTCCAGCAGGTCGCCCGAATATGCCATACAGAGACGGGCCTGCCTTGTGCCTTCCTTGCTCTTCAAGAGCGTGACAGATCGAGCATTTTCGCATGAATTGGCGCTCGCCATTGCTCATCATATCAATGTCCTTCAGAAAACTGCGTGGCTGTCCGCCGACCGGCGTAAAATCATCCATCAATGCAAGCGGCCAACCATAGACCACATCATCAAGCCCGCCCGCATAGAGCATCTCGCCGTCGGGCGAGAATGCCAACGCCCAGACCGGGCCGCGCCGCATCGCCCGAAAATCCTTTTGAATACGCCACCTTTGCGTGTCCACAAGCATGATATACCCATGCCCATCCCCCACAGCCAAAAGTCCGGACTGAGCGTGGTAAGCAAGCGCGAGAATGGGTTTGCGATCCAGCGTGAAATCGGCGATCGCATCACCTGTCGCGGGGTCGACGATGCGGGTTCCCCCGTCCACGGCGCCATAAGCAAGCCATTCCCCGTTTGGCGCCATCATCAGACGGTTCACGCCAAATCCATGCTGAACCAAAGGCTCCGCCGCTACGTCTTCGCTCAGTTCAAACCTGAGGACTTCGCCCTTGGTCGTTGCCAAAAAGGCGTGTGTTCCATTAGGGGAAAAAGTAACGTCATTTACGCCACTGTCGCGTGGCGAAAGTACTCTCGTCTCGCCCTGCCCCAATGGCCAAAGCACCGCTGTCCCGTCCCAACTGGCTGAAGCGACCATCTGACCTCCAGGCACTGAGCTCAGCGCGGCCACCTTGCCTTTGTGACGGCCCAGAATGCGCGCTTGGCCATTTTCCCAAACCCGCACCGTGAAATCATCTCCGCCAGAGACAATGCGCCCATCTTCAAGAAAAGCCACCGACACCACGGCCGCATCATGTGCGTCCAGCCAAGCTACTTTTCGTCCCGACCAAAGGCCAAGAGTATTGTCAAAACTGGCGGAGACAACCTGTCCCTCGACCGACACGGCAAGCCCCATGATCGGTCCGCCGTGACCTTTCAAAGTCGTGAATTCCTGCGCCGCGACAGTCGCGGCACAGAAGCCCAGAAACGACACGAAACAAGCAATGCGCTTCATGGCTTACTCAGCCGGGCTTGCTTTATCTTTTTGAGCTTCCGCCTTGACCTCCTCGAGCCAAATCGAGTGGTGTTGATGCGCCCAAGCCTCGTCCACTTCACCGCTGCCCATTGCGTCAAAGGCACCCTCCATACCGATGGATCCGATATAGACATGGGCGGTGACGATCATCATGAGAATGAAGGCCGCAATCGCGTGCCAGCCTTGGGCCATCTGCATGTGCTCATGGGGCGCCATATCGGCCGATCCGTCGCCAAGGCCGACCAAAGCACCCAACCCCCATTCGTTCATCAACCCAAAGGTCGTACCGAATATCGGGAACTGGAACGGAAAGAGAAGCGCAATTCCTGTCGCGGAGATCATCGCGCCAAGGAGGATGACAGACCAGAAAATCATTTTCTGACCTGCATTGAACTTCTTTGCAGGCGGGTGCGCGTTTCCGATAATGCCGCCGAACTGGCGCAACCAGACAATGTCAGTGCGGTTAGGAATATTGTGGATGACCCACATCACGAAAACCACGATGAGACCTAACATGAAGGCCCAGGATACGTTGTTGTGCACGACTTTGGACACGAGCAGAAGATTTGCATTGAAGTCCTTGCCAACAAGAGGCGCAATGAACTTACGCCCAAAAAGGACCAACAGCCCGGTCAGGCCCAGCACGAGAAATGAAATCCCCAGAAGCCAATGCCCAAAACGTTCAATCGCCTTGAAACGCGTAACCGTTCGTCCGGTCTTTGCTTCGTCGATGCGAATACGTCCTCGCAGCAGGAAAAACGCCAGAAGCGCGCCCGCTGTGCCGACCACCATCCAGAAGCCCCATATCTGGAGACGCCCCTGCCGCCACTCCAGCCACTTCATTCCCCCGTCCTGCATCAGGACGGTTGCGACCTCACCACCGGCAGACACCGAGGTTTCCGCTGATCCGTACCGGATCGCACGCCAGAGTTCCGGATCCGACGTGCCACCAAGGGGCCCAAGTTGAGGAACCGGCGCGGCCAGATTGGGGTCTCCAACATCGTTTCGCCATGCAGAATCGTCCACGGGCTCACCGCGCTGTCGCGCCATGATGTCTTCCAATGTCTGCGCGCCTCCGGTGGCGCTACGGTCAGGGGCCGTCTGGGCCTGAGCCGAAATCCCTATGAAAAGGAAAAGTACGAGTGCGAGTGCCACGCGTAGCATGGGGCCCACCTCCAATGGTTTGAAACTGCGAATCCGGTGTCGAAAGGCCCCACGCTGGGGCCTTCCGCCATTTCAGGCAATCGGCCGGTCAACCGCCCTTCTGGTCATAGGCTGTGCCCCAACCCCAGGCGCCCGAGCCAAAACCACGGGCCACGACGCGTTCGCGGTAGATCGCGGAAACGACGTCACCGTCACCTGCAAGAAGCGCTTTGGTCGAGCACATCTCGGCGCAGATGGGTAGTTTGCCTTCTGCAATCCGGTTGCGCCCGTACTTGGCAAACTCGGCGGTCGAGTGGTTCTCTTCGGGGCCACCAGCACAGAAGGTACATTTGTCCATCTTGCCGCGGCTGCCAAAGTTACCGGCCTGCGGATATTGCGGTGCGCCAAACGGGCATGCATAGAAGCAATAGCCACAGCCGATGCACAGGTCTTTGGAGTGCAGCACCACACCTTCTTCGGTCTGATAAAAGCAATCCACCGGACAAACGGCCATACATGGCGCGTCCGAACAGTGCATACAGGCCACCGAGAGCGAACGCTCTCCGGGTTTGCCGTCATTCAGGGTCACCACGCGACGGCGGTTGATCCCCCACGGAACCTCGTGTTCGTTCTTACAAGCCGTGACGCAAGCGTTGCATTCAATGCAGCGTTCGGCGTCACAGAGGAACTTGGATCTTGCCATTTCTCTTTCTCCTTATGCTGCGCTGATCTTGCAGAGAGTCGATTTCGTCTCCTGCATCTGCGTGACCGAGTCATAGCCATAGGTCTGGGCCGTGTTCGAGCTTTCCCCCAACACGTACGGGTCGGCGCCCGTCGGGTATTTCGCCCGCAGGTCGTCTCCCTGGAAATGCCCACCAAAGTGGAAAGGCATAAAGGCCACGCCTTCACCAACCCGCTCTGTGACCATCGCCATCACCTTGACCTTGCCGCCTTCCGGGCTTTCCACCCAGACTTGCGAGCCGTCGCGAATACCAAGGTTGTTGGCGTCCCTCGGGTGGATTTCGACAAACATGTCCTGCTGCAGCTCGGCCAGCCATGGGTTGGAACGCGTCTCGTCGCCGCCACCCTCGTATTCGACTAGGCGGCCGGACGTGAGGATGATCGGATAATCCTTCGAGAAATCGTTCTTCTGGATCGAGGCATACATAGTCGGCAGACGATAGAACTTGCGGTCTTCGTATGTCGGATAATCCCCAACCAGATCGCGACGTGGCGTGTAGAGCGGCTCGCGGTGCAACGGTACCGGATCCGGGAAGGTCCACACCACAGCACGAGCTTTGGCATTGCCGAAAGGCGCACATTCGTGCTTGATCGCCACCCGCTGGATCCCACCGGAAAGGTCGGTCTTCCAGTTGGTCTTTGGACCAGCCACGGCATCAATCGCCGCACGCTCTTCGTCGGTCAGGTCCTTGTCCCAGCCAAGGTCCATCAGCATCTGCATCGTGAACTCAGGATAGCCATCCTGAATTTCAGAATTCGAGCTGTAGACCCCATCAGCCAGGAGGTTGTCCCCGTCCCGCTCGACACCAAAACGGGCGCGGAAGGTAAGCCCCCCCTCGGAAACCGGTTTGGACATGTCATAGAGGTTCGGCGTCCCCGGGTGACCCATTTCCGCTGTGCCCCAGCAAGGCCACGGAAGTCCATAATAGTCCCCGTCCACCGGACCACCATTGGCGCGCAGCGTGGTGCGGTCAAAGGTGTGCTGGTTTGCCATGTGCGCTTTAATCCGCTCTGGGCTTTGACCAGTGTAACCGATCGTCCAGAGACCACTGTTGAATTCGCGGGTCACGCTTTCAACGTTCGGTGTGTTCTCGTCTTCCATCTCGATATTGCGGAAGAAACGATCGGCCCAACCGAATTTATTGGCAAAAAGACCGATGATCTCATGGTCTGTCTTGGACTCGAAAAGCGGCTCCATGATCTGATCCCGCCACTGGAATGAGCGGTTCGAAGCAGTGACCGAGCCACGGGTTTCGAACTGCGTCGCAGCCGGGAGCAGATAGCAGCCATCAGTGCGGTCATGCAGAACCGCGGAGACCGTCGGGAACGGGTCGACAACGACCAGCATGTCCAACTTCTCCATCGCCGTCTTCATTTCCGGACCGCGGGTCTGAGAGTTCGGAGCGTGGCCCCAGAGAACCATGGCCCGCACGTTGTTGGGCTGATCCATGTTGTCCTTGTCTTCAAGGATACCATCGATCCAGCGCGACACAGGAATACCGGTCAGGTTCTGCAGGGATTTTTCCTTGCCGTCCTTGCCGGTGATTTTGTCGAACTGTCCAGCCAGCCACTCGGGGTCTTCCTTCCAGACGCGGGCCCAATGGTCCCAAGCGCCCTTCGACAGACCATAGTAGCCCGGCAAGGTGTGTGAGAGAACGCCCAAGTCGGTTGCACCCTGAACGTTGTCGTGGCCGCGGAAGATGTTGGTGCCGCCCCCGCTGGTGCCCATGTTGCCCAGCGCAAGCTGCAGAATGCAGTAGGCGCGGGTGTTGTTGTTACCATTGGTGTGCTGCGTACCACCCATACACCAGATCACGGTGCCGGGACGGTTGTTGGCCATAGTGCGGGCCACCCGCTTGAGCTGTGAACCCGGCGTGCCGGTCACGCGTTCAACTTCTTCGGGGGTCCACTTGGCCACTTCTTCCTTGATCTGGTCCATCCCCCAGACACGGGTGCGAATGAATTCTTTGTCCTCCCAGCCGTTTTCAAAGATGTGCCACAGGATACCCCATACCAACGCAACGTCAGTACCCGGACGGAAGCGCACATACTCGTCGGCATGGGCCGCGGTGCGGGTGAAACGCGGATCGCACACGATGAGCGGCGCGTTGTTCTGTTCCTTGGACTTCAGGATATGCAGGAGCGAAACCGGGTGCGCCTCGGCCGCGTTCGAGCCGATCATGAAGATCGCCTTGGAGTTGTGGATGTCGTTATACGAATTCGTCATCGCACCATAGCCCCAGGTGTTTGCAACACCTGCCACCGTGGTCGAATGACAAATCCGGGCCTGGTGGTCCACGTTGTTCGTACCCCAATAGGCGGCGAACTTGCGGAACAGATAGGCTTGTTCGTTGTTATGCTTGGCCGAACCCAGCCAGTAGACGCTGTCAGGTCCGCTCTCTTCGCGGATCTTCATCATGCCGTCGCCGATCTCGTTGATCGCCTGTTCCCAGCTGATGCGCTTCCACTCACCACCCTCTTTCTTCATCGGGTACTTGAGGCGGCGTTCACCGTGGGCGTGCTCGCGGACTGCGGCTCCCTTCGCGCAATGGGCGCCAAGGTTGAATGGGCTGTCCCAACCGGGCTCCTGCCCGACCCAGACTCCGTTCTGCACTTCGGCAACGACAGTACAGCCAACCGAACAATGCGTGCAGACAGATTTCACCGTCTTGACCGCGCCTGCGGTTGCACTGGCGGCTGCATTTGCCTGCGTCACCGTTCCGCCGGTGGCGCTGATTGCGGCAAGGCCCCCAATGGCCAGACCGCTGCCGCGCAGAAACGCACGACGGTCGACAGATTTCTCCGCGACATCAGACAGGATACTTGTCCGCTGGGGGCGTCTCGCAACCCCGTTGGTCTTTTTCCTAAGCATTTTATCCTCCCTTGCTGTCCCATTGGGGACGTAGCTGGGTTAACGAAAACCTTCGGCAGTCGGGCGTCACGCAACCAGTCGCCTTTGGCTGAGTACCGCGTCCGTCTTCTCAGAAACGGGCGCTGTCGTAGTAGGCGCGGGTGTGCGCGGTATCCTGCATCTTGTTCGATGACAGGTCAGGTTCTGCGGCCTCTGCCGCGCCCCCCGTGGCCGCGATAGCGACTGCCGCAGCGGGCGCTGTGGTTGCGGCCATTTTCAGAAAATCTCGGCGGCTTGTGCCGTCGTCGGTCTTCTTTGCCATGTGAGAGTCCTCCTCTCTTTGGTGGGTGGCGGTTGCCCGCCATGTTTGCGGAATTAGTCCGCGCTCATCCGAAAGCCTTCCGCCTCAATCTCCATAAACACCCGGCCGACAGCACCGACCGAAGCGTAGAAGACCGAGTTTTCGGCGGCTTCCAAATCCGAATAGAAATGCCCCGCCCAGGGGGCGATATGGCGGTTGAAGAAGGTCTTCTGATCGCTGACCGGTGCAGGCGTCCCGAACCGCCCCACGATCAGGGCACCCATCATTTCCATGAGCGACGCGATATTGTCCTCAGGCTCATAGACATTCTCTGCACGGTTTAATCCACGCGCGTTCATGTCTTGGCGCAGGGTAGCCAGCGGTTTCTCGTTCAGGAATCCCGTGAGATAGTAACTGGCATAGGGCAACAATTCGCCCCGGCCCAATCCGATGAACAGCTTATTGAACTCGCGCTCAACAGTCTTCGGCTTGGACAGCTTGGCGATCCGGGCAAGCGCGTTGATTGCGACACCAAGCGCGCTCTCGTCTCCGGCGAGATCAGCGGTTTGCGCGAGCAGCAGTTCATCAGGCGGACCCGCCAGCAGGAGGCCCAAAAAATTGTAGATATCCGCGCGAAGGCGATCTTCCTGCGCCACACTCTCCGAAACTGCGGTTGCCGTCATCTGGCTTTCTCCATTCATGCGCTTGCCTCGGTTTCGCTGGTCGAAAACCGCATCCGTCTCGGCACCGGCATCGGCGCAATGCCCGAAATGTCTTCTATCTCATCGGCGGCGACGCCCATCTCGACCGCGGCGGCGCTCGCACTGTCCTCCGAAGCCAAAGCAAGGGCGCGCACCTCTTCAACCTCAGGCTCCAGAGCTTCGTCTGGCTCTTCGGCGTCAGCGACGACCACCACCTCTTCGCCGCGCATCAGCGCTTCGACGTGCGCGGTCATGCCCTTGCCAACCTGATAGGCTGTTTGGAGGTTCTCGATAACGTTGCCCGCGTCGGTAAAATCTTCGCCGTAGTCGACCAACCCGTCGACATTTGCCAATACCGGGTTTGTCGTCCACAGGCGCCGCAGCGCTCGGTTCTTTAAACGCGCGGGAACTTGCTCTGTCAGGAACGCCGTGAAATCGTCCCCCTCCGAGAGCGTGTCCGGGTCGGGAAGCCCCAATTCTTCGAGGATTTCTTCGTCCAACTTTTCACCCAACGCCAAATCCCGCTCGGCCACGGCCTCGTCGGCAAGCGCGCGCTCTTCCGCAAGCTGCTCCGCTTCCACAGCAGCCTTGCGCCGCGACCAGAAGTCTCCACGGCTCATTGTAAACGCTCCTTTTTGGCAAGAGCCGGCGAACGATAAACGTCGACCAACTGACGGATGCGCGCATCGCCAACGCCATCAGATGTCAACGTGATGTCCTTCTTGTCGCGCCTGCGTTTCTTGAATGCCTCTTCCCTGTGATGCTGATCAACAAAACCTTGGACCCACGCAAACACGCTCTGAGGCATGGCAACCTTTTCGACAATGTCCTCGCCATTGTCGGCATAGTCCTGCGCTTCGTAGGGTGACGCGGTCACCAAAACCAACTCGAAAGGATGCGCAGTTTCATCGGCCTCGCGCATCACAACGTACAGGCAGGGCACCTGTGCGTTCAGCCCGTGCAAGTATGAATCGGTGTCTGCCCTGTGCAACTCCAACATAAGTGTCGCCGCGTGAAACTCGCAGGTATTCCCCTCTTCGCGCAAAAGACGCCACTCTGCATTTGACGCGCCTGGGAGAACACCTGAAACACGCCAGCTCCACGCCGCCCACCGAGTCGCGCCGGGCCTCCGCCGCAGCACGATGCCCATCGGCATCGCTTCGTACTTTCCCGAATTGTAGATCACATTCCCCAGGGCCTTGCTCTATAAGTCTTTTAAAACTGCCCAATGGCCACTCTTCTATAAAGCGAGAAGTGTGCGTGAATCGCACTTTGACAGTTTTCCGGTCAAATTGGGCAGCATGGCATTCAGCCAGACAGTTGCGCGGTCGTTTTGTCCATTCCGACTAAAACAATCAACTAAAGATACACACATAGAATCGCCCGAATCAGGCATCCGGCTCGCATTGCTCAAACCAAAAAGCCTCTTCGAATTCTGGTTTACCGCCTCGTAGAATCATGCCTAGTCTGAGGTCGGTTCAGCGCAAAACTCGCGTCTAACCAACCAACAATACACGCTGGGATAACATGGCTAAAACATTGATTTTATGTGACTGTTTGGGGACAAATCCCCTCGACTCCGATGCCCTGTCACAGGCTACCGGTCTCCCATGCTCCCGCGTGCACACCTCCCTTTGTCAGGACCAACAGCAGGACGCGGCGAGGGCATTATCTGACGGTGACGCAATTTTTTGTTGTGGTCAGGAGACCGCCCTTTTTGAGGAAATAGCCGACAGTTTAGGGGTCCCTTACCCCGCCCATCTGGATCTGCGTGATCGCGCAGGTTGGAGTGTCGACACTGGGTCAAGAATACCCAAAATGACCGCTTTGGTCGCAGAAGCATCCCTCTCAATCCCCGCGGCCAAGACCGTTGACGTGGTTTCAGAGGGTTTGTGCTTGATCCTTGGCGCAGAGGAGCCCGCGCTGTTGGCGGCAGAACAACTCCAGACCTACCTGAGCGTAACTGTACTACTCGAAAGCGACGCCACTGCACCGTTCACCCGGGATTATGATGTGGTGCAAGGGCGCCTGAAAAGCGTCAACGGGGCACTCGGGAACTTCGACGTCACAATTGACGGCTTCTGCCAAATGTTGCCGCACGGCGCAGGCCAGTGGGCTTTCACATCCCCAAAAAACGGTGCGAAATCGAAATGCGACATCATCTTGGACCTGCGCGGAGCGCCCCCCCTGTTCCCAGCCCCTGAAAAGCGCGAGGGGTATTTCCGAGCCGACCCGAACAGCGCCACAGCGGTAGCGCGTGCCGTTCTAGATGCGTCCCACATGGTCGGCACCTTTGAAAAGCCGCTTTATGTCCGAACCGAACCATTGTTATGCGCCCACTCAAGGGCCGAACAGACGGGCTGCACGCGCTGCATTGACGCCTGCCCGACCGGAGCGATCACATCCTCTGGCGAACATGTTTCGGTCGATCCGATGATCTGCGCAGGCTGCGGTGCCTGTTCCTCGTTGTGTCCTTCCGGCGCGATTGCATATGACGCCCCAACGGTCGACCAAACCATCCGCCGCGTGCAAACGTTGGCCAAGGCGTATCTCGACGCAGGCGGCGTCGAGCCGAGGCTATTGATTATTGGTGCTGACGGGGCAGAGTTGATCCGTGTATCCGCCCGTTTCGGGCAAGGACTGCCGGCCAATGTCATTCCTCTGGAAGTTGAAGCGCTCAACACCATCGGCCACTCGGAAATGTTGGCCGCTCTCGCGGCCGGATTCGCAGACATTAATATCCATCTGCCCCCAAAGACCGATCGGGACGTCATGCAATCCGAGATCGATCTGGCGACCGCCCTTTCGAGCAAAGCCATTCGCATGATTGAAACCCAGGATCCAGACATTTTGTCGGAGACACTCTTTGCACCGAGCAGTGCCGATGCTCTGAAAATTCCGGCGCGTCCCATGGGCACGCGACGTCAAATCGCACGCACTGCCACAAAGGCCTTGCAACCGGATGCCGAGATTTTGCCCTTGCCTCAAGGCGCACCTTATGGCGCGGTGCTCGTGGATACCGATGCGTGCACGCTCTGCCTCTCCTGCATTTCGCTTTGTCCCTCCGGCGCTCTTGGAGACAATCCCGACCTGCCCCAATTGCGGTTTCAAGAAGATGCTTGCCTTCAATGTGGTCTTTGCGCTCGGGTCTGTCCTGAAAACGCAATCACCTACGAGCCGCGGATGAACCTCACTAACTCGGCGCTCGAGCAAGTGGTCCTGAACGAAGAAGAACCCTTTGCCTGTATCGAATGCGGTGCCCTGTTTGGCGTCAAATCCACAATCGACAAGATCACAGAAAAACTGGCGGGCAAGCACGGTATGTTCCAAAGCCCCGAAGCCGCCAGGATGATCCAGATGTGCGACAATTGCCGCGTAAGTGCGCAATACCACGCCCAAAACAACCCGTTTGCCGGGGGAGAGCGCCCCAAACCCCGCACCACCGACGACTACCTCAGCAAACGGCGCGATCACTGATGTTCCAACGGCGCCCCAAGATCGGCAGGGTTCAGCAAGGCAACATAGGCGAGAACCGCCTCGACTTCGTCGAGCGTCATCTCCAATGGCACTATGGGCGATGGGCGATCTTGTGCGAAGGGCGGTGTGACCTCCGCCACCTGGGTGAATGCCGGATGCGGGTTCAGCGCATAGAACGCGGCAAATCTCTCGTTCCAGTCGGGCAGGCTGCGCAAGGCAAAAAAGGATGGCGTCGAGCCAATGGCGTTCATCCGTTCTTCCGCCACCACTACATGACAGCGCCCACACATCCTCTGCGAGACTTCGCGACCAATGTCGGCATTCCCGCCCACCGTGACGGACACTGCCTCAACCTGCTCTTCCTCGGGGATAGAAAACACTTGGGCGCCCTCCACCGTAAAGGATGTGATCGCGCGCCGACCGACGTCAGACGTGATCCAGTCAGAGAACTTTTGCACGCCGCCATGCCCGGAGTTGTGCACTTGCATGCGCCAAATCCGACCAAGCCGGGAAAACACCGGTTTTCCATGCTCTCCAAGACGCACATCTGCCGCCTCGCCAGCCTGAACGAGTGTAATACGCACCTGTGTCTTGAGCGAGAACCGGGGCAAAATGAACTGCAAGAGACCGCTATCGACAATCTCCGGAGCAGCAGACATCGTGAACGTACGTTCGTTCGCGCCGCCCTGCTCCGCCCACGAAAAGGCAGCAATCAACGCCAGAATGAACATGCGAAACCAATGGACCATAAACGATTTTAGGGAATCGCATCTTCTTTCGTCAACACAATCGGGAAAGGACAAACCATGAGCGATGACTTTAACATGTCGATGCGCAAATTTCTGAAACAGGTCGGCGTAACCTCTCAGCAGGCTATCGAAGACACCATGCGCGATGCGGATTCTTCCGGCAAATCATTTACGGCCAAAGCCGTTATCACCATCGAAGAGCTTGGCATGGAACATGTCGTGACAGGAACGATCAAGGGGCGGGGTTAAGCTTGGAACTTTCGCGAGAAGCCGTTCTGAACGCTCTGAAACAGATTGCCGATCCTGCCGGGCACGGCGATATCGTCTCGTCAGGCGTCGTACGCGCCCTCAATATCGATTCCGGAACAGTACGTTTCGTCATGGAGATCGATCCGACCAAGGCCGACACCTATGCTCCCGTCAAGGAGCAGGCGGAGGCCGCGATCAGCGCGCTTGGCCGCGTCGAGAGTGTTTCGGTGGTTTTGACAGGGCACAGCACCCCGTCGGCGCCACCTGATCTCAAACCCTCGAGAAAATCCGAACCCAAGGGACCTGAGAATATCCCCGGAGTGACACGGATTATCGCCATTGCGAGCGGCAAGGGTGGCGTGGGCAAATCCACTGTTTCTGCCAATCTTGCCTGTGCGTTTGCGGCTGAGGGAAAACGTGTCGGCCTGCTGGATGCGGATGTCTACGGCCCAAGCCAACCCCGAATGCTGGGTGTTTCCGGTCGTCCCTCCAGCCCTGACGGCAAAACCATCCTTCCCATGCGCAATCATGGCGTGACGATGATGTCGATCGGCTTGATGACCAATGACGATCAGGCCGTTGTCTGGAGGGGACCAATGCTGATGGGAGCCCTGCAGCAAATGATGATGCAGGTGCAATGGGGCGCGCTCGATGTCTTGCTTGTCGACCTGCCGCCCGGCACCGGGGACGTGCAGATGACACTGGCACAGAAAGCACATGTCGACGGCGCGATCATCGTGTCCACACCTCAGGATGTGGCGCTCTTGGACGCTCGAAAAGGCATCGACATGTTCCGTCAGCTGAACGTGCCCATCCTCGGTATGATCGAAAACATGTCGACCCATATCTGTTCGTCCTGCGGTCACGAGGAGCACGTCTTCGGACACGGTGGTGTCGCCTTGGAGGCAGAAAAGCTCGGGGTTCCGCTGCTCGCCGAAATCCCGTTGCACTTGGACATCCGGATTGCCGCCGATGGCGGCGCGCCCATTGTTGTGTCCGCTCCGGACAGCGCGCAAGCTGCGGGTTTTCAAGAGGTCGCCCGCGACCTCATTTCGCAAGGTGCCGTATGAACAGCATGGTGTTCCCTCCACTCATGTCCGGGCAATCCGTTACAGGTGACGAGGATCCGTTCCTCACGGCCTGTCTGAAGGCTGCGGCAGGCTGCGACGCAGGGCTGATCGTCTACAATCTCGCCCCTGACACTTTGAAGGCCGCGCTGGTGTTTGCCCCCGAAGTGCCCTTGGCCGACGCGATGGTCATGCTGCCCGTCTGCGCCGTAGGGTTCCAGAATGCGCTTGGAGCGCTCGCGCCACCGGAAGTTGCGGTACATCTGGAATGGGGCGGTGGCTTGCGCATCAACGGCGCGACATGTGGCCGGATGCGCGCGGCGGCAAGCACGTCCACCCCGACAGAGATACCGAATTGGCTGGTCGTCGGATTCGAACTACCGCTCTGGCCCGCCTCCGAAGATATGGGGCACACGCCGGATCAAACCGCGCTTTACGCAGAGGGCTGCGCCGATGTTGAGGCACCGCTCCTTGTTGAAAGCTGGGCACGTCATACCCTGAGCTGGATAAACCGGTGGGAAGAGGAAGGAACAAGACCTCTGCATGCAGAATGGCGTGGCCTGGCCCATGGCCTAGGCGAGGAAACCGCACAAAGCGACGTCGTCGGAGTTTTCGTCGGGGTCGATGAGCAATTCGGGATGCTCTTGCGCGACCAAAACACCACCCACCTATTCCACTTGCATACGCTACTGGAGGACCTTTGATGCAACTGGCCCGCGCCATTCATTTTGACGAAAGCGATACGCGCGTCTTTTCCAACGCGGCCCGCACCGGCGAGTGGTGCATCTCTGGTGGGTTCGAATTCTCGAACTGGTCCGAAGCCGACCTTGTCGGCAAGGCCCGTCAGGCGTTTTCGAACGGATGGTTCGGTCTCGAAACATCCGGGAGGGTGACATTTGTGGCCGTCACTCCGATCGAGCCTGCGGAGATCGAAAGGCTGACTGACCTGCTGGCCCAGCATTTTGTAACCTACTATGGTGCGCCGGATGTCGACACAGCCCGCCCCGTGGCCGCCGAAGAACTGAGGCATATGCTTGACCTGTGCGATGAACACGACGCCAACACACTCCTCACTGTCGCACGCGACCTGACACCAGGAGGCGTGCGCGAATCCTATCGTGTGATCGAAACGCAAGACGCCGGTCTGGAACAATTTGCGATACACGGTTCACTGGACGACTAAAATAGGCCCAAGGAGGCACCCCAGGCCTTTTTTTCGGTGCGGGTGCGATCACTTGGCGTTGAACACAAAAAGCGTTTCACCATTGATCGCATAGGTGTTGATCAGGTCTTTCGCCCGATCCGACACCAACCAATTCTCAAGCTTCATCGCCAGATCGTTTTTCACATGCGTGTGTTTGTCTGGATTCACAGGGATATAGGCATATTGATTGAACAGCACGGGGTCACCTGAGTAAAGCAATGCCAACTCCCCTTTGTTGCCAAAATTCAACCAGCTTGCCCTGTCCGAGATGATGTAAGCATCCATGCCCGACGCGGTATTCAAAGCAGCTCCCATGCCTGCACCCACGGCACGATACCAATCGCCCAAGCTATGTGGATCCAGACCCGCGCTTGCCCAAAGGCTCAACTCTTTCTTGTGCGTTCCACTGTCATCGCCCCGACTGACAAACATGGCTTCGGCGCTGGCGATCTGCTGCAATGCCTGAGCCGCATTCGCTGCATCCGCGACATAGGCCACATCCGCCTTTGGCCCGATAAAGACAAAATCGTTATACATAATTTCGCGACGGTGCGTGCCGTGCCCAGCGACAAGGAATAGTTCTTCCGCTTTCTTGGAGTGTACAAGGATTGCGTCGACGTCCCCGGCTTCCCCCAAACGAAGCGCGTGGCCGGTTCCAACAACAAGAAGCTGTACCTCAAGCCCCAGATCCTCCTGAATTGCAGGCAGCAGGATGTCGGACAGTCCCGAATTATGAAACGACGTCGTGACTGCCATTTTCATGTCCTCCGCCCACGCCGTTGCGGACATCGCTACGACCGCGGCGACGGCAACAAAAAAGGTCTTCATTCTACAATATCTCCGTTCAAGAAAGCGCGCGCCTGCGCTGTTTGAGGTGTTTCAAAAAAATTTGACGCGCTACCCTGTTCATGGATCTGCCCTCCCAAGAGAAACAGCACGTCACTTGCCAATCGCCGCGCCTGTCCCATGTTATGCGTAGACATGATCAGGCGGACGCCATCCTGCACAGCAGTTTGCAAAATCTCTTCGACTTCACGCATCGCCCGCCCATCCAATGAGGCGCAAGGCTCATCCAGAAATAGCACTTGTGGCGACCGTATTAGTGCCCGCCCCAACGCAAGCTTCTGACGCTCCCCACCAGACAAGACAGTGGCAGGTCGGCCAAGTGCATCGCCCAACCCGACTTTCTTGGCCATCGCGTCAGCCTGCTCGCGCGCCTTATGCCGCGCCACCCCGGCAAGGCGCAACGGATACGCCAAATTGTCCCGCACAGACCGGCGCAGCATCACCGGCGTCTGAAAAACAAAAGCCTGTTTTTCGCGGGCACGCTCTTGTCCACAGGCCCATTCGATGCGCCCCGCGTTCAAACGCGCAATACCATGAAGCATCCGCAACAGCGACGTCTTGCCTGCACCGTTGGGGCCGATGACAATTGTCACGCCTCCGGCTTCCAGCTGCAGGTCGACGGGACCGACCAGCACCTTGCCACGCCGTCGTGTCAGCGCGCCTTCGACGATCAGGGGAAACATGTCACTCACCAGCGCCCCTCCTGTTCCGTCCTCGTCAACCAATGGATCGCAAGATTCACGGCTATTGCAAGACCGATCAGGATGAACCCAAGTGCCAGCGCCAGCGCGAAGTCTCCTTTGCCTGTCTCGAGCGCGATCGCAGTCGTGAGCACCCGTGTGTGATGGTCTATGTTGCCACCAACAATCATGATGGCACCAACTTCACCGATGGCGCGGCCAAATCCGGCAAGCGACGCAGTCAGGAGTGCTCTGCGCCCATCCCACAACAGTGCTGACATCCGTTGTACGTGGCTGGTATTCAATGAAATCAGCAGATCATGGTAATCCGACCACAATTCGCGCAGAGCCTGGTGAGCGATCGACGCGATCAGTGGTACGATAATGATGACTTGCGCTATGATCATGGCCGTCGGCGTGAACAAGAGCCCAAGAACGCCAAAGGGGCCCGCGCGGCTTAGCAAAACGTAGACGACAAGCCCAACCACGACCGGCGGCAACCCCATCAACGCATTCATCACCGCAATGGTCAACCGCCGCATCCGGAACCGGCGCACTGCGAGAAACGCGCCAAGCGGCAGAGCAATGGCCGAGGCGATGACCAACGCGGTCAACGTCACCTGCAGCGACCGCAGGGTGATCTCCACCAGATCGGCATCCAGGGTCCAAAGGAGAATCCAAGCCTGAGACAAGCCATCCCAAAAATCGGACATATTTGCGCTGTATCCTCCATCCTCCAAGGTATCGACCTGCTGACCGTTATCGCGCATCGAACCACAGTCCTCGACGGGAAAAAACGACTAAAAGCCAGCAATCCGCGCTTCCGGACAAATTGACCAGATTCAGTTCTTCGCATGTTAACCGAGCTGAAATAATGTCCAACCGCGACCACCTGCTCCCGTCAGGGTTGGAGGAATCGCAGGGTGACACGGGGCGTTGAGCCGAGGCCGCAAGCTCATGAGTCGCTCTGTTTCGCACTTTCATCTGACCGCTGAAAGATCACCTGCGTACCAGAAAATCTCGTCCCAATGTGACTGCCCTTCGAGTAGCACGCGCCCACGCCGGGCGCCTTTTTTGCTTCGGTTCACCCTGGCACAACCGCCACGCCACCCGATCATTCGACACTTTCGCTTCCGGACCGGAAGCACCCCAAATCGCAAATCTTCGCATCTGCTCTTTGAGCGAGCAAACAGTTACTAGCCCGCAGTTTCAGCACCGCGTACGGACGTTTCCAGACCTGCCGGCCACATCCAACCCTGAATAGCGGTCCCACCAAAATTGGCGGGACCACTCTCGATTGATTAAGAAGCACCACGAGCCAAAAAGGTGTTCACTAGCCCACCACGTTGAACTCCGGGCCGTAGGGATAGCCCGTGATGTTCTCGTTGCCGTCTTCCGTAATCACCAGAATGTCGTGCTCCCGGTAGCCACCCGCGCCGGGCTGCCCATCGGCGATTGTCAGCATTGGCTCCATAGAAATGACCATGCCCGGTTCCAGCACCGTATCGATATCCTCACGCAGCTCCAGCCCAGCCTCGCGGCCATAATAATGCGAAAGCACTCCAAAGGAGTGACCATAGCCAAAAGTGCGGTATTCCAGAAGGTTACGTTCTGCAAAAAACGCATTAATCTGATCTGTCACCTCAGCGCAGGACGCCCCCGGTTTCAGAAGTGAAATCCCCAATTCATGAGCACCGATATTAGCTTCCCAGATCTTGAGACTGGCATCGTCGACCTCGCCAACGAACATCGTGCGTTCCAACGCTGTATAATAGCCTGAGATCATCGGAAACGTGTTCAGGGACAGAATATCCCCACGCTGCAAGACGCGACCAGTCACCGGGTTGTGTGCGCCATCCGTGTTAATGCCTGACTGAAACCAAACCCACGTATCGCGATACTCGGCATCCGGAAACCGCCGTGCGATTTCCTGCTCCATAGCATCCCGGCCCGCCATGGCCACGTCGATTTCGCGCACCCCTTCCTTGACCGCATCCCGGATCGCATAGCCTCCGACATCGGCAACCGCGGCGCCGGCGCGGATCATCTCGATTTCTGCCGGCGATTTGGCCATGCGTTGACGCATGGTCGCCTCATAGAGATCAACAGTTCCGGCGGGCGACAGGAAGCTCTGCATCTTGCCCTGCTGCAACAGTGTGAGATGGTCTGCCTCGTACCCGATCATCTTGCCAGAACCTGTCACCGACAAGATGGCCCGCCAATAGTTGTCACGCTGCCAGTCTGTATAGGTGATATTGTCGCCATAGCATCGCCGCCAGGGCTGTCCCGCATCAATCCCCGCCGAAATCGTCACGCATTCCGTCGGCGTCACGACCAACGCATAGGGGCGTCCGAATGCGCAATAGGTGAAGCCCGAGTAATAGGAAATGTTGTGCATGGACGTGAACACGGCGGCATCGGTGCCGGTCTGCGCAAGAATACCGCGCAATCCCGCGACGCGCGTTTCGTACTCGCTGTCGGCAAATTGCAAACCGGCTTTTTCGCCATTGTGGAAACGATAGAATTCTGGACGTGCAGTCATTTCGACCTCCGTTAAGAAGGTCCCGGCGTTCAGGACTGGAAAGAAAGCGCGCTTCCGTTCCAAGGAAGCGTGGCGACGCCATCGCCTAAAGCATTTGCGCATAATGCCAGCCACCGGGCGCGTTTTCCAGACCGTTTGCGCCCTGGCGATGTCGTTTTCGAGTGTTAGACCTGAAACACTTCGCCCATGGGCCTAAACCTATCCCGCAAGCACTTTCCCCGCCTACCGTCCGTCACACCGTTCCGCGGCGCGAATCCCGTCCTCAAGAATATCAAACATCTGGTGTACCTGATCTTCGGTGATAATCAGAGGCGGCGACATCACACACATGTTGACGATAGGACGCACTAAAAGCCCGCGTTTCTGGCATTCGGCATCGATGCGCGCGCCAATATAATAATCGGCCTCAAGCGCGCTGTGCTTGTCGCCGTCGAAGGAACATTGGACGCATCCCATCAACCCCATGCCGCGCGTGTCAGTGACAATGCCGATTCGAGACAAGCCATGAAGCCGCTCTTGGAACACCGGCGCGATGGTGCGGACATGTTCAAGAATACCTTCTCGCTCGATGATTTCCATGCTGGTCAGCCCTGCAGCAGCGCAAACCGGGTGTCCCGAATAGGTATAGCCGTTTGAGAAGGTCGCATCGCGCCCTGCAACATCTGTGATCAACCGGTCGGAAATCAGCGTCGCCCCCATCGGTGCATAGCCCGAGGTCAAGCCCTTGGCGCAGGTGATAATATCCGGCCGAATACCAAACACGTCCTCGGACGCGAACCAATGCCCCAATCGACCAAATGCGGTTACAACCTCATCAGAGATATAAAGCACATCATGGCGGCGGCAAACTTCGAGACAGCGCCGGTGGTACCCTTCAGGCGGCACGATAACGCCTCCGGAGGCGAGGATCGGCTCGGCAATGAATGCCGCGACCCGGTCCGCCCCAAGTGTCAGGATCGCGTTTTCAAGGTCCGCGATCTTTTCTTCAAGAAACTCCGCAATGCTCTGTCCCTCGCCGCGATAAAGCGGGTTCACATCCGGCAGGAAATGGGCGAATTGGTCGGCCTTGTCCAACCACAGACGATCACGCTCCTTCCCGCTGACACCGGCTGCAAGATAAGTGCTACCGTGATACGCTTTCTGCCGCGTGATCACGATCTTCTTTTCAGGCCGCCCCAATAGGTTGTTCCGGAATTGGACAAATCGCAGAGCGCTGTCCACGGCCGTCGATCCGCCGGTGGTAAAAAACACATGATTGAGATCACCCGGTGACCGGCGGGCGAGTTCGCGGGCAAACCGGGCGGCGATCGAGTTGGTATTGTTGAAAGGCGAAAAATAGGCCAACTGGCGCGCCTGTTCCGCCATTGCCTCGGCCATTTCCTCTCGTCCGTAGCCAATCTGGGTACACCACATGCCCCCCGGACCATCGATCAATCGCTCTCCGTTGCCATTGAAGATGTGAATGCCGTTGGCCGTCTCCACAAACGTCCGCTCGTTCTGTCCTAGGGCCGACATGCCTTCCCATGGATGTACGAAATGTGTGTTGTCCCAGCTTCTGACGTCGGTGTTATCCACGGCGTGCCATCTCCTCGGTGCTCAAGATAATCGGAAATTCGGCTCGCACTTGGGCGTCGGCTGCACCAAAATAGTTGGGGAAATGAGACCCCAGGATCGTATTCGCCTTGTTCCGCGCCCGCTCCAGAAGATCAGTTTTGCCCTCGTTCTCCCAGGTATCGGTGCGTTCCCGGTCCATGAGTTGCGGATAGACAAACTCTGAATTCATGTAGGTGAGCGTATGTGGATTGCCCAGAAAGTGGCCGGGATCTATGGCACATTGGTGGATCACATCCACCGCCATGGTTTCGTCCGAAACCTCGATCCCGCGCAAAGTGCGCAGGATCATGCCGCCGGCTTCGTCATCAATGACCATGCTTTCGAAGCTGCATCCCATGAGGCTGCCAATCATCCCCCCAAACTCGCACAAGCGGTTGGCCCCTGCATGTGCCGCAAGCGAAAACGTAAGCGCCTTCTCCAGCCCGTATTGCGCGTCTGGCACCTTGGCGTCGGTCATACCGGCGCCCACAGAGGTTGGAAGGCCATAGAAATTGCCCATCTGGATCGCCGCGGCGCCGATCAGAGCCTGTTCACCGCTACCTCCTGTGAAGGACCCGCTGCGCAGGTCGGTGATAAAGGGCCAAGCGGCAAAACAGACCGAGCACCCCGGCGTGATCAGATTGACGATCGCCACGCAGGCCAATGTCTCGGCCACGGTCTGGACAAGCGTCCCGGCCAACGTGGCCGGCGCGGTGGCCCCCGCCTGCGGCGGCACAGCCAGATCAACAGTGAGGCCCAGCTTGGCCGTGTCGATCAATATCTCCATATTCTCACGCCCGATCCGCAGTGGTGACACCATGGGGCACCCACCAAAGATCACGCTCGGTTTCTTCATGAAACTGCCCTCGCCCCCGGAGGCCAGATCGAACATGCGGATTGCATGTGGGATGTGGCTGCGATCCCGAAAGGTCAGACAGGCCGGTTTCTGACTTCCCGCCAGCATCGCGTAGATCGTGTTCATGTCATGGGCGAAGTCGTCGGTCACGTCAGTGGCCAGCACCGTGTCGCCCAGCATGTGTATGTTTTCAAGCTGATCCACCAACCGGGTGAAATCATAGACATCCCGCAGAACCGACGGTCGATAGGTACTGGTCTCGGCGTCAAAGGTCGTGACCGCTGTCCCCGAGTTGGCGAAATAGACGCTCTCGCCGGTGCAATGCATGTCGTCCTTGCCTTCGCGCTCACCGCGGGCAAACACGTAGAACTCTTTAGCCGCGACCGACAAAAGGTCTTCCATCAGGGCGCGGGGAAAGCAGAGGCGATCATGCGCGTTGAGCACCGCCCCCTTAGGAAGCACCAAGTCAAGCAATTCGGGAAAATGATCTGAAACACCCGTTTTTTCCAATACCGTCAAGGCGGCATTGTGGATGTGTTCCATGTCGCGCTGGCTGAGCGGTTTGTACCGTCCGCCCGCCAAACCACCCTGAACCGCTTCATTGCCAGTCGTAGCCTTCTGCACAGCGATGCGGGCAGCCCGCCCGCCACCACGGCGGCGCGAACGGGGCGATGAAGATGTGGTGCTCATGATGTTTCCTCACAAAGATCGATAATTTCCCGGCGGAACCAATCTTTGTCGGTGTCCTGCATTGGGCGTTCAAACTCTCGGGCGGCGCGGTGCCCGGAGAATACCGCATCCACGATCAGGCCCGGTTGTGCTGCGTCGCCGATCAATTCGAGTGTGGTCAGTCCAAGCGGCTTTAGGGCAGTGTACAGAGCGGTATCGCGTATGCGTTCGGTGACTAGCACCGCAGATGCACAACTCACTTGCGTCGGTTTGCCGGTAAAGACACAACTCAGCGTAGCGCCATTGCGATCAAGTGAGGCCAGTGTCTTGTTGCAATGGATATCCACCCCCAACTCGATCAACCGCGCCTGAACGCGATGCTGTTCCAACGTGTTCACTGTGAAGCTCGACACCAGACTTTCCGGCGTGACAAGGGTCACCTGCATGCCAGAGGCGACCAGCTTCTCGGCAATCACACCAGCCAAATAGACATGATCGTCATCGTAGATCAGAACCGGCCCTTCGGCTGGCATTTGCCCTGACAAAATATCGTCAGGCGTCAAGATGTTTGCATCTGGCTCGATCAACGGCGCTTTGCGCTGGGTATTTCGGCCAACGCCATCACGCCGCCAATGCGCACCGGTCGCAACGAAGATATTGGTAATCCCCAGCTCCGCCACTTGTGCGGCATCCAGCGGGCTGTCGGTGAACATGCGCGCGTTCCCCCGCTGGGACAGGTCGTTCAGCCGGTAATCCTTCACGCGGTTCCAGGCAGATAGTCCCGGCAGGCGGCTTTCGCGGGCCACGCGCCCCCCGAATTCGCTGGATGCTTCGGCTAGCGTGACCTCGTACCCACGTCGCGCCATCTGCATCGCGCACTCCAGACCGGCAGGACCGCTGCCAATTACCAGCGCCTCGCTTTCCTCGCCCTTGGCCGAGATGATTTCCGGGTGCCATCCGCGCCGCCATTCCTCGCCCATAGTTGGGTTCTGGGTGCATCGGATCGGGATGCCGAGATTGTCTGAGGCCACGCAGATGTTGCAGCCTATACATTCGCGGATCTCGTCGATGCGGCCCTCCCTTATCTTGGTCGGCAAGAACGGATCGGCAATCGAAGGACGCGCCGCGCCAATCAGATCGACGATACCCTTTTTCACCATCGAAACCATCAGGTCGGGAGATGTCAATCGGCCCACGCCTACCACGGGTTTCCCCGTCACCTGCTTAACGAAAGCCAGAGCCTCGTTTTGATAGCCGTCCTCCAATTGGAACCGGGTGGTCATGCTGTCATTGTCCCATCCCGACACGTTTACGTCCCACAAATCAGGAAGATCAGAAAGAAGTTCGACCACCGCGCGCCCCTCTTCGGCGGCCTGCATGCCGTCTGCACCTTGCATCTCGTCAATGGCAAAGCGGAACGCCACGGCGCAGGTGTCGCCGACGGCCTCACGCGTATCTTCAAGCAATTCGCGCGCCAATCGCACACGATTCTCAAGCGACCCCCCATATTCATCGCTGCGGGTATTCATGTGGGGAAGCATGAAATGCTGTGCGATGGACATCGAATGGCCCGCATAGACATAGATGATATCGGCTCCTGCCTCCTTTGCGCGCAACGCAGCATCGCGATGCCAGCGACGAAACTCCCGGATATCCGCCTTGTCCATGGCGCGCGCATGTTTAGGCATGGCCGAGTCCACGCTCATCTCGGACGGCGCCAACAAGGGAGCCCGGCTCAGGTGGTTGTTCGCATGATTACCGTTATGTGCCAGCTGGATTGCGGCCAATGCTCCTTGTTCATGCACGGCATCCGTCATCAGACGCAACGCTGGAATGTCGCGTGCATCCCAAAGCCGCCCCTCGGGAAAAGGCGTTAGGTCGGAACTGGGGTGAATCTCGGTTTCCTGGTTCGACACAACCGCCCAGCCCCCTGCGGCTTTCATGCCGCGTACACCAGCATCGGCACGGGGGCGCAAATGGCCAAGCCCCGTGCAGTGAGGCACCTGAAAAAAACGGTTGCGGGCCGTGACAGGGCCAATCCTGACCGGCTCGAAAAGCAAAGCGTATGGGTTCGCGTCGGGCATGGCGCGTGCAATCCTGTTTTCTGCAGCCGGGGAGTTTTTGTCCCCGGCAGTCTGGTTGGTTTAGAAGCCGGCTTTGATCCGCTCGAACTCGGCCAGCATCTTGGCCTCAAGCGCGGGCGTCACCGCGTCAAAGAATAGGCTGCCTTCAAAAAAGGCCTTGGGGTCGGAGAAACCGTAGGCCTCGATACTGGCCTGGTCAGCGATCTCGAACGCCTTGGCGTTGGAGTGCGGGTACCCCCAATTGTCGATAATGTATTGACCACTTGCCGGATCGGTCAGCGCGTTCAGCAGGTCATAAACCTGCTCATCCGGCGTGGTAGCCGACTTCAGGTGCACGTAACCGCAAACCCACGTGGCAATCCCCTTGTCCACGTCCCGCATCATTGCGGCGGGGACCTCGTTCCAGATCAGGTTCAGCTCCGATTGGTTCCAGGCCCATCCCATTTCGATTTCGCCGCTGGTCATGGCCTGATCCAGTTGCCCTGCATCCGACCAGTAGAACCGCACATTCTGATGAATCGAGCGCAGGAAATCCGAGGCTTCTTTGAACTGCGCGTCGCTCAGGTTGGTGTAGTCCGCGCCGTTGCCGGTCGCCAAGGACGCCAGTGCATAAGCCGACGATGCCGCGTCTGGAATGGCGATCTTGCCTGCATAGGCCGGGTCCGCCAGAAGCTGAAGCGAAATGTCGTCCCCCGAAATCTTGTCGGTTCGGTAGATAAGACCGGTATTCCCCCATTCGAACGGAAGCATGTAAAGTTTGCCATCCAGCACGATGCCGTCGACTTCCTTGATTTCCGGAAGAACGTCCGTCCAGTTGGTCAACTTTTCCTCGTCCAGCGGTTGGATCAGATCCGCCGCCACCCATTTGCGCACCGCATCCGAACAGGGATGCGCAAGATCGGCGGTAAAGCCGGACATCAGCTTGGTAAACGCCTCTTCCTGACTTCCAAAATAGGAATAGCTAGGCGCCTCGTCGCCGTATTTTGCCATGTAGCTGGCAAAAAAGCCGGGGTCCTCGTAGCCGGACCAGTCAAAGACGCTGAGATCCGCACCTCCAGCGGTTACACCGCCTGAGCTGATCGCAATCGCCAGAGCAAATGCTGCAACACCCTTTAGTTTCATGTCTTCCTCCCGTTGGTTGTTTTCAATTGTCTTTTCCCAGATCGATGACGCTGGCCTCCTGAAGGCCCAGCCACACCGCATCCCCGCGTTTGAAGTCGACCGTGTGAAAATAGTTCGGCACCGAGACGGCGATCGGTCTGTCAATGCCACCGATCGCCACGTGGTAGTGTATATTCTCGCCATAAAAGGCGACGTTGCTGACTGTGCCTTGCACGGTCGCCGGATAATCGCCCGGTTTCTCGGCCTTGATTTCCAACTGCTCCGGGCGAATGCCCACAATAATGTCGCGGGCATGACCGCCGGCATTGGGATTTCGCTCTACGCGCATTCGGCCAAAACCCGCAGTATCGATCGAAAGTAGGCCATTGGAATCATCCAAAATCGACGCTGGCAGGATGTTCATTTCACCGATGAAACTCGCAACCGCGCGGTTGCAAGGGCGAGCATAGAGAGTGGCGGGCGTGTCGATCTGCATCAGGCGACCATCGAACATCACGCCAATCCTGTCGGACATGGTCATGGCCTCGTACTGGTCATGCGTGACCATAACAAAGGTGATGCCCAGCGATTGCTGCAGGTTCCGCATTTCGAACTGCATCTGTTCACGCAACTTCTTGTCCAACGCAGACAGCGGTTCGTCCAGCAACAGCACCTTGGGACGCATGATCAAGGCCCGCGCCAACGCGACCCGTTGGCGCTGACCGCCCGACAACTCGTTTGCCCCGCGCTGGTGCAATCCACCCAGCTCCACCATTTCCAGAACTTCGGTCACTCGCGCATCGATTTCGGCCTTGGGCACCCTCCCGCGAAGGCCGTAGGCCACGTTATTGGCCACATTCAGATGCGGAAAAATGGCATAGCTTTGAAAAACCATGTTCGTGGGCCGGTTGTTGGGCGGAACCCCCGCCATGTCTTGCCCATCGATCAGGATGCTGCCGCGGCTCGGCTCCTGAAACCCGGCGATCATCCTCAAGACCGTGGTCTTGCCACAACCCGATGGTCCCAACAGAGAAAAGAACTCCCCTTCTTTAAGATCAAGATCGATGTCGGATGCAGCACGGAAGCTACCGTAGCGTTTTTCCACTGCTTTCAGTTCTATGATGTTTTTATCGGTCATCAGACATCTCGGGTTGAAGAGCGGCGGCGGAAATACTCGGCCAACACCAAAAGCATGACCGAAACGAAAAGTAGGATAGACCCAAGCGCCAGCACGTTGGGCAGCTTGGCGGGGAACCGGATCTGGCTCCAAATATAGACCGGTAAGGTCGGCTGGTTGCCCGAAAGGAAAAATGCTAGCACAAACTCATCAAAGCTGACGGTAAACGTGACGAGGATCGAGGCCACGATACCCGGCGCAACCACAGGAAGGGTCACTCGGCGAAAAGTTTCGACGACACCGCATCCCAAGTCATAGGAGGCTTCCTCAAGCGATACGTCGAAATCGTCAAACGCGGACTTCAAGATAGATACAGCGAAGGGCAATGCCAGAAAGGTGTGGCCCAGCGTCACCGTGATTAGCGAAGGCTTCAATCCGAGGAACAGGAACAAGACCAGCATCGAAGAGGCGACGATAATGCCGGGAATGACCAGCGGCAGCATTACCAATCCTTCGGCAGCGGCCTGCCCCCGAAACCGGTAACGCACAAAGGCCCGCGATGCAAAAAGCCCCATTGCAGTGGCCATCAACGCCGCAACCGCTCCGACCCCCAGCGAATTCCACAGCGCCTGGATCAACGTATCCTGTTCGCCCAGCTTGCGGTACCAGTCCAGCGTCCATCCCTTGATCGGAAAGGCAACAATCGTGCCACTGTTGAAAGAAAACAGAGGGAGGAACAGGACCGGCAGGTACAGAAACAACAGATAGGCGAACGCGTAAACAACGAGCAGCGAAGGGCGTCTCATCGGATGCGCCTCCCCAGCCCACGACCCGCAATGACGAAAAGAATCGCAACAAAGCCGACTGACATCATCGCCAAGAGCGACAGCGTGGCCCCCAGCGGCCAATTGTTGGCCGCACCGAACTGAACCTGAATCAGGTTCGCGATCATCTTTCCGTCAGATCCGCCCACCAGTGCCGGGGTGACGTAATCCCCCACGGTCGGAATGAAGATGATCAGGCAAGCGGCAATGATGCCTGGCACGGTCAGCGGCAACGTTACCCGCAGGAACCGCTGTACAGGCGTGTTGCCCAGATCGGTCGCCGCTTCCAAAAGGCTCGGGTCGATCTTCTGCAGACTGACATATATCGGCAGGATCGCAAACGGCGCCCAAGCGTGGGCCAGCGTCAGCACCACGGCAAATTCGTTATAAAGAAGAAAACTCAGAGGCTCGTCGATCAAACCCATACCAAGCAAGGCCGAGTTCATCACGCCATTGAACCCCAGGATCAACTTCCACGCAAAAACGCGCAACAGGTAACTCGACCAGAACGGAATGGTGATCAGCAAAAGCCAGATCGTTTTCTTCCGGGCCTTCATCGCGATGAAATAGGCAATGGGATAAGCCAACGCTACCGTCGTCAGCGTCACGGCCCCCGCGATCCAGATCGACCGCAGCATCAAGTGATGCACCAAAGGGTCCGCCAACGCTTCGCGGTAGTTCTTGAGCGTCAGAGTTTTGTCCAGCGTGACGTAAGTCTGGGACCAGAAGGAATAGGCGATCAGGATAATCAACGGCGCCGCCACCAGAAAGCCGACGTAGGCTGTGGCGGGCGCGCTGAGGGTTTACCCCTTCGCGGCTTCACTTCCCAACTTGAACACCGGACCTCCCAGCTCTCTTTCACCCTCGCCCACTAATGGACGATTGTCCATTAAGTATTGTGCGAGAGCCGTGCCTGTGTCAATCTGATCTTTGATCCTTGGCTAGAAACCTCTTATTGGCTTGATAATGAGTGATTTTTCTTTGACTGACACACCCCAACGAAAGGCTGCGCGGCGAGACCCGGTAGCCAGTCGGAAAGCCTTGATCGACGCGACTCTGGACACGATTGCGGAAAGTGGGCTGGCCGAGGCCTCTGTTACCAACATCATCCGGCGCGCCGAATTGTCGCGCGGGATGGTGCATTTGCACTTTGGCGGCAAAGACAATCTCGTGACGGCCGCGGCCCAACAATTCAGCAATCACTATTATTCCGAAATGGACCGGATGATCGACATTGGAGACGCGCCCCCAGCGGTACGTGTAATGGCCGTGGTTGTCGCCGATCTGTCGGAGACATTGCTCAACCCCCGCAGCACCAAGATATGGCACGCCTTTCGCGGCGCAGCCAACGCGCATCCCGGCATCGCCAAATACTCCAGCACTCAGGACGAACGCCTAGTTCAAAACGTGCGCTTTGCCTTCGAGGAGATTGCCCGGGAACAAGGGGGCTCGGATACCCTCGCAGAAGATGCCACCTATGGTACGCTGGCGCTTCTCGAAGGCATGTGGGTGCATTACCTGACCGACATGGAGAATTTTTCACGCCCATGGGCCACGGAACTGGTACGCAGCTTCCTAGCGGGTCTTTTTCCCAACCATTTCTGCGACCCCGCAACCAGCGCTGAGAACATGCATCGCCTCATTCTCAGTAAGAGCCCAACAGGTGCCGACCGAGGTCACAGTACGTCCACCGCGTAACCGATTGGCGGTTTAAACGCGTAAATAGCGTTGTTTTCAAGTTTGGCCACTCCGCCTTCCACACCTAATCTGCTCCCGCTATCGGCGGGAGGCAAGGCGCTCCTTTTCTTGGATCAGGGGGTTACAATGGCAAAAAATGGGTCAAAATCGTCCATGGCGCCAAAAAGCGCGGCAAGCTTTGACGCGTCCCCTTCCAGCTGCAATTCCCCCTCCGCGATCAGGCTTTCAACGGGGGCGATTTGACCAAGCAGCGTGAAAAAGGCGGCTTCGCTCAAACGAAGGGTCAGATTGGCGGCCTCTGGCCGGTTCCTGGTATTGGACAAGACACCGTTCTGCGCGGTCAGAAGATAGCTATCCCCGGTATCGGTGAATTCGAGCAGAACCGAAAAATCTCCGGAGGCCTTTGCGGGATTGAATTTCACTCCCAGGAAATCAAGCGCCATGCCGACCCCCATGTTGAACAGCACGTCCGGGTTGGAAGTGTTGACCGCGTTCGACCGATCTATACCTTTGCGCAATTCCTGCGCCCCCAGCAAAAAGATGTTACGCCATGTCCCTGCTTCGGCTTGGTATCCCATCTGCTCCAGAATATCCGCCTGCAACTCCTTTGCCGCATTATTGTCAGGCTCGGCAAATACGAGCTTGTCAACGATCTCGGCGGCCCAACGATAGTCGCCTTCTTCCGCCGCTCGCCGACCCTCTGTCAACACGGCATCGGCCCCACCGATCACTCGCACAAAGCGCCGGGCGCTTTCCTGTGGCGGCAGTGCATCATAGGTCGTCGGTTTGCCATCCCACCAGCCCAGATAAAATTGGTAGACAGCCTTGATGTTGTGTTTTAGCGTTCCATAGTACCCGCGACAGGCAAAATCGTGGCGCAACCCATCAGGCAACTCCACCATGTCCGGGATCTCGTGCAACGTGTGCCCGTGATTGGCCAGCCGCAAGGTTTCGTCATGGATGAAACGATATAGATCGCGTTGGCGGATCAGGAACCGGGTGATCCGTTCGCTTCCCCACTGCGGCCAGTGATGCGAGGCAAAGATCAATTCTGTCCGGTCGGCAAATATCGAAATCGTCTCGTCGATATACTTGGCCCAACCAAGTGTATTGCGGATCTCTGCACCGCGTGGGGTCAGGATATTGTGCATGTTATGCGTTGTGACTTCCGACGCACAAAGCGCCTTCAGTTGCGGGAAATAGAACATGAACTCGGACGGGGCCTCAGATCCGTTGGCCATCTGAAATTCGATCTCGACGCCATCCACAATCCGGGTTTCGCCGGTTTCGCGAACGATGTCGGTGGGGGGAATCAGGCTGATCGACCCTTGCGAAATTCGCGGCCCCAGACCACAACTCGCATGCCCCTGTGGCCCCGCCTCAAGACCGATCCCGAATTGGTATTGTGCGCGCCGGTTCATTGCATTTCCAGCCAGAACGTTTTCGGAGATCGCGTAGTCCATGAACCCGTCCGGCGCGAGGATCGGCACCTTTCCTGCGGCTACATCGGCTCCATCCACAACGCCGCGTACACCACCGAAATGGTCGGCGTGGCTGTGGGTATAAATCACCGCGCGCACCTCGCGGTGACCAAGGTGTTCGTTGGCCAGTGCCAGCGAAGCACGGGCGGTTTCGACCGACAAAAGCGGATCGATGATGATCCAGCCGGTATCGCCCTCTATCAGCGTCATGTTGGAGATATCGGCGTTGCGTACCTGATGGATGCGCGGGTGAATGGTGAAGAGACCGTGGATCCGGTTGAGCTGCCCCTGGCGCCACAGACTTGGATTGACTGTATCCGGAGCGTCGCCATCCATGAACGCATATTGCGAAAGGTCAAAGGCCACGCCACCGCTGTCATTGGGAATGGACTCGGCGTCGAACGTGGCAACAAAGCCCCGCGTCGCATCCTCGAAATCTTGCCGGTCACCAAAATTGAGCAAGTCAAGAAGCGCTTGATTGGTCTGGGCTGTATGGCTGCTTGCCGGTTTGTTGCACATTGACTTCTCCTGGATTGAAACGGATCACCTCAGGGCAACCCGAATATTGTCATTCACTGCCGCGCGATTTCCACCTTGCTCATCGCGGCGCTGTCCATCTTGTCCTGCTTTTCGAGGTGAACCGTGACCTTGCGCAGGAGCCCCGTGAACTCGAACGGGCCGGGGTAGTCGACAACTGTCGTGCCTCTGTCGCGCCCGATGTCTAGCCCGGACCAGGAAATCAGGATCGCAAATCCCCGGGGAGAGCGGCCTGCGCCCGCAGGTTCACCGTTGATCAGCAATTCAAAGTCACGATGCGGCAGACCCGGCTCGACCTTCGCGCGCAGGCCCAAAGAGACATCGCCGGTAGGAACAGGCCGGTTCGAGATGATCGTCGTCACCGAGCCGCCAATGTTGATCGAATAGCAAAGATGACCATCACGGAGATAAAGGCTATAGCCCGACGTTGCATCACCGTGTGCAACTAGAACGCCCTCAGCGCCGCCCTCAGGGATACTTGCGTCTGCTTCAATAGCGTAGTTGCGGGCACGTACATCGGGAGCCACATCGGTCGGCACGTGCCCCACTCCGCGATGAAAGACAAATTCCGTTCGCTGACCTTGAAACCGCACCGAGTTCTCGGCAAAGCGTTCGGCAAAGCGATCATCTAGCGGCAGCACCTTGCAAGCCTCGGCTTCCTTCCACCAAAGGTCGATCATGGCCTTCAGCCGCTCTGGCTCTTGATCAGCGAGATCGTGAACTTCGGAAAAGTCCTGATCAAGGTTGTAAAGCTCCCAATCGTCTACTTCGAAGGGTGTGCCGGGCGCATGATAGGATACCGCCTTCCATCCGTCTGCCCACAGTCCGCGATGGCCAAACATCTCAAAATACTGCGGGCGAGACCGTGCCGGGGTCTTCGCATTGTGAAGGCTGGCCGCGAATGACTCGCCCTCGAACGGCATCTGAGGCACGTCGCCGATCTGGTTGGGGCCTTCGATGCCCAGCACATCCAGCAAGGTTGGCACCAGATCGCTGACATGTGCGAATTGGTGGCGCAACTCGCCCCGCGCTTTCAGCCCCGCAGGCCAATGGACCACCAACGGATCACGCACGCCGCCGCCATGGGTGTTCTGCTTATAGCGGCGCAAGGGAGTGTTCGAGGTCATGGCCCACCCCCAGGGAAAGTTCGAATGGGTGTCGGGACCTCCGATATCGTCAATGCGGGCAAGTTTTTTGGCGACGTCCTCTTCCAACCCGTTATAGGGGCCCATCGCGTTCACAAAGCCCAACGGCCCACCTTCCTGGCTGGCGCCATTGTCGGACAGGACAAAGGTGATGGTGTTGTCAAGTTGGCCAGCGGCCTCGAGAAAATCGATTAACCGCCCAAGGTTCTGATCAGTATGATCCAGCATGGCTGCATAGGCGGCGTTCAGCCGGGCAAAGACGGCCTGTTCGTCGGGGCTATGCGCGCCCCACGCCTGAACGCCGGGGTTCCGGTCTGGCAAATCGGTGGCCTCAGGCACGATCCCCATCTGTTTTTGCCTCTCCAGTCGTCGGTCTCGCTCCACATCCCAACCATGAAGGAAATCGTCGTGATAACTCTTGATCAAATCGAACGGCGCTTGATGCGGCGCGTGACACGCCCCCGGCGCGATGAAGGTCATCCAGGGCGTATTGGGCAATTCGGCGATATGATTGGCGATGAAACCGATGGCATTGTCGAACAGGTCTTCCGTGAGGTGGTAGCCGGTCTCGAAGGTGCCCGGTGGGTCAATATGGCCGTTGTCGCGCACCAACTCAGGGGAATATTGGTCGGTTTCGGCGTCGAGAAAGCCATAAAACCGGTCAAAGCCGCGCCCAAGCGGCCAGCCGTCGAATGGCCCGGTTGCTCCACTTTCGGTCAGCGGCGTGACATGCCACTTTCCCACCATGTAGTTACGATAGCCCGAGGGGCGCAGGATTTCCGCAATGGTGCCCGCCTCACGGCTGATTTTGCCGCGATACCCGGGATAGCCACTGTCAAAATTTGCCAGACACCCCATCCCCACCGAATGGTGATTGCGCCCCGTCAACATGGCGGCGCGGGTGGTTGAACACATGGCGGTCGTGTGAAATCCCGTATAGCGCAGACCATTGCTGGCCAACCGGTCGATCACCGGTGTGCGGATGGATGAGCCGTAGCATCCGAAATCGGAAAACCCGACATCGTCGACCAACACCACGAGTATGTTGGGGGAACCCGCGCGCGGGCGTTTGCGCTCCGGCCACCAAGGCCGTGAATCGGCCGCATAACGTTTGATGGAACCCTCGAAGTCTGATGCGTTAGTCATGGACGTTCCTATGGATTGAGCAGGACAAGGGACAGGGCAGGCCAGAAAGTGACAAGCAAAAGCACCGCAATCATGATCCCGATGAAGGGAAGCACGGAAACGCAGATGTCGCGGAATTTTTCGCGAAAAGCCGTCATGGCCACCAGCAGGTTCAGCCCCACCGGCGGCGTCAGGAGGCCAATCTCCAGATTGATCACCATGATGATCCCGAAATGCACCGGATGAATTCCAAAACTCTGAGCGGCGACGAACAGGATCGGTCCCAATAGCAGAATGGCTGAGACCACGTCGATCAGGCAGCCGATGATCAACAACGCGGCATTGACCGCCAGCAGGAAGGCAATTTTCGAGCTGACGGCACCCTGAAGCCAGCTTGCAAAGTCCTGCGGGATGCCTTCGATTGCAAGGATCGTTTTGATCGACAGTGCTACAGCCACGATGGGGAACAAGGTGCCTAGCATTTGCGCGGTTTGCAGACCGACGGCAAAAAAGTCCTTTGCGCCCAATTCCCTGTGAATGAAAAGCTCCACCAACATGGCATATCCGACGGATACTGCCGCAGCCTCGGTGGGCGAGAAAAAGCCGGAATATATTCCCCCCAAAAGGATTACTGGAAGCATCAGCGACCAGACCCCAGCTCGAAGGGCCTTGATTAACCGTGTCAACGAAAACGGTGTGCGCCTCACTTGTCGGTTTGTGACCACACTGTAAATGCCGAGCACCAGCGTCAAAAGAACGCCCGGAATGACTCCGGCCAGGAAAAGATCGACAATCGAGGTTTCTGTAACAATCCCGTAGATGATCAATGGAATCGAAGGCGGAATGATGATGCCAAGCGTTCCCGCCGATGTAACGGAGCCGAGCGCGAAACTCCGTGTATACCCCGCGTCCTTGAGCGCAGGATACATGATTGCCCCCACGGCCAGTAGGGTTGCCGGGGACGAGCCCGAGATTGCCGAGAACAGCGCACAGCTAAGGATCGTGGCAAAGCCTAGCCCGCCCGGCATCCATTCCGTCGCGGCCCGTACGATCTCGATCAGCCGGGCCGCGATCGACCCACGCGACATCAGCGCCCCGGCGATGATGAACATCGGAATCGCCAGCAGGACCGGGTTATCCATCGCAGTCCAGATATCTTCGACCAGGTAGACAATCAGACCGTCGCCCCAGACAAGATGCACATAGGCAGTCGCCGCCAAAAGGATCAGAATGACACTCTGACGCAGAACAAGAAGTCCGGCAAAAACCGTGATCAGGCCAAGTACGTCCATGGCTCAGCCCTCCCCAGCAGGAACCGGTTTCACGTCCGGCATCAGGAAAAACACGAAGTGCCGGAGCGCCGCAGTTCCAAATGCGTATGGGAATACCAGTTGAATGGGCCAGAGCGGGATATCGATGACCTCGGCCCGATCCTGGAAGGTCAGGCTCTCACTGACAAACTCGGCAGCGTACCAGCAAAGCCCCGAAAAAAGCAACGTCGACAACAAATCGCCAACCCTGTCGACCCATCGCCACGGCAGGACGCGATCCGCGAAACTGGCACGCAGGTGGGCATTGTTGCCCACCGCGATGCTCAATCCCAGGATGCCCGCAATGATTGCCCCGAACACCGCCAGTTTCTGTGCCCCCCAAATTGATTGGGAGGCGAGTTCGCGAGCCGCGACATCCGCAAGCAAGAGGCCGCAAGTCATCGCGTACGCGGCAACCGCAATGGCGCCCTCAACCTTCAATAGGCTACTTAAGAAGCGTCGCATCGGCATTTCCCCGGACTGGCACTAGGGATCAGGAACCGCAGGCCGCTTTGGCCGCAACCAGAGCATCAGCCACGTCCTGAGCCTTGCCCCCGGCTTCGGCAACCACGGCATTCATCACGCCGCTGGCTGCTGCTTTCCAGGCAGCATTTTCCGCCTCGTTAAGCCGTTTGACGGGAACTCCCGCACCTTCCAGCTTGCTCAAAAGCGCGACCTCCGCACCGAGGATACCTTCGGTAAGCTTCGGGGCCGCTGCGGTAAAGATGCCAAGCCATTGCTTTTCCTGATCACTTAGCCGCGCCCAAGTCCTGCCCGACACAGCTACGGTCCCAATCAGCCGCGCATGGTTCGTGACGGTCACATGAGGAGCGACTTTATGCGTGCCGATGCCGATCCCGAAAACGGTTGGAAACGTGGCCGCATCAACGGTCCCGGTTTGAAGTGCTGGGATCGTGTCCGAAGTACCCATCGGCACCCCCTGCACCTCCCAGGCCGAAGCGAGCGCCGCATCGGCAATCGTCGGTGCGATCCGCAGCTTCAAGCCTTTGAGATCCGCGGGGGTTGCCAACGGTTCCTTCGAAAAGAGTACGTAATGCCCCACCTCCATCCAAGTCAGAGGAACAACCCCGGCCCCTTCCATGATCTCGCCGAGTGTCTCGGAAAGATGCTTGTACGTCACGCATGTCCCCTGCTCTGCGCTGTCAAACAGGTAGGCTGAGGACGGAATCGCCAGTTCCTGACTGAGCAGCGTCATCGGCACATTCGAAACAAACGCGACATCCAGCCGCCCCTTGGCGGTCTGGCGCAGGATTGTCTGCTCGTCACCCGCCTGCGCATCAAGCAACAGGTCGATCTTCATTTCACCGTCGGAAACTTCCTCGATCTTGGCGGCAACCCCGGCCGCCCACTTGCCCCAAGGGGAGCCCGAAGGCGCCACAGAACCGAGTTTCAGAACCGTTTCGGCCGAGGCGGGAATCGCCCCACCGAACAAACCGACTATCGCCGCAGCGTTTGCCAAGACTTTGAATTTCATACTATATCCTCCCGTTTTTTTGAGCACACACTTGGTTCCTCCCAACCAAGAATCCGCACACAGATTTTTTCGTCAATCTTATCTAAACTAAAATTCTGGACATCTGTCTATATTTTTTGCTTAATACTTATGGCTAAAATGAAAGGGTGGAGATTCGCCAAGTATTGGCGCCACTATGCCTCGCAGAGGAGCGCGAGTGCGATATCAGGGAGGGAAAAAATGAGTTTTGATTTCGTGATCGTGGGAGGAGGATCGGCCGGGGCGACCATTGCGTCGCGGCTTAGCGAGGATCCCAAGGTGCGAGTCTGCCTGCTCGAAGCGGGAGGCAGTGGTGACGGGATTCTCGTGCGCGCGCCGATTGGGGTTGTCGCAATGCTGCCCGGCTATGGAAAGATAAATAACTGGGCATTCAAGACCGTGCCTCAACCAGGGTTGAAGGGCCGGCAGGGTTACCAGCCGCGAGGTCGCGCTCTGGGAGGCTCTTCCGCAATCAATGCCATGCTCTATATCCGAGGTCAGAAAGAGGACTATGACAGCTGGGCCGACCTGGGCTGTGACGGCTGGAGCTGGGACGAGGTTCTGCCCTATTTCAAGAAAGCCGAGAACAACATAAATGGGGCGGACGACCATCACGGCGGTAGTGGCCCGCTTCAGGTCTCCGACCAAAAGGCGCCCCGTCCGATCTCGCGCGCCTTCATCGAGGCAAACACCCAGGTCCAGATTCGCGAGATTGCCGACTTCAACACTGGCGACAACGAAGGCGCCGCGCTCTATCAGTGCAGCCAGTTCCATAGCAAGGAAAAGAATGGCGAACGCTGTTCAGCTGCCGCCGCCTATCTACGCCCGGTGATGAACAGTCGTCCCAACCTGACGGTGATCACAAAGGCGCGCGCGACCCGCATCATCTTTGAGGGCAAGCGCGCCGTGGGCGTGGCGTATCGGCGGGGCAAGAAGGATGTCGAAGTGCGCGCAAATAAAGAGGTCATCCTTTGCGGCGGCGCTTTCCAATCGCCCCAGCTTCTACAGCTCTCCGGGGTCGGTCGTCCGCAGGATATCACGAGCCACGGAATCGACATGGTGCATGAACTTCCCGGTGTGGGACAGAACCTTCAGGACCATCTTGACTTCATTCTCGCCTACAAAACCCGTGACACCGACAATATCGGCGTCGGTGTCCGTGCCACAATGAAACTCACTTCCGAGATTTTCAAATGGCGCAAGCACGGCAACTCGATGGTCGCCTCCACCATTGCCGAGGCTGGGTCGTTCTTCAAAACCGACCCCAATCTCGACCGACCAGATGTGCAAACCCATTTCGTGATTTCAATCGTCGACGATCACGCGCGCAAGCTGCACCTCGGTCACGGGTATTCCTGCCATGTCTGCGTATTGCGCCCGCATTCACGCGGCGAAGTATTCCTGAATTCGGCTGACCCGATGGACGCACCGGGCATTGACCCCAAGTTCCTTAGCGACGAACGCGATCTCTACACACTGATCAAAGGTGCACGAAAAACTCGCGAAATCCTCATGGCCCCGGCGATGAAGAAATATGCCCACAAGGAACTGTTTGGCACTCATGACAACATGACCGATGCCGAATGGGAGGACCACATTCGCGCCCGGGCCGACACGGTCTATCACCCTGTCGGCACCTGCAAGATGGGTGTGGATGAAATGGCGGTGGTCGACCCACAATTGAAGGTGCGCGGTCTGGAAGGACTGCGCGTGGCCGACGCTTCGGTGATGCCGCTGCTTGTATCCGGCAATACCAACGCTCCGACGATCATGATTGGCGAGAAATGCGCCGACATGATCAAGGCCGAGCACGCCACCGCTGCCGTCGCCGCCGAGTGAACGCGATTTCCGGGGCCGCGCCAATGCGGGCCCGGACAAGAAACTTCTCGAAAGGAAAGAACCTGATGATTGGTTCCATGATGCGCAACGCGCTTTTGGTCAGCGACCTTGTCGTACACGCGGGCAAATATCACACCGACACCGAAATCGTCAGCCGAGAGACGAGCGGCGAACTGAACGTCACCAACTGGGGCGAAGTGGCGGAAGCATCGCGCAAACTGGCTTCGGCACTCGACACGTTGGGTCTGCAGGAAGGCGACCGGATTGCTACGCTGGCCTGGAACAACCACCGCCACCTCAAGATCTGGTTTGCGGTGTCGGGGGCGGGCAAGGTCTGCCACACTCTGAACCCGCGCCTCGCGCCACAACAGTTCATCTTCATCTGCAACGATGCCGGCGACAAGGCGATCTTCTTCGACAAAACCTTCATGCCTCTGATCACCGGCACCCGCGACCATCTCAAGACGATCGAGCATTACATCTTCATGGGCCCGCGCGACGAAGAGGTCCTTGCAGCGATCCCGGACGTCATTTTCTTCGACGAACTGATCGAAAATGGCGATGCGGGTTACGTGTGGCCGCAGTTCAACGAAGAGAGCCCCTGCTCGCTCTGCTATACGTCGGGCACCACCGGCAACCCAAAAGGTGTGCTTTATTCCAACCGATCGACCATGATCCACACCTTCGCGATCTCGCTGCCCGATGCCCTCAGTCTGTCGAGCGCAGAAGTCATCCTCCCCGTGGTGCCAATGTTCCATGCAAATGCTTGGGGCATCCCATATGCCGCAGCGATGACCGGGGCCAAGCTGGTGATGCCGGGGCCGATGCTTGACGGGGACAGCCTGTTGGGGTTGATCGACGACCAGAAGGTGACTCTGGCGCTGGGAGTTCCAACAATCTGGATGATGCTCCTGACAGCGGCAGAAAAGAGCGGCTCGCAGATGGAGACCCTGCGCCGCAACGTGATCGGCGGATCGGCGGCGGCACCGTCGATGATCGCGACCTTCCGTGACAAGTACGACTGCGACACGATCCATGCCTGGGGCATGACCGAGACCTCGCCGCTTGGCACCGCAAACCGCCCCAAAGGCAAACATGCGGATCTGGACGCCGATGCGATGGGGCTTCTGCGCTTGGGCCAGGGGCGTCCACCCTTTGGCATCGATCTGCGAATCGTGGATGACGCCGGCAGTCCGCTACCCCATGACGGCAAGGCCGAAGGCGCTTTGCAATGTCGTGGTCATTGGGTGGTCGACACCTATTTCGGTCAGGAGACAAGCGCGATGACCGAAGACGGCTGGTTCGACACGGGCGACGTGTCGACCATCGACGCAGACGGGTTCATGGTGATCCGCGACCGCACGAAGGACATTATCAAGTCGGGCGGCGAATGGATTTCCTCGGTTGATCTCGAAGGCATCGCCGTGGCCCATCCCGGCATCGCCATGGCCGCTGCCATCGGCGCCGCTCATCCCAAGTGGGACGAACGCCCGATCATAATCGCAGTCCCAGCCGAAGGCACCGCCCCGTCCGAGGCGGATATCATCGCTCTTTATGACGGCAAGGTCGCCTCTTGGCAGGTTCCCGACGCCGTCGTTTTTACTGACGAAATCCCCCTCAATGCCACAGGCAAGATGCTGAAAAACAAACTTCGCGACAAATTCGCGAATATCCTGATCGAGAGAGGTATCTGACATGCTTGATGCTGCCCAACTAACGCTTGAGGGACAGGACGCTCTCTACGACGAATACGAAGACGCACTGGCGATTCTCGATACGAACAAGGACAACTGGGCACGGCTCCCAATCCCTGAACGCATCCGGCTTCTTTCAGCAATGAAGGATGGAATCATGTCCGTGGCCCAGGGCTGGGCCGAGGAATCCGCCCGCAAGAAGGGTCTGAAACCGGGCACCCCCGTCGCCGGTGAAGAATGGATTGCCGGCCCTTATGCCTGCATGGCCGGATGCAATGGATTGATCAGCACCCTGTCGCAAATGCAGGGCAAATCCTTCGTCGACCACTTGCACACGCGGCAGCTTGCCACCGGCCAATTGGCGGTACAGGTCCTGCCCCATTCGCTGTGGGATCGACTGCTTCTATCAGGTGTTTCCGCGGAAGTTTGGATGCAGGGCGGCGTGACCGCCTCCAATCTTAAACAACACGTAGCAACTGCCTATGACACTCCGGAAAAGGATCGTTTCGGCAAGGTCGCACTGGTGCTTGGTGCTGGCAATGTCGCGGCGATCACGCCTCTAGACGTGCTACAAAAGCTGATCCTCGAAAATCAGGTCGTGATCCTCAAGATGAACCCGGTCAATGACTACCTGACCGATTACTATCGCATCGCGATGAAACCCTTCATCGACGAAGGTTACCTCCGAATCGTCAAGGGCGATGCCAAGGGCGGCGCTTACCTGTGCGAACACCCGGTTGTCGAGGAACTACACATTACCGGCGCGGAAACCACTCATGACGCCATTGTCTGGGGCACAGGCGAGGAAGCGAAGGCCAACCGCAAGGCGGGCACACCAAAAAACGCCAAGCGCTTCACATCCGAGTTGGGTTCGGTCAGCCCCACTATTGTCGTGCCCGGCCCTTGGTCGGCGGCCGACATCCGGTTTCAGGCCGAAAACATCGCAACAATGAAGCTTCATAACTCAGGGCACAACTGCGTGGCCTGCCAGGCGCTTGTGATGCCAAAGGGCTGGAACAAGGGCGCGCGCCTGATGGAGGCCGTCAAATCCGTCGCCGCAAATTCGACCCGCCCGACATGGTACCCCGGTGCCGAACAGCGCCTCGAAACGCACAAGGGCAGTGGCCGAAGGATCGAAATGGTCGACCGCGGCAAGGCTGCACCGCCTCTCGTGATCTCTGACCTTGCAGAACAGCCCGCCAATTGCTCCATCGAAGTGTTCGGGCCCGCGATGGGCATGATCGAATTGGAGGCGCCCGATCCGGCAACTTACCTGGAAAACGCGATTGCCTATGCCAACGACGAACTCTGGGGCACCTTGGGGTGTCAGATCCTCATCCACCCCCGCACTATCCGCAAGATCGGCAAGAAACGGTTCGAAGAGATCGTGTCTAAGCTGCGTTATGGAACAATCGGAATCAACGGCTGGTGCGGGCTCGGCTTCCTGATCACCGCCTGTCCGTGGGGGGCCTTCCCGGGTCACACCCTTGAAGATGTCGGCTCGGGAATCGGCACTGTGCACAACAGCTTCATGCTTGAGGATACCGAACGCACCGTGGTCAGGGCCCCTTGGCGCCCCTTCCCGCGCGGCCTTCTGTCGTTGCAGTTCACCCTTCTGCCGCGGCCTCCTTTCTTCATCACGAACAAACAACAGCACAAAATCGGCGAAGCCTTGACGCGATTCCAGCACAAACCCGTCTGGCGCAAACTTCCAAAGGTTTTCTACCACGCTCTGCTGGGATAAGCGTGGTTGCCGGGCAGAATAGCTTGCATTCTGCCCGGCTCCGTACCAAGTAGGCACCATGAATGAAATGCCCGCCAAACTAAAGGCCCGCGCGGCACGCAAGAACGCGAAACGCGACCTGAAAAAGCGCCAGATCGCCGAAAGCGCGATCCTTGCCCTGAAAGAGCTGGGCTATGCCAACACGAGCCTTCGCGACATCGCCGAAAAAAGCGAAATGTCCCTAGGCATGTTGCACTACTACTTCGAAGATCGCACAGACCTGATCATCTATTGCGTGTCGATCTACAAGGAAGAGTTCGTTCGTAACATTACCGAGGCGCTGAAAAAGGCGAATGGACGCGCGGAAGTCATTGACGCGTTCTCCAATGCGCTGGTTGCCTCGATCATCGACGACGAAATGACCCACCGCCTCTGGTACGACATCCGTACGCAGGCGATGTTCGACGCAACCTTCCAACCTGTCGTCGCGGAGATCGAGAAAAAGTTGATGGACATCGTCGGCACCGCCTTTGAAAAGGCAGGACACGAGACTGTTGATAATGTCGAACTGTCCTACGCCCTTCTGGATGGTGTTTTCCGGTACCTCATGCAGGGTCAGATCGGAGAGTCCCCAAAAACAAGGGACGAACTGCTTGGCACCTTCCGCGCCCTGTTAGAACAATCTCTTTGACTGGCAACAACGCTGAGCGGTGCCAATTCAAACAAGCGCCGCATATTCGCTGCGCATCGCCGTTTCCACTGAGGCGCAACATGGGGAGTCGCCGGAAAACGGGTGCGTCCTTCATACGCATCACCACTTCGGCGACGTGACAGAACGCCAGTTCAGTCCGTGCCCGTCTCGCCGCATCTTGCCTCAGACAATGCCCTTAAAACTTCCCGGGCTGCTCTATCGGTGCCCGAGTTAGCCTGCATCATCTTAGATGTTTCTTTCAAACGTGTTCGCATTTCGCCGTCTTCCAAGAGAGCGACGATTTCCGCCCTCAATGTTTTGGCTGACCAACCGGCGCGGTCCACACGGCGCCCGACGCCCTTAGCCTCGGCGCGGTGAGCGTTGTCGTGTCCATCCCAGCAATAGGGCATGACCAACGAAGGAACCCCAAAAAACAAAGCCTCGCAAAAGCTGTTGTTCCCTCCATGGTGAATGAACAGTGCCGTGTCGGCCACGACAGACGGTTGCGGAAACCAACTCCCCAGATGAACATTGTCGGGGATGTGCTCATAAGAATCTTCGAAACCACCGGCATTGACAATGAACCGGGCGGGAATGGTTGCGAAAACGTCGATCATTCTTCGGATCAGATCCGTGTCAATGGCCCCCAGCGACCCGAAGCTGGTGTAAATTAATGGGCCATTGGTGGCCGGAAAGTCCGGCATTTCAAAATGGGTTTCCTGTCGAACACATCCTTCAAGGAAGACAAAACTGTCGTCGGCAAGTGGCTGTTCGCGATCATATCGGATGGCGCTCGGAGCAAGTAGCAGATTCAAGTTAGGAGAGGGTTCAAGGAAAATCCCGGACGCGAGCTGTGGCAACCCCCGCTTCTTGCGAAACTCGTTGTATCGTTTGTGTGCGGCCCGAGTGGCCTTTTCATACGCCTTTTTGAATGTGGCACAGTTTTTCGCAGCTTCCGGCGCAAGCCCCGAAAGGTAAGGAGGAACCTTGGGATCGGGAAGCTCAGTTTCCGCACAAGAGACGATTCGCACCCAGGGACAACCCGCCTTTGCAACAGCGGGAAACATGATCACGTTGTCCAGAAGAATCGCGTCCGGTTTGATCCGATCCAGAAGAGCTTCAAGATCATCTTCAACCGAGATTGCTGTGTCTACGATGGCCTCCCAAGTGGGCGCAACGTAAGTCTCCAATTGTTCGATTGGGTTGAGCTTGAAATGGGGCAAGTGGGTCGTGATGAAACTCTGCCAGTAATCTTCCGTCGCTTCGTCGCTGGCCCTGAGCGATTGCGGCAGGTGGTATTCCTTGAATCCGTATTCCGCGAAAACACCGGTAAAACCGGGATGGCAGATGAATACCGGGTTGGCGCCTTGTTCCCGCAGCTTCTGGGCAATGCCGACGCAGTTCAGCCCAGCGCCAAACCCGGCTTCGGGAAACAGCGCGATTGTCGGTTTCTTTGTCATGCGCGCGGCCCTCTCAAGAGGGGCGGAATACCTCGGTTGGCGGCTTCAGGGCGGCGAATCCTCGATCGTCTCAGATGTACGACCATCTGGTCGGCGGCCAGATCGAATTGGTTACGCTCAAGGCTGTCCAGAATTTCAAGATGCTCAGCCATGGCTTGCCTCAACCGGAAATTTGGCGTCGAGCTACCCCGTCGTGAAGCCTTTCGCAATCGATGATGTACCAGCAAGCCGCCGCGGACAAAGCGATTGGCCGAGCATTGAGCGATAAGAACGTGAAACTCGTTGTCGATCCGGCGGAACCCGCCGTGTGTAATGCGCTCCTCGTCAGCATTCAGAAACTCTTCAGCCTGCGTTCGCAACAGGCCAGCACGCTTGATGTCGAGCGAAAAACCCGGTGCGAGTATGGCCTGAGGCTCCATTGTGAGACGGAAATCAAAACTCTCGTCGATTGACTTGGGCGAATCGATCATGGGTTGAAACGCCCATGCGCGGCCCGGCAATTGTGTCACAATTCCATCCTGAGATAGTATTTTTAGCGCAAGTAGTACCGCATTCCTCGAAGCACCATATCTTCGAACAAGCGCACTCACCGACTGCACCTCATCAATACGGCGCTCGGCCCTGTCAGACAGTATGCGATGCGCAAGAGAATCCTCGGCCTCCTCCAGATCCCGCAGGGCCCTGGCAGCCTGACCGCCCGCAGCCACCGAAAGGAAGTACCCCTCCTCCTGCCTCCAGTGAAGAATACTTTTTTCTTCCAAAAGCTTAAACGCCGACCGTATTGGCGTCCTGGACACACCGCACACCTCCGAAAAGGCCTGCTCAGGGAGGTGATCTCCAGGCTTCATTCCGCGCTCCAATGCGACATTCAGTATCTGCTTGGCGAGCGATAGGTGGCTCTGCCTAGTATTGCGTCGGATTTCCGGCACTCTCCCCATCCTCACTTTGACTTCAGCGCCGACCGAACGCGCGACTCCAAAAAGAACATCGAATACAGTTTGACGTACTTTTTCTTTCATTAATACTCAAAACAGATCGGCGAACAACAGCCGCGAACAACAGAAACAAGGATCGCTCGAACAAAAAAGGGCGGCGGAACAAGGACAACAAGGAGGATTGGAATGCTTCGACATTTCCCAAAGACACTTACGGCCATCGGGTTAGGCATGATCTGCAGTGCAACGGCATTGTCCGCAGAGGGTTTGGTGGTTTCGAACTGGGACGGCTACATGGCGCCCGACGCCATTGACGCTTTCAACACGGCCAGCGGGAACAGTGCAGAACTGGTCCTGCACGGCACCAACGAAGAAATCATGGGTAAGTTGATCGCGTCCAAGGGCAAAGGCTATGATGTTGTCTTCGTCTCCTCACCGTTCGCCGAAGTTCTGCACAATCTCGGCCTTGCCGAAGAGCTGGATCATGCAAAGATCCCCAACATCGCCAACCTGTATGAGCAGGCGACCAAGCTTGAGCATGATCCCGGCAACGCATTCTCGGTGCCCTACGCATGGGGAACGACCGGGCTTTGCTATCGTTCCGACCTCGTGGCGGATGCCCCGGACAGCTGGATGGATCTTTTGGCCCCTACTGACGCCGTACGCGGCAAGACCACGATGCTGGCTACTGACCGCTGGCTGCTGGGCGCGGGGTTCCTGGCCAAGGGCTATTCGGTCAACGAAACCGATGCAGAAAAGCTTGGCGAAGTGCGTGACTTGCTGATCGAAGCCAAGGACACCTTGCTGGCCTATGACGACGCGACGTTCTACGCCAAGCTGGTCTCGGGCGAAGCGGAACTGGTGCACGCTTGGGACGGATGGTGCAACTACGGCATCGCCGAAAACGCGGATATCAAGTACGTTATCCCGTCCGAAGGGTCCGACCTTTGGGTCGACACGATGGTGATCCTGAAGAATTCAGAAAACAAGGATGCGGCCTACGATTTCGTGAACTTCATTCTGGACGCAAAGAACCATGGCTGGGCAGCGGAGAACATTCTCTACAAGGTACCGAACGAGCCGGCCATGTCCGCCTTGTCGGCAGACATGTTCGCAACCTTCCCCAACATGGGCATCACCCCGGACGTGCTGATCGGCTATGAGCAGCTGCGCGACGTCGGAGAGGCCACGCGCGCCTACGCCCGCGCGGTGTCCGAGATCAAGGCCGCCGACTAAGACGACCAACCCACGCTGAACACATTGTGGCCCGGCGCGCCCATGGGTGCCGGGCTACTGTGCCGGAACTGTCGATTACCCCCGTCGCGCCTGCCTCCTGCTCCTCTCGAGAGAAACCGATGACCGACCGCAAATCCCTCTACCTGATGACGCCTGCGCTGGCTTGGCTGACGGGTCTGATGGTGATCCCCTGCCTGCTGATCCTGGCTTTGGCTTTCTTCCGCCGGGGGATTTACGGGGGGATCGAATACACTTTTACATTGGAAAACATCTGGCTGGTTTTTGATCCGCTCTACGCCGGCATTTTCGTGAAATCCGCGACCATTGCAGGCACGTCGGCGCTGATCGCCGTGATCGTCGGCTATGCGGCGGCCTATGCCATCGCCGCGGCCCCTTCCCGGCGGCAGCCGATGCTCCTGTTCTTTGCGGTACTGCCGTTCTGGTCGAACTACCTGGTGCGGACCTATGCCTGGATCGTGTTGCTGAACCGCGAGGGCCTGATTGCATCGGTGGTTCATTCCCTTGGCTATGACGGGGAATTGCCGCGCCTGCTTTACACCGAAAGCGCGGTAGTGGTCGGCCTCGTCTACAATTACCTGCCCTTCGTGATTCTCGCCTGTTATGCCCCCCTTTCGCGCCTGAACCCAGAGGTGATCGAAGCATCGCGCGACCTTGGCGGATCGGGTTGGACCACCTTTCGCCGAGTGACGCTGCCGATGACCGCGCCCGGCATCGCGACGGGGTTCGTGTTCGTCTTCGTGCTCTCCATCGGGAACTTCGTGACCCCCGCACTCTTGGGCGGCGGTCAGTTCCAGATGATTGGCAACCTTGTCTACGCACAGTTTCTCACCGCCAATGACTGGCCATTCGGAGCCGCGCTGTCGATGTTCCTGATCGCAATCATGATGGGACTGCTGACGCTTCAGACCTTTGCCACCGAACGCGCCTCGGGTGCGCGCAAGGAGGAAAGCTGATGCGCTCGCAAGCCAATCCCCGCCTCATGCTAATGATCCTGTCGGCAGTCTTCGCCTTCCTTTACATCCCGATCTCGGTGCTTTTCGCGCTGTCTTTCAACGAAGGCGGTCTGCCGACGGCCTGGACCGGGTTTTCTGTCAAATGGTACGGAGAGCTTTTCCGCAACAAGGAAATCATCGGGGCGGCCCTGAACACCCTGGTTGTTGCCGTGGTATCGACCCTGCTGGCGACGATGCTTGGCACGTTACTGGCGATCGGCGTCGAGATCCGCCGTCGCAAGGGCCGTTTTCTCGAAACCATCATTTTCGCGCCGATGATCATTCCCGACATCGTGCTCGCCATCGCCCTTCTCAGCTTTTTCTCGATGCTCAATGTCACGATGGGATTGCACACGGTCATCGTGAGTCACGTCGTCTTCAACCTTGCCTTTGTCTGTTCGGTGGTTCGTGCCCGTCTCAAAACCTTCGACTGGTCGATCGTCGAAGCCTCTGCGGATCTTGGCGCATCCACACCGATTACCCTCTGGCGCGTGGTCATTCCCGTCATGCTCCCTGCGGTCATCGCGGGCGCGCTACTGGCATTCACCCTGTCCGTAGATGAATTCATCATTGCCTTTTTCACAGCCGGAGCGGGGCGCGATTCAATCACTCTGCCCATGCAGATCTTCGCCATGATCCGCTTTGGCGTCACGCCTGAAATCAATGCACTGGCCACCATCGTGATGACGCTGTCTGTTGTCGCGCTGGCCCTGTCACAACGGCTCAACCGCGGAGGGCTTCCGGGACAATGACCCAGACCATGCTGTCACTTCGGAATATCAAAAAACACTTTGGCGCGATTCAGGCCGTCTCCGGGATCGATCTGGATATCCGTGAAAACGAGTTCTTTGCGCTGCTTGGCGCTTCCGGCAGCGGCAAGACGACTCTGTTGCGGATGCTCGCCGGGTTCGAGATGCCGACCGCGGGCTCGATCTCTCTTGACGGGCGCGACATCACCCACACCTTGCCAAATCATCGCCCGGTGAATCTGATGTTCCAGTCCTACGCGCTGTTTCCGCACATGACCGTAGCGCAGAACATCGCCTACGGGCTGGAGATGGAAAAGCTGCCCAGGACTGAAATCAAAAGCCGGGTGGCCGACATACTCGAAGTCATCCAGTTGTCCCATCTTGCGACCCGCAAGCCGGACCAGTTGTCGGGCGGTCAACGCCAACGCGTCGCTTTGGCGCGCGCCCTTGTGAAACGCCCCCGACTACTCCTGCTGGATGAGCCGCTTGGGGCGCTTGACAAGAAACTGCGTGGCGAAATGCAGCTCGAACTCAAGCGCATCCAACACGAATTCGGTATCACCTTCATCATCGTAACCCATGATCAGGAAGAAGCCTTGGTCATGGCCGACCGGATTGCCATCCTGCAAGATGGGGCGCTGCTGCAATGCGGCAGCCCGCAAGAAATTTACGAACACCCGAAAAGCCGTTTTGCCGCCGATTTCATCGGGGTGATGAACTTCTTTCCGGTTCGGCGTTCCGGCAATCACCTCCTGGCGAATGACGGCGGCAGGGTCTTTGCCGATCTCGATGATGCCGTCGCCAACAACAGCGACGCCGTTGCGGCGGTACGTCCTGAGCGGTTGCACCTTGATGTCGGAAAAGGGGAAAACAGCCTCACCGGTCGGGTGAGTGCCATGGCCTATCACGGCCTTGACCTGCAGCTGCATCTCGAAACCCCGCTGTCACCGGACTCGGTCATGGTGCGCCTGACAGCAGACGCCGCCGAAGCCCGTCCCCTTTCGATTGGCGACGAGATCACCGTCGGCTGGGCGGCAAGGGATACACGCGTTTTTGCCGCCTGAAGCGGCCGACAAGAAAAGCCCGCCAAAGGCGAGCGTACACAACAGAGGAGACTTTCATGGAACAGAAAACCTTTGCCTTCTTTCCCGAGGCGGCGTTTGGGCCGGCCCTGAACTCGGTCGGAATTGCACAGGCGGTCGAGCGTATGGGTCACAAGGCGGTATTCCTGTCTGACCCAGGGTTCGTCGAGGTCTATGAGGGCTATGGATTCGAGGCGCACCCGGTCAACCTTTCGGAACCGATGCCCCCTGAGCAGATGGCGAAGTTCTGGGAGGATTTCATCAACGGCCACATCCCCAACTTCCGAAAGGCGCCGATCGACCAGATCGACAACTATGTCAAGGAATGCTGGGAAGCCATTGTGGACAGTGCAAAATGGGCGCAGAAGGATCTGCCAGGTATTCTGGCAAAGATCAAGCCAGACGTAATTTCCGTCGACAACGTGATCCTGTTCCCTGCCATCAAGCAGCACGGCGTACCGTGGGTACGGATCATCTCTTGTTCGGAGAACGAGATCGAAGACGACGCCATCCCGCCGCACCTGTCGGGCATGTCCGAAAACGACACCGAAGGTCACGCGGCCTTTCGGGCGCGGTTCAACGAGGTGATCAAACCGATCCACGACGATTTCAACGCGTTCCTGAGCACCTGCAACGAAGACGCCTACCCGGTGGGTCAGTTTTTTGAAGCGTCGCCGTACTTGAACCTTCTGCTGTATCCCGAGCAGGCCAAGTACACCCGGTCCACGCCACTCGATCCGGCGCAGTTTCAATATCTCGAAGGCTGTGTTCGTCAGGACGAGCCCTACGAGGTGCCGACCTTCAAGAAAAACAATGACGGACCGCTTCTGTATGTCTCGTTCGGCTCACTTGGGGCCGGGGATACCGATCTGCTCAAGCGACTGATCACTCTCATTGGAAACAGCCGATATCGGGCGCTGGTGAACGTGGGCGATTACAAGGACGAGTATTCCGACATCCCCGACAATGTGATCATTGACGGCTGGTTCCCGCAGCCTTCGGTCATTCCGCAAGTCGATGCCGTCATTCATCACGGTGGGAACAACTCGTTCACCGAGTGCCTCTATTTCGGCAAGCCCGCGATCATCATGTCCTATGTCTGGGATGGCCACGACAACGCCATGCGGGTGCAGGAAACCGGCCACGGGTTCCGGTCGGATCGCTACGAATGGAGCGACGAGGAGCTCATCGAAAAGATCGAAGCCTGCCTGAACGACGAAGCTATGGCCGCCAAGCTCAAGGCCACGTCAGCGCATATGCAGTCGCAAAACGGCCAGGAAAAGGCAGCCAAGCTGCTGGTCGAACTGGCGGAGAAGAGCGCGTGACCAACCTGGCATCTTCGGCACCCCATATCCACGGGGCCTCAACCTATGACGACCTGCTCGATTGGGGACCGCAACCCGACATGATCGACGGGCAATCGCATTCCACCGGCAGGCTTCTGCACAAGGGGCCGCGCAATTCTCCGGAAACCGGTGTCTGGGTCTGCACCCCCGGCACGTGGCGCATTTCCGTGCCGCGCGACGAATTCTGTCACTTCGTGGAAGGCCACGTGATCTACCGCCGCGATGGAACGGACGAGATGATCGAAGCCACGGCCGGTACTTGCGTTCTGTTTCCTGCCGGTTGGGAAGGCACGGCCGAGATCACCAAAACCCTTCGCAACATTTACATGCTCGTCTGAACTGGAACCAGAACCATGAAAGCACACGTGATGCAAAACCCACTTCAGGTCACCGACACTTTGGACTGGGGCATCATCCCGACCATGATCGAAGGCGAAAGCCACACCTCGGGCCGGGTCCTCTACAAAGGCCCCAACGGCGAAAGTGAATGCGGATTGTGGATCTGCACCCCGGGTAAATGGAACTGCCACGTCACCAGGGACGAATTCTGCCATTTTCTGGAAGGGCGGTGCACCTATGTCCACGAAAGCGGGGATGTCATCGAGGTGACGCCGGATACGGCCGCCTTTTTCCCTCAGGACTGGAAAGGCACCTGCACCGTCCACGAAACGGTCAAGAAGGTCTACATGATCCGATGAACCGGTCGCTTCCCGCACAGGCCGCCGCATCGGCTTCACAGCTTCCGGCCCCGGCACGTGCCTTTCTGGCCCGCCATGGGCTGGATCGGTTCGGGTTGGAGTTGTTTGAGGCCGACGCCTCCCAGCGCAGGTATTACCGCGTGCAGGGCGAAGGGGTGTTGTTGATGATCGATAGGCATGACCCGCCGGGATTTGCCGCCTATCTGCGCTTGTCGCATCACCTGAACGACCTCGGCTTGTCGGCGCCACGGGTGTTTGGCGCCGATCCCGCACATGGTGCCGCACTCGTTGAGGATTTCGGAGATGGGACCTATGCGAAACGCTTGGACGAAGGGCATGACGAGGCAGAGCTCTATAAGCTTGCCGTGGAGGCCTTGCTGCATCTTCACCATGACCCAAGGGGCAACGACGTCGATCAGCCTCGCTACGATCTCGCGGGTCACCTGACCGAGTTGAAGATTTTTGCCGACTGGTTCGCACCTGCGATAAACCCGGCCATCGACAGGACCGGCTTTGCGGACACCTTCCTCGGCCTTTGGCGCGATGCGCTGGCGCCGGTCGCCCAGCGGTTCGACACCCTGGTGCTTAAGGATTTCCACGTCGACAATCTCATGTTCCTTTCACATCGCGCAGGCATCAAGCGCTGTGGCCTGCTGGATTTCCAGGACGGCATTCTGGGGCCCTGTGAGTATGACCTCGTGTCGTTGCTTCAGGATGCGCGGCGCGATCTCGCCCCGGATCTCGAGACACAGCTACTCGATCACTACCTCGCAAATGCACCCGCACACCTGGGCTCGTCGGAAGAGATCCGCCATCGTTATGCGCTGCTGGGGGCACAAAGGCACGCGCGCGTTCTCGGCGTGTTTGTCCGCCTGTGCCAGCGCGATGCCAAGCCGCGCTACCTGACATTCATCCCCCGCGTCATCAAACAGCTCCAAACCGCGCTGGCCGATGCCGGGTTGTCCGACATCACTTCGTTTCTCGAAAGCGAACTGCCCGGATGGGCAGACACCGCGCTTGATCTGGGACGCGACTTACCAATCCCCCAAGGAGTGTCCCATGCCTGACGTTCTTTCGCCCTGCTATTACCTTTCCCCCGAATACGTTGCGACGGAAGGCCCACAACAAATGGCGGTAGACCCGGCAACGCTCGCGGACATCGGCGCGATCGGCACACCATCCGAGGCACAGTTGGAGCAAATCCTCGACCGTGTAAACGCTGCGCAGAAAACCTGGGCTAAGATGGACTGCAAGACCCGGGCAGGCCTGCTGCACGGTATCGCTGACGCCATGGAACGGGCAGACATGACCGACATTGCTATCACCATGACCCGCGAGATCGGCAAACCCTACCCAGAGGCGATTGGCGAGATCGCCAATATCCCGCCGGTGTTCCGCTATTTCGCCGAACTGGCCCGGGACGACGCAGGCAGGATCGCGGGCACCATGCAGCCCGGATCATTCCAGTTCCAGACCTATGCGCCCCTTGGCGTGTCGGTGCACATCGTGCCCTACAACTTCCCCCTGATCCTCGGATGCTGGACCATCGCCGCCTCACTTGCCGCAGGGAATGGGATCGTGCTGAAGGCCGCCCCGGCCGGGTCGCTCTGCACGCTTGCCTTCATGAAATTCTTCGATGGACTACCCGCGGATCTTGTCGCCTGCGTCGCAGGGGGGGCGGAGATCGGCAATCACTTGATCAACAGCAACAAGACGCACGCCATTGCCTTTACAGGGTCAGCCGAAGTCGGACGCATGGTTGCGGTAGAAGCTGCCGCCCGGATGAAACCCTGCATTGTCGAAGGCGGCGGCAATGATCCGATGATCGTGACACGCAATGCCGACATAGCGGTGGCCGCCGCCGGGGCTGTAACCGGCGTGTACCTGCAATCCGGTCAGGTCTGCACATCAACCGAGCGGATATATGTCGATGAAGAAGTGCATGATGATTTCGTTGCAGCCTTTGTTGCCCGCGCGCGTCAATTGCGTGTCGGCAACGGCCTCGGCGTGGCCGAGATCGGCCCTCTCGTATCACAGGCGGCGCGGGACAAGGTACTGGGCTGGATCGAACGGGCCCGGGCCAAGGGCGCCACAATTGCTCTGGGTGGAGGCATCCCCGAGGGCCTGGAAACGGGCTGGTACCTGGAACCGACAGTGGTCACGGATGTTACCCCGGACATGGATATCCTCAACGAAGAGATATTTGGCCCTGTCGTGTCAATCGTGCGGACCCGATCCTTCGACGAGGCGATTGCCATGGCCAATGACTCGGATTTCGGTTTGGGCGCCTGCATCTTTACGAATGACCTAACCGAAGCGCACGAGGCGATTGACCGGCTCGAAGCTGGAATGGTGTGGGTCAACAACCCGTTGGTCGACAATGACGCCCTTCCCTTTGGCGGGATCAAGAAATCGGGCATGGGGCGAGCGCTGGGGCGGCTTGGACTGGATGCGTTCCGCCAGCCCAAGATGGTCATCTTGGACCCGATCGCCAGGGAGGCGGACTGGTGGTACCCTTATCCGGACGACTGGTTTCTTGACGCCGGCGGGCGCAAGCATGTCTGATCATCTTGCGACCGCCCCCATCTCTCGGGTTTGCAGCACGTGTCTTATCTCGCTGTGCAAGAGACATGATCGTCCGATCCGAACATTTTGAAAGAATACGTTCGCTTGGTTCTGACAATGTCAGCAATCTCCTAGAAACCAGTGCCCGTAAGGACTGTGACCTGCCCCCCGATGGTCCCTCATTCAAAACGAGAGTCTGCGGGTCTGGTTTTCATATTCTTCGGTTTCGGTTTGGGCAAGCGCGCCGGGCGCGGAGCCCTCATTTGGCTCAAGCGCCCGGCGCGCTTCCGCGGGTGTTTGATTGCCGAGCGATGAGTGCGGCCTGACGTTGTTGTAGTCGTAGCGCCAGAGGGCCAGAATTCGCCGTGCATCTTCCAAGCTGTCGAACATCTCCTCGTTCAGCAACTCGTCCCGGAGGCTGCCGTTGAAGGACTCGATGAAGGCGTTCTGCTGGGGCTTGCCCGGATCGATGTAATGCCAATCGACGCCGTTGTTGTTCGCCCATTTCAGGATCGCCCGACTGGTGAACTCGGTGCCGTTGTCACTGACTATGCTGGCGGGCCTACCATAGACCCGGACAAGCGCATCCAGTTCCCGCGCCACACGGGCACCCGAGATGCTGGTATCGGCCATCAGACACAGGTTCTCGCGGCAGCAATCATCGTTCACCGCCAGAATGCGGAACCGTCGCGATGCCCCGAACGTGTCGGACAGGAAGTCCAGAGACCAGCGTTCGCCGGGCCTCAGAGCCTCGGGCATTGGCGTCCGCGATCCCCGCGCCCGTTTGCGACCCCTTCGTCGCCTGACGCCCAGCTTCTCCTCCGTGTAGAGGCGGTACAGCTTCTTGTGGTTCATGATCATCCCCTTGCGCTCCAGCATAACGCCGATCCGCCGATAGCCGAACCGGCGCCGCTGGACTGCGACGGCTTTCATCTCCTCCCTGATCTCAGGATTGTCGGGCGGGCGTTCACGCCTGACAGTTTTGGGATCGACACCAACGAGCCTGCACGCTCGGCGCTGCGAGATGTCATGATCCCGCATCGCCTTGAGCGCTGCATCCCGCCGTTCGGTTGGCGTCGTCAGTTCTTTCCCAGCAAGTCTTTCAGAACGGCATTGTCCAGCATCGTATCTGCCAGAAGGCGCTTGAGCCTGGCGTTCTCGTCTTCCATCGCCCTCAGCTTAGCGACATCCGACACCTCCATGCCGCCATACTTCGATTTGTACTTGTAGAACGTGCCCTGGCTGAGACCGTGCTTGCGGCACACCTCCGCTGTCGGCATGCCTGCTTCCTGCTCTTTGATCATCCCAATGATTTGCGCTTCCGTGAAACGGCTCTTTCGCATCTGTTTGCTCCTTCGAAAGGTTGAGCAAACTCTACATCAGAACGAGGGAGAATTTGGGGGGCAGGTCAACTGAACTGATCCCGTGCTTGCGGCACAGCCCACCAGTCGACAAGCACCCCCTGGTGCTCCTTCAGAATACCAATAATCTGCGCTTCGCTGAAACGGCTTCTCTTTTTAGCTTGTCTGCTCAGTCGGAGAACAAGCCAACCTCAAATCGAGAACTTTTCGGGGGGAAGGTTATGACCATCACACTTCGCGTCGACGCCATGCTCCGCCGAGATACCGAAATCTGATAGTCCGTGAAGCTGGGTCCCTTCATTGCCAGCCCAATAGCTGGGCAGCGACCCAAGCGAGCGAGAAGGAACAATCCAGTGGCAGTTCAAGAGGTTTCCACTCAGGTTTGAGCATTCAAATCTCAGTGAGCCTTGGAAAAGCCGACCCGCTGTCCGAAACGAAGGACCGCCCTCATGACGCGTCTGGGTATCGACCATGTCGGCTTGAGGAAACCGGCCTTTCGATACCGACATCTCTTGCCCACAAGAGCAACATCAGAAGTGCCCACACCTCTTTTCCCGCGTTTACCCGCCGTTTTTGATGTCGCTCCCACAGAGTTTCAATGAATCCTGCATTCAGCCCTAGATTAGAAATCGTTTCCGTGTCCGCAATCAACCCCGAACCCCATTCGTACAAGGCCCCTCTCAGCCAATCATCCAAGGGCATTGCGAAGCCTTGCTTTGGACGTTCGATCAATGCTTGCGGAACATGGCGGTAAAGCAGCTCTCGGAGCAACTTCTTGCCGGTGCGACCATCTACATGAAACCCAATAGGGATTTGTCGTGCCAGATTTGCGACCCGCGCATCCAGAAACGGCGCGCGCGTTTCCAAACCAACGCTCATGGCCGCTCTATCCACCTTGACCAAAATGTCGCCGGGCAAATAGCCAGTCATGTCACGTGCCATCATCCATTCTGCCAAGTCTAATCCCGACGGATCCAGTGCCCGCGAGTCAGAGGCTATTGGTGGAATAGTTTCGCGCAGTGCGCATTCCCGAAGTTGCCCAGCCGCAATAAATATCTGGTAGAACTCTTCTGCGTCACCTGTTGAACGAAGTGCCGCAGCGAGTTTGGGCAGGTTATCCAAAGTTGTGAGTGGAAGACCCAGAATTGAGATCACATTCCGAGACACTCGTTCGTTCCGCAATCCAAACTGCGCAGCACTACCGACAGCCCCGGCACCAATGTTGCGTAGGACTTGAGGCAGCCGAGAAATCTGCTCCCACATTTTGGGTCCGCGGATGTGGCGATTGTATCCACCAAAGACTTCGTCTCCACCATCGCCGGTCAATGCGACGGTAACGTGTTTGCGCGCAGAGCGACAAAGCAAAGTGGTCGGTATCTGCGAACTATCGGCGAATGGCTCATCATAAATGCGAGGCAGGTCCGCGATGATGGCCAGAGCATCATCTTCTGTGAGTATGAACTCTGTGTGGCTCGTGCCGAGGTGCTGGGCCACAGCGGCGGCATGGGGCGCTTCGTTGAACCGAGCATCGTCAAAGCCAATAGAAAATGTTCGAATCTGCTTGTCAGAGCCGGCCTGCATCAAACTGGCAACCAAAGAGGAATCAACGCCGCCAGACAGAAAGCACCCCAACGGTACATCGCTGAGCATCTGTTCGCTTACCACCTCATCAAGGGTGCTCTCCAGTTGCGCAACGGCCTCATCGGTATCCGTTATGGTGGCAGGCTGGCCAAATTGCGTTTCGACCGCAGAGTAGCGCATCTGGACTGGTTTCGAGCCGGCACGCAGTTGCACCATACTGCCAGGCATTACCTTGTGAACACCCTCGAGGATACAAAGGTGATCAGGCACGTAGCCGATCCTTAGATACGAAGCGAGTGCGGCTTGGTCGACCTGCGTCTTGATTCCCCCCGCCCGCAATGCACGCAACTCAGAACCGAAAATCCACTTCCCGCCTTGGTTCGAATAATAGAGAGGTTTTTCCCCCATCCTATCCCGCGCAAGCGTAAGAATGTGTTTCTGTCTGTCCCAAAGCGCGAGAGCGAACATTCCGAAAGATTCTTTGAGAGCGCGCTCCACCCCCCACTCGGCAACGGCAACTAGCAGTGTTTCTGTATCTGAGTGGCCACGCCACACAATACCCGGCGCACCTTGCTCCAAATTGTGGCGCATAGATCTATGATTGTAAATTTCGCCATTAAAAACAATAATATAACGACCACAAGGCGACTTCATGGGCTGTGCGCCGGTTGGACTCAAATCGAGGATCGACAGCCGCCTGTGACCGAGCGCTACGCCATGTTCTTCATCTAGCCAGTGGCCTTCAGCATCGGGGCCTCGATGTTGTATTGACCGGGTCATACTCTGCAACGTATCGCGCGCCTGAATGGCTTCGTCGAAAGGGCGGAACAAAGCAAAACCAGCCAATCCACACATTACGAGTCCCCCCCGCCTTGTTTCTCGAAAGAAGATTGTCACAGGCATCGCGGTAGTCATCCTGAAACAACCTCGCCTCAGCCCATCTCTCTGCCGCACGTGACGAAATCTCACGCCAAGATGCTGGTTGGGAGATCAACTCGACGATCCGTTGCGCGGTTTCTCCCGATGTGGTGACGTGAATTCCGGTATGCCCATCGTGACAGTAAGAGGGTATCTCGCCCACAGGTGTTACCACTGGTACCAACCCCATCGCCATCGCTTCGATAACTGACATGGCCATCCCTTCGAAAAGACTGGTCTGCAGGTAGAAACTGTATCCGCAAGCGTTCGCTAACAAGTCCTCCTGGGGCACAGCACCGAGAAATCGCACAGCGTCGCCAAGTTTCAACTCGGCCACTTGCTCCTGCAGCTCATCAAGCGAACCGCGATCCGGGCCAAAAATGTCGAACTTGGCGTCAGGCAACAATTGGTGAACCGCCGCAAACACTTCGAGCGCCAGACCAAGGTTTTTTTCAGATTGCAAACGCCCCCAATAGACAAAATTCGGTGCTATTGGTCTTTCCAGATTTTGTCCCCGAGCACTTGGAAGGTATGGGGGCCGTTGTGTCAAAAACGATAGTACCTTCGCTCGTTCGCGCACTTTCGAGGGCACCCGCGCATCCAGTGTCGTTTCAGAGTCCGCCCAGATCTCGTCCGCGATGAGCATAGCCACGCGGTTCAACACCTTGTCGAATACATGGACATCAACTGCAGAATGCAGAAACAAAACATATTTCGTTCGCGGGCGAAGGAATTTTAACGCAATCAGCGTCGGACAACTTCGCCAAAGCGATGCAACAACCAAATCTGGACGGCACTCCAAGGCAAACCGCAGTAATTTCCAGTGCGCGTCCGGACGATTGACCGATACGGCCGCGCCATGCCAATCGTCCGGGAACACTTCGACCGGTGAATGCGTCACCAGATAGCCACGGCGATAGCGAACCGGACCTGCCGTTCCGTCCCAAGTCGCCGGAACAGACCGAGCGGCCGTTTCCACTCCTCCAACCGTGTCGTAGGGGATAAGATGCAATACCGTAGGCATCACATGCCAGCCTTTGCCCTGAAGAGTTGATCGGCCAAGTCTTCATAAGCCCGCGCGGTCGTTCGTGCATCATACAGGCGCACGGCCTGCGCCCGCGATGCCGCTCCCAAGCTTCGTGCTTGCTCCGGATTGTCCAACAATCCTGCAATTGCTGATTGTAGGGCGTGTACGTCTCGAGAAGGATAGAGAATACCCACATCCGGGGTGACCATATTGGTGACGCCTGAAACGGCGCCCGCAATTACTGGCAACCCGACCGCCATGGCTTGCATGATCGAGTTGCTCATTGTCTCCCCAAGGCTGGCGTGAACGTAAATATCAAGGCTGCGCAACAAGTCGCGAACGCCCTCGGCGCCCAAAGTGCCATGCAAGGTAACGCGGCTTTGTAGTCCACGGCTTTCAATCTCGGCTTCGATTGCGGGAAGCGTTGCGCCATCTCCCGCGATCTCCAGCCGTGCGTCGAGCGAAGGACGATCTGAACAAAGTCGATCAAAAGCATCAATCAGAGTCAGATGATCCTTGCTTGGCTGAAGCCGTGCCACCATACCCAACCGCACAATATCTCCCTCAAGGATCGCATGACTACCTTCCCGCTCCGGGCTAAAGAAATCGATGTCGAGGCCATTCCCTATTATATGGACTTTGCCCGGTCGGTGCAGGGCACGCAGTTTGGCCGACGCCGTCTTGGCAGCATCTTCCGTAAGATGAACTATGGCATCCACATTGGCGTGGGCAACGGCCAACGCTCCCCAGTCCTTTATTGACTTTGTCGATTGAGGTTCAGTTTCACGAACCAAAACCACGGCACGCGTTCGATTCCACACAACCGAGGGGATCGTGGCCAGACCATGGACAAAAACCAAGTCTGGATCGGTTTCGAAAATGGCCCTACGCAAAGCCTTGTAGAACGATGCATAGGCACGTCCGGGCTGTTTGCGAACATAGCGCCACTCAATATTGCGCCGCTCAAGACGGTCGACATAGTCTTGAAGAGGGGGCTCAACGCCCGTCAACAAGACCAGATGGTCGGCATCGGAGTAAAAACCGGCATCCAACATCCCAAACATGACGGCACCATGCCCGCCAAGCCCCGAAAACAGGACGTGGACTACGCGTTTTACTCTTTTCTTCATATCTTCATGGAACTCCGTTGAGTTGTCGTGAGCCGCGCCGTCCATGGCATAAGCACTCAAAAGATTAGAGATTGCCAGGATTTGCCCATTGCATCGAGAAGTGGTCTTGTGCCGATTGCATTTTTTTTCTCCCAGCAGATCAAACAAATGGGTGCGCCACCGATCCGGCACTTTTTTGGCACCCGATGGACTCGCTGCCTAAACCAAAAAGGTAACAGAAGCGGCCGACATGCATCACACCTGAAGTTGTTCGGACTTTCGCGGACGGCGAGGTGGAAACTCATTCAAAAACCGATCGTCTTCTATCGCAAAGAATTCAGCTATGTCCTCTGCACGCGCCCAAATATCGTCAAAGGACAACAACATGAGATTTTCTGAGTTATGGGAATGAAACGAGTCGACTTGCTGCTTAACGACCCTCTCGAACAGTTTTTGTTGTAAACCACCCCACGTAAACTGACATGCAACGGAACCTAATTCGCCGGCATGTTTGTGTAAAAACTGCCTCCGCCTCACTGACCGAAATACGGCTTCGGGTTCATCAAATAAGTAAAGTACCCGCCGATCATTGAGCCATCCAGCCGGAAGTCTAGGCAGATGCTTGAGATGGTCCCTGTCGAAATAGTCGTTGATATGCACAAATTGCGCCAAATGCTTCATGAGAAAAGTTGTGCCTGCCCCCCCCGTCGAAATCACCAAGTTTGGCGGGATCTCGCGCCGGAAGAAAAGTCGCTCCAGCATGACTTGGCGCGCAATCGCAACTGCCCCGTGCCGGAGTGGCCGGAGTGGCACCTTGACTACTGAGATGATACTGTTCGACATCGGAATTTTGGATAGCGTTTTGATATTATGACAGAAAAGAACATCGGATTATTGAAGTCTTCGCTTGGCCGTCAATGCAAGTTTTAGCGACATTCCCAGGGGCCAGACCAATGCAGCGGGCCACTCGCTCCTTTTCGCTTCTTCAAAATCTATGAAGCGTGATGAATTGGCAGTCATGAAGTGGCCGAGTTCGTCAATCTCATTCATTGTCATGTTATTGAGATGAAGACACATCGTGTAAATGCCGATTCCAAAGTTTGCCGGACGTTCAAATAATTGAGGCACAAATCTGAGTCCTCCCGCGCGCCAGGGAAACAACCCATATCCATCAGTCAATGTAGTGAACCCCAAAGATTTCAATGCCGCCAAGGTTTTCCTGTCATAGCTGTGAAAGGGCGCCATGAAATTATCTGTTCCGAGACCTTCACTTACAAGTATTGCTTTCCCTTGAGCCAAATCCTCTCGTTGGACTTCCAGGCTACGGCCAGCAAACTCGCTACGTGCCGTAATGCCAAGCAGTCCGCGATCGTTTGTGTGTATCCGGTGTCTGTAGCCATGTTGCGAAATACCCCACCCACTTGCAGCAAGATCTCGCATCATTTGCCAAAAACTTGGGTCAGGGCCGTGGACGATCAGATCGGGATCCATATTGTCCGGAACGATTCCCATGAGCGGCCTCACGCCAGCAGCTTCAAAATGCGCCCGAGCGCGCGCAAACTTCTCATGATCCATCGTGGGACATATGTCATCTAACCGGATCACGAAGCGTGCCATTGGATTGGTCCTCTTACTCGATTTGATCTTGCAGGGTAACGGAGATACGCTCGAAACATTCAACGTAATTAGCCTCCGACGCGCCGTGGGGATCTGGTAGCTCTCCAGTTTTTTGGCGGGCGAGATTGTCAAAGAGTATGACTTGCTCGCGAAACTCCGGAAACATCATCCAAACATCTGCCATAGTGCGAAAATCGAACACGATAATCCGCGCTCCTTTGGAAACAAACGCCTTGCAACTATGCAAATTGCGTGACCTGTGCTTGGTTCCATCCATTCCCTGCATCTCTAGAAAGCGGGCCGCCGCCGGACTGATCCCGCGTCCATGAAACGGCAGTACCCCGGCGGACAAAACGTGTTCGAAACCGGCCTGTCTGAAGAGGACATCCGCCACTGCACTCCGATTAATATTGCCCTGACACAGAAACAGAATCGGTTCTCTGGGATCAAGCTTCTGAAAGTGATGGCGATACCCAAGACGCGCAGCCGCTATTTTCATCCCCAACTGCCCACGGCGCCAAACCCGTGCGAATACTGGATTGAACTGGCCAATTGCTGGCAACGGATCATTGCCCCGCTCGATATCGAGATATTCCCACCCAAGCGCGGCGCGCGGCAAGGCCCCTAGCCAATCAACCAGCGGCGAGGATCGCGACAACCAACGCCGACGTTGACCAAACACCCATCGCAAATCGTTTTTCAGATTTCTCACTCGAACCGGACGGTCGCTAGTGACCAGGCTTTCAGGCAAGGACAGGCGAAGCGCCTGAGCAACTGCAAGCGCCGGAAAGTCGACCCCTGCGCGAATGGCCGTTTCTATCGATCCCCATGGGCGGCAATTCATCTCCATGATTGTCAAGTGTCCGTCATTGCCTTTCAGTTCGACCATCATCAGGCCGGACCAGTCCAGCCGCCTAGCAATGTCGCGGGCGATTTGTATATCCTCTTCCGCCATTGGAACATTGCACCGAAAACTGCTGCCGCCGCCTTCTGGGGGTTCATGCAGCCGCCGATTCATACTTGCCGCCACCAAGCGTCCACGATCCGCCAAAATGTTCAGCCCAACACCATGCCCTTCCACAGGTCGCTGGACCAGAACCGGCAACCTTGGCAGATCTTCGGAAAGCTTCCGTTCGAGCTGTGATCGTGTCCTGCACTTTTTCACCTCGAAAGAGTTAACGAAATCATCGGTCACCAGGCAGCTTCGTACCGGTTTGCCATAAACCGGACCCTCAGACAAAATGTCAAAAGCGGGCGTGGGATCATCACCGGGATACAAAAGAATGCCGCTCGGGGCATTCAACCCTGCTTTCTTTGCCAGTTCCAATGCCTGAGCCTTGTCGACAGCTCGGAGGTAGGCGTCAGGCTCGGGTCCCACAATCACGGCACGCGACGCCAATGCCACATAGTCGGCATATACCAGTTCGCATGCCATGTCGGTTATCGGAAAAACCGCATCGTATTGATATTTGTCCAAATGTGCGGCCAAGCGTTTGCGAACGTCGGCCATTTCAGTCACCGGCGATCCAAGAAAAAAGCGCTTGCGGCAGTACCGCGACAATTCTGCTGGCTGGCGAACAGGGTCGAATGTCGCGATCTCAACGATCGCCCCTTTTTTTCCCAAAGATCGGCACGCCGACAATGCGGCACGCTCGTTGCTTCCCAGTAGCAGAATTCGCCTGCCGAATAGTAAATTTTCAGACATCAGACGGCCTCATTGGCCGGTGTTTCCTCATCAGCTTTGTTCCCAATCAAGCGCGCTGGCACACCGGCCAGGATTGCACCGTCAGGAAAACTTCGGTTTACCACAGCATTCGCGCCGATCCGAACGCCGTTGCCCAAATGGATCCCTCCAAACAGCTTTGCTCCGGGCCCAATATAGACATCATCGCCAAGATGTGGGGCCTTCCCGTTTTTCAACCCGATATTCACACAGATATTCACACGCGCCCGCGCGCCAATCCGCGCCTCAGGACTGATCACAATTGTTCCCCAATGATTCAGCCGCAATCCGGGTCCGCATGTATTGGGGGGGATCGTGAAACCCAAATAAATCGACAATAGGCGGAAGTAGACAGACACAAGCAACCGCTCAGCTCTGCCAATCAATCCGTTTCGACAGTTCTTCAAGTATTCGACCCGCCGAAGCACTCTCAGGAAATGAAGGTTCGGATAGCGAAGCCCCATTTAAAACCGCCAACAGCTCAATCCAGCCCCATCAAGATCAGCAATCAGCCAATTCCGATAATCATTCTTCGAACGAATAATGTTGTTGTGTTCCATTACCGCACCCCGCGCCGTAACCCGATCAGGTATTGCCAAAGTGTAGGATGAAACCATTGCCGCCCAGCGCCGGTTGTCGGCACAGGGTCAGGGAGCGTCTTCCTTTGATCTAACTTAGTTAGAGTGTTGACCAACGCGGGCAGCGCCGCACCAAGTTGCAACAAAGGATACGTAGCAAAGTTATCTTGTGCTGTAGGGACTGGTCGCACATGCGACAACACCGCGCCTGAATCTACGCCGGCGTCGACTAAATGTAACGTTGCACCGAACTCCTCTGGCCGCCCCATCCACAAAGCCCAGTACCCGCCATGCACACCACGATACTCCGGCGTGATCCCGGCATGAATATTCAGCACTGGCGCATCTGCTGCAACCAGAGTTTCGCGCTTGACAATCCGAGTACCGCTTAGCACCACAACGTCCGGTGCAAGGCAACGCAAGAGTTCTTGAGCCTCCGACGAGTTTACTGAGGTAATTCGTGTTATGCTAGCTGCCGATAGGCGAGTTGTACGTAATCCATAAGCTTCCTGGATGCCTTGCAGCCGCGCACCTGCGCTCCTCCGCAATAGTGGCTGAACAAGGGCCATGAACAACACCTGTCCGATTACCATACGCCAGCCCACACGCCGCACGCGCCCGCGCAACAACACCCAGCGCGACTGAGGGGGTTCTTCAAACACATGAATGTCACGAAAACCATCATCGATCAACCGGTTGACGAGGATATTGGTCGAATCCCCGGGTGAAGCCATCACAAGCAGTTTCATTATTGCCGTACTATTTGCTCGAACTGGACTAGGTTTGGCAAAGAGACGTGGTCTCATCTTCCGGGAAAATCGCCGCGCGCAACTCATGCGCATGTGCATCGACATCATATAGCCGCTCATAGAACTCACGCCCACTTCGAGCGATTGCGTCGCGGATTGAATCGTTTCTTGCGTAAAAACGAACCTTGTCAACCATGTCGTCCCAATTTTCGAAAAACACATAGTCGCGTCCTGCGACAATGGCTTCTCGCAGCCAAATCGCACCGAGATCCGTTTCAGACAGACAAAAGGCACCGCTCCAAAACAACTCAAGATGACGGAAAGTAAAGGGGCCAATACCGTCAAGCGCCAAATTGACTCGAGCCTTTAGAATATTGCGTCTGTACGCTGCTGAGTTGATCGGCTCCGCGATGTGCTCTGTTGACACACTAAACCCAACTTCTGTAGGTATTAGGCCCCCAACGGCATCGACATCTTTTGCCTCAAATATTTTGGTCCACGCATCTACTCGGTTATTGTAACGATTCTTTCCAACACGCCCTAGAAAAAAGGTATCATGTTGCTTCAACGCTTCATACCCAAACTGGGAAGGCCGTGCGCCGATTGTCAACCATGGAAGGCGATTAAAGAGTGGATTGAGAGGATTGGCAAGAATTGTCGGGACAATCTTATCAAGATTGTCTGGTGAAAGGTCGTAGCGACTTAAATCAATGAATGGCTCACGCTTAAAAATCACAGAACAATAATCGGCAATTTCTTCCTCAATCATAAATTGAGGTCGAGCTTCGTGAACCAAAACGGCAATAGGTACCTTTAACTTTGAAAGAAGTTGTTTCATATCCGATGACGCCATTTTCCGAATACCAGACTTCGAGCTAAAAACGACGGCATCACACTCACCCAAATAGCGACTCGGTTGTTTCAGTACGTTGTTCATTGAAGTGAACGTAGTGTGAGACGCTCTTGCCAATGCGTGCTTAAAGAAGCCGGCCTGCCCTGCACAGTATCCCAACGTGCGGCGAGCAAATTCATGTTTCAGAGAGTGTCTCTCCTCCGCCTCTACATAAAGTACACGATACATATTGGGTTTCCATTCTTTTGAGTGTTTGTTAGTCTGACATATTCCCGACTAGTGCGCCAAGTCCGGGCCGTCTCTAAGTATCTTTCTTATCCCTTTATGATACGAAAGCGCCCCGGTACTCACTTCAGCCAACAGATCAAGCGTGTTGCGCGCGCAATATGTTGTAAAATTCACTTACTTACTCGTTTTTCATCACGTGCGTGAGCGCCACTTCTGGGAAACTCACGACACATGACAAAACTTGTGTTATCAAAAAATGCCCATTGCAGTTTTTACTTGTTTTCATTTCCTTGATTCTTATTCTTCCTCTCCACTGTTGACCACGCTTCTAGAGCACATTCCATATTCTCCCTCCAACCGAGAAAAATGTGTAAGGATGCGAGCTAGACCAGAGAGATTAGCCTCCATATCAACCCCGAAGTTGTGCGGATGCCACCACAAATGAAAACCTGCACCTGTTTGGGCTGCACGGGTCATCGCACTCTCGATCACCGAAAGATGTCTGGAATGATACGCCGCGAGACGCCCTGAGCAGGGGCGAAGAAAATGGCTGGCTGGCACATTCGCAGTTCCGGGGACATAGAGATGAGATCCGAGCATGCCGGTATGCGCATCGATCAACCGTAACATCCGACGCGGTAAAGTTTGATTGGCGCCTGCCGATGGGCGATAAGGCCAAGCGCTCTGGTTTCCCCGATATCGTTTGATGCCTCGTTCGCGGACGACCGACAAATGCGGAGCGGCATACTGATTTCGCGGGAATACTATTGATCGCAATGTGATGCCACGGTTCGCAGCCAATTGGCAGGCTGCGTCAATATCAGCTGCAAAGGTCTCAATGCAGGCTCCGGCCTCAAGACAATAGAAATGCGACATTGTATGCGTCGCAATTTCCTGACCCGGGCAGGAAGCTATCTGCGTGACTAGTGATGCTCCGAAGTAATAGGGGTCATGCGCCTCATCTAGACCGATCTCGTCCAGGTAGCGATAGTTCGACAGCGCTGGATGAGCATAGCGCGGACGCAGTTCTTCAGGTGGCAACGCGTCCAACAACTCTTCGCGGGAAGCACAAAACACCGCTCCAACCGTGGCCCAGGTCGCTTGGATGCCGTGCCTATCAAAACTTTCCAGCATGCGGGGTATGGCCGCGCGACCTCCCAGAATATTCTTCCCGTAAGTTTCGCGGGTTGCATGATCGCGAACCCCCCAAAGCAACTCGAAATCGAGTGAAAGAACAAGTTCGCCGCCACTCACTCTTGCAGCTCCCCCTCTGGAAGACCCAGAACCCTGCACCACGCATCCAGCACAATGCCCGGAGCATAACGCTCCGAAACTTGCGGTGCCGCGGCCGCTAGGCGCAACCGCAACTCTTCATCATTCATTGCTCGAGACATAGCCGCGGCAAGCGCTTCGACTGTAAGATCGCGGACAAGAATTCCGTCAATTTCATTCTGGATGATCTCAGCCGGCCCGGTATCACAGTCAAACGCCACACATGCCCGCCCAGCGCCCATCGCCTCGACCAAGACGTTCGGAAAGCCCTCAAATCGTGAACTAAGCACAAATAAGTCGGCCGCGGCATACCAGTCAGGCATGTTACCCAGGTGCCCCGGCAAAACCACCCTTTCGGCAAGCCCTGACCGAGCCGCCTCATCAAGAATGTCCTGGCCGGATATCCCCTCTTCCAGTCGCCTTGGTAAAAGGCCGGGTATCGCCAGATCCCATTCCGGGTGGTTGTCCGCAATCCGAGCGAAGGCCGCAACCAGCAAATCAAACCCCTTTTGATAGGGTTTGGTTCCGACGGCCAACAATAGTTTGCGCTCCGGGGAAATGATCTGTGCGGGACAAACTATCGGTGGCGCAGAGGGCAAATTCGGTTGTACCGCATTGGGAATGATCGAGACGCTCCGACTTCCTGTTTCCCGGCGCAACCAATCCGCGATGGGCTGAGTCTGGGCTACTTGGACATCGGAAAACCGATATACAATCCGGCGCAGGGCCGACCATATCTTGTCCTGCTGACGATGCCAGGGAGCATTGCGTTCCGAAACAACCACGCGCAGTGGCATGCCAAAGGCGGAGACGACAGCCATCACAGATTCGTGCGGCATCATCGCCAGAACAGCGGTCGCCCGGTGACGTCTTAGAACCCTACGAACCTGCAAGCAACGACGAATATTGATAATCAATTTTCCCGGCAGGCTGTTTCTTCCCTCGTCCAACCCAACGGTCTCGCGCTTGACACCATCCGGCAAATTGAAAAAGTCAGTTCCCGGCTCAGAATGCGTGAGAACCACAACGTCGTGGCCACGCTTGTTTAGCTCACTTGCCAGCCAGACTGTCACGCGCTCCGCTCCACCGGCTTTGAGTGTACCGATGAACAGACACACACACTTGCGAGACGAACTCATCAAGCGCCACCATTTCGCTTGGACCAAAGCACGCGCGATGCCATCCGGCGGGGCCATCCGACGACGCGTTTCGCCAAATCGAAGAGCCAGTCTCTTTTGTTCACAAAGGAGTAGCGCCGAAAGTGGCAAATTCGCGGTCTAGCTTCGCGGCGGCTCCACAGCCAAAGGTTCTTGGGATAGCGAATATTGTACTCTGGGGGCAACGTCGAAAGCCGCAGATCAGAAGCCCAAAGGAGTTCACGCAACGTTACCTGATCCTTTCGAAAGCCGGCGAGCTTGTAGCTGTCTGACCAAGCCTGCAATAGGGCTTGCGTTCGCGGGTTACGGCGCACCGCGATTACCCCAGTATTGAATTGCGGAAACGCGTCTGGCAACTCGTGCTTCCAGACCGCACGAGTAGCGGGGCGATTGCGGGCATGAGCATGAGCCATGGCTATGTCAAAACGCTCCAGCAACTCGAATAGTTCGCTCACATCCTCTCGAACTCGAATGTCTGCATCCAGAAACAGTGTTTGCTCAAAAGGTGAATTCATCAAGCAATCCACTTTTGAACGATGGTGAACTGTCTCTAGTTCAATCACTGGGTCAAACACTTCACTCAAGGAAAAACCAAGTTGTGAGGCATCCGTAAAAAGAGCGATGGGTACGTCAGGCATGAAACGACGAACGGAACGCGCGGCGGCTTCGGCGCATGCGATGTACCTTGCACCTGTAGCGACGAAAACGACACCACATAGCGGCTGGGTCTTGAGAGAAGAGTCTGAAGTCACGATTGCAGTAGCATTTTTTTCATAGACGTTCTGCCAATCGGGTAACCAAATTGACGTAAACCGGATAAGCACGAAAGTGTCGAGGTTGCCCAATCGATTGTTGACATTTTGCTAAGGTAGCCGACGTCAAGTTCAATCATCCGGCCTTTGCGTTTGGCAGGATGACGCATCACGTTCCCCCCGTAAATCATGTTGTCGAAGATCGGGTCGTCAAGACCACGCTCTCTAACATCTTTCGGGATTCCACTGCACAGATTCAACCCTACGCGTTCTCCGGCGCTTTTCAAAACCCGCAAGGTATGGTGCCAAGGATCCGCCGCGAGATCCTCGTATCGAAGGACCATCGAATTTTCGCGTCCATCAAGAAACGAGGAGATGGCCGTGCTACTGATCTGCCACGAACGCTGTTTGGCCAGACTGAGTTTGTTCATGCGTGAGTAACTGTGTGCTACCGCTCTTGGATCTCGAACCAAATGTACAAAAAATGGATCAACCAGCCCCGCATCGCAGAGCAGACGAACAGTTTGAAGGTGGTTAGACTTATCGACAACAACTGGTTGGGGAGAGATATCCGCAACAATATTGATCCAGCTGCGCCACAAATTCGTGCCCGCCCCGAGGACCGCCTCCGGTGTCAATCGCGATGCAGGCCACCCGTTGGCCTCTAGTCGTGACACTGCCTGCTGCCAGAATAGACGCGTGCGTTCATCTTGACGGTGGAGATTTCTAAGGTTCCATAAATGCAGACTTTCTCCTGCAGCAAACGTTCTTGGGCTAGCACCCAACAACAAATTCAACAGGGTTCCACCGGAGTGCCCAGTTCCCAATATGAAAATGTACGGTGCAACCATAATCTGGTCTCCTAGGGATTAGCACAGCATTGCGGCCCGTGCGGCGAAAATCCTGATTGAAAACAATGATCAGCCCTGCGGTGCCCGAAACCTTCGCTCCGAGTGCCAAAATGGCTTGCTGAACAATGTGCTTTCGCATGCGCTCTTGGTACTCATCTGATAGGTTTCTCCAAGTGTAGATCTTCGACGACCCTTTGCCTGCGTCAAATCAAAAAACACTCCTGGTCGCCGTTCGAGCCTCGGAAGGATCAGCACATGCATCCTTCAACTGAGCATAGATTTGATCCGGATTCAGCCCGTCGCGCAAGCGAACGACTAGCTTTGCCAAACGATAATCGGCCGTCGGTATCGCCACCGCTCGGCGCATAGCGGGTTGACGACAATCCACCAAAGGACGCCCCAGATGTATGGCCATGCGTTGCAAGCCCATTTCGGAGGTCATGAACTCGGCGTACTCCAGTAGCAACATTTGCGGATGCTTGTGCTTCAAGTCCAGCAAATGGTTGTTGTATACACACCAAGCCCGAAGTGCATCAGGAAGGAAAGTCGGGTCGCGACTGATCCAACGCCGACCAGCTCGGCGCAAATAGTGGCCGAACACTTCTACAGGATTTCGGAAGATGCCTACTAGGATAGGATCCTCCAGAACATCCTGCCAAAAACCAAACGTCAGGAGAGTACGCGGATCTTTGAACCCCCAAACGTCAAGCCCGACTGCGTCAATGACCGCTCTGGCCTGATCCCTTTGCGCAGAAGTCACGTTACGAAGCGCAAGGGGTTGAATCACCCGCATGCTTTGTCTGCCATTGTCCCCCAATAGCTCCATGTTGAGCGCGCGGGTTTCGTCGCGCTCCATCTTATTCCCATCATCATAGCCAACGTCGAGCTCAGCGCCAATCATCGGAATGCCGCTACGATGAAGGGTGTCAGCAATCAGAGTAGTGCCCGACTTGTGCATACCTAGAACGACAACTACTGACATAGGCTCTCCATAGCAGGCAGAGATATTGCCAGCATTTCACGCCAAATATTCAATCTATTAAGGAAGATAGTTTTCTCCGATCTGCTCTACGAGGCGGGCCTCCGCTTCTTCCCACATTTCCCCTAGTTTTCTGTCCCACTCGGGAGTGAACTTTTGAAGATATTTGTACTTCCACAAACTACCTGGACGGAGTGTTACCTCTCCAAGACTTACTCCCTTATCAAATTCATAGAGGTCAACCCTAACAAAAGGCGTTGCGATACTTAGAGAAACTGCCTTGGCTGCGCGAATTAACGCGTCAAAATCCTTTGGAGCAGGCAAATCGGCTTCATAAGGAAAACTGTGTTCGTCTATCTTACCTAAGTCGTGACCTCGCTCCGACCACATCTTGTAACACTTGGCATTTAGATCAACCTGCCTGACAAAGCCGATCTCTCCAAAAAAGGCAAACACCTTCCAGTTGGCTGTCGGAAGTCCATCTAGTTCAATCAGTTCTTCCGCAATGATCGGGGTACCTGCAAACCTTTCAAGTCCATCTGAGTTCAAGCAAGTCAAATCAAACGCGTAAGTCTTGCCAGAAACAATATTGAATAAGTTCCCGTCTCTCTTTTCCAACAAAAAAACCCCGTTCGAGCTAGAACCAACTGTGGGCTTGACAACAAACCTCTCAGGCAGCGAACCGAGATCAAATTCTCGCAGATTGTCAAACGGTCCCTGGAAAATTTCCGCTGTGTGAACGCCGGCTTTTTCGGCAACCGTCTTTTGGCCCATCTTTGTTTCGAGATCGTAGATGGGACCGCTCAAAACGCCCCGATGCCGCCGAACCCGGTCCGCCAGCCGCTTTCTTGCCGCAAGCTTGGTGTGGAAACTGGCTTGAGGTAGTTTTCGCCTTCTCCGCTTTTGTTGGTAGCGGATTAACCGGTCTCTGATTCTTTCTGTCAAAACCAGGTTCATCAACACAGTCTCCAAGTAAGGGTGTTTCCAACGAGCTCCACGCAGTTTTCCGTCGCTCGCAATTAGGGCTGTCGAAAAGGACTAGACGGCCCACTCATTTGCACATAACCGATCACCGCGATGCCACTTAGGAATGTCCCTCGGCATGAATCAAGCTTCGGAATATTGGGTTATCAGCCTCCAAAGACTCCCAAGTATCGAAACCTGCGACACGACCATTATCCAGTACAAGAATCCGATCACAGCCGCGCACCGTGCTGAGACGGTGTGCGATCAGCATTACGGTCTTTTCACCAGGCAACCCGTCTGTGGCTGCCATCACTTCTTTTTCTGTCACATTGTCGAGCGCAGAGGTCGCTTCGTCGAATATAATCAAATCGGCATCGCGATAGAGCGCGCGCGCGATCCCAATCCGCTGACGCTGCCCGCCCGATAATCGCAACCCACGCTCACCAATCAGTGTGTCATAGCCCTGCGGCAAGTCGCTTTTTACGAATGCATCTAGTTGCGCAAGCCGAGCTGCCGCCTCGACCCGAGTGCGATCAATCTTTCTGGGAGGGAGACCGAAGGCAATATTCTCTGCCATGCTGGCATCAAGCAGGTATATGTCCTGCGGAACATAGCCCACTGTGCGGCGCCAGGCAGGCAGGCGGCCTTCGGTAACTGGTCTACCGTCGACTCGAATTTCGCCAGTCTCCGGCCTTAGGAGACCCAGCAATACGTCTGCCAACGTGGTTTTTCCTGCACCGCTGGTCCCCACAACCCCGATCCGCTCGCCGGCGCGAACCTTCAGAGACACTCCTTCCAACCCAGCACGCTCAGCATTGGGATACCGATAGCCAATGCTGTCCAACACTAATTCACTGCGGAAAGGCAGCAATTCGCCCCCGTCCTCCTCACCGCTTGGTTCATCAGAACCAACACGCATCCCTTCATACACGGCGTCAACTGCGGCGCGTCCATACCGCAACAAGCCGACATTTGTAAACAGACGGCTAAGTTCGGGCATCGACCGTTGCGCAGCAAGGCCCAAGACGCCCAGAGTAGGCACTAGATTTTTGATTTCTCCAGCAGGATTGGCTGCATCGGGATCCAGCATCAGCATGCACATCAGAATTACCCCTGAGAACATTATTGTCTGAATCAAATAGGGCGGAAGCTGGGTCATCACATTCTTATCGACATTGGAATGGGCCATCCTCAATGAATGCCTGTCAAAGCGCGACAGGAACACATGTTCACTATCCAGAAGTTTGATGTCCTTGATCCCGGTTAGTGCCTCTCCAGCCACTCTGAACCGTTCCTTGTTGGCGGCATTTCGGTCACGTCCCAATTTGCTCAGACGTCGACCGCTCAAAAGAAACGCCAGGACAAACGCAGAGCCTAAAATCGCTATCGCAAGAAACGCAATGATAGGATCAACCCAGATGACAACCGAGAGAACCATCACCAACGTGAACACGGCAGAGATGACTTCTGTAGCCGGGCGCAGGAAAATCTGCACAACCTGTGTACTTTCCTGCAGGATCCGAGAGCTCAAGTCGCTTGAATTGGAGGCTAAAAAGAACTCGTAGGGCTGATGCAAATAATGCGCCAGCAGACGGTGGCTGATGCTATGGTTTCGCATCATGGTGTATCTAGACACCACATAGACGCGCAGCATCTGCATTGCGTTGGCCAACACGATCATCGCAATGCTGGCTACACCAAGCGCAATAATAAACTGATACTGCGAAGAGAAGCTGAACCTCTCATATGCCCAAGCCAACTGCGAATTACTCACAATGCGCGAAGGATCCGACAAAACTGTGAGAAATGGCAGGATCGACCCGACCATCACGGCAGCGCTAATCGCGGAAAGGATGACAACCCCTAATACAAGCCAAGCCGCGCGACGCTCCCGTGAATCCAGCAGCGAGATGCCGCGTCGCCAAAGCGAGAAATCGAAACCGCGACCTGAAAACCTATTCGATGGCCCGCTCATGTGAGATCCCTTGATCTTGAAATTTCCATTCGCCTCAGCAGATCGCTCAATTGCCTTTCCCCCAACATCCACACGCCTCAGCAAGCAACTTCTAATGCAGGAAGAAGCGACTTCCCGCGCGCATATCTATCGTTGCACGTTGCATGGACGTTGCACGCCTTCATCGCCCAGCCAAGGAATAGGCAGCTCGTCCGGCCCATTCTCTCAGAGCCAAATTCGTCACACCCAAATTCCGACTGAAATTCCAACCGAGCCCATCACGCCAGCGCCGTGTCCGGAAATCTACGGGGAACGGAGTGATCTCATGCCAGCCAGCCGCTTTGAAACTGGCTACGGCGCGCGGCATGTGAAAAGCGCTTGTTATCAGAACCCATCTGTCACCCTTCTTCGGCTTCACCAGAGCATGGCTCAGACGAGCATTCTCAGCGGTGTTCCGAGACTGGTTCTCAAAAAGAATGCGTTGGTTCGCAATTCCATGTGTCCGGAATACCTCTGTTGCGATGTCCGCTTCCGAAACATCGTTATCGACCATGTCCCTCAGCCGACCACTCCCACCTGCAAAAAGCAGGCGCGCTTCAGGGTAGCTTTTTGCGAGCGCTATGGCAGCAACATAGCGATCTCCGCCCTCCCCGAGTTGCGGCTGCCCCGATCGCCGACTGGCCGGTACGTCCTCTCCTCCGCCGAGTACTACGATCCCATTCACCCTGCTCAAGCCCTCTCTGACGGGAAATCTTGTCTCAAGCGGATGTAAAAGGACATCTCCGATTGGAAGAAGTCCAATCCCGAGGATCAACAAAGCCAATAAGGCCGACGCGAACTGCGCAATCCGTAACCGGCCGCGCAGACTAGCCCAGAAAGCCAACACGGCTAGGCCTAGAAACCATGTCTCTAGCTGAAGAACCATTCCAAGCAATTTTGAGACAACAAAAAACGCCGTATCCATGGTCAGAAGCCGAATTAAGGAGTCGGAGATAACAACTTTATCTTATCGAAGGAAAATGGCCGCGCCCCGTCCTGAATTTGCGGAGAGGTGCACACGCAGTGCGCTGTTAGTCGCGAAAGTTGACCTTTCCCACGCAACAACAATCCGTCGCGCCTTGCACCGCCGGAGCACTGCATTCTGATTTGTTTCTCTCTTCTTGATTGCCCTATCACGCTGCCACATCGGTTGTCTTGCGTGCCAGATCTTGGAGCGCGCGGCGATAGGCATCGACGACAATGCTCTGGGCAAACTCGTTCTCCATTTTCTGACGCCCGGCGCACCCCAATGCCACGCGCGCCTCATGCGAAAGAGCGATAAACGTTTCACAGGCAGCTGCCAGACTCTCGGCACTTCGTACCTCGCAAAGAAAGCCAGTGATTCCATCGTCCACCACCGCACGACACCCCGGAACATCGGTCGAGATGAGCGGGCGGGCCATGGCGGCTGCCTCGATAAGTGTCCGCGGGGCCCCCTCTCGATAGGAAGGCAGCACAACGCAATGCGCCTTCTCAATCAGTGGCCGGACATCTTCCACCGTTCCGAGGTACTCGATCACACCTTCTCGCTCCCAGCCCTCAACGGTTGCCCTATCTATTGCGGTCCGGTTCTCGGCGTCCGTCGCGCCAAGGATTTGGAAGCGCGCCTGGCTATGAACCGATTTCAACCGGCGCGCTGCGTCGACGTATTCCAAAACCCCCTTGTCGCGAAGCAGTCGAGCAATCATCAGGAAGACCGGCGCGCCGTGCTCCAATGGGTATGGGGCCGCCGCGAACCGGTCGAGGTCGATACCCGAACCTGGCAGGCACCTCGCTTGATCTACCGTCACGAGGCCGCGCTCAACAAACAGGCTCCGATCATCCTCATTCTGAAAGAAGATGACCGGGAGATTCCGGAACGCTCGTTTGTACAGCGTGACCGCCACCATTTCGAGGATCCCCCGCGAAAGAAAAGCCGTACCCAGCCCAGTCACATTGGGAATAAAGGCGATTTTTTCGGATTTGGCAGCAATCGCACCGAAAATGTTGTTCTTAATTGTGAAACTCAGTACCGCGTCGGGCCGAAGCTCTCGAAAATGCTGGCGCAAGCGCATCAAAAGCTTGAAATCTTGAAGGGGATTAAGCCCCTTAACATCCATCTCAAGATGGCGGACGGTACAACCCAGAGCTTCAAGCCTCGGCGCAGAGTCGTCCCTCGGCGCAAGGATTGTCACTTTGTGCCCGTCAGCGATCAACGCCTCCACCAGCGGCCTCCGGAAGTTCCAAATATTCCAGGCGGCATTAACGGAAAAAAGGATGTTCATACGTGCCGCCATCACTTGCGAGACCCAAGCCCACTTGGCGCTGCAGGAGCCGGAGCCATGTCGGCCCCCAATTCCAACTCATTTTGCAGGCTCTCGATTTCGGCTTTCAACGCATCGTATTCTTTCAGTTTGCGCTGAAGAAACCGGCTTGTAAGGATCGTTTTTTCCGCGACGCCTTTTGGCGTCAAGACATAGGCGTAGCGAAGCTTCTTATTTGAATCTCGAAAGTTTCGAACCTTTAGTTGCCCTTTGTCCATAAGAGCTTTGAGACAGTAGTTTACGGCACCCAGACTGACGCCCAACTCGTGAGCCAGCGCGCGCTGGCTCGTATTAGGATTACTAGCAAGCAATCGCATAATGCGAAAACGCACATCTTTTTGCAGTTGCTCTCTTTGTGAGGACATGAAGTGACGGTCGTATCAGGTAAAAGCTACCGCAGCGAGACTGGCGATAGCACCAACTCGAGATATCAATACGGTGACACTCAGACGATTTAGAATGCCTAAGTTCATAACTGAACGATGATCACAATTCATTTAGGAATTCCAGTAAATTATGCTCATTTCTGACTACTGAGACAAAACAGTCTGTTTCGCCTGCCAGAGTACGGCACATACAAGTAACACTGTCTCCAATCGCAAAACTTTCACAACACTCGAGCCAGCAAAAAAGACCGCATATTTGATCTCCTCCAGAGAACAAAAGGCGGACGTAATGACGACGCGATTACAACTTGTTTAACATGAAAAGTGCTGACTACGGTTCCTCCAGATAAGAGGAGGCCGGTATCGCGGAAGCGTTGTCGCTGTTGGCCTGGACCTCTCTGACGTCAAAGCCGAAGATCGCTGTCAGCGGCTGGCAGGACATGTTTCAAATCATAAAGCACACAGCCCGGTCGGCCGAATTTGCGAAGGCCGTCTGCCCCGGCGTCCCGAAATTGCTTGTGGGCCACTGCCAGTAGAATACCGTCGTAAGCAGACAGTTCGGGGCGAGAAACCATCTTGATGTTGAACTCGTCCAGTGCTTCTTTCGGATCAACCCAAGGATCATGCACATCGATTTCCACGCCAAACTCTTCGAGTTCCTTGATAGCATCGATCACGCGCGTATTTCTCAAATCCGGGCAGTTTTCTTTGAATGTCAAACCGAGGACTAAAACCCTAGCCCCCCGGATCTGAACTTGTCGGTGGATCAGCGCCTTGACCATTTGGTTGGCGACATAGGCGCCCATCCCGTCATTCAGGCGGCGGCCGGCCAAGATAATCTGCGGGTAATACCCAATCTCCTCAGCCTTGTGAGTGAGGTAATAGGGGTCGACTCCGATGCAGTGCCCGCCGACAAGACCCGGGCGGAATGGTAGAAAATTCCATTTAGTTCCGGCCGCCTCCAAAACCGCTTCGGTATCAATATTCAATTTGTTGAAAATGATCGCCAGTTCATTCATCAAACCGATGTTTAGATCGCGCTGCGTGTTCTCGATTACTTTCGCCGCTTCAGCCACCCGAATGCTCTCTGCCTTGTGAGTACCCGCGGGAATGATCGAAGCGTACAGCGCATCTATTCTTGCAGCCGCCTCTAAAGTCGATCCAGATGTCACCTTTATAATATTTGGCAGGCGCCGCTCGGTGTCTCCGGGGTTAATTCGTTCCGGTGAGTAACCCACGACAAAGTCCTCATTAAAGCGAAGACCGGATGCGGCTTCCAAGATCGGCACACAGACCTCTTCGGTCGCACCAGGATATACCGTCAACTCGTAGATGACCGTGTCACCCGGCTTCAACATGCTACCAACTGTCTGCGACGCTCGGTGCAACGGTGTCAGATCAGGCCTATTCGAACTGTCGATGGGTGTAGGCACGGTCACAATGAATATTGTGCAGTCCTTGAGATGCTCTGCTTCACCGGATGCCGTCAAGTAGACCGCATCGCGAAGTTCGCCTTCCGAAACTTCCTTGGTTCTATCCTGCCCATTGTTGATTTCCGTGACACGAGCCGGGTTAATGTCAAAGCCCACCGTCTCGAACTTCTTTCCGAATTCCACGGCGAGGGGCAGCCCAACGTATCCGAGGCCGATTACAGCGAGTTTTGGATTCTCGGATAGTTTCATATCATTTGTCATAATATTCCCTGAACCATTTCACAAAGGTCGCAATTCCATCTCTGATATCGGTCTTTGAGCAATAACCCGTCAAATGCTTTAGAAGGTCAGCGTTGGCCCATGTCGCAGGTACATCACCCGGTTGGATATCCATATAGTTGCGGATCGCCTTGACGCCGAGCTCCTGTTCGATTGCATCCACAAAATCCAATAGCCGGACTTTTTCGGAGTTACCGATATTAACAATGCGGAACGGAGCCACAGGCGACAGACTATCACCCTCATTTACATCCTCCCCTTCAATGGGCCGCTTCGGAGGAGTGTCAATCAACAACCTGATTCCGTGAACAAGATCATCAACGTATGTAAAGTCCCGATACATGTCACCGTGGTTGTAGATATCAATAGGCCGGTGATCAAGGATAGCATCCACAAATTTGAAAAGAGCCAAATCCGGGCGGCCCCATGGCCCATAGACGGTGAAAAAGCGGAACATCGTTGTAGGCAATGCCCATAGATGTGCGTATGAATGCGCCATGCTCTCATTCGCCTTTTTCGTGGCCGCATAGATCGTGAGTTGCGTATCCGCTTTATCTGTTTCCCGAAACGGCATCTCCTCGTTGGCGCCATAAACCGAAGAAGTCGATGCCATCAATAGGTGTTGGACCTTAAGCTTGCGAGCTGCCTCCATGACATTGAAGGTTCCGATGACGTTGCTGTCTAAATAAGCCCGCGGATTTTCAAGGGAGTACCTTACTCCAGCTTGCGCAGCGAGATGCACAATCACATCAGGTCTGAACTCCTCCGCGACAGACCAAAACAGAGCTTCATCCTCAAGCATGCCTTCGGTTGTCGAAAACCTTTCATTCTGCAAAAGCATCGCGTGACGCTTTTGCTTGAGCTTCACGTCATAGTAATCCGTCATCCCGTCATACCCGTGAACCCGGAAGCCTTCCGCCAGCAATAGCTTCGCCAAGTGAAACCCAATGAAGCCGGCAGTACCCGTGATCAAAACACGCGTCATAAACATTAATCCTTTGTCATGTCACTCGTTGCATCTTTTCGAGCCGGCAGTCTGCTTGCCAAGGCAATGCTTGACTGCGATTGCCCGCAAGACGTCGACGCTATCTCGCCACTGTCAAATGGAGAGTTTGTTTTTTCAAGTCACGGCAGACAATAAAACCGATGACCTGCCCCCCAAATTCTCCCTCGTTCTGATGTAGAGTTTGCTCAACCTTTCGAAGGAGCAAACAGATGCGAAAGAGCCGTTTCACGGAAGCGCAAATCATTGGGATGATCAAAGAGCAGGAAGCAGGCATGCCGACAGCGGAGGTGTGCCGCAAGCACGGTCTCAGCCAGGGCACGTTCTACAAGTACAAATCGAAGTATGGCGGCATGGAGGTGTCGGATGTCGCTAAGCTGAGGGCGATGGAAGACGAGAACGCCAGGCTCAAGCGCCTTCTGGCAGATACGATGCTGGACAATGCCGTTCTGAAAGACTTGCTGGGAAAGAACTGACGACGCCAACCGAACGGCGGGATGCAGCGCTCAAGGCGATGCGGGATCATGACATCTCGCAGCGCCGAGCGTGCAGGCTCGTTGGTGTCGATCCCAAAACTGTCAGGCGTGAACGCCCGCCCGACAATCCTGAGATCAGGGAGGAGATGAAAGCCGTCGCAGTCCAGCGGCGCCGGTTCGGCTATCGGCGGATCGGCGTTATGCTGGAGCGCAAGGGGATGATCATGAACCACAAGAAGCTGTACCGCCTCTACACGGAGGAGAAGCTGGGCGTCAGGCGACGAAGGGGTCGCAAACGGGCGCGGGGATCGCGGACGCCAATGCCCGAGGCTCTGAGGCCCGGCGAACGCTGGTCTCTGGACTTCCTGTCCGACACGTTCGGGGCATCGCGACGGTTCCGCATTCTGGCGGTGAACGATGATTGCTGCCGCGAGAACCTGTGTCTGATGGCCGATACCAGCATCTCGGGTGCCCGTGTGGCGCGGGAACTGGATGCGCTTGTCCGGGTCTATGGTAGGCCCGCCAGCATAGTCAGTGACAACGGCACCGAGTTCACCAGTCGGGCGATCCTGAAATGGGCGAACAACAACGGCGTCGATTGGCATTACATCGATCCGGGCAAGCCCCAGCAGAACGCCTTCATCGAGTCCTTCAACGGCAGCCTCCGGGACGAGTTGCTGAACGAGGAGATGTTCGACAGCTTGGAAGATGCACGGCGAATTCTGGCCCTCTGGCGCTACGACTACAACAACGTCAGGCCGCACTCATCGCTCGGCAATCAAACACCCGCGGAAGCGCGCCGGGCGCTTGAGCCAAATGAGGGCTCCGCGCCCGGCGCGCTTGCCCAAACCGAAACCGAAGAATATGAAAACCAGACCCGCAGACTCTCGTTTTGAATGAGGGACCATCGGGGGGCAGGTCACCGACACCGCGCTCGAAAGGATGGCTCACCCATCCGCCCCATGGCTACCGCACCGAACCTCACGATAGCGAACCGGTAGAAAAGCTTCAAAACACGAAGACTTTCTTCAATTTCGAACTGTTATCAACCGTAAATGCACTCAGGAAGCAAATATTCCCAATTTCACATCAGTTTTGGCTGAGCTTCCCCAAGTTTCCTGGACGCCTGCCTGGTTCAGCTTCTGCTGTCTCAATTCGAAGTCAACGGGCGACGGCATGCCGTTGCTTGTGTGCTTGCGTTTCGCGTTGTCGAACTCTGGTTCGGCCAGCAGTTTCTTCTGCTTCGCATTCTCGGCTTCCAGAGCAGGCAGCTTCTTGGCATCCGACGGCTCCATGCGTCCATACTTCGATCTGCATTTGTAGAAAGTGCCATGGCTGATCCTCTCGCAATACCCTGACGGGCAATGCATCGCACCCCCACACGTCCGCCCCTACTCGACAGCTTCCTGTTCCTTGATCATCCGAATGATCTGTTCATCGGCGAATCCCGCCTTCATTTGACCGTCCTTCAGTTGGGCTCACTCAAAAAAAATCAGGAGGAGATTCAGGGGATCAGGTCAAGACGCCAGCGATCCGCCTTACGCGGCTCAATGCAAGTTTCTTTGACAGTGCCCGCCTTCTTTTTATGACGACGGACACGTCACCTTTGCATGTCATACGCCTCCTGAATGTCGAGCGGCGGGAACATGCGATAAGGTAGCCACCAATGAGAGAAATTTGCAAAGTTAAGCCAGACAAATAGTGCAGCGGTATAAAACAAGATAATCAAAAAAATTATTGTTTGCTTATGAATTTGCATGCGGGCCAATGAATCCGGGAGGCTAGAAAAGACAAATACCTGCAATGGGATAAAATAAAGGTTCATTCTATCAAGCGCCGTCGAGGGAATGATTTTTGAGATAACTGCGACAAGAGAAATAATCGAAAAAAATGACATTATGGAGTAAATCTGGCGCTGCCCCCTTGGGATATTCATTCGTTTCCTGAGCGCCAGAAACAAGAGGGCGGGTATGGTGTTCATAAGTATTCTTACTAATGCGCCATCTGATTGCATCTTCTGCGTCAGATATTGTTCAGTGAGATTATCTGTTTTCCCTTCCAGAAGTGCCGTGAACATGAGAAAGGCGACGACAAGAATTACGGGGGCATTTCGCAGTTCCCGAAAGTTCAGAGTAAGCAACGGAATACAGACAAGAATGACGGCGCTGCGATGAAATGTAGCGCCAAGGAATATCCAAAATACAAACCAAAGCAGGCGTTTTCGGGATAGCGCAACGAGTCCAATCATAGCAAACCCAAGGGCAACCCCTTGGCGGGAATATCCCATCGAAACGACAATCGTCATGTAAGGGATAGCCACAGTGAGTGCCAACCACGGTCTCGGCATCGAGAGTGAGTAAATTACCAACCCCAATGAGAACACAAAGCCGCAAAAGAGGTTTACGCCAACTATGCCTAAACCCATATTTACGCTGATGATGTTAATAATTTTGTAAGATGGGTCAGGTTGGCGAATGGCCTCCGCAAAAGTAAGAAATTCGGCTTCAAACAAGTCCCTGAAATAATTGAACCAATCACCGCCGACGCGGTCACGAAAACCGATCATCAACGCAAGTGTGATCATGACCAGAAACCAAACCGCGCTGATTTTTATGGTGCGCGTACCATCTTCTCTAACACTTTGAACAGGCTTGGAAACAAAGCTTGCAATCGCTGGTATCAGAAAGAGTATCCAGTATGGCCACATCTTTTTCTACTTTTTGCCCGTCGTTGAATTTGAAAGTTTCATCCGAGGTTAATCCAGATTGCGCGGGGGATCGGCCTTGTGCGAAGCCGATTTTTCGTTGCTTCGCTGACCGATCCTTCCCTTGGACGTGATGCATACCGTCATGGATTGACGCTTCGCTAAGTTCAGCTGAGTCTCAATTCTCGGAAGAGCCATCGTTTTTCAGGCTTTGCACCAAGGCTCTGGCCTCTTCGATCTGAGGACTTGTATTGGCTGGACCGGCGAGCTCGACGGCCTTGCGAAATTGCTCAAGAGCATCCTGAGGACGATCCAGAGCCATTAAAACGTGGCCTAGGTGGAATTGAACAATTGCGTCACGGGGAAGTCCTTGCGCAGCGGCTTCAAGGTAGGGCAGCGCATCGGCGCTGTCGCCGCGTCTGTGAAGGATCCAGCCATAGGTGTCCTTCAGCGCCGGGGCGTCGGCGTCACGCAGCCGCCGACCGATAATCCAGGCTTGTTCCAAGCTGGCGTCGTCGTCACGATAAGTGGCGAGCAAGCTTGCCAGATTGTTGGCCACGACAATTGAGTTTGAATTGATCTCGTACAGGGTTTGGTAGATTGCGATAGCCCCATCAATATCACCATCTTGCTCAGCAAAAGAAGCCTTGGACCAGAGAAGGTCCGGGTTGTTGGGAGTGTGGACCAGACCCTCGTCAATCATGGCCTTGGCCGCTTCACGATTTCCCTTTAGCTGCTGCACCCTGGACAATTCACGCCAAATCCCTGGCCGAGCTGGGTCGGAATCGAGCAACTCGCGATACAACGCCTCGGCTTCGGGCAGATTTCCATTCGCTAAGTGAACCACTGCAAGGACAACGTCCAGCGTCTCGTTGTCCGGGTTCTCCTGTTTCAACGCGCGAGCGAGCTCAAGGGCGTCAGCAACATCACCGGCTCTGAGTTTGGCGCGAACCAGGAAAATCTTTGTGCTGAGCGTCGCGTCGGCATTGCTCGCCAAGTCCTCGAGGAATGACATGGCCTCACCTACACCCTGCTGTCGGGCCAAGCGCTGAGCCTCGATAGTGTTGGCGGCTTGGATTGCAGCATCTTCGCCAGTGCGCCGCAAGGCACCCACGACACTTTGAACGCGGCCGAAATCTTCCATCTGCAGATATAGCCCGCCCAAAGTGACCAAGATATCGACGTTGGACGGCGCGAGACGCAGTGCCGACAGCAAAACATCTTCTGCAGGGAGGTAGGCTTCCTCTTGCATCAGTAATTGGGCGTAGCGAAGAGATTCTTTCGGCGCATTTCCGGATGCTTCTACTGCTTGGGCCAAGAAGTCCTTGGCCAACTCCGGCTGCCCCGCACGCGCGAAAGCTCCGGCCAACAAGGTCATCGCCTCAGCATCACGCGGAGACTGATCCAAAGCCGTTCGAAGGCCCAGAATAGCCGCGTCGGTGTCGTCGGCGTTGATCTGCCAGAATGCCTTTAACTTGAGCGCCTCAGGATGAGTCTTGGATTCTGCCAATACCTCTTCAACACGGGTGCGGGCGCCAACTTCGTTGCCTGTGGCGAGCAGCATTTTCGCCAGGGTTATCTTGATGTCATGAGTCTGTTTTGAGGGTTCGGCCTCTTCCAAAACCGTTTGAAGCGTCTCGATTGCTTCCGCACGGTTTCCTTGAGTGAAGTCGAATTGTGCTCTTATGACATGAAAGGGGACTGGATCAGAACGCTCAGCAATAGCTTTTTCAATTTCCGCCTGCACGGCTTCTGGCTCGCGAAACTCGCTAAGAAAGCGGATCAGATCAAGTGTCGGGCCGGTTTCTTCTGGCGGAGAATCGTTGGAAAAGTCCCGCAAAACTGCTTCGGCCGCGTCCAAGTCGTTTCGTGATACATAGAAGCGAATGAGCGTATCCTTGTGCGCTGGTTCATCCGGGAAAATTTCCATCATTTCGATGAGTTGCGCTTCCAGTGCAGCCATGTCGCCAAGCGTTGCCAATAGCCGCAAGCGCTCTTGGTAATATTGGCTATTTGTCGGATCGTGAGCGATCAACCAATCAGTTTCGGCCAGCGCTCGGGTGAAATCTTGCTCTCTAATTGCATGATCAATGAGAACGTTGCGCAACAGACTATTATCAGGTTGCTCGCCGAGCATTGCATCAGCTTGGCGCCCAAATTCTCGCCGCTCTGCAGGCTTGTTACTTTCGATGGCTGCGCGATACTTGCGCACCAAGGAAATGGCCTTCACTCGGGGCATCTCTGGCGCCAGTTTCTCAGCCTGAGCTCCGTGCCGATCCAATTCATCCCAATTGCTGACCAGGAAGGCCAACTCGGCTAGTACAATCCGGCTCTCCAGATCTTCTGGATACTTCTCTGCCAGGAAGAGATACTGTCGATACGCGCCCCTGCGGTTCCCTCGTTCGAGTTGAAGCTGAGCCATGGCGCGGCGCGCGGCTTTGTGGCTGCTATTGAGGTCAAAGACGTTTCGCAATTGAACGATAGCGCGGTCAGTGTCACCTTCTTCTATCAATGCAATAGCGCTCTGAAAGTGCTCCTCTGCTCTTTCCTCCGCTGATTTACAGGCGGAAAGTGAGATGGTGCATACTAACAGAAGGATCGCGGGAGAAATTTGGCTTCGAATGCGCACAGTAAAACCTCAGTATGAGTTGTTCAGTTCAACATATTTCTTTTTTCTGATCATGACGGCAACAAAAAGACGATCTTACGCTGAATTTTCGCCCTTGCACATGGCTCGCTCCTGTTTGGCTCGATTCCGCGCGTGCTCGATGCTCTATTTTGCCATCTGACGGGATCTTTTTTCGTTCTCAGTGTCCGGAAAGAGCTGAAACATTTGGTGCGTTCTCCAGCTCTTACCAATGGCGGTCCAATGGCGGTCGCAATTGGACCGCCGTTTTCGCTCTCTTCTTGAAAAAAGTTAGCGTAACCTGATCCGATGTCGTCTGATCGTAGGGCTTTATTCAGCCAACCTGAGATTAAAGCGGCGTTTGTCGCCCGGACGTTTGGCCTCTAGCATGAAGCTGCTTCCCGCTTCCCCTTATCAAACAAAGGAAACCGGGAAGCGCGGTTAGAAACCAGCAGCTTGGAACGTGGCCGCAACTCGTGTCGTTCCGGTAATCGCGTCAAGTGTCTTGGTCCACTGCGTAAACGGCGCTTCGGTTACGTAAATAGTGTCGCCGTCTCGAATGTCGAACGCTTGCGCGAGCGGCAGGCCTGCAGGCTCAGTGAGGTTAATTACGTAGACAACAGTTTGATTGCCGGCGAGGTCATGTCGACCGAGCACTTTGTTGGTCATTTGCGGTCCTTGCTCTCGGATCACAAAAAAGCCGGTTGGATTGGCAGTTCTGCCATCCAGGCCACCCACCTGCGCGACCGCTTCAAGCGCCGAAAGCTCTCGTTTTTCGAAAGGTACGTTCGCCTGTTCTGATGTTGCGCCAAGGACGGTAAACATGCGTGGGTCCCGTTCCACTACGACACGGTCGCCAGCCTGCAATGCAATGTCATAGGCTGGATTGTCGTAGATGTCCTCAAACCATATTTCGCCTTTGGTTTGGTTCCGCAAAACGATAACTCTCGTGGTTTCTGGCGCTGCGGCAATACCACCAGCGTTTGCGAGCATCTCCATCAACCTGCGGTTGGAGCGCTGAAGCGGATAGACCCCTTGCGAGGCAATGCCGTCTCCGAGCACAGAGACTGTCGCATCGTCGCCAGCTGCGCGCCGAACCAAAACCTGCGGCTCCGGTGTCAGGGTGCTCAGCTTGGAGGTGATCAGCGTACGCAGCCGCTCAGGTGAATTGTCAATGGCTCGGATGCGGCCAGCATAAGGTATGAAAATGAAACCATCTTCGTCCACCTGCAGGGACTCAAGAGACGAAACCCCCGCGCCCCCTCGGCTGAGCACGCCGTCATCGACATTTTCAAAAATGCTGACTGATAGCGTGTCGCCGGGACGAATTCGATCAGCTGCATGGTTTTGGGCCCGGGTCAAGCTCGAGGGAAATCCGCTTACAGGAGTAACTGCGACCGCTTTAGTAATGCGCCTGTCCACAAAAACGACGTGTGTATCCGTAGTTGGGTTTTCCTGGAGGCTAAGAATTTCTTGATTGTTGGGGCCGGGCCGCGGGATGCCGCAAGCGCCGAGTGTTGCTACCATCGTGGCAATAATCAGGTGCTTCGAAATGCGGGGCATGCGTTTCATATGCACTTCCATTTTATGACATCCGATCATTCTGGTTTACGCATCCGGCGCGTTTCGTCAAGAATTCGCCCGCTGCGCCGCGAGTCTCGAGTTCAACATAGTTGTGAGCAATTTGGCGCCATTTTGGCAATTGCCGCGCAGTCGGATTTTTGGATGTGTTGCACATAGGAATCAATTGGCGACCAAATTTAGAGGTTCTGAAAGCAATGCGAGGCACATTCATTCGGCTACCATTGGCTCTGGAACAAGCCGGTCGACGATCTGAAGTCTCGCCTGTGCCGCACCAGTGGCTCATCGTGGATGGCACGCTCCTTGGACACGGAATGTGCAACGATGGGAAGGTCCGGCGCGCGGACGTCGGGTTTAGCTGGAAGTGTTTTACGCCTTGCACGTCGCGAATGATTGCGCCCAGTCAAGCAATGCCGCTTGCCCCCTTTTGCGACCTGGGCGTTCGGTGCGGTGGAAGAATTGAAACACGAAAGCCAAGGTTTTCGGAACGCAGCCTCAAATGCGGCCTCACGATGGACACAGGCCAATGGACACAAGCTGGGGATTTTGCCAAGCTTAAGGTATGATTTCTCTGCTCAAAGCGCTGCAGCTTATCTTTTTCAGTTTCTTTTTGCCCCTGGTAGCTCAGGCCGCTGAAGTAGTTTTAACAGAGAGAGAAGTCGTTCAGTTTCGCCCCGGGATTTGGCTGGCATCAGGACTGGAACTCCCGGCTTCTGGCGCGAAACTGCCTATCGTAGCCGACCACCACACCGATGAAGGTGCACGGTTGTTGAGAATTATTGCGGGGCGAAGTGAAATAAGTGGACTTGCGGGGGTGCTTTATGACAACCGCGATCGTGGCCACTCTTCTCTGGATCTGGATCTTTACCCCAGACTAACCGCTCTGAAGTACAGTTCTGAATTCTCCGAGGCCGGGCTCGACGTTGGCCTCGCGGGTCGCATATTTCTCCCGGCGGTCGTTTTGGGCAATTCGTCCACTGCGGTCAGGAAGGGAGCTGCGCCGCGTAGCCTGCCCCGTCTGGCAATGACCAGTGCTTTTTGGCGTGCAGTCACGCCAACTCTGTACGAAAACAATTGTATCTATGTCTATCCTGAGCACCGTGATCACGACGCTGAGGACCGCTATCCTGTAAACTGGCCATACATGATCATTAGTCAGGGGTCATCTGGCTCGGACAAGCGGTTTCTTCACGCCGTAGCGATGACGCTGGCGGCTCTGCCAAGCGACACTTTTGAATTCCTGCGCAAAGAACGTCTTGTTGCCCCAACAGTTCAAATGATCTTGCGCCGCAATTTGAAGAATGTTGCGACCCGAGAGGATTACCTTTCAGGCAAGGCACATCCGACTGTGTTCGAAGGTCGACTTGTTCAAACGGGTAGAATGGTGGCTCAGGCAGCGAGTTTGCAACCTGATGACATTCCGCCATTGGTTCGGTTGCGGGTCGTCGACGAGGAGTTTTCTGAAGCCGGGGGACTGGCCGGACTGGAAGAGCGCCTTGTAAACACGCCTTCCGCAATCGGACGAATTTGGCGGAGTTTTGCCTGGGAGCGAGAGTTGCTCGTTACCGCAGAAGATACATCCGAACCAAATGATCGGCCTCTAACCTTTGAGTGGCGGTTGTTGCGAGGCGATCCGCAGCGCGTCTGGATTGAACCTCAAGGAGGGAATGGAGCCACAGCCAAAATTCGAGTTGCGTGGCACGATCCCTGGACCGAACCTGTTCCCGGCAAGAAAAAGAAACAGAAACTGCGCCAGTATTCGCGGGTGGATATCGGGGTTTTCGCGAATAACGGCAAACTCGATAGCGCCCCAGCAATTATCTCTATTGATTTCCCTGAACATCAAGTTCGGAGATATGAAGCCGTCGATCAGGCTGAGAAGCGGCTTGTCTCCATCGATTACGATGCAAAAGTGCGAGGTGCATACTTGGACCCGCTACTCTTTTGGTCGGCTGATTGGACAGACACAGCGCGTTACGCCACAGATGGCAAGCTGTTGGGGTGGGAGCGTCAAAACACAGGGGATACAAGCGCTAGCTTTGTTCCTCATGACGAGGAAAACCAATCTCGCTTCTACGAGATCAATCGTGGCGACGCGCGAATGCCGACTCTTCGTCGCAAGGAGAAGCCATGAAATTCAACGAGGCGTCGTTAGGCGGAGCGTGATTTTGCCGGGGCCAAAAGCCCATCAATGTCCCTTGATTGGTTGCGGCGACAGAGAGAGCTGCCCAGTTTTCACACCTCTGCCGCCTTTCGAGACCTTCAGTCTTGCAAGAAATCATCAAGCGCATGTTGGTTCGCTTGAGGAAGGCTTCCGAAATGCCGCGTTGAGAGCAGGCATTTCGAAGAGATTGACTTACTCGGCAGCCTTCAAACTTGCATAAACCATTTGAGAGTTGTCGGGGGCCTGACGCTGCATCGCTGCTATTGCCACACGTTCATAGTCCGCTTCCTCCAGATACTCTCCGTACCATTGCGGTTCGGCCGGCTCGAAACCGTGTCGACGCGCCATCTCGGAAATTCGGTCCGCATCGCTGAGGTCCAGATCCCGTCCGAGGCTGTAATCGTTCGTCTCACCCTCAAGAGCCAGAAGCATCGTTTCGCCAAGGCAACCCCAGCAGAGATCATCCGGAAGGTTCTGGAAGGGGCCGAGGTTTACGGAAAACGGGGGTTTGACAAGGCCACCATCGAACACGAGCACGCCTTTGTCTGACAGATCTGCGTATTCAACATTGGCGGGCCGCGCCACGTCACACACAATTGTGCCCGGGCGGAGTTTCGTCGGATCAAGTACTGCGACGTCTGCACTGGTCGCGACCAGCACCAAGTCTGCAGTTTCAAGCGCGCCGTCCAGATCGGTCGTCGCGGCAATTGGGACTGCCCGACCATTTTCAGCGCAGGCTTGTGCGAATGCTTTTGCAACGCCTTTTTCCATTGCCGTGCCTTGCGGAGGAAGCAAGTCACGTACACTGGAGCTCAGTCCACCGGCTCTCAGGGGCGGGCTCTCCTTGGACAGAGTAAATACAACTTCGTCAGCGACCCGGTCCAGGAAGTGATGGGCCTGTCTGTTGTTGGCATTGCCTACCAGAGTCAAACGGTCTGCTCGACGTGCAAGCATCAGACTTGCCAACCGGCCGATCGCGCCGGTGGCGCCGATCACGACGACATGCGCGCTAGCTGGGTCAATTCCAACGCGCCGTGCAACACGTTCAAGAGCAGTCACGCCGGATACCGTGGTAAGAGTGTTGCCGCTGGTAACGGGCACACCGCGGCCTGCAACCGCGGCGCCACCATTGGTCACGATAGACGTGAAGGCACCGAGACCAAGACGACTTGCTCCGAAGCCAGCCGCCATATCGGCAGCTGTCTGAATCATGTTGCGCGCATTTTTGCGGCCTTTGCCCATCATGTCCGTCGGCAAAAGCGGTACAGACATGATCATGCCTTCCGCTTTTGTTCCTGCACGAGAGGTTCCTCCGGCGACGGGCCAAGCGAAGCCCGGACCAACCCGTTTGACCCACTCGAGCCAAGTGGCGCGTTCTTCCGAGGTGAAACGGGCGAAAGAAGGGTCGGACCGCAGGATATCTTCTTCCTGAGTGTAGTGGATAAGGAAGCAGAAACGCCCGGGCTCGGCCTCTGGCACATTCCTCGCTGGCCCCTGCTGGGGCAACAACGGCGCGGAAGCGGCCAGTTTTTCGCGACGCTCTGGCGTCACGAGGTGCAACATCAGCGCGCGGTAGTCGCCTCGATCAAGCAAGTCACAGACGATATTCAGCGCTTTGACACACTTGTCGATGTCTGCCCAACCAGCGACAAGCGGTGGCTGCAGGCGCATCACGTTGGCATCATTGAAAACCGGAGCCGTCAAGACACCTTCAACATTCAGGAGGTAGGAACTGAGAAGCCCGATGAATCCTCCGTTCAGTCCGCAAAATGCCATGGATGCGGAATCGCCCCGTTCGTATGGTTTGCGAAATTCAATACCGCGCATGAAGCCGCGCCCGCGCACGTTTGCCAGAACTCCGGGATAACGCTTTTTGAGTGATTCAAGGCAGTTTTCAAAATAGCGGCCCTTGAGTTCTATGTCCTTGATCAACGCGCGGTCGTCCTTCAGGAGAAGATCGAGCGTGGCATTTGCCGCAGCGCATGCAAGGTTGTTGTTCGCAAAGGTCGAGCTGTGCAGGAAGCCGAAGCGGTCGTCCCAGACTTCCGGTCGGACAACAACTGCAGAAATTGGCATCAAACCACCGCCCAATGCCTTGCCGAGAAGCAGCATATCTGGCGCTTCTGCGCAGTCCTCGCACGCGAAGAGTTTGCCTGTTCGACCAAGACCTGTCTGGATTTCGTCAACAATGCTTAGCACGCCATACTTGCGGCAGAGTGCGATAACACCATCGAGATAAGCCTCATCGGACGGGCAGACCACGCCGCCTTCGCCCTGGATCGGTTCGACAATGAATGCAGCGATGCTGTCTGCGTCGGCGGCGAGCTTGGTCTCAAGCGCTTCGAGCGTGCCAAAGGCGATGTACTCAAAGCCGCGGGCTGGTCCGCCGAAGTCATTCTGGTACATGGGTTTGCCAGTCGCAGAAAGCGCGCCCATCGTTTTGCCATGAAACCCATTACGGGTCGAGAGAATGGTGTCTCGTCCAGTGCGCGCGCGGGCAAGCTTAATTGCCGCCTCGACCGCTTCAGCGCCCGAGTTCGCCAATGACACGACGCCGAGATCATGAGGGGTAATGTCTGCCAACCTGTCGGCCAGGCGCTCTGCTTCAAGGGCGCGCAGCGGTTGCACCATGGCCGGAGCCATTTGAGCCCCCTGGTTGTTCAGGGCCTCCCAGACTTCCGGAGGGTTGTGTCCAAATGGCAATGCACCGTACTGTGCAAGAAAATCCAAAAACTCACGACCATCAGTGTCATATAGCCGACAGCCATCGCCGCGTACCAGCTCAAGATCCAAGCCGAAAGTTTCAAGTAGGTTCGCGCGTGTTGGGTTGAGACTTAACATCCTGCCCTCCGATCTCATCTGGTTGCATAAATAACCTTGATGCCCAGTGTTTATTGGTAGTTGGGCAAAAATGTGACGGAAAACGTGAGTTATTTTGTATTCATTTTTTGACAGCGGCGTCGCGAAAAATGCGCTAGTTTTGCATCTTCTGGGATGCAAACCGTGCCAACATTGCGTGCTAAGACACTACCGGTACAACCGCACCGGAACGTGCCTCTGTCTGAACTGGAAAATTTAGCTGCGGATTTGCCAGGTACGCAGCGCCCACGTGCGCGCTCCGTCCTAACAAGGTGTCTTTTTGCACCATTTTGTCTTGCCTGTGTCGATCTGTCCCCGTGTTGCATCGGGAAGTATCTTCAATCAGCGTGCGTGGCAAGGCGGGCCTTGGCTGGGAAGCAAAAACCCGCGCACCACGGCGAAAGTGCACAAAAATGCCGCAAACACGTCTGCCGCCCTGTGAATGAACCACTTGTCGCCGCAGCTTGGGATGAATGGCTGCTTGAAGCGCACCGCTTCAACGATTTTCGCAGATCCTTGGTTTATTTCCAGGCCATAGTGCACGAGGAAGCAGAGTGACGACCCATGTAGCGGTGAATTTGCTGAATTCGACTAGATCAATTTTGAACCGGTCATGTTTTTTGGGGTCCCCTGCAGCCAGACGGAACACATTCACAGGGGCAATCCCCCGCTGCAACGCGATCGACGCGCGCGCCATGTGCTCGGGCGAAGTGATAAGCGTAACTGCGTCGGGTTGACGTTGATTATCCAACCAGCATGCGGCTTCGAGAGCGTTTTCAAAAGTCGTATGTGCATCTGGGGCAAGTACGATCTTCCCGCTTGTGATCCAACGTGCTTGGTCGGGGTTCAACCCAAACTGCTTGGCAAAGCGGTCGGTTTTCAGTCCTGCATCTCCGTTCACTCCGGTAATAAACACCCGCTCCACCTGCTCTGCAACAAGTAGCTCCAGACCCAGATGGATGCGGTCAAAGTCCCCTGTGAAAACAATTGCTGTCGGTGGAAGCTCTACCCGCGTTTCATACTCGTTGGTCCGATACATGAAGGTAAAAAGAAGAAAGGCCAAAAACAACGCGGCGGCTCCAACAATAGAAAGTAGTCTATAGGCAAGAACGATTGTGTATGAAATCAGTCGCACAAGCTGTCACCCATTCGATGTGGCCTCATAATTGTCTGCCCTCATCTCGTATTGTAAAATGCCTGGGTCGACGCTCTGCAAGAGAGAACGCACAGCGCCATCGGAAAGGTCCCACCGGCATGCTGGCAAACTCGCTTGGCGAAACCAACCCGCCACGCTGAGAGAAGGCAGAAAGCTCTAGCCCAGAACGGCACAAAGTTGGACCTCAGAGCAATCCTATTAGCGCAGTCCAGCCCCAAAGTTTGGCGGGGTCAAACTTCCAGAAGCCCTGAGGCAATTATTTGCCCGGAACGAACCGCGGCAATTCAACTAGGATCTCATTCAGCAGATCATTCATCTGTACTTTCACTTCGGATACCGGCTGATCTTTCTTGATCGGGCTTATCAGTCTGACAATGGCCCCATCCAACCGCCCCGCAATTACACCTCGCGTCAGAACACTAAGTTTGGCGGATGAGTTCCGGGGCATGGCCCGGCCCATGTGAGTAAACCAGTAATACACCAACATCCGTTCTTCGTTTTTCTGGATAATGACCTGATTGATCGCAAACGGGTATTGCAACCCCAGTTCGCCAGAAATATCGACTCGTTCCACTTTGGCAATTTCCCAGCCCGCGCCAGGCAGGCAAATTTCGGGCGTATGTTGCACGCCATCCGCTGACAAATCCCTGTACCATGCAGAAAAGAAATCAAGTTTCGGTGCACTTGGCGACTGGCTGAACTGCACAGCCAAATAGTCGTCTGCAGCCAAGGTTTTTTCTACAGCGGGGGAGAACTTACGTTCATCTCCAAATTGACGCCAATCGCCAATTTGCGAAGGGAACAAAGCAAAGTCATATCGTTCAGGTGCGACAGGTTCACGATCCGGCACCAAAGGCCAAGTACCTACTGATATGATCATCAGTAACGCCGCCGCAATCAGCGCAGGGGAAGGTTGCACAAGCTTGAGACGCGCAATTTGCGGCAACCACCCTTCCGTATCGAGATCGAGCGCCTCGGTCAGTTTCATCTTCCGCGGATTGAGTTTCAGCAAAACCCAAGCAATTCCAAAAAGGAGCAACACGCTGCACATGAAGATGACCCACCCCTCGAAGAAATGAGTGAAGCCTTCGAGCCACTCGGCTCCAAAACGCTGCATCAAGATCCCAGCCATTGCGATCCGCAAGGAATTCATGAGTACGGCGATAGGTGCGGCGGCAATCAGCAACAAGGCTTTATGCCATCTCGGACCTTGGTAGAGGAACGCAAAAACATACGAAAAGCTGAGGATTGGGAAAAGGTATCGAAGACCAGAACAAGCCTCCGCGACGTGCAACTTGATGACACCAAGATCAATGATATTCCCGTCGAGATAGACCGGGACGTTGGCGAGCCTGAGAAACCAGACCCCCAACTCTGAAGAAACAAGCTGCAGAAAAGCGGATACCTCGTAGTACAGCATACCCGGTAAAGGCAGCATGAACACGAGATGAAGCACAGGCGGCCAAAAATGCTTACCTGTCTGCCAGCCGAAACTGATCAGAAGGACTCCGCCAACCCAAACAATGATTGCATAAGCTGTAAGAGAGTCAGCATTAAATATCCTCCCCATACTTGCGATGACAATTGAGAGGACAACAACGAGAAGACCTTGCCAGCGGCCATCCTTTGGTCCGGGCTGGGGAGGATACAGCTTCAGTTCCCGCAGGAACATAAGCGCCGAGAGCACAGGGATCAGCGGGCCGTGGCTGTATTCCGGTTTGCTCCATGCGTCGAGTAGTACGTCGAATCCGTCACGAAAAAACAACCCCGAAGAAACTGTTAATACAACCAGCCATACAAGACCCCAAGTCAACCATCCCCCCGAGGCCCCCTTCGGATAATCTTGATCTGTAATGACCGTCATGAAAAAATCTCCAACTGGAACAAAAAAGCGACATTGCGAAGAACATGACCTGACTATGATCTATCACCAAGTCACGTTTGTTCAAACCCACATTCACGCCAGCGGCCTTTGTTCCGCCCCCGGCATACCGCTGTTTCTTCGACTGAACCTGACCTGATCCCCTGAATCTCCTCCAGATTTGTGCAGAGTCCGCACAACTGAAGGATGGTCAAATGAAGACGGGATTCACCGACGAACAGATCATTCAGATGATCAGGGAGCGGGAAGCCGGAGAGAAGACGGCGGGCGGGCGCTGTCTTGAACCCTGATCGCTCAACGGTTCGATATCGGTCGTGCCGGTCGGACGATGGCGATTTGCGGGATGCCATCAAGCGTGTATGGAAGGAGCGCGTCGGTTTGGTTGTCACCGCATCCACGTGATGGTCCGGCGCGAGGGCTTCGAGGGGAACCACAAGAAGCTCAGGCGCATCTATCGCGAGAACCTGGCCCTGGTAGCCGACACGTTCCTGTCCAGACTGCGGGTCATGCGGGAACTGAACCGGGTTTTCGCTGAGCACAGAATGCCGGGAACGATCGTGTCTGACAATGGCATCGAGTTCACCAGCATGCCCACACTGCGATGGGGGCAATACATCAAGATTGAGGTGCCCGTAGCTTCCTGGAAACCTGCCTGGTTCAGTTGCTGCTGCCTCAATTTGAAGTCAACGGGCGACAACATGCCGTTGTTCGTGTGCAAGCGCGCGCGCCCCTTTCTCAAGTTCGCTTTCTTCGAAAACACAGCTTCAACATGCAGCAGTCACGATAATTTCGACCTTCAAATCTTCGCGGGCGAGCTTGGCCTCGCCGCAAGCGCGGGCGGGCGCGAAACCTTCGGGAACCCACGCGTCCCAGACAGAATTCATCTCGGCAAAATCCGCCATGTCTGCAAGCCAGACGATGACCTGCAGCATCTGTTCGCGCGACGATCCTGCCTTTTCCAACAGAGCATCCACGCGCGTCAGGCAATCGCGGGTTTGGTCTGCCACGGTGGCGCCCTCCCCCACCTGGCCACACAGGTAGGCCACGCCGTTGTGCTTGACGATCTTGCTCATTCGGGTGCCGGTGTCGATGCGTTCAATCATGTGCTTTTTTCCTTCTCCGCCGTGTCGGGCGCAGTGTTGTTCATACCAGCCAGTTCGCCCAGGGTTACGGGCTTGAGTGGCGGGCGAATGCGATAATACCCGGTTTCATCGGGCGTTTTGCCGGTAGAGTCGGCCAATAGAGCCGTAACGCTGAGTCCGCAATAGCGTCCCTGACACGGGCCCATGCCAGCGCGGCCAAATGCCTTGGTCTGGTTTGGGCCAATGCATCCCAGTTTGGCATAGCTGCGGATATCGCCTGCAGTGACCTCCTCGCAACGACAAATCAGCGTGCTGTCATCAGGCAACAGGGCCTTGGCGTAGGGCGGATAGGCCGCATCAAGGAACGGTCGCGCCGCCAATTCATACGCAAGTCTTGCACGCGGCGCAGCCGCGCGGCGATCACGCTCCTCACGCGAAACGCGCTCCGCCTCAAAGGCAATCTGAAGCGCGGCGAGTGTTCCTGCATGTTCCGCCGCTTTCGCCCCGCCAATGCCTGCACCATCACCCGCAATAAACACGCCTGCCTTGTCACTCTGGCCCCAGTCATCAAGCTGGGGAACAAAACATTGCTGCGCCATATTCCATGAGTGCGTGACGCCAAGTGATCGCGCCGCCTGGGTATTGGGAACCACCCCATGGTGCAAAAAGACCGTGTCACAGGCGATCCGGTGGGACCGCCCTCCACTCTGAAAGGTCACAGCCTCTGCTTTGCCCGTCCCCTCGACGGCAATATCCGTGACGCCGGTATGACGTGGCACGCCCGCGCGGATAATGCTGGCCAGCATCCGCAAACCTTTGACAAGATAGCTCGCCCCTCGCAAAGCACCGCCAATATGCCGTGTTGCGCCTATGAGGTCGTTGCGGGTTTGCGTCTCGATAATGGCCTTGGGCGGGGTTCCCGCCCGCAGCATCTGAGCCGCAATCAGGTATAGCAACGGACCGGAACCCACCAATACAGCATTCCGCGCCAGAACACCTGATTGCTTGAGAAGGATTTGCCCCGCCCCGGCGGTCATGACCCCCGGCAGCGTCCAACCTGGCAAAGGCATTGGACGTTCGAGCGCGCCGGTGGCCAGGAGAATGCGATCGGCCTCGATCTGCGCGCCGCGCCCTTCACGCGTGTAGGAGATACGGAACGCATCTTCTATCGCCCAGACCACCGCGCCGGTGACATGCGTAATGGCTCCACGCCGCAATCCATCCGTCAGTGTAGTGCCATGCACATAGTCCGCGCCCAGTATGTCACCGCGCAAAGGTGCGACGCGGTCCACGTCTCGGTATATTTGCCCGCCTCCACAGGCTTGCTCATCGAGCACCGTGACGCTGAGGCCGAGCTCGGCAGCCTGTGCGGCGGCGGCCATGCCGGCTGGACCTGCTCCAACGACGACAAGATCTGAACGTGTCATTTCAATGCCCCGTCGCGGTGGGCGCGCGTGATCTCGAGGCCATCCGTGACCACGGTCATGCAGGCCTGTTTCGTGGTACCGTCGATCTCGACCAGGCAATCAAAACAAGCGCCCATCATGCAAAACGGGCCGCGTGGGGCGCCCGACACAGGCGTTTGGCGAAACACCTTGACGCCCGCCGCCATGAGTGCCGCGGCAAGATTGGCTCCTTCTGGCAAGCTGAGCGCGTTGCCATCGAAAACCACGTTTACACGCGGCTCATTGTCAAGCTCAAGAAACGGAGAAGCGGTCTTCACTGAACACCTCCAGGTCTGGCGCCACATCGGTGCCTTCCAGCCACTCGGGCAAAAGGCGCGCATGCGCAGCAGCAAGTGTGATGCCACTGTGACAGGTGACAAGAAAGGCACCCGGCATCTCGGCGCTTTGTTGATAAATCGGAAGACCATCGGGAGAGAGCACGCGCAACGCGCCCCAGCTGCGCACCAGTTGCGCCCGGGCCAGAGCCGGATAGGCGGCAATCGCTTCGGCGGCGAGGCCCGACAAGCCCATCTGTGTGACCTTGTCGTCAAGGCCAACCTCTTCATTCGTGGCACCGATCTGGATGCCGCCTTCATCCACCTGCCGGGCAATCAGCGAAGGACGGTTGATCATCTTGGGCAGTTTTTCGGTGATCAGAACCTGACCGCGCTGCGGGCGGACTGGCGCTTTGAACCCCATCTTCGGGCCAAGCTGCGCCGCCCCCAGACCCGCAGACAAGACAACCTTGCCAGAGGTGACGATCGTGCCGTCCGCGCATGTGATGTGGAAACCGTCCGGCTTTGATACATCAGTCACGGTCTTGCCCACCAGCACATGCCCCCCCATTCGGCGCACATCAGCGGCCAGCGCTTTCAGCAGTTTCAGCGGGTTCGCATGACCATCCTGGTGATGCAGGATCGCCCCAACCACCTTGGGGCCGATATGCGGCTCTTCCTTGCGTAACGCATTATGACCAAGCACCTCGTAGGGGTAATTGCCGCCAAGCTGCGCCTTCAGCTTTTCGTATTTTGCGACGGTGGCTTCCAAGGTTTCTTCAGAGAAATGAAGATCGTAGCCTCCGATTTGCTCAAGCGGGATGGGCTGTCCGGTGTTGCCTGCGACCTCGCTGGCGAAGTCGGCCCAGATTGCGGCGGATTGTTGGGACCAACTGGCATAGCGCGGTTGGTTCATGCCCTTTGACTGGACCCAGACCAGCCCGAAATTCCCACGGCTTGCACGGAACGATCCGTCATCACCGTCCAAAACGGTCACCGTGCGCCCGCGCCGGAGCAAACCCCAGGCGACCGAGAGGCCAACAATCCCCCCTCCGATAATCGCGTAATCGGTTTCCATCTGTTTCGTTCCGATGTTGAGAGATGGTGTCAGGGCGACGCAGGCCGCCCTGACGGATTTGGCTCAGTTGCCTGCAGCGGCAACCTTGTCGAGGATCGCCTGCCCCCACTCGACGCCCACATCTTCGAGAACCTGCGGCCAGACGTCAGCCCGCACCTTGGCAGCCATGCCCGCCAGATCATCGGCGCTCAGCTTGGCAACGGTTGCGCCCAGTTCGTCAACAAGACGCTGCTCGTTCTTGGCTTGATCGCTCTCGGCTACGCTCCAACGGGTCGCTTCGAACGCGGCGGCCTGCTCACGCAGCGCGGCCTGGTCTTCATCGGACAACTCCGCAAGGCTTTCGTTCGAAATGATCATGTACCAGACTTCGAAATGCGTGTTGGCCGGGATATACGTCTTGGTCACGTCGCGGAATGACGCATAGTAGCCTTCGGCGCCAGACCCGATCACACCGTCAACCACACCGGTCTGAACCGCCGTGAACGCTTCGGAAAACGGGATCGGAGCCGGGATGTAGCCCAGAGCCTCGCCTGTCAGCTGGAAGCTCTTGATGCCCGGCACGCGCACCTTGATGCCGTTTGGCTCGACCGAACCTGCATTCTCATTGGCAACATTCAACGAAATGCCGCCGAAATAGACCGGATAGGCTGCCAGCATGGTGATGTCCTGCTCGGCATAGAGCCCTGCCATCACGTCGCGCACAACGCCGCCGGGGCCATAGACCGCACGTGCCTGTTCCCAGTTACCGGCAAGGTAAGGGAACGAGCTGATCTGCATGCGGCGATCCGCGGCAGCAGCGGCGGGCTGCGTTGCCATATCGATTGCGCCAACGCTGATCCGCTCCTGAACGGTCGTGTAATCGCCAAGCGCAGAGGCCGGGAACAGGTTGATCTTCACGTCGCCGCCGGTGGCTTCATCGACGGCCGCGGAAAAGGCGCGCAGCTCGACGTCGATCGTGGCGTCCTGCGGTCGCACGTGGCTCATCTTGAGGCTTTTTGCTTCGGCGTAGCCGCCAAGCGCCATCAGGGCGGCAACGGCAGTGGTCAGGAATGCATGTTTCATTTTGGTTTTCTCCGTGTTGATTTGCGTTTTCGTGAATTAGGGGCCTACGGCGTATCCGAAGAAACGCGGCAGGAAGAGCGACAGGTCGGGCCAAAGCGAAGTCAGGAAGACCACGGGCACATAGCCGAACAGGATCAGTTTCATCGCGGGCGGGATGACCTTGGTCACTTTCACGTTGCCGATCCGTGCGCCCAGATAGAGGATCGAGGCATAAGGCGGGGTCACGCCGCCCATCGCTGTGTTCACACCCATGATCGCGGCAAACTGCACGGGGCTGACACCGATCGCGTTCATCAGCGGCAGGAGCAGTGGGGCGATCAGGATGATCGCGGTCACGTCGTTGACGACCATGCCGACCAGGAACAACATGATATTGATCATGATCAGCAGCAGGACCTTGTTCTCGGTGATCGAGAAGATGCCCTGAACCAACTGTTGAGGGATGCTTTCATAGACGAACATTTGGCTGAGGATCATGGAGAAGAGGATCATCATCATGATCGCGCCCACGGCCGTCGCAGCCTCTTTCCCCGCGAGGAAAAAGTTTTCCCATTTCAGGCCCTTGTAGATCAGGAAACCAACTGGCACGGCGTAAATTACTGCAACAGCCGCTGCCTCGGTCGGGGTCATGACGCCACCGTAGATACCACCGAGAATGATCACGGGCATCAACAGCGCGGGAAAAGCATGAAAACCGCGGCGCGCGATCTCTCCGGACAGCTCCGAGAAGGAGGGCTTGTCATCGAGAACCAGATCGAACTTGCGCACCATGAACAGGTTGATCACGGAGAAGGCGGTCATGATCAGCAGCCCCGGCCCCAACGTAGCCAGGAAGCATGCCAGGATCGACGTGTCCGTGACCCAGCCATAAACGATCATCGTGACGGACGGCGGGATCAACAGGCCGAGTATCGAGGAGTTGGCAATCAGGGCCGTCGCGTATTCACGCGGGTAACCGCGCTTCTCCATCTCCGGGATCAAAAGCGGACCGATGGCGGCGATACCGGTCAGACCAGACCCCGAGATCGCACCGATCACGGCGCAAGACACCGCAGCGACAACGCCCAGACCACCGCGCACGTGGCCGATAAAGGCGTTCACGAAACGCAGGAGAGACGCGGCGATCCCACTTTCGGACATGACCGTGCCGGCAAGGACAAACAAGGGAATGGCCAGAAGCACCGGATTGCCAAGCTGCTGGACGCCCCAGAGCATCATACCCTTCATCGTCACGTCGCCGAGGAAATACATGACCATCAAGGCCGATCCAAAGCAGTAAGGCAGCGGCACACCCAAAGTCAGGGTAATCACCAGCAAGGCAATGGCAAGAAGGGCGATCTCGATCATGCGATTTCTCCGGTCCGCAGATCGCGGATATGGCGCACCAGATGCGATGCGGTGTAGATCATCATCAGCGCCAGGCCGACGACCAGCGCGACATCGGAATAGAATGTCGGGATGTAGAGCGTCGGGCTCTCCCGCCAGACGCGCCAAGCATATTGCGTGTAGTTCCACGCCCATGAGAGCAGCCACAGACCAACGATCAGGCTGATGACTTCTCCGATGATGGCGAGAATGGTGTGGCCGCGAGCCGTCTTGATGAAGATCTCAAGAACGTTTGCGCGGATATGTGTGTTCTCGCGCGAGGCGTTGACCGATCCGAGGATGTACAGCCACACCGTCGGGTAGGCCATCGTCTCTTCAAGACCCATGACCGGAACCTGCAACACGTAGCGCGTGATGACCTGAACAAACTGGCCCAAGGCCACAGATATGATCAGAGCCGTTAACAGGTATTTGGCGAATTTATCCATGTCTCCCCCGAACCCCTTCAGCTTCTGCGCGTGGGTTTCGCACTTACAACACTGGACAAGCGCCATTAAATCAATTTAATATTTTTTCTAACCTCATAAAATGATTTTATGCCGATACACCTATCCCTCAGACAACTCTCGACTTTTCGGGAAGTTATGCGCTCAGGTTCCATAAGCCAGGCCGCTCGCTCGGTGGGTCGAACGCAACCGGCGGTATCGACCATGGTGCGCACCCTCGAAGATCAGCTTGGCTTTGCGCTCTTCCTGCGCTCACATGGCAAGCTGACCCCCACGCCCGAAGCCCAGTTTTTCCTTGAAGAATGCGAGGATATCCTCGGGCGGGTCGAGCGCACCGAACGCACGATGGAGCGGATCAGCTCGCTGCAGTCGGGCAAGCTCAAGATCGCTTGCCACCCGGCGGCTTCAAGCGTGTTTCTGCCCCGGCTTCTGACAAGGTTTCTCAAGGACCGGGGCGATCTCGATGTATCCCTCATCATGAGGTCCTCGGGCGTGATCGAAGATCTGATCGCATCGCAACAATACGATCTCGGATTTGCCGAGACACCGCAGCCGCGGACATCGATCCGACAAACAGACTATGATCTTGAATGCGTCTGCGTCCTGTCCTCGGATGATCCGCTGAGCCAGGCGGATATTGTGACGCCAAACGACCTTGATGGGCGCCCCATGGCCGTTTTGTTCGACGAGCACGGGACGGCCGTACAGACCGAAGCAGCCTTTCGCGCCGCCGGATGCCGTTTCAACAAACGGATTGAACTGCGCACGTTCCTGCCCGGATTGCAGTTTGTCGCGGCGGGTGTCTGCGTGATGGTCTGCGACATGATCACCGCCTATAGCCACCTTTCGCAGGCTCCCGAAAACGAACGCCTGTCGATCCGACGTTTTCGGCCACTGATTTCCAACAGCGTCTCTATCCTGACACCCGGCTACGCTACCCAATCCATGGTGGGCCAGGCCTTTATCGCCGAGCTACAAGCCGCGGTTCAACAGATGCAGGCAGATATCTCCGACGTATTGAACTAGCGATCAAAGAGCTGGCACGGGCCCTCGGTCAGCTGCCCCTCTGGTGGAAACCTGCACCTAACGCACAGGTCTTGGAGTTTGAGCGCCCGATTATTTCTCGTTCACGAGGCCCAATTGGAGCGAATTAAGCAAGACATCCGGGATTTCGACAGACGCCGCCGACAAGCATGTCAGGGGGCGCCGCCCGCTGGATGAGAAAGTGTCTCACCTTCAACTTTGGCTGCCCCTCAAGCGCTGAAAACCAGGCGCCTTCAGCAAATCCTCGGAAGTTGCTCCCCCACCAGCATGTCAACGATCCTCACCCCGCCAAACAGCGTCCGCATCGTGACCCTGCCTGCCGTTCCATCGACAACGCGCCCGATGACCGTGGCCTCGCGACCTTCGGGCATGGCGCGCATCGCCGCAAGCGCGGCATCGGCTTCATCTTCGGGAACAAACACGACCAGCGTGCCTTCATTGGCAAGGTACAGCGGATCAAGGCCAAGAATCTCGCACATCCCCTTCACCTCGCTGCGCAATGGCAACGCTGTCTCTTCAATTTCAATCGAAACACCGGCTGTCTCCGCGACTTCATTCAAAACCGAGGCCACCCCGCCGCGCGTGGCATCTCGTGCGGCCCGAACGCCGGGTGCGGCGTGCATCACGGCGTGCATGAGATGCCCAAGCCCCTGACAGTCCGACTGTATTTCGGCCGAGAGAGCCATGTCTCCCCGCGCGGCCAGAATGGCGGCGCCATGATCGCCGAGAACGCCGTTCACAATGGCCACATCACCCATCTGGACACGGCCCGCCGCCAGATCGCATCCCGGCGCAATCACACCGACCCCCGACGTTGTGACAAACACCTTGTCCGCCATGCCCCGTCCAACGACCTTGGTATCCCCGGTCACGATCCGAACGCCTGCCTTGTCCGCCTCCTGCTTCATCGACGTCACGATCCGCATTAGCAAAGCCACCTCGGTACCTTCCTCGATGATGAACGCTGCCGACAACCACAGGGGACGCGCGCCCCCGACTGCGAGGTCATTGACCGTACCGCAAACCGCAATCTTGCCAATATCCCCGCCCGGAAACTCGACCGGATCGACCACGAAACTGTCGGTGGTAAAGGCCAACCGCGCGCCCGGCTCTTGCAAGGCAGCATCCATCAGCCGGGCCTGGTCTTCCATCGCATCCGGCACAAAGGCCGAGGTGAACACACCCTCGATCAGATCGCGCATCGCCTTGCCACCGCCCCCGTGGGCCAGCGTCACCCGTTCATCACGCATCTTGCCCGTCATCATGTTCATGGCCTCACTCCGCCGCCTCGACGGCGCGCGCTCCGCCATATTGATAATAGGCCGCGCACGCCCCCTCGGAACTCACCATCAATGCGCCAAGAGGCATTTCCGGCGTGCAGCCCGTACCGAATTGCGGGCAATGCATCGGCTTCATCCGCCCGGTCATCACCGCACCACACGCACACCCTTCGGGTTCTTCCACGTGACGACTCTCGGCGCTGTAGCCGATACCGAACTTGGCTTCGGCATCAAATGCCTTGTAAACATCGCGCACCCGCAAGCCGCTCTCGTCGATTTCACCGAGACCGCGCCACTCGAAAGTCGGGCGTTTCTCGTACACATCCGCCACCGCGGCCTTGCTGACCGCATTGCCGTGCTCGGGCACGACGCGGCCATACTGGTTTTCCACCTCGGCGCGCCCGTCACGGATCTGCTCCAGCACCATCAAAACCGATTGCAAAAGGTCGATCGGCTCAAAACCCGCCACCACGATCGGTTTGCCGTAATCTTCCGCAATGAAATCATATTCATGCGTTCCGATCACCATGCTCACGTGTCCCGGACCAACAAAGCCATCCAGCACCATGTGCGGATCATCCAGAAGCGCCTTGATCGGGGGCGGCACGGTAATGTGATTGCAGAAGACCGTGAAATTGGTCAGCCCCTCACGCGCCGCCTGCTGAATCGACAGCGCCGTCGACGGCGTCGTGGTCTCGAACCCAAGGCCAAAGAACACCACCTCGCGCTCGGGATGCCGACGCGCCAGTTCCAAAGCATCAAGCGGCGAATAGACCATGCGGATATCCGCGCCCTCCGCCTTGGCCTGCATCAACGACTTTTTCGTGCCCGGCACCCGCATTGCATCGCCAAAAGTGGTGAAAATCACCTCGGGCTTCTCGGCCAGTTCGATACATTCATCCACCCGGCTCATCGGCAGGACACAGACCGGACAACCTGGGCCATGAATGAACTCGATCCCCGCCGGCGTCAGCTTGTCCAGCCCATAGCGGAAGATCGCGTGGGTATGCCCACCGCAAATCTCCATGATATGCACCGGCTTTTCCTTGGTGGCACCAATCTCATCGACCACCTTGTTGATTTCCTTCAACAGCGCCTTGGCTGCCTTCGGATCGCGGAACTCCTCGGTAAACCTCATTGTGTGCCCTCCAACGCCGACACGCCATGTGCCATCGCTTCCAGTGTTTCCTGCGCCTCGCCAAGCCCGCGCAACGCCTCAAGCGTCTCTGCGGCCTCGTTCTCGTCAATCACGCTCATGGCAAAGCCGACATGAATCAGCACCCACTTGCCCACCAGGTCCTCCAGATCACCTTGCGCGACACAGGCCACGCTCACTTCTCGTTTCACGCCTGACACATCGGCCATGGCCATCTGGCGTTCACCGTCGGTCACCTCGACGATCTGGCCGGGTATTCCCAAACACATGGCTATTCCTCCTCGTTACCGCCGGTCCCGGTCTTGTCCGGTTCCGCGATGCCATATCTCTCGATTTTTGCGCGCAGACCCACGCGACTGAGCCCAAGCTCGTTTGCCGCACGGCTCTTGTTCCATTTCAACCGGGTCAGCGTTTCGCGCAAAATTCGCATCTCGATCTGCTCCACACGGTCTTTGAGCGTGCCTTCACCCACCAGAACCATATCGACGCTGTGGTCGGTTTTGTCCGGCCGGGGGCTGGCCTGAAGAATATGGCGCGAGATCAGTTCGGGCCCCAGAAGCGGGTCCTGCGAAAAGATCAGCATCCGCACCAGTTCGTTTTCCAACTCGCGCAGGTTGCCGGGCCACCCATAGCCTTGCAGGAACTGCACCGCGTCATCCGACAAACCATGCACCGGCTTGCCATGCGCCTTTGAGGCTTCGAACAACAGGTTCTGTGCAAGGATCGGCAGGTCTTCGGGGCGTGCATTCAGCGGTGGCACCGTCAAGGTTGCCTTGGCCAGCGCGAAATAAAGGTCAGAGCGGAACCGCCCCTCGGCCACGTCCTGACGCAACTCGCGATCACTGCCCACCAACAAACGCACATCCGAACGGATCATCTCGTGGCTGCCGAGCGGGCGAAACGCGCCCTCTTCGGCAAACCGGGACAAGACCAACTGCATGCGCGGCGAAAGCTCGGATATCCCATTGAGGAACACCGTCCCCTGATCCGCCTTGCGCAACAGGCCAAGCTTTTGCGTCTGCTGCCCGGCCACCGCCCCCCGCTTGGCTCCGAACAACTCCATTTCGAGAATGTCATCATCTACGCTGGTACAGCTGATCTCGTAAAAAGGCTTGTCCGAACGCAGCGAGCTATAATGCATCGCCCGCGCCAACGCCGCCTTCCCCGTGCCCGGTTCTCCGGTGATCAACACGGGAACATCGAAACTTGCAAACTGTCGCGCCTGCGCTACCACTGCGTTCAATGGCGAATTGGGCGAACGCAGTACATTCTCAAACCCCAGCCCCTCGCGCAGGGCGCGGCGGTGATCTTCCAGCTTGCTTTCAACGGAACGGGACAGGTACCGCATTTCCAAGGACATCTGGTCATGCTCGCGGTTGAGCCGGAACAGGTCCGCAGCATTTTTCGCGGTTATCATCAGGTGATCCGGATGCCACGGCTTGGTCAGGAACTGGTAAATTCCCGCCTCATTGATCGCGGCGATCATATCGTTGGTCTCGGTATAGCCCGTGATGATGATCCGCACCGTTTCCGGCCAACGGTCCCGCACCTCGGTCAGAAAATCGACCCCGGTCTTGCCCGGCATGCGCTGGTCGCAAAAGATCACCTGCACAAAATGCTCTTCCATCAGCGCCTTGGCAGCATCCGCCCCGGTCGCCGTCAGACACTCGAAATCGTCTTCAAGCGCCATGCGCATGGCGGCAAGCGAATGCTCTTCGTCGTCGATCAACAGGATGGTGGGCAGGTTCTCGGACATGGGATTACTCGGCCGCCGCCTTGCCTGACTTACGCGCAAGGCTGCCCCGTAGCCAGTTGAGCCAATTCTCCATGCCTTCGCCGGTGCGCGCCGAAATGCGGATCACCTCGATACCCGGGTTCACCCGCCGCAGGTTCTTTTCATAAAGGTCGAGATCAACATCGCAATACGTCGCAAGATCAACCTTGTTCAAAAGCGCCAGCCGCGACGCGGTGAACATGTCCGGGTATTTCAAGGGTTTGTCTTCGCCTTCCGTCACTGAAAGGATCGCGACCTTGCAATCCTCACCCAGGTCGAACCCCGCCGGACACACAAGGTTGCCGACATTCTCGATGAACAGCAAAGACCCCTCTTTCAGGTCCAGGTGTTCCATCGCATGTCCCACCATATGCCCGTCCAGATGGCAGCCCTTGCCGGTGTTCACCTGCACCGCGGGCGCTCCTGTTGCCCGGATGCGGTCGGCGTCGTTGGCTGTCTGCTGGTCGCCCTCGATCACCGCCAATGGCTGCTCACCCAAGGCCTCGATCGTCTTGCACAAAAGCGATGTTTTGCCCGATCCCGGTGACGACACGAGGTTGACCGCAAACGCCCCCAGCCCGTTCAGCACCTTGCGGTTGGCATCGGCATAAGCATCGTTCTTGGCCAGAATATCGGTCTCGATCTCGATCAGCCGTTCCTGGCTCATGCCAGCCACTTCGACTCCCGCCGGCCCATGCCCGAAATGCAGATCATGCCCGTGATCGTGACTGTGATCATGGCCATGCCCATGGTCATGCGTATGATCATGGCTGTGGCTGTGGCCCTCGACACTTCCTGTTCCGCATCCGCAAACGCTACACATCAGATCACCTCCAGATCTTTTATTCTCATTTCATCGCCCGCGACGGGCATCAGCTTGCCTCCGTCGCACTCCGGGCATGGGTCAAGCCGATCTTCGATCTCGACCTCTTTCATACAGTCGTAACACATGGCCCGCCCCGGCAAATCGATCATCTCAAGCACCGCGCCTTCGGCAACCGAACCGCGCATGACCACGTCAAAGGCAAATTCCATCGCCGGTTTCTCGACACCGGCAAAGCGCCCGATTTCCAGCCGCACACGCTTCACCGCCTTGACGTCATGCGCGCGCGCCTGATCCTCGATCACGGTGCGGATGCCTTCACAAAGCGACATCTCATGCATCGGCCATCCCCCTCACTTCCAGCGGTGTGCACGGGTCGAGAATATCGACCAACAGCCCGGCCTGATCGTGCTTGGCAACCGGCAGACTGGCAAGGCTGCGCTGCATGATCCCGTCGGGGGCCAGCATGTAATCCGTTGGCGTGGCCCGGCGGAACTGTGTGACCTTTCCTCCTTGGACTTGCGCCGCCACGGCATAGGTTCCCCGCGCCGCAGGCACCATCGCCACGCCTTGTGTTGTCATGCGAGGTTCTGGCAGATCGCCATCCAGAACAGCCTGCAAATCCACCGCCCGCGCCACGGCCCGCCACAAAGGGCCGCGCCCATTGTGTTCCGCGACGTGACCCAAGACCGGATGATCCGGATGGCGCGACGCGACGCTGTTTTCCATCGCCACACTGTCAAAAACCGCGTCATCCACAAGCCTGGGCAAAATGCCCGAGACCGCTTCGCCAGCCCCAAAGGCCGCGCGGATCGCGGTAAAAACCGGCGCAATCCCTGTGCCAGACGCTAGAAACGCCTCAAACGCCTCCGGTGTCTCGGCAAACCGCTCCGTCCCAAACAATCCCGCCGCAACGTCATCATCGCGGCCCGGGATCCCCAAAGGCGCCACCTTCAATCGCGCGGGCAGGATCACCGCCAACCGCAGAAGATGCTCGCGCTTGATCTCATGATGCAGGTCATGCGCCCCCTTCACCGGCACGCCCAGCGCCATGCGCACCGCAACCGCCTGCGCCGCCCGGCACAGGTTGAACAGGCGCGGGATCAGGGCGCAAACCTCGTCCACAGGTTTCCCCAACACCAACTCTGCCACCGGCAAGGGCGCTGGCATCACGACGCGCAGGCCGTTTTCATGGGTATGGGGGCTGCTAAGCATCTAGTCGGCATCCTCAACCGCCAAGCCGCCCGAGATCACCTGGCGGCGTGTTGGTGCATCACTTACCTTCACTTCATCCTCCTCTGACGAGGACTCTTCTGCTGCTGCAATCTCAGCCTCCCGGTTGGCCCGAATATCCGCCGCCCGATCTGTCTCGGCCCGGTTCTCTTCATCAAACAACGCGACCATGACGGCCTCGGCCACCTCGACGGCCTGCGCCTGTGTGTTGAAATCGCCCATTGGCGAAAACAACGAACACGCCTTGTAGCCGCCGGTCATCTCGCGCGTGTTGTGGATAAACTCGTAGTCGCCAGACGGGAAACCGATAACCTCCTTCACGCCCGCCATCAGGTCCGACCAATCCTCGCCCTCGGCAGGCAGCATCACAAGGTTCATGAACCACGGGGATATGAGCACACCCAGCGGGCGCCCCTCATGCAGCCGGAAACCCACTGCCTGCACATGCAACACCTTGTTCACCATCGGCACGTCGCGCATCTTGGCATGCCAGACCTCGGTGAAATCCGTTACCAGCGCCTCGGTTCGCCCACCGATCCAAGCCGCTTCGAGCATGGCGTCCGATCCGGGGTCTTCGCTGACCAGAAACTGCTCCTTGGGTGCATCGCAATTCGGGCAGGACCAGTCCTCTGGCAGCGCAATGAATGGCGTGCCTTCGGAAATCTGGCGCGTGTCGTCCCCCTCGGTCGGATCGTAAGGCGTCCAGCAGATCTTGCATTCCATGATCGCCTGCAGGCTGATCCGGTCATTCGCGCCCAGATAGGATCCTTCGAACCCGCTCACCGCAACGCCTCCAGCACTTCGACAATGCGCTCGGCGCTGTCCAACAGGTCTTCCTGCGCCGCCAAGGCAACTTCGGGCATTGCCGTCACTTCGAAAGTGTCAAGGATCGGCACGTCCATCGAGTTGAAAAACTGCACCCGCCACACATGCGCCGTGGCCGTCGCCGTTACCCGGCAATTGCCATAGCCGCGCGACAGGATATCAACCGAGCCCTGCCCCATTGCAGACTCCAGCCACATCAGGTCTTCCTCGGTGTGCGGCAACAGCGTCAGGTTCACCACATGCGGCACATCACCGGCAGTGAAGTTTGCCGATTTGTCGTTCAGCTCCACGATCAGCGGCGGTGCATTCACCACGCCGGGTTTCAGTGGGGTCGCCGACCCACCCGCCGCCTTGCGGGGCGCAAACGCCCGCGCAAAGGCCATTGCAGGCACAGGTCCGACCTCAACAGCATCAAGCCCGGCCCCCTTCAGCCCCCAGACCCCGGCAAATACGCTCTCTTGTGCCGCCACCGCCGGAATACCGTGCATCCGCACTGACACTTCGCCCTCGCCCATGGTCTCTGCAATCAGCGCGCGATTGGCCTCGTCCAACCCGCTCAGGTCAAACTGTTGCGACCCGCCCCCCTTGGCCGCCGCCTCACAAGCCCGCGCAATCTCTGACAAAAGCGTCAGCGCCGGGGCATGTGTTTCGCCCACCTCGATCTCGGGGATATGCAGCGTGTAGGCCCGCATATCCTGAGGCATGGGCATATATTCCAGCTCCTTGCCGTCTTCTCCCAAAGGTTGCGAGCCCGGCCCGTATCCCGTCGGGGGCATGTGAAAGTTGCCGACCATTCCTGTTTTCCTTATTCCGCCGCGACCGGGGTCGCGAGAATCTGCGCGATCCGTTGCATGTATTCGTCCCAATCCCGCACCCGCGGGAAGCCCCCGATCACCTGCCCGTCACGATAGAAGATCAGGCTCGGCGTCTTCAGAACGCCAGTCTGCTCGCGCACGGCTGTTTCAATCGCGTCATCCACGACCGCACAGTCAAACCGCCCCTGAAACGCCAGTTTCAACTCGGGCAGGATCACCGCCACATCCGCGGTTTCAAGATTGCGTTTCGCATCGCCCGGCACAAACAACACATGCACACCTTCACGGCTTGTGAAGTCGGCCAGATCGCTGTCATTGGCGAGATGGGGCCAGCCCATCTCCGTGCTCAGACGCTCTATCAACGGATGGCTCATGCGGTGGTTTCTCCCTTGTCCAGGGCCGCCTGCAAATGCGGCGGCAACTGTGGCCCACGTTCTTCAAGATCAGCAAAGGCGTCGCCCAGATCCCGCCCCTGCATCAGGTTTTTCAATCCGCCCAGCGCGGCCCTGATCTTCAAGGCTTCCTCTTCGTCAAGCACTTCGCGCGCCGCCCCGAGAAAGCTCAGCACCCAGCCACCGATCTCGACAGGCCCGGTCAGGGACAAGTCGATGACCTCTTCGCATTCCCCGTCCGTGGCTCTGGCAGCAATGCCATCGACCGACAGGATCTGCACCGGAACTCCCAGGCACATCGCTCAGGCCCTTTCCGGAAAAAAGCGATCATCGCCAATGCGACAGGCTTCGTCTTCGCTCGGTCGTCCGCCTTCGTAGGCATCGCGCTTGATCGCAGCATCTGCCAGATCATTGGTGCCGGTTCGCCCCTTGCGGGCACGCACTCCCAAGGCCGCCAGCTTTTCCAAAGCAATCTCGATCGAGGGATCAATCTGCGCAGCGACCGCGTCCCGCAACCCTCCGCCATAGTCTTCAAGCTCAACCGGCTGGCACCCGATCAGCAACAGCGTTTCGGGGCATTGCTCCATCAGCTGCGCCGTGGCAATCACATCCTGAAACCCGGTCTGATGCAGGCTCATTTTCTTGGCGCCCATGAAACGCGGCACCTCGTCCCCTTCGACAATCTTCAGCGTGCCCGGCTCCAGCCCGTAATCAACGGCATCAAACACGACCAGCACGTCGGCCGCTTCAAGGAACGGCAAGAGGTAGAGCCCCTGCGTGCCCCCATCCATAATCCGCACGTTGTCGTCAAAGGCAAAAGTTTCGGCCAACCGCTCGACACAGCGCACGCCAAAGCCCTCATCGGCCCAAAGGACATTCCCAATCCCAAGGATCAGCACGTTCGTGGTCAATTTGCCCTCCCTCATCCCACAAGGTGGATGGTAGCTTTCCGATCTCCCGTTTGAATGAACGTACCCTTGTTGGTTTCCGCGAATACAGAAAAAGCGGAATACAACGGCATACCGATTAACCTTTGGAATTGCTTAAGATTTCGGCACGCATTCAAGGCCCTGCATAGCTAAAAGTGGACAGCTATCTCTCACTTTTGTACAATATTGGAAGGTATTCAAACAACAAAAGGGCAGAGACCTGCTCTGCCCTTTTGAAATCTTGTTCTGATTCACCCTTATTCGGGGCGATCATCCTTGAATGTCCGGGTGCCGGAAATCATCGTGGAAACCATCGACTGGCGGCTCATGATGTCCTCGCGGATGGCGGCATAGATGTGGATGATCATGAAGATCACGATGGCCCACATGCCCAGATGGTGGATTGAATGCAGCGCCTGGCTATTGCCGACCAGCGGGATGACCCAGCCGAACAGGCTATCCCAGAAACCACCCTGCCCCGCGCCCTCGGAATAGAGCGCCAGCCCTGTGACAATCATGAAAGTGATCCCCAGCGTCATGAAAAAGAACATGGCAGCCTGCGCCAGCGGGTTGTGACCCACATACTTTTTCGGCTCTCTTTCAAGGAACAGGTACCACCGCAGTTCAAAGAACACCTCGGACCACCAGTGCTTGTTCCAAACCGGAAGGATGAACAACTGCTTGGCATGGTGATTGCCGACAAACGCCCAGTAGATGCGCCCGAGGAACCCCACCGTCAGGATCATGCCCGCCGCGAAATGGGCAAACCGGATATAGCCGAAAACGAACTGATGCGTGGCCTCGGCGATCTGCATCGAAGGGGGCGGATTGCCGATGAACCAGCCCGTGCCGCATAGCACCAGTATCGCCAGCGCATTGATCCAGTGCCACAGGCGCACCGGGGTTTCGTAGACATAGACAGACGTGCGGCGACGGATGCTGTCGAGATCCTCTGCGGTGGCGTCCCCGGTCAGGGTCGCCGCCTTGAGAATTTCTACGTCCGGGTTGGCTTCGTGGATGGATTTCTCACTCATCACTCCACCCTCACGCGTCTTTGGTCTTGCGCCCTCTGCGTTTCAGCAGAACGCGGGCGCCAAAGCCCAGAACAGCCGCCGTCAGCACGACCACCGCTATGTGGTCGCCCTGGCTCAACCAATGCGCCTCTGTTTCGGCGCCGTGCCCACCATGGGCGCTTGCCGCGCCTGCCGACAGGATCAGGAATGTTGTTGCCTTCTTCATCGCTGTATCCTCCCTCAGCGTACTTTGACTTGGGTGAGTTCTTCGCCATCCGGCGACATCACGTGGGTTGAGCAGGCCAGGCACGGATCGAAACTGTGCAGGGTCCGCAGGATTTCCACGGGTTCGTCCGGACGCTCCATCGGCGTGTTCAGAAGACTTGCTTCAAACGCTCCGATATTGCCCTGGCTGTCACGTGGCGACCCGTTCCATGTGGTCGGCACGACGCATTGATAGTTCTCGATGCGTCCGTCCTTGATCTTGATCCAATGGCCCAACGCGCCGCGCGGCGCTTCAGTCATGCCCACACCCTTGGCCTCCTTGGGCCATGTGCTCGGGTCCCACTTCTCGACATTTGCTGTACTGGAGTCGCCATTCTTAATGTTGGTGACCAGCTTGTCGAAGAAATGCTTCTGAAGTCGCGCGCAATACTCCGCTTCCAGTGCCCGCGCCGCGGTCCGGCCCAGCGTCGAGAACAGCGCCTCAACCGGAAGATCCATCGTTCTGAGCAACCCGTCGACCTGGTTCTTGATGTCCTCATGCCCCTTGGCATAACCGATGACATAGCGGCTGAGCGGCCCCACCTCCATCGCATTGCCTTTCCAGCGCGGCGCCTTGATCCAAGAATACTTTGCGGCCTCGTCAAGCTCCTCGATATTGGTGCGCGTGCCCTTGGCATTCGGCCCAAGCTCGTATTTCGGCTCGGTCACACCATCCCAGGGATGCAGTCCTTGCCCCGGCGTGCCATAGTCATACCACGAGTGATCGACGAACTCCTGCACCTGCTGCGGGTCGCGTACATCGACCTCGTGCACAGTGCTCAGGTCGCCATTGATGATCGCCCCCGCCGGCAAATGCAGCTGCTCGGGCGAGAAATCATTGGGATGCTCGGGGATATCCCCATAGGACAACATCGATTTCCCGGCCAGACCACCACCATAGCCCCATTGCTTGTAGAACCCGCCGATGGCCACCAGATCGGGCAGATAGACGTTGTTCACAAAGTCGGTGCAAAGCTGAATGATCGAGCTGACCTGGTTGAGGCGCTCCATGTTGATTGCACCGGTTGCACCAACGCCATGCACGTTGATCGGACAAGGCACACCGCCCACCAACCAGTTCGGATGCGGGTTCTTGCCGCCAAAGATCGTATGAATCTTGACGACCTCTTTCTGCAGGTCCAGCGCCTCAAGGTAATGGGTGGTCGCCATGAGATCCGCCTCGGGTGGCAACTTATAGGCCGGGTTGTCCCAGTAGCCGTTCTTGAACAGCCCCAGTTGCCCGCTCTCCACGAATTTCTTCAGACGGTTCTGCACATCGCGGAAATAACCCGGCGATGACAGCGGATGCGACGGGCTCACCGCCTGCTGCAATTCACTGGTGGCTTTGGGATCGGCGCGCAGTGCATTCACCGGGTTCACCCAGTCCAGCGCATGCAGGTGGTAGAAATGCACGATGTGGTCGTGAATCTGCAGGTTCAACTGCATGATGTTGCGGATTGAATTGGCGTTGTCGGGGATGGTGATGCCCAGCGCATCTTCCACCGCGCGAACAGACGTCAACGCATGCGTGCCGGTGCAGACCCCACAGATGCGCTCGGTAAAGGCCCAGGCGTCGCGCGGATCGCGCCCCTTCAGGATCACTTCCAGCCCGCGCCACATGGTCCCTGTGCTGACGGCGTTGCGAATGACCCCCTCGTCATCCACGTTCACTTCGCAGCGCATATGCCCTTCGATGCGCGTCACCGGGTCGACAACGATCCGGCGTCCCGAATTGTCGAGGTCAAAACCGTTTGGAGTAGCAGCCATGTCTTAGACCTCCTCTTTGCTGGATTGCGTTTTCTTCTGCGCCGATTTCAGCGCGCTTATCGCCGCGTGGGCGGCAACCCCGGCCCCGACGACCCCCGCCGCCGCAAGCCCGACCTTGTCGGCATTGGCCTCCACGCCAAACTGCGTGAGGTCCGTCACCCGGTTGTAGAAAGACCCGTGATCCCAGAACCCGTCCTCGGAACAGCCGATACAGCCGTGGCCCGATTGAATGGGGAAACTGACACCCTCGTTCCACCGCACGGTCGAACAGGCGTTGTAAGTGGTCGGCCCTTTACAACCCATCTTGTAAAGACAATACCCCTTGCGCGCGTTCTCATCGTCCCAGGCTTCGACGAACTGGCCCGCATCGAAATGCGGACGGCGATAGCACTTGTCGTGAATACGCTGGCTGTAGAACATCGCAGGGCGCCCCTGCCGGTCCAGCTCTGGCAGTCGATCAAAGGTCAGCATATAGGTGATGACCCCGGTCATGACCTCGGCAATCGGCGGACAGCCCGGCACCTTGATGATCGGTTTGTCGGTGATGACCTTGTGCACCGGCGTCGCCCGCGTCGGGTTCGGCTTGGCGGCCTGCACACAGCCATAAGATGCGCAGGCGCCCCACGAGATGACCGCCTTGGCGTGCTCTGCGGCATGCTTCAACTGCTCCACAAAAGGCTTGCCGCCCACGATGCAGAACATCCCGTCCTCGTTCAGCGGCGGGTTCCCCTCGACCGCGAGAATATAGTTGCCCTTGTATTTCTCGATCGTGTCCTGCAAAGCCGCCTCGGCCTGATGCCCGGCAGCCGCCATCAGCGTGTCGTCATAATCAAGGCTGATCATCGACAGCACCACATCCTTGGCCAAGGGATGGGCCGAGCGAATGAAGCTCTCGGAACAACAGGTGCATTCCAACCCGTGCACCCAGATCACCGGCGTGCGCGGTTTGGTCTCCATGGCGTGCGCAATCTTGGGCACGTAAGCAGGGGACAACCCCAGCGCCGCTGCCGTCAGTGAACAGTATTTCATGAAGCTCCGGCGGGTGATCCCCTGCCGCCGCATCACATCATAGAAGGTTTCGATCTGGCTCAATGCTGGTCCTCCCGCGCCTAAGCGATTCTGCTTGAGTGCACCTTGGGCGCACCACTTCGAGACCAAGAGACCAGAGACCCTACCCCACAATCAAAGATATCGAGAGGATCAGTGCATTTAATAATTTACGCATATATGTCAGAATGTTGTGCGCGATTTCCGTAGAAATCCCAGCCTCGCAACCGGCCAGTGATCGACCACCTTCCATTGGCTCCGGTTAGGTGCTTACCGGTGAGAGTGACCGGGCGGAAAGCGAAGGCCCTGCACTGAAAACAGGCCCAAATCGGGCCGAACACTGCGACACCATCAAGCCCGGCGCTCATCCCACCGCGCCGCCGCAACCAACGCTTGACCAAGTGCCAGCCCGCCATCATTGGCCGGGGTCTTGGTGTGGATCAGCACGGGCAGATCCCGCAGCTCTCTTGCGACCAGATCCAGCAGCAAGGCATTCTGAAAACACCCACCAGACAGCGCAATCGCCTTGGCTTGGCCATTTTCGACCAGCTCCCGTGCACACCGACCAAATACCGACGCAATACCGACGTGAAACCGACGTGCCATTTTGGCCGTTTCAACGCCACTTTCCCGATCCCGAAGCCACGCCCGAAACAGCGGCGCCGGATCAATTTCCCCATCGCGCATGTCAAACGGATAACCCTCAACATCGGCCTCCCATTCCAGCGCCAATGCCTCCAACCGCATCGCGGCCTCGCCCTCAAAACTCTGCGCGCCCGCGACCAGTTCCAACGCTGCGGCAAAGGCATCAAACAGCCGCCCTGCCGAAGAGGACATCGGGGCATTCACTCCTGCGACCACGGATTGCCTTATTAAATCAAGTGGATAGCCCCCAAGACGTGCATCTGCCAGAGCCCCCATTCCGGCCTGATCCAACCGCATCAACAGGTTGCGCCAAGGATCACGTTGCGCCATGTCTCCCCCCGGCAGTGGCGCCTGTTTCAGCCAATGGGTCCGTTCGAACCCCTTGTAATCCCCCAGTAAAATCTCACCACCCCACACGGTTCCATCCGGCCCCAGCCCCAAACCGTCAAGGATGATCCCCGCGACCATGCCACCCTCCAAAGGCCAGCCATTCTCACCCAGACACGCCGCCAGATGCGCATGGTGGTGCTGCACTGACTCCACGGGCAAGCCTTTGGAATAACAGTGTTTTGTTGCGGCGAAATCGGGATGCAGATCGCAAGCCACCGCCTCGGGATAGTGGTCGAAGAGATCCGCATAATCCGCATCCGCCTGCACAAACGCATCCCAGGTCAGCGCCTCATCCAGTTCGCCCAGATGATGCCCCAACAGCGCCTGCCCATTCTTGATCAAACAAATCGCGGCTTTCATCTGTCCGCCATAGGCCGCGATTTGTGGAGCGTTTTCAAACCCTTCCGGCAAGGGTAACGTCCCCGGCACCCGCCCACGAGCCCGCCGCAACACCATCGGTCCATGCGGCGTGAGCCGCTCAACCGAGTCATCCAGCCGCCGCGCGATGTCGCGGTCGTGCATCACAAAAGCATCCGCAAAATTCCCAAGCTTCTCAATGGCTTCCGCATTTCCGATCACCTGCGGTTCCCCCGAAAGGTTGCCCGATGTCATCACAAGCGGCCCCTCAAAGTCCTGCAACAGAAGATGATGTAACGGCGTGTAGGGCAGCATCCACCCCAAGCTTGCCTGTCCCGGGGCAACTCCCTCCGGCAGCGCCTCTTCCCCCTTTCGCAACAACACGATCGGCGCCGCCGCATCCTGCAACAGCGCACTTTCCTTTTTTGAAACGGAGGCATAGCGACAGACGACCTCAAGCGTTCCCATCAACGCAAAGGGTTTGCCCGGACGTCGCTTCCTGTCCCGCAAAAGCGCCACCGCGTCCGCGTTGCACGCATCCACTGCGAGGTGAAAACCGCCCAACCCCTTGATCGCGAGAACGTCGCCACGCCTCAGCCGCGCCGCCGCCTCGGCAATGGCGTCCCCTCCGGACGATGGTTCAATCCACACACGCGGCCCGCAATCGGGACAAGCTACCGGCTGGGCATGGAACCGCCGATCTCCCGGATCACCATATTCCTCCCTGCAGGCCGGACACATGTCGAACGGCGCCATCGTCGTCTGATCCCGGTCATACGGCAGGGCCTTCAGAATTGTGAAACGCGGCCCGCAATGGGTGCAATTGGCAAAGGCATAGCCATATCGCCGGTCATCCACATCATTGATTTCACACAAACAATCCTGACACGTCGCTGCGTCCGGCGTCACACGCGTTTCCGCCCCCGCCCCTTGCGATGCGACGATTTCAAACCCATCACCCGCGCTGACGTCACAGGGTTCGCTTTCAACGGCGTCAACACGCGCCAACGGCGGGGCATCGGCCGCAATTGCCGCTTCGAACTGATCCAAATCTTCACCAGTGGCAAAAATCAACACCCCTTCGGGATCGTTGAGCACTGTCCCCTTCAGCCCGAACCGCTGCGCCAGTTGCCAGACAAACGGGCGAAACCCTACACCCTGCACCTGACCGCGCACGCGTATGCGACGTCCGTCCATCAGTGCACCGTACACACCATGCAAGGATCGAAACTCCGCACAATGTGTTGTACGCTGATCGGCGTTTCCTCACCCTCTTTGACGTTGGCGCCAACCAATGCTGCCTCCAGTGGACCGGGTGTTCCTGCGCTATCCCGAGGGCTGAAATTCCATGTTGTGGGCGCAATGATCTGGTAGTTCTCGATCACCCCGTTGCTGATCTGCACCCAATGCCCCAACGCTCCGCGCGCGGCTTCGACGAGCCCCTTGCCCATTCCTTGGTCTGGCAGGTCAACAGGCAGCATGAAAGGACCTGACGGGTCGATTTCCGACAATAGCCTTTCAAGCAGGATTTGCGTGCGCGCAGTTTCAAGGAAACGTCCCACGATACGGGCGCGAACGCCACCCTCCCCGGCAAGCGCTAGGGCCAGTGGGTGACCGTCCATGATCTGACGAGCCAAGGCGCCCGTCTCAAAGCCGTGCCCGCCAATGCGTGGCGCCTTGCACCAGCTATATGCATCTTCGCGCATCAGTTCATCCGGCACGGTAACACCAAAGGAAGGATGGCGGCTCTCACCCAACATCCAGGCCCGGCTGAGATCTTCATAGATTTCGGAACTGTCGAGGTCGCGACGTTCTCCGTTTTGCCAGATACCGCGCTTGAAGAGCGGACCCTCGCTTGTAGGGTAAGCGCCGTACGATAGGTACCGCCCCGCCCCACGGCCCGATTTGTCGAGCCCGAGTTCCGACGCAAGCATGAGGAAAAAGCCAACGTCCCCGGTCCGCCAACCTTCCAGTTCGTCGACCGATGACAAACTTGCGAAGGCTTCCAGCGGCGCACCGAACAGATTGCGCTCGAGATACCGCCGGAACCGCCGCAGGTCCGACGCAATGCGTACCTTGTCGCGAGCCGTCATCGCCCGCGTCATCCCACCGGGTTGGATGGCCAAAGTATGTGGCCATTTCCCCGCCAACAGCCCAACGATGTGCAAAAGCCCTGCGCGTGCCTCAATCGCTGCATGAATTGCACTGCCCTTTGCCGCAAGGAAACGTGCCACGGCATCTGCATGCCACGAATGGCTGGTATACGCTGGGCGCGCGAAATCCGGCATGAAGAACAGGTTGAAATGTGTGACATGATCCGCCAAGTTTTCGACCGCATGCAACATGGCCGCCGCCTTTTCCGCCGCCGGAGGCGGTGCAGCGCCAGCAACGTCCGCCAAGGCCCGAGCAGCAGCGACGGATTGGCTAATGGAGCAAATCCCACAGATGCGCGGCGTTATCGTTAACGCATCTTCGGGCGCTTTCCCCACAAGGATACGCTCAAAGCCCCGGAACAGCGGAGAGTTTGTGTACGCCGCCTGAACCGCTCCATCCGACACGTCGAGCCGGATTTCCAAATCACCTTCCACACGGTTGAAAGGGCCAACGATCAGTCTGGTCTCGGTCATGACTTGGGTTTCTTGATTGTCGGAGGAACCTGGACACGATCAGCGACTGCATTGGTCGCGATACGATGTGGCGTTGCCGCTTTGGAGAGGCTGGCCAAGGCCATGAACCAGGCCTTGGGCATGTCCGACGGCAACCCGATTGGTATGCCTGCAAACTTGGGGGTTTCGGCAAAGGCATGTCCCGGTTCTTCAAACTCAGGAGCTGTACAGTTGATGCAAGGGTATCCAGCCCGCGTGCAGCTGCCATCTCCATTCCACGTCCGAATATTGCAATCACCAACTGCCTGCGTTCCGACACATCCCAGATGTTCCATCAGGCATCCGGCTTGGGAAAGTGCATTGGCGCTGGCCTTGTACTCATAAAACTCGTTCTTTGGGCAGGCATGGTGCACGAGGTGATCAGCATAAAACCGGGGACGCCCGAAGTCATCCAGTTGCCCCGCATCCAAAGCGCCCGCCGCAAGCAGAAGCAATGTTTCGGTGACCCAATCCGGGTGTGTCGGACACCCGGCGACGTTGATGACAGGCATCCCACCAGCGCTTCGGAACGCCGCATCCAACGCGCCTCCGACATGGGCGCCGTCATATTGCAAGCCGATCGCATCAGACGGGTTTTCTCCAGCGGAGGTGACTCCTCCGTATGCTGCACAAGTTCCGACCGCGACCACGAACTGTGTCTTCCGGGCGAGGCTTTGCACCCAGTCCAACATGGATCGCCCCGTACCGGCCAGCATGTGATACCGGCCAGTCTCAAGGGGCCCGCGCACAATAGATCCTTCGACGCAGAGGACATCCAGCACGATTGCGCCCGTTTCAATCTGGGTCAACAGATCGCGCACTTCGGCACCGGTTTCCTGACTGAGCGCCGGGTGCCAAAGGAACGAGATTCCCGCATCTTCCAAGGTTTCGAGCACATTCGGGCTCTCCGCGCAAAGAAGTGACATCGTGCATCCACCGCACCCTGCTGATTGCAGCCACAAGATGTTCACTCGGCTTCCCCTTTCTTGAGCGTCAGCCTGAAACAGGCGCCCACTCCCTGATCTGGCCCCAAAGACAACGCGCCCCCATGCTCTTCAATGATCTTGTGCGATATCGACAGGCCGAGACCGGTTCCCTGCCCGACATCCTTTGTCGTGAAAAAGGGATCAAAAACCGCTTCCTTCATTTCTTCTGGAATGCCGGGACCGTTGTCTCGAATTGTGACAGTTGCCAGGTCGCCCTCATAGGCAAAGGTCATTTTCAACTCTGGCTCTGCCACATGTTCCATCGCATCCGAGGCATTCTGGATCAGGTTCATCATGACCTGTTGAATATGCCCCGGTCGACCAATGGCCCAACAGGGGTCTTTACCTTCCCAAACGAAGTTCACACTGGACCTGCTTCCACGTTCGATCCAGTTCGCAGCAATTCTGGTGGTATCAACAAGATCAAGCCGGATCATGTCGCCCGAACCCTCGGCAGACAGGCGGCGCAGGTCCTCGACGATGGCGCGCACCCTTTCCGAACCGTCCCGTGCGCCTTCGATAGCCAAGCGCAGGTTCTTGAGATCCCTGTCAAGACGAAGATCCTCGCGCAATTGCACAAGCTCCTCACGTGATGCGCCCTGCTGAACGCTCTCAAAATAGGTTTCGAACCGATCGAGATATTTTTCCAGAGAGTGCGTGTTTGCATAAACGAAACTGATTGGATTATTCAGTTCATGGGCCACACCCGCGAGCAACCGGCCCAGGCTCGCCAGCTTCTCATTGCGCACCAGTTGGCTTTGCGCCTGCTTCAGATCCTCGTGGCTCTGCTCGAGGCTCATGTAGGCATTGTGCAGTTCCCCAAGAGGGCGCCCCGTCAGAATAACACCCGCGCCCCTTCGGCGCCGATCTAGGCGCGGTGCGATCCGCACTTCAACAGGTTCAGCCCCGGACTCAATCTGCAACTCGACGTCGATCGTCGCCGGTTGGCGCAACGATGCGACCTGCGAAACAGTCGAAAGCACAAGGTCGCGGTCCGCTTCGAGAAAAAAGTTGCCGATATGGCGGCCAACAAGGTCATCAACCGAAACACCCAGCGCCGTACAGAACGACACGCTTGCATCCACGATCAGGCCGTCCTTGCCAGCAACAATGAGATAGTCGCTGATAGACGTCATGATGGAACCAAGGAAGCTGCGCAAGGTCAGCAACTCAGAGTTTCGCGCCTCCAGTTGCTCCTGGTAATCGACCAGCTCGGCATAGGTTTTGTCTACGGCTTCGAGAACATCAGCCCAAGCTCTGTCACCAAGCTCTTCTTGCTCTGCCGAAAACTTGGTCGAATCCTGCTGCATGACACTCCTCTTGACAAAAGCTTAGGCGCAGAGAACAAAAAACAAAAGCGCCGGAATGCCGTGGGCCGTTTCCGAGCCTGAAGACAAGATCGACGACGCGCCACAGAGTGCATGCCCCCCAACAACCCAGCTCCGCAATCGCCCTGATGAACGCCGCTGTGTTTCAATTCATGACAAAAGTTCGGAACCGGCATTTCGTTCGAGCAGATCCTGCACCACTGCGTTCGGAAACCGCCGCCGAAGCGTGATCGCGTAAAAGGTCTCCTTGATCCGCGGGTGCTCTTTGGCTTCCTTCAACCGGCCGGTGTTCAATTCATCTTTCACGACGATCGGTGCCACAAGTGCAAGCCCGATATCTTCTCGCGCCAACAGACGCATCATCGCCATATCATCCACCTCGGCGGCGATTTGCGGGCGCACGGACATTCGGCTGGCCATAGCGTCGAATGCGGTCCGCACGCTGCTGTCGGTCGTGGGTAGAATGAATGGCTGCTCTTTGAGCAGGTCTCTTATCGGACGATCAGGGTCCAGCCGCTCCGGGGTGCCGACAATGCTGACCTCCTGCTCGCCAACCTGATGGGTTTCATACGGTGTCAGGCTATCGTCTGGTGGCGGGCGATTCATGAGCACAAGGTCAAGGTTGAGCGTTCCCAACCCTTCAAGCAATTCGGTGGGACCTCCCGAGCGGAGGATCACCTCGACATCCATTCGCGACAGCATCGGTCTGAGAAAACCGATCTGGAAGTTGCGCGACAGGGTCGCGAGCGCTCCCACGCGCAACGCCTTTCGGCTTTGAACGGTGCCCGTCAGCGTGGCCACAAGTTCCTGACCGGTCGCGAAAATCGCATCCGCGTGGTCCAACGCAATGCGCCCGGCCTCTGTCAGATGCAGCTGCCGCCCGCGCCGTTCGAACAAGGTGTGCCCCAGACGTTCTTCCAATTGCTTGATCTGAACCGATAGGGCGGACTGAGAAAGGTTCAGATGCTGCGCTGTACGCGTGAGGTTCCCCTCGTGCGCGACAGCCCAGAAATAACGGAGATGATGGTAGTTTAGCGGCATATCGTTCCAATTATTAGAACGACTGATGAAAAACAATGAATTTTTATTGCCTGATACCCTGCCCTATCAAGTGCTCCGAAGTCTCTGACTGAAACCAACGGAGTTCGATCATGGTTTATCTCTTCTTGTCCCTACTCAGCCCGCTCGTCCTGCTAATGGCGGCAATTCACGCGGCACGGTATCCGGGCAGACGTCCCGGACGCGTGCCGGCACTGGCAGAAGCCGCCGCGTTTTTCGCTTTTGCGATTGCCGTTGGGGCTGCCGCGCTGCTCGTGGTGAATGGCCCCGGAACGTCGCCATTAATCGGTCTTTTTGGCATAGGCCTGTCCGTGCGCCTCGACGTGGTAAGCACCGTGATGCTGGTGCTGGTCAGCTTTATCGGCTGGATCGTGCTGCGGTATTCAAAGACCTACATGGATGGAGAGGCCCACCAGGGACGCTTCACTGGCTGGATGGCCGCAACCTTGGCCGCAGTTCTGCTGCTCGTGATGTCCGGCAACCTCATTCAGCTCTTCGTGGCCTGGACGCTGACCAGCCTGTCCCTGAACCAGTTGCTGCTTTTCTACCCCGAACGGAATACGGCGCGGCGTGCCGCCCGCAAGAAAGCCCTTGTCGCGCGGTTGAGTGAAGCCACTCTGGCAGGTGCTGTCATCCTTCTGATCGCCGCAACCGGAACCACCGATATCCATACTATCCTCACAACGGCCGAGGCCAACTGGCTGACGGCACTTGCTGCCATCCTGATCGCGCTCGCCGCCGTTCTTGCCTCGGCACAATTCCCGATCCACGGATGGTTGACCGAGGTGATGGAGGCCCCGACGCCCGTCTCGGCCCTGTTACATGCAGGTGTCATCAATGCAGGAGGCTTCCTCCTGATCAGGTTTGCCGATGTGATGCTTCTGGCGCCAGGTGTCATGGCGCTGCTTGTCATGCTCGGCGGGTTTACAGCGCTCTTCGGCGGTTTGGTGATGCTGACTCAGCCGGCCGTAAAGACGTCGCTGGCATGGTCGACCATCGCGCAGATGGCCTTCATGATCATGCAATGTGGCCTTGCGCTCTTTCCCCTCGCCTTGCTGCACATCGTCGCCCACTCACTCTACAAAGCCCACGCGTTCCTCAGCTCCGGTGAGGCCGTGCGCAACGTCGCAGCCATCCGGCGGCCTGGACCGATTGCTGTGCCAAGTGCCCGCAACGTGTTTCATGCTTTTTCCGTCGCCATCGTGATTTACGGCCTGGTCGGCGCAATCATCGGGTTTGACGGAAAGTCGATCCAGGCCATCGTGCTGGGCGTGATCCTGATCTTCGGCGTCGCCTACCTGCTCGCGCAAGGTTTCGCAGATGCCGCACCGCGCGCCTTGATGCGCCATACCATCGCCTATTCGCTGGTAACTTCCGTGAGTTACTTTGCTCTGCAGGTCATTGCGCAATCGCTCACCGCAGGGACCCTACCCCCTACCCCGGCGCCCGGGCCTCTCGAATGGGCCCTCATCATCCTTGCACTGGCGAGCTTTGGCCTTGTGGCGGTTGCGCAATCAACATTCCCGCTCTGGGCATCGCATCCCGCAGCCGCCGGGCTGCGCGTTCACCTGACCAACGGCCTCTACGCAAATGCAATCTTCGACAAGCTCTTGGACGGTTGGTCCAAGCGGTCAACAGCTTGAAAGGAGCAGACCCCATGTTTGCAAAACTCGAGTCATACCCCGCCCCTCTGCTGGAACTCATCGCCGAGGCCAACAACGCGGCCAAGGCGATCCCACCCCTTTTCCCGCTATCGGCCAGCGTCGCGGTCAACCCGTTCCTGGGACAGACCGGAGAACCTCTCGAAGTCACCGCTGCACGTCTGGCGCGGGTCGGAGGCGTGCGGATCATGCCGTCCCGCGCACACTGGGCCGAAAAGCTTGAGACAGGCGACATTTCCGAAAAGGACCTGATAGACGCGCTGGCCGCCCACAGCGGACATTTCAATCCCCCCAGCCTTCAGGAACTCCGCGACGCATTGGAAAACAGCGCGCCAAAACCCGAGGCCCTTCCCACAGTGGCCGAACTGGCGGCAGACGTTTCCGGCATCGACTGGCCGGGCCTGATTGAGGACCGCATCGGCGCATGGGCCGCCGGTCATTTCGACGAGGGTCAGGCACTCTGGCAACAGGCCCGGTCCGGCGGTCCCTTCAGCTCTTGGCGGGACTTCGCCGCGCGTGACCTCACGCCCGAAATTCAGGGCTTGAACGGCTTCTGCGCCTTTGTCGCAGACACCAACCGGTCGCATTGGCGCGCTGTTGGCCGCGCTTCAGAGAAGCTTGGGATAACTGCCGGTGCCGCAACCACCGCGTTCCACCGGTGGCTGATGTCTCTGGGCGGATGGGCCCAATATGGGCGCTACCTTTTGTGGCAGGCGGAACTGGATGGTTGCCACGACAACACCGTGACCGAGCTTCTTGCGATCCGCATGGTGTTCGACGAAGCCCTGTTCGAGCTCTACGAGGATCAGATCGCAGAGCGTTGGCAAGAAACCGTCGCAGCGCACCGGGCCCCAGTCACCCCGTCGAAAGACCACGTGATTGATGCGGTTCTTCAGGATGCCTCCGAAAGGGCCGAGCAACGCCTCCTTGGCAACAGGCTGAAGCAAAGCAAACCGCCAAAATCCAGGGGCCGGCCGGATGTGCAGGCAGCGTTCTGCATTGACGTACGTTCCGAGGTCTTCCGCCGTGCGCTCGAGGCGCAGGACGAGAAGATCGAGACAATCGGGTTTGCCGGTTTCTTTGGTCTTGCCAGCGCACACAAGGCTACCGGATCGGACGTGATCGAACGGCGCGGCCCGGTTTTGTTGCAACCCGGTGTAACATCGCAAGCGATCGAACCCGAAACAGCTGATCTGAGGCGCCGCTACACCGCCCGGGCCAAACGTGCTTGGGGGCGGTTCAAATTGGCAGCCGTCTCGTCATTCGCCTTTGTCGAGGCCACGGGGCCGCTCTACGCAGGGAAACTCGTGCGAGACTCCCTTGGTATCGGCGGCAAACCCGCAACAGATCCCGCGCCCCGGCTGGACTCGGCCATCGACCTTGAAACGCGCGTTGGAATGGCAAAATCCGTTCTGACGGCCATGTCGCTTACGGACAACTTCGCAAAGATCGTACTGCTGGCCGGTCACGGGGCCGACGTCACCAACAACCCGCATACAAGCGCTTTGCATTGCGGTGCGTGCGGCGGTTACGCGGGCGACGTGAACGCCCGGCTACTGGCGGGCCTGCTGAATGACCCCGACATGCAGCTTGGGCTGCGTGAAGCTGGCATCGACATTCCGTCAGACACGGTCTTCTTGCCTGCTTTGCACCATACGACGACCGACGCGGTGACGCTCTTCGAGCGGGATCTACCGAAAGGGAAACTGCTGGCGGGCCTCACGGATCTGAAACAATGGCTTACCGCGGCCGGAAACCTCGCCAGTGCAGAGCGTGCCCAGCGCCTGCCGCGCGCCTCCAGTACCGCGACCGTCGCACAACGGGCTCGGGACTGGGCAGAGACACGCCCCGAATGGGGCTTGGCCGGGTGCCGTGCCTTCATCGCCGCGCCACGGCACCGCACCAACGGCGCAGATTTGTCCGGGCAGGCGTTTCTTCACAACTACGACTGGCGTCGCGATGACGGTTTTGGCGTTCTTGAACTTATCATGACCGCCCCCGTCGTCGTCGCTAGCTGGATCAGCCTTCAGTATTACGGCTCGACCGTGGCTCCCAATCTGTTTGGTGGCGGAAACAAGTTACTGCACAACGTGGTGGGAGGAATTGGCGTGCTGGAGGGCAACAATGGTGCCCCTAGACCGGGTCTACCATGGCAGTCCGTCCATGACGGCAACCGGTTCCAACATGAACCGCTGCGCTTGTCCGTCATCATAGAAGCACCACGAGAGGCAATGTCTGACATTCTCGAGCGCCACACCGAAGTGCGCAAGCTCTTTGACAACGGCTGGCTCCACCTGATCGCCATGGATGACGAGGGCAGACTGGCGTGGCGCTATCGCGGTGACCTGAAGTGGACCCCACTAAAAGAGCATTCCGACGCCATGCCGACACTTGCGGCGGAGTAACCGAAGCGTTGCCCGCTTGGACACTGCTTGGCGGCGCGTCGATCCGCGTATTTCGGATTTGACGCGCCCAACAGCACGACTAAACCCGATTGACGTTGGCGATGCGCCGGTATCCGGCCTCTCCGTAAAAGAAGCCGTTGCTGAACGGTGTGTCACCACAAATCCGGTGCAGCTCCGCCTCCGCTTCGGAAAGTTCGCGGTCGCCGTCCAAAGTACGACGAAAAACTTGCGCGACGGCTACCATATCAACCGCTTGCGGCATCAGACGCAAATGCGTGACACCGTCGTCGACCAGCCGTGCCGCTTCCGGCAGAAGGTCCACATAGCTTTCCGACTGGGTCTGAATGCCATTCACCCGCAGGATTGGCTGGTCGTCACTCGTGGTCAGCGGCATGCCGTCCGCATCGTCTTCACACACGAACAAGCAATTGTCCTTGGTCCGGCCATGCGCACGGGCGTGGTAGCAGCGCGCCGAAACCGCCAACGAAGCGCGCCCAAAAACCTGCACCTCAACGTCAAGCCCGAGTTCGCGGGCAACGCGCGTCGCGACAGTAATCGCCGGCGCGGGCAACTCTGTTGGCAAGACAACGTGCGTTGCCCCCTGGTCGGCCATCCATTTGATCGTGGCCTCGTTATAAGCATTCATGAATGGGCCAATGCGATGGGGGCGTTTGCCGCGTGCATATAACCCTGCGGCGTTATTGATCTCGATCTCGTGACTGTCCATCGCAGCCATGTCCGCGGTCGCCTTCCGCTCGCGCGTCAGCATCACCTCGGCAAGCGAGGACAAGACCACCCGTTTACCTGCACGTTCCAACCGCTCGATGATCGTAGGCAGCTCAGCCTCCTGGAAGGGCGCGCGCTTGGAACAGATCACCTCCCCCAGATACACTTCGTCAACGGGCGCCTCATCCGCGATGCGGGCATAGAAATCGCGCTGCCGATCGGCGGGCCAGTGATAGGCTATCGGGCCAAGAGTCAGTTTTGTCATTTTCGTCACCGCCATTTCTTAGTCTCAAAGGCGCCCTGTGTCTGTTTCTGTCCTTCGGTCAACGCGACGAGGTCAGAGATATTCGCCTCCCGCCCCGCCCGGATGTCATCCACCGCTGCGCGAAAGGCCTTTACGACATTGCGCACATAGCTTTTTGACCGTTGCCGCCCCTCGATCTTGAAGGCGTGTACCCCCGCGTCGATCAGTTCCGGCAACAACCTGGAAAGGTTGAGACTGATGGGTTCCTCGAAGGCATAGTAGCCCTCCTGCCGGTGCGGCGCGGTATAACGCCCCTTGCAGATCGTGGGGTAACCCGCCTTTTCGTCCGGTCCGAAACAATCAATGGTGAAACCTGCAAGTTGCGAAGACATCGAACCATCATCGTGGCGGACATATTCGACATCCGAAGCCGGAGAGCAGACGCCATCCAGATTGGTCGACTGTCCCGTCAGATAGTTGGTCAAGCTGCACCGCCCCTCGACCATCAGCCCGTGGTTGCCAAAGATAAAGGTCTCGATCTCGCAAGGGATTTCCTTGCGAATTTGCCGAATCTCGGGGATCGTCAATATGCGCGGTAGGACAACCCGCTTCACGCCGAAATTCTCGCAATAATAGCGGATGGCCTCGGGACTTGAGGCTGCGGCCTGCACTGACAGGTGCAACCGGACGCCGGGATGGGTGCGGGCGATGTAGTTGGCGACGCCCATATCGGCGACGATGAACGCATCGACACCAAATCGCGCACCGGTATCGGCGGCCTGCCGCCAAAGGTCGACCCTGCCCGCCGGCGGATAAGTGTTGAGAGCCAACAGGACTTTTGCCCCTTTCGCGTGCGCATACGCGACAGACTCTGCGAGTTCGTCCGGAGTAAAATTCAGGCCCGGAAAGTTGCGGGCATTGGTGGCGTCTTGGAAACCGCAATAGACGGCGTCGGCGCCAGCATCGACGGCGGTACGAAGTGCGGCGGGTGTCCCGGCAGGGCAGATCAGTTCGGCAAGGCTCATGGTTGGCCTGTATCCTTTCAGGTTGCGGGGTAGGAACGGCGCAGCCGCGCCAGGATTGCGCGGCCCGGTGCACCGAACATGTCAGCAGTTTCTTCGGCAATGGATCCGTCGACATCGTCGAGCGCGTTGCGCAGCCGCACGACGGCTTCTGTATCGCCAGTCACTTCAAGATCGCGCGAGAAGAACGCTGCATCCCCATCCTCCTCGGAATCAACCAACTCCAGCAACAGCATAAAACGACCGCGGATCGCTGCCCCGGCAACGGGCGCAACGTCGCGCGGCACGGCGCGGAAGATCAGCGCATCCGGATCAGGACGAAGATGCAGCGCAAAGGGAAGCTCGATCGGGTCAATAATGAAATCGGTTTTCTGGTGGGGCCCAAGCCGGGCGAAGAGCGACGGATGGCGCTCTGCAATGCGACGCACCACCCGCGTCAGGATTGGCTGCGCGATCGCAGCCGACAATCGCGCCACCGGGCGGTGCCCTGGCAAGCGCGGGCGGCGAACGGCGTCGGTGTTGGATGTCATTTCTCAAGCCTCTCTTGCTGCCGACATGTTGGTTCCTCGCCGGATGACTCAACGGAATTGGCAACCGCCGCCAGGCACCAGGTCACTACGGCGCTCTCGCTGTCCGACAGCGCCGTTGCCATGCCATCCGCGAAGCGTTCGAAAGCCGCCCTGTGGGCATCGGACACGCCAATCAAAACAGGAATATTTCGCGACAATGCTTCCGCGATCAGAACGCGGAAACCGCGCCCCTCCGCCTCGCTGATCCCGAACTTGTTCAACACGATCAGATCAATGCCGCCCGAGGCGAGCCGCGCGGTTGCCATTGCCGCCGCCTCTTCAAGTGCCCCAGCGTCCATTCGGCAAGCCGTGGAACCAGCACCCAAATCTTGCGTGATACGAGCGATCGGTCCATCCGGCAGAAGCCACAGATCACTGTTGCAATGTGAGGACTCATCCGCTGGTTTCCGAGGGCGCAGTGCACCGCCAACCCGGATTCCCTCAGCCTGCAACCGTGCAACAACCGAAGAAAGCAACTGATCCGTAGCTCCCCGGCCAACTACCGAAACACATGCCAGTCTCGTCATCTGGTCCGCCCCCGTCCGACAAAAACCGCAATGGGCGCCGGGAACACGAGGTCTACACACAGCGCTCTTTGACCCCGGATCAAAGTAGGGGCGACCCGGGTGCCGGTTTCCTCCTGTGCAAGGGTGACGGCATCATGTCTCATGGCCGGTCCTTTCGGTTTCGATTCGTCTGCCGAGATCGAATTAGCATTTGATTTACCGATTACGCCCGATTAATACGCATTGTAAATACCAAAACAGGATCGCGACCTTGCGCCTCACCTCATTCACCGACTACGGACTGCGTGTCCTGATGCGCTTGGCCGGAGCCCCCGATAGCGTCATGACAACCGGCGAACTCGCTGCCGAGTTCAATGTTTCGCGCAATCACCTCGCCAAGGTTATTTCCGCACTTTCCGCGGCCGGCTACCTCGAAACCCGGCGCGGTGGAAGCGGCGGGGCCAAGTTGACCCGCCCACCCGAAGAGATACGCCTTGGCGATGTGGTGGCCATTCTGGAAGCTGATCAGGTGTTGGTCGAGTGCTTTTCGCCGGGCGGCGCTGCCTGTACTCTGACGCCGCATTGCCGATTGAAGGCACGGCTGGCCCAGGCCGAGGCGTCCTTCATTGCAGACCTCAACCAAAGCACATTGGCCGATTGCGTCTATCGCCCCGCGTTCTTCACCCCACCCGATCTCTGACCGTGGGTCAAACTTGTCAGACATCAGCGCCAACACGACGGTTTCGGTCGCAATGACAAGATAAAGTTTCTTGCACACCGGCCCAGCCATGGACCTGGCCAGACGGGCAGCATCTCAGGATGATGCCCTTCCGGATAGCAAATCCTGGGATCAAGTTCCGTCGCGCGGACTTTGGGGTTCTGGAAGCCCGATCTCGGGTTCGGATTTGGTGATTGCCTCCAAAGAATGTATGGTGGACATCTAAATCACCGCGAGGTGGAACGATGGCACTGTCTCACGGCGCGGGGGTCAGCTTTGTTCGGCTCCGCTCTGACAGCAACAAACTCGGCATGCGACGCGCTGGAATGCGTGAGAACTTCTGGCTCAATGGCCGCCAGGACGAGTTGAGACTGACACTCCAATATGTGCCGGACCAACCCACAACAGACGTTGATGATCGGATCGCTTCCACACCAGTTCTTTCCGATGCGGAAATCGACGCGTTCAAGCTGGCTCACTCTAACCTGCAAACCTCCTCGCACACTCGAGCCCGCAGCACCGTGCTCGCTGCCAATCAAGGCAACGTCGTCCTGTCCGGTTTTGAACATGTCAGTTTCTACGATCAACTCTTTGACGGCCCTTACGCGACAGCAGGTGATACCGGCGATCTGTATCAGCTTCTTGCAGAGAAGATGGCCGCCCGGAACCCGCCCCAGCAGGGCCAGGGGATCCCTGCTGCCTATACCTACCTTGGCCAATTCCTCGCCCATGACATGTCATACATGAAATGGAACCCCGACCTGCTGGGACCCGGCCTTGGCGGATGGAGCAATGCCCGCCACATGCACGCGCTGGATTTCGACACGATTTTCGGAACCGAACCGGAGACCGCGCCTCGCACCAGCCCGTGGCGTGAAAGCGGCGGGAGTTCTCTGGGCCGCCTGCACAAGTGTCCCGCCATCCTTGATGACGCTTATGACCTTCCCCGCGAGGATCCAAACATCGGCACCCATTGCTGTCTCGATCCAAGGGTCGACGCAAACCTCGGTCTGGCACAGCTGCATGTATTGTTTGTACGCTTCCACCAACACCTGTCCGAAACACAGGGTCTGAACGACGCAGCCAGCAAGACGGCAACCCGCCAGCATCTTCAGACAATTGTCCTGATGGACTACCTGCCACGCATCATCCCCAAAAACGTTTACGACGAAGTAATGGCCGATGGCCCACTGCTGGTCACCTCACCGCCGGGAAACTTTCTGGTACCGCTCGAGTTCGCCCTCGCCTGCTTTCGCTTCGGGCATTCGATGGTGCAGGAGATTTACTCCGAATGGGCGATCCGCTACCCGCCGCCCCTCCCGGTGACATCCAGGATCGCACGCCTGTCTGCCCTACTTGGCTACACCTCCAAAGGCGGCCAACTCAAAAACGGCCGGTTGCCCTTCAACTGGAACCAACCTTGGCTGAACATGATCGATGACATCGGCCTCAATCTGCCGGTGACCACCTCCATGGCTCGTCCGATCAGCGCCTCGATCCAGCCGGATCTCTCCCAACTTGACGCCAGCCATTTCGATCAGGGCCTGCCATCCGGCCCCCATTCTCTGGCGCAACGCACCTTGGAAAAAGGCGCCCAACTTGGACTGCCCTCCGGCCAGGATCTTGCCGCGCAAGCCGGGCTTGTCGGACATTTCGATGTGGCGGCATTTCTTCAGACTCATGCCAACGAATTTGACGGCCTTGTCGGGAGCCAGCATCTCTGCCTTTCAACACCCCTCTGGTTTTACGTCCTGGCCGAGGCAGAAACGCTCGGAAACGGCAAGCTTGGACCGCTGGGCGGGCGCGTGGTCATGGAGACCATCGTGAGCGCGCTAGCCGAGGCGGAAGACACCATCTTGACCCGAACGGCGCAGGGCGGTTTCCAGCGCAGTTCATTTCTCAGTCTCAGCGCTGGCGGAGAGCCCACCCGGCTCTCCGACATCGTTGCATTGGCCAATACCGGCGTACTCTGAATTAGGAAAGGAGACTTCTAATGACCAACATCATTGCACACCTCAAAGGAGGCCCAAACGAAATCACGCATCGTGATGGCATGCAAAAAGCCGGCGAAGCCATCAATCTGTGGATGGATGATTCAAACAATGATGCCGAGGATTTCTTTGACGACCTGTTTGCCAGCCTGAAGAACACACATGAATTCAGGATCGAGCGTGACGGTCTGGAACCTGAGATCACGAAGCAAGGAAAGAAGTACAAGTTCAATGACGGTACCGACGACCATTTTCTACGTGTGAAATGCGAAGAAGATGCAGACTGGGAGAGCAATGGCAAAAAAAACGTGCGCATGACAATTCCAATCCCGCAGGAGCGCGATGACCTGACCGGCGGTGACTATACCGACAAGATGGTCCTGCATCTGAGACACTTTTTGTGCGACGAAGACGACGATCAGAAAGCCAAGGAGTATCTCCTCGCTGTAATTTTCCTGAACCGCTGTCAGTGATCCTGATCACGCGGCACGTCTTGCGGCGTGGATCGCCTCGCTCAATCGCCTGCGATCGTCTTCATAACGCAGCGGATAGGCGCCCGCGAACCAATCCGCCGCACTCTCGAACGTGACCGGTGCCGGTCCGCTCCAGGCGGGTGTGATCATCGCCACAAAACGGCGAAACGCGGCGCCGGCCGCGCCGGTATCCCGACGCCGCGCATGTGTGGCCGCGATCCATCCCTGCGTGTCTGCGATACTGTCCCCGCCAAGCTCTGCGGCTTCAAGGGCCTCGTCGAGACGTCCCAGAACGAAATAGGTTGCCGCGTTGTAGGCCCACCCCCATTCCGGCAACAAGGGAGCTATCGACAGGCATCGCGTCAGCGCTGCATCTGCCTTTTCCTGTTCGCCAAACCAGGCAAACCCCATCGCGCAACTCGCCAGCGATGTCGGGCTGTTGGGATTGAGGCTCACCGCCAGGTCCATATGCATCGTGGCCCGCGCAAAAGCCCCGTTCATGGCAGCGGTCCACGCTACGGTGCGTTGCACACGCGCGTCCATCGGATCAAGGTCAACCGCACGGGACGCGAACCTGTCCGCCTCGGCATCCTCCGCCGAACGCCGCGCCCGCCCCGGCCAGATCACGTGCTGCACGTTAGAAATCGAAGCAAGCCGATACAGCGACGGCGTGTGATCAGGGTCTTTTTCAAGAATGCTTTCGAATATGCCCCGCGCCTCTTCGGCCCCTTCCGGTGTCCAGCGCATCAATGCCCGGTCGCCACGCAACCACGCATCATGGCTGGTCACATCATCACTTCGCCCCCCAAGCACAAGCGCCAGACGATCCGCCGAGATGTAGCTCTCAATCGTGGCCGCAATGCGCCGAATGATCTCGCGCTGCGACCGCTCCCACGAGTCGGAGGAGATCGTGAACGCCTCGGCCCAGAGAGCGCGCCCGCTGGCGTGCTCGTTTAGTGTCAGCGCCAGTGTTGGCGCGCCACCTTGCCCTGTCGAACGCCCATCGACACGGTAGTCTATTACCGTTTGCCCCTCATCGCCCGCGAGGCTGTCAATCACCGACCAGTCCCGGAAACGCGCGAGATTTGCGATCAGGTCGCCGCGAAAGGCCGCCAGCTGCTCGGACACGGCCGGCCCGTTGCCTTCGAACCCGCCCACTGCGATCCGCAACAGCCGCCGGGGGCGCGATGAGGCAGGCCGCAGCAAGCTTTGCCCGCCTTTCTTTACCAGCGCACTGACCAGCGCTCGGATCCGCTCTCCCGGTGCCACGCCGTAAGTTTCCGCAAGATATTGCTCCAGCCGTTCGAACTCGGCAAGCGCCCCGCCCTGGTCCCCGCGCGCGATGCGAACCCTGATCCGCGCCTCGGCTGCGATCTCGTTTCCGGGCTCAAGCAACAGCATGGCATCTGCAGCATCTTCATGCACATCCTCACTCGACGTACTGCGCTCCAGCAGGCGCTCCATCTCGTGCATCAGCCGCCGCTTCCAGGTCGCTCTGATCACCCGACGCCACCCGGCGAACACCGGCCCTGCCTCCCTGAACCCCGCAAGAATACGCTGCGGCCACTCCGCATCCGAGAGCAGCAATTCAGGCACACGGTCCTGTCGGAGATCGCGCAACAGAATGTCCAGATCGGTTTCCAAAGCCACCGGATCAAGCGCCACAAGCCCTCCAAACTGACTGACGGCACGGCCCAGAAACCCGTGATCCTCTTCAAGCGCAAGGACCGCATCCGCGACCCGTGCCGCCGCGCCTTGACCTCCAAGAAGCGCGGCCAGTCGTTCGAGGCTGTCGGCATGTCCGGGACAAAGGGCAAGATACCCCAGAAGCAATCGCACATCATGATCCAGCGCAGGCCCGCGCGCGACAAAGGCACCTTTCAGCACCTCGATTTGCGGAACGGCAGGCCGTTCACCAAACTGTCTCTGAAGGAGCGGATCAACCACGCCATAGACCGGGATGCGTTCGCGGATATTCTTCAAAGCCGGCGCCCCAAGCGCCTCGAACTCCAGATCGATCACGTCATGGGCCAGCTCATAAACGATCTGGGAAACAACACATCGCCCCGGCGCCGCGACGGATTGCAATCGGGCCGCAACATTGACCGTGTTTCCGAACGCATCCCCGTTGTGAATCAGGACGGCACCCTTGTGTACCCCAACCCGAAAAACATAGGGATCGGCCACCGCGGTCTGCAGTTTCGTCACGATGCGCTGGAACTCCACCCCGTACTCTATGGCGTTGTGCGCCTCGTCAAACAACAGCATCGCGCCATCACCAAGCGTCTTGACCAGCTTGCCCTGATAGCGCCGCGCCAGAATGCGCAACGTATCAAAACACGCAGACATGAACTCCAGCGTAGCCGCCTCGTCTTCGCCGATACGTTGGCTGTAGGACACCATGTCGATGAACAAGACCACCCGCTCCTGCGTCCCATCTGGAGACGGTTCAGTTGCCTGATCCGGGATATCTTGGTGCGGTTTCATACTATCGCCACAGGTGCATTCGAAATAAGATTACCCCATGAGCCTAGCGGAAATTGCCGAATTTTTCGATGTTTTTGCGCTCTCGCCCGAGGGCTGGCCGGTTCATTGCAATCTGACAACCCCGAACGACGCGGCCTTGGCACGCTGGCCGCGCTGGCCCTCTGCCGCACTACCATCCGCCGGGCGGGCAGCGTCGGGACATGGTGTGACTATGCAACTGGCCCAAATCAGCGGTCTTGGAGAGGCCGTCGAAGTCGCGAGCCTCTGCCGATGGGGCGATGAGGCAACGGTGAAGGCCCGCGAAAAGGATCTGCCGGGCGAGGTCTGGAGCGCGACAACATTGGCCGGCTTCTCTCGGGACCAGAGGTCAAACAGAGAGGCATGGAACGCGCATCTCAAGGGCACCGACTGGATCGCCCCGAACCCCGGCACGACCGAAACCGAATGGGTGCAGATCGTCGACTTGACGGGTGCGCCCGTCTGGGTGCCCGCCCAAGCCGTTTTTCTCGGAGAACACCGGTCCGGCGATCCCGAGGCAATCCTTGTTGCCGACACCAACGGCTGCGCTGCGGGTCCATCTGACAGCGCGGCGCAAGCAGGCGCCCTGCTCGAATTGATCGAGCGGGATGCCACCGGGCGCTGGTGGTACGGGTGTCGCGCGCGCCATCACCTTGCTGACACCATGCTGGACGACGCAGGCAGGCATCTGATCGAAGCTTGCCGCACCGTTGGACTGGCCACACGCCTTTTCGACATCACCAGCGATATCGGTGTCCCGGTCGTTGCCGCCGTTGGACAATCCGCGAAAGCCCCACCGGCCCTGGGCTTCGCCGCAGCGCCCACATTTGCAGCCGCTGCCCTCAAGGCGTTGGCAGAGATGGCTCAAATGGCGCTCGTGTTTCAGGGCGGAGCCGCAGAGGCGCGACCGGGGCTTGAGACATGGGCGCGTGAGGCCGGAGATCACGCGCCGCCCCTGTCGCTTGGCGCGCCCCCAGCTGCAATCCCGCCCAATGCACCAACCTCGATCGGTACGCGTTTGCAAGACGCGGGGATACGTGTCGCCTTCCTGTGCCAGACCCGGCCTGAATTCTCGGTCCCGGTCTGGCGCGCATTGTCTCCAGACCTGTGCCACTGGAAACCCCGTTTCGGACGGCCACGTCTTCTGGCCCCGGACGACCGCGATCTGACCACGGTGAGCACAGCCCCAAACCCCATACTGCTCAGAATCTGAGGCGGCCGTGTCAGACGGAATCAAACGGGTCTCAGCTGGGGCTGCAGGACAGACTTGTTCCCGTACAGAAACTGCACCTCACGATTGAAAGCTGCAAATCCCAGCCACCAAAACCGAACAGATGACTGGCTCTTGTCAAAGCCACTGTTGCGCAACTAATCATCCATGCTCCGATGCGATAACAGAGACCTGGCACACAGCGTCACCGCCGAACGAAAATTTTCGGGCTCGTTACTTAATCCCTGACAGGCAGCCGTCGGACAGTGCGGGGCAATTCAGACAGGAATTCGACACCATTGGGATGTAGAAACGCCACGTCCTCGAGCCGAATGCCAAACTCCTCGTTCAAGTAGATGCCCGGCTCAATGGAGAAGACGTTTCCAACCCGCAGCGGTTCTGGATAGTTGGCGGCGATATAGGGCGGTTCGTGGACGTCTACGCCCAGACCATGGCCGGTGCGGTGCAGGAATTCCGGGCCATAGCCTCCGTCTGCAACGACCGCGCGGGCGGCTTTGTCAACGTCGCTGCACAGGGTACCGGGCAAAGCCTCGGATTGCGCGGCCTGCACCGCTTGTTCAACGATGCTGGCAATTTCGTTGAACCGTGGACTGGGCGTATCCCCATACCAGGCACAGCGGGTCATGTCCGAAGGATAGCCCCGCAAGCGGCACCCGGCATCAATCAGCACGGCCATGTTGGGTTGCAGGGTATCCGTACCCGCATGATGGTGCGGGTAGGCGCTGTTTTCCCCAAATGCGACGATGCAAAAGGCGGGTTGAGCTCCGTTTTCGACGTAGTGATTGATAATGATATCGCGCACTTCGAGCTCGGTCATTCCGGTGCGCAAAGCGTCAAACGCCCGTTCAAAGGCGGCATCGTTCAAAAGGGCACTGTCCTTCAGGAGCTGGCGTTCTTCGGCGCCTTTTTCAGCGCGCAGGAAGCCAACCGTGTCCAACGTGAAACGGTGGGTCGGCGCATCAAGCTGATCAAGCAGAAGGAACGAAAAATCGGTACGCATTGTCTCGTCCAGAACGATGCTGAGGCCGGGACGGTTGGCATCTGACTCGTTCAAAAGCTGCTTCAGCGCACCCAACGGGCCGTCGGCGTCACCCCACTCATAAAACGGTATGTCTGCACATTGCGCGCGCGACGCTTCTGCGTTCAGAAGGGGCATGAGCACGCCGACGTGTTCGGCAGTCACAATCGCCATGACCGGACGTTCATCACCATGCGGATTCAATCCCAGCAGCCACTGCATGTGACTTCCCGGTCCGATGGCGACCAGATCGGTATTGGTTTCATCCATGCGCTTTCGAAGCCGCGCCAACCTGTTTTTCACAATATCAGACATTGAACTTCTCCTGAATGGCGCCTTGATGGGCGGGGTCAGCCGCGATGTCCGGGAAGGCGGCTGTTTTGATCCCCTTGCAGTACGACCAATGTGCCGGTCCACAGCATGCGGGCGGGCGTGTCACCCAGTGTTTTCCACGAGTGCGGTGTCATTCCGTTGTAATGCAGGCTGTCGCCCTCGCGCAGGGTAAAGGTTTCCCCATCGAGGCTTTTTTCAATCGAGCCGCTGAGGACGTAGATGAACTCTTCGCCCTCATGCTGAAACGTCTCGGATTGAAATCCCGGAGGGCAGTTCATGATGAAGGCCGACAATTCGTGACCGGGAAAGTCGGTGCTGAGAGCCTCGTAGGTGACACTAGAGTCCGAGATCGAAAACTTGCGCCGTTGAGCCGCGTAAGACACCGCATCCCCTGGTTTGGGTCGGGCCACAAAGTAATCAAGGCCCAAGTCAAGTGCGCGGGCGATCTGTGCCAAGGTCCCGAGAGAAGGCGTCGCATTGCCCCGTTCGACCTGCGACAAGTAGCCGACGGAAACGCCAGCCTTGTCACAGAGTTCTTTCAGCGTCAGCTTGCGCTGCTGTCGGCACTTGCGGATTAAGTTGCCCAGCTTGGCCGGTTCGAGCTGATCGGATGCCATCATTTCACATTCCTCCGGATCGTGAGGATACGATCCACGCAGGCGGCCGGGGGTATGAAAAAACGACGCATTCCATTAGCTCGACAGCTGCGCCAACCGGGGCATCAGATCAAGCAACTGGGCCGTATACGCCTGCTCGGGGTGGGCAAAGAGCGTCTCGGTATCCTGCACCTCGATCAACTGGCCCTGTTTCATCACGCCGACGCGATCACACATCTGGCGCACCACCGGAAGATCATGGCTGATGAACAACATGGTCAGGCCAAGATGTTCCTGCAAATCCTTGAGAATATTAAGGATCTGCGCCTGAATCGACACATCCAGAGCGCTGGTGGGTTCATCGCAGATCAAAAACCTTGGTTGCGTCGCCAGAGCGCGTGCAATCGAAATGCGCTGGCGCTGGCCACCCGAGAACTCATGCGGATATTTCGTGGCAGCCGCACGGGTCAGGCCGACACGATCCAGCAATTCATGCACCCGCCCGCTGACCTGATCCGGCGGCAAGAGCTTGTGATGCAGCAGCGGCTCGGCGACAATGCTTTCCACCTTCATGCGCGGGTTCAGGCTCGAGAACGGATCCTGAAAGATCATCTGGATCTGTTTGCGGTAATTCGCCATATCCGCCGCCGACATTGCGGTGATGTCATCGCCGTCGAAATGGATCTGGCCACCATCAACCGGCAGCAGCGTGCCAATCATGCGCGCCACTGTGGATTTGCCCGATCCGCTTTCCCCGACAAGGCCAAAAACCTCGCCGTCCTTGATATCGAATGACACGTCATCAACAGCCGTAAAATAGGTACGACGCGACGGCAGAAGCGCGGATTTTTCCAGGAACTTCTTGGTGATGCCTTTGACTTCGACCAGCTTGCCCGACTTGGACAGCTCCGGTTTGTGCCAGTTGCGCGCAAGGTCCTCGATCTTGAAGGTGGTTTCACGACCGCCATAGCTGACCTGCGGAAAGCGATGCAGCTTGACTTGCGGACGCGGCACGGCAGAAATCAGCGACTTGGTGTATTCATGCTCCGGCGCGCTTAGTACCTTGTCGGTCGGACCATTCTCGACAACCTCGCCAGAGTACATCACGGTAACCTGTTCGGTGGTGTCAGCGATGACGCCCATGTCGTGCGTGACAAGGATCACCCCCACCTGCGTTTCCGAAGCCAGCTCCTTGATAAGGTCCAGCACCTGCGCCTGAATCGAGACATCCAGCGCCGTGGTCGGCTCATCCGCCACGATGACGGAAGGCTCCGAGCACAAGGCCAGCGCGATCACAACCCGCTGGCGCATCCCGCCCGAGAACTGGTGCGGATACTGGTCGAACCGAGTCTTTGGGTCCGGGATCGAGACCCGCTCCAGCAACGCAAGCGCGCGCTCCTTTGCCTCAGAGGCAGAAACCTTGAGGTGCAGCTGAATGGTTTCGACCAGCTGTTCGCCAATGGTGAACAACGGGTTGAGCGAGGTCAGCGGATCCTGAAAGATCATACCGATCTCACGCCCACGAATGGCGCGTTTTTCCTCGGGGCCGAGGTTGTCGATCCGACGCCCCTTGAGCCAGATTTCACCGGACGCGATGCGTGCCGGCTCATCCAACAGTCCGATGACGGCATTTCCTGTCATCGACTTGCCCGCGCCACTTTCGCCAACAACACCGCGGATTTCGCCGGGATGGATATCATAGCTGACATTCTGCACAGGTTTGAACAGCCCGCGGCGGGTGGGAATTTCGACCGTCAGGTTGCGGATGGAAAGTACGGGTTCGGTCATTTCAGCCTCGGATTCAATACATCACGCAGCCAGTCGCCCAGCATGTTCACACTCAGCGCCAGGGCAAGCAGGGTGCAGGCCGGGAAAAACAGGATCCACCATTCACCGGAGAACAGGTAGCCCTGCCCGATGCGGATCAGTGTTCCCAGCGAAGGCTGCGTGGGCGGTGCCCCCACTCCGAGGAAACTGAGCGTGGCCTCGGCGATAATCGCCAGCGCCAATGAGATCGTGGCAATCACCAGCACGGGGGACAGGATATTGGGCAGAATGTGTCGCAGCATGATCGCCGAAGGCCGCCGCCCGATCAGCCGGGCCGCCGATACATAATCCTTGTTCTTCTCCACCAGCGTCGCGCCGCGCACGACGCGCGCGAACTGCACCCAATCACTCAGACCAATGGCGAGGATCAGCACCCAGATCGCCATCTGATCGCGGTGTTCGACCGGGGTGATGCCCTTGGCAATACCAAAGATCAGCATCGCGACAAGGATGGATGGGAAAGTCAGCTGCACGTCAGCGGCGCGCATGATGAAACTGTCGGTCCAGCCACCAAAATAGCCGGCCAAAAGGCCAAGGAAGATGCCCAGAACCACCGCAAACAGCACGGCGGCAAAGCCGACGAACAGCGAAATGCGCATCCCGTAAAGGATGGTGGAAAAGACGTCCCGCCCCTGATCGTCGGTGCCCATCAGGAACGTCTCGCCGGTAAAGGCGTTGGGCGTCATAGGCGGCGTGAACCCGTTCATCAGGTTCAGCGTCGTGGGATCGAACGGATTGGTTGTCGCAATCAACGGCGCGAAGACAGCTGACAGGATCAGCAGGATCGACACAGCGGCCGAGACCATTGCGACAGGCGAGTGGCGGAAAGCGTAAAAAAAGTCACTGTCCAGCGCGCGGCGCAGGCGGGACGGAGACGCCGATTGCGTCTCTTTTTGCGCAGAGATGGGTTGATCGGTCACTTGGCACTCACCCTTAAGCGTGGATCGATGAAGGCATAGAGGATATCAACCAAGAGGTTGATGACGACGAACATCACCGAGATCATCATCAGATATGCCGCCATAACCGGGATATCGACGAACTGGATTGCGTTGATGAACAAGAGCCCGAGGCCGGGCCACTGGAATACGGTTTCGGTGATGATCGCAAAGGCGATGATCGCGCCCAATTGCAGGCCGATGACGGTGATCACAGGAACCATGGTGTTCTTGAGCGCATGGCGGAAGTTGATCACCCGGTCACTCAGGCCGCGTGCGCGGGCAAAACGGATATAGTCCTGACGCAGCACTTCAAGCATTTCCGAACGCACCAACCGCATGATGAGTGTCATCTGGTAGAGCCCCAGGGTGATCGCCGGAAGGATCAGCGCCTTGAGACCGGATTCCGTCAGAAAACCAGTGGTCCATCCACCGATCTGGACCACTTCACCGCGGCCAAAGCTCGGCAACCAGCCCAGCTCGACGGAAAACAGATAGATCAGCAGAATACCGATCAGGAAGGTCGGCAGGGAAACCCCGATCAGCGACGCGGACATGATGAAATTGGCGGCGAACCCGTCACGACGAATGGCGGTGAACACACCCAGCGCAATCCCCATCACAACGGCGAAGATCGCAGACAGGGCCGCCAGTTCCAAAGTGGCCGGTGCGCGCTCCATGATGATCTCGGAAACTTCGCGCCCCTGACGATAGCTGACGCCGAAATTGCCTTGGATCGCTTCATTCAGAAATCGGAAATACTGCACCGGAACCGGCTTATCGAGGCCCAACTGCGCGCGCAGACGCTCGACGTCTTCCATCGTGCGCTCCTGACCAAGCATGTTGTCAATCGGGTCGCCGACAAAGGTGAACATGGAAAACGCAATAGCTCCGGTAATGACCAGAACCAGAAATGACTGGAACACGCGCTTTAGGATGAATGGCAACATCGCAGAGGCTTTCTTGTGCCAATACGCGTGAGGGCCACGCGTTGACTTGACGGATCACGGAAAGGTGCCGAGGCGCGGAACGTTTCCGTCTTCGGCAGAAACGGGCCACCCGAAACAATCGGGCGGCCCGGATCACATTACTTCATGGTGAAGTATTTGACGCGGGGCTGATCCTCAGGATCCACCTCGATGCCAACGTTTTCGCTCATACCCCAGTTCAGCACCTGATGGTGGATCGGGATGTAAAGCTGTTCGTCTTGAACAACACGCCAGATAGCCGCGATATCCGCGTTGCGCGCGTCCAGATCGGTGTTGGATGCCAGCGATTTGATCTTGGCGTTCACGTCCGCATTGTTAAAGCCGGTGCCGTTCCAGGTGCCGATATCGCTTTCACGACCATGCACCAGGAAGTTGAAGATGTACTCCGAGTCATAGGTCGGAACACCCCAGCCCAGCATGTAGAAGTCGGTCTTGCCGTCGGTGATCTTGGGGAAGTGCTGTGCCTTCGGAATGGCGTCCAGGTTCACCGTGATGCCAATCTGACCCAGCATGCCAACCGCGGCCTGACAGATCGGCTCGTCGTTGATGTAGCGGTCGTTCGGACAATCCAGGCGGATCGAGAAGCCGTCGCCATACCCGGCTTCGGCCATCAGCGCCTTGGCACCTTCAATATCGGTGGTGCTTTCGCCGTCCATCTCGGCCGTCCAGCCGTTGACGAAGGGCGGCGCAATCATGCCCGCAGGCTGCGACTGGCCACGCATCACAACCTGGCGAATTGCATCGCGGTTGATCGCCATCGACATCGCCTTGCGCACGCGCACGTCCGCGAGAGGGTTCTTGCCGTCGACGTTATCGGCTTCAATGTCATCCGCGCCCTGGTTCATCCCAAAGAAGATCACGCGGTTCTGCGGAGCCTGTTTGACCATCAAACCATCTGCACCGTCCACACGGGCCAGATCCTGCACCGGCATGTCCTGAAGGAAGTTTACCTCGCCCGACAGAAGGGCTGCAACACGGGTCGCGGCGTTCTGGATCGGGGTATAGATGATTTCGCTGACTTCCATCGGGAAATCGTTGCGCCCCCAATACTCTTCGTTACGCACCATGACGGTTTTCACGTCGGGCTCGCGGCTGACCAGCCGATAGGCGCCGGTGCCGTTCACATTGGTGGTCGCATAGGTGATCTCGCCACCTTCAAAGTCCTGCACCTTGACGGTGTTGTTCGCCTCGGTCCAGCCCTTATCCATCATGAACAGGTTGGTCAGGTTCGACGGCAGGATCGGGTTTGGACCGTCCGTTTCGATCTCGACCGTGTGGTCGTCGACTGCGCGCACCGCGACGATCGAACCGATCAGTTCTTTCATGTCCGAGTTCGGCTGCTTCGCACGCTCAAAGCTGAACACCACGTCTTCCGCAGTGAAATCGGCGCCATCGTGAAATTTTACGCCCTTGCGCAGGTTGAAGACCCAGACGTTGGGGTTGTCTGCGCTCGGAGCCCAGTCGGTTGCCAGCGTCGGCACGAATGCGCCGCTGGTGTCGCGGATGATCAGCGGCTCATACATCTGGTGACGCATGGTGTGGCTGGGACCTTCGTTCTGCGAATGGGGGTCCAGTGTCAGGGCATCGCCCGCGCGCGCCCATTTAAGGGTCTCGGCGTTGGCCACGGCAGTTGACGACATGAGCGCCGCAACCGCCAGGATCGTTGCTGTTTTTTTCATGGTTTCCTCGCTGTCAGTAGGTGTTTTCCGCAAGCAGTCGTTATTGTTTGTCCTGATCAAGAATCCGGCAAAGAAGCACTCATTGATTTTCTGGGGAGCTTTTTTCGACGAGAAACGCCCCATCTCCGTGGTTGCCGCATTAGTAACAGGCTTGCAGATACTGCTCCGCCTATGTGAGGCGTTGCACGGTAAGAACCCTAAAAAAAATTATTGAGGTATACAATAAAAATTTTTGTCGCCTTTACATGCATTTCCGAAGGAGGCGCGAGGCCCGCCCACTACGAATTCGTACCGGGCTGAGCAGCGCGCCCCTCTTGTCCAAACAGAGACTGAGGCGCGTAAGGGCGAGAACATCTGCACACTTCGCACACGCCAAAGGCGGATCATGGCCCGTTCTCGTCATCAGAACGAAAGGTGCGAATTCTCGACGCAATTGCGCCGCCAGTGCCCCATTTCCTGCAGGTTGGCGACGCCCGGCTCATCCACGATATCGCCCGCATTGCGAATCAACGGCAGGAAACAGACGTAAAGCACCGCCGCCAAGCGGATGCCTTCTGGCAACGTACGAAAGCAGCAATCAGGGCTGTGCTTCCTTATAGAGCAACGTTCCACAAAAGCCCGGCCCGTCTCAGGCGCCATCGCTCTGACAACACCCGCTCAAATGCTTTCACCGCCATCCACAACCAAGGCATGACCCGTCATGAACGAGGACATGTCCGAAGCAAGAAACAGGATTGAATCGGCTATTTCGTCAACCGAGCCCCAACGCCCCATTGGAATTGTTTCGGCGACGTAGTTTTCCAGCCTGTCCCGACCGCCCATTTGTTTTTCGAAGCCCGCATTGAAGGGCGTGTCTATGAAGCCCGGGCAAAGGGCATTGATGCGGATGTTTTCCTTGGCATAATCGGCGGCCATCTGACGTGTCATGGCGATGACGGCGTGTTTGGTGGTCGCGTAGGCAACCATTTCGCGGTCATATTGCACACCTGAATTGGACGACGTTATGATTATGCTACCCCCACCCTGAGCGCGCATGTGCGCGACCGAAGCTCTTGCCGCAATGAAGTGCGAGCGGACGTTCAGTTGCCAGGATCGATCCATCCCTTCAATCGGCACCTGTTCGAGATTCCCCTCGATCTGGTACCCGGCATGCGAGTGCAACACGTCGATCCGGCCATGGCGTCGGACGATATCGTCTACCGTCGACGCGACCGCAGCATCATTCGTAACGTCCAGTTCGGCCGCATGCGCGATCACACCTTCGGCCCGCAATTCAGTGACAACATCTCTTGATTTGCCAGCGTCCAAATCGGTGACAATGACCACGGCCCCATTTCGGGCGAGCGCCATGGCGCCGGCTCTGCCGATGCCCGAACCGGCTCCGGTAACTAGAGCGACCTTCCCATCAAGCTGCAGTTTGGTCGTAGAACGATTTTTCGAGAGCGCAATGGTCATTTGGGTTTCTTGCCTCCGCGTTGCAAGAGAAGTTGGGCCGTCACCAGCAACACCAATGAAACGGCCAGTACCATCGTGCCGATCGCGTTGATCTCGGGCGTCACACCTCGGCGGATGGATGAGAACACGTAGATTGGCAGAGTTGTTTCCGAACCGGCGACAAAGAATGCGATGATGAAGTCGTCAAAACTGAAAGTGAAACTCAACAGAAAGCCAGCCAGAATGGCAGGGAATATCATAGGCAACGTGACCTGAAAGAAGGTGCCGACCGGGCTTGCATAGAGATCGGCGGAAGCCTCGATCAGGGCGCGGTCCATGCCGGATAAACGCGCACGAACAATGATGATCACGAGGGCCATTAGAAACATGGTATGCGCTGCAATCAGCGAACCGACGCCCATTCGCAGCTTCGGTGGCGTCCACCCCTCAGGCCAGACAGCCGCGAGAAGGGGGTTCAATTGATCAAACAATGTGACCAGCCCTATCAGGGTCGCAATGCCGATGACGATGCCTGGAATCATGACCGCAACATAAATCAGCAGGTCGAAGAACACGCGGACCGGCCCTTTGATCCCCTGGAGTGCAACTGCCGCCATGGTGCCGAAAACACTGGCGAGAAGCGCGGACGTGAATGCAACGATCAGACTGGTTTCCAGCGCATCCATGACAAAAGGATTGGACAGCGCCTTGCCGTACCATTTTGTCGAAAGCCCCTGAAGCTGGCTAGCGTGCCGCCCGGCATTGAAGCTGAACAGTGCAATCACCCCGATGGGAATATACAGGAACAGGTAAACACTAACGGCGTAAATTCTCATCCTGCCCACCTCACATGATCGCGACATCGTCGCGGCTTGCCCCGAGCCGCGCGATCAGTCGCATGTAGATCGTGACCGTGATCAGCATCACCACAACCAGAGTGACCGCAACTGCCGATCCGAAAGCCCAGTTGCGCGACTGCAGGAACAAGTCGACAAGCGCGTTGCCAACGAAGAATACCTTGCCGCCGCCCAGCAAGGCCGGGATCAGGAACTCTCCCATCAGCAAGATAAACACAAGCATGCATCCGGTCGCGATACCCGGAATGGACAGGGGCAGCGTGATTTGTAGAAACGCGTTCCAACGGCTTGCACCTAGGTCAGAGGCTGCCTCCAGAAGCCGTTTGTCGAGGCGATCAAGACTTACGAAGATAGGAAAAACCATGAGAGGCAAGTACCCATACACAATTCCGACAAGCACCGCGAAAGGCGTGTTGATCAGCCGGACACCTTCTATGCCAATCCAGTCCAGAAGCGCAGGTAGCCCCCTTCCACCCAAAAGGAAAATCCAGGCATAACTGCGTATCAGTATCGAGGTCCAAAAAGGAACGATGACCAAAACCAGAAGGATCGTCTTCCATTTCGGATTGACCTTCACAGCCAGGAAATACGCCAGAGGATAGGCGATCAACAACGCCGCAAGCGTTCCGATCGGAGCCAGCGTCATGGTATTTTTGAATGCCGTCCAGCGTGCGGGGAGGTTTGCATATTGCTCAAGCGAAAGAGCAAGCACAACGCCACCTGACGGCGCTCGCTCTCCGAAACTGAATATGAGAACAACACTCAGCGGAATGATCAGCATGACCAGGAACCATGTTCCTGCCGGCGCCAACAACAGCCAGTTTCGCTTGTTCTGCTTCATGTTGTTCTCGATTTATTTCAGGTTCAGGCAGATTTGAAGCGCGCCATCAACTCGGCGCGGTTCGGATCCGTGAGCGTCACCGCAGCACCGAATTCAAGCGGGCTCAGCAATTCCTGCGCGGGGAAGATGATGGGATCGTTCTTCAGCGCATCCGGCAAAAGATCAAACGTCCGCGAATCCGCTGTCGGATATCCATGCGCAAGAACCTCCTTGGCATTTACTTCTGGATTGATCAGGAAGTTGATGAGCGCGTACGCGGCATCCTTGCGTTCCGAGCTTTTGGGGATTGCGTAGTAGTCGCTCCAGATCTCGCCGCCATCGCTGCCAAGGGCATATGCGATCTCGGGCATGTCGGCATTAAGTTGCTTGCCGTCCCCCGACCAGCAGATCGTCAGCCAGGCATCACCATTGCGCATCGGCGGCTGGTAATCTGACGTGATTGCAAAAAGATGCGGTTTGACGTCGATCAGAAGTTTCTCGGCATCCGCCAGCTCTTTTTCATCCACCGAGTTGAAGGAATAGCCATAGTAGTTCAGCGCACTACCGATCGTGGTCAGCTGATAATCGTGAACAACCGTGCGACCCGAGAACTTGTCCATCGTGATGTCAAAGAACTCTTTCCACGAAGAAATACCCTTCCCATTGTTGTGTTTGGTGTTGATCGCCATGCCGGTTGATCCCCAGTTCTTGGGAACACCGTAAAGCTTGCCATTCACCGACCCGGCTTCGGCATAACGCGGATCAAAGGCCGCAGGTTCATAGTTGGGCAAGCGCGACACGTCCAAAGGCTCGATCAGGTCTTCCTTGACATAGTCTTCGAACGTGTAATTCGTCGGAACATAAACGTCCCATCCGGTCGCCCCGGCCTGAAGCTTGGCGAGCATTTCTTCGTTCGACCCAAAAACATTCACCTGCACATGCGCACCGGTTGCCTCGGTAAAGGCGTCGAAATTCGCCGTATCGTGATAGTTCGGCCATGTGGCCAAAACCACGCGATCCCCGATATCACCGGCAAAAGCGGGGCGCGGTCGCAGGCCAGGCATGGTCGAACCCAAAACGGCAGTGGCGGCACCAAGGCCGGTCACACGAAGGAAATGGCGGCGACTGATCGAGCCTTTTCGATAGCGCTCCAGCTCCTCCATGAACTTCTTCTTCGAGATGTGGTCAGGTCTGTTTGTCATGGTTTCTCTCCTGTTGGTGTTTGGTGGCTATTATTCTTGTTCCAATACGAGCGCTGTTCCGGCGTCCCAGGACACCGTAAGGCTTTCGCCCGCGTTGAACGGACCATCGTTCATTTCCGTTTGCCTTGGTGACAGGACCAGGAATTCACCAAGCGTCGCATGCGTTACGAGATACTCGGTATGTTCACCGAGAAAGATCCGATTGTGGACATGCACTGGCAGCCCACCTTCTTCGCGCGACAATCGCATTTGCTCGGGCCGGACGCTTACGCACGCATCTTGCCCGTCAGCGACCTTATGGAGCGATCTGGCTTCTACGACAGTACCGTCGCTCAGCCGGACGGACACCAAATCCCCCTGGTAGCCGACGACTTTGCCTTCAAAGAAATTGGACGTACCGACAAAATCGGCGACATACCGTGATTTCGGAGTGTCATAGAGTTCCTGCGGCGACCCGATCTGGACAATTTTTCCATCCCGCATGATGCAAATGCGGTCGCTCATCGACAGAGCTTCTTCCTGATCATGCGTGACAAGAACAAAGGTAATACCCAGTTCCCGCTGCAAGTCTTGCAGTTCGATTTGCATTTCCTTGCGCAGTTTTCGGTCCAACGCGGCCATCGGCTCGTCAAGAAGCAAAAGCTTTGGTTCGTTGACTATGGCCCTCGCTAGCGCAACGCGCTGCTGCTGCCCGCCGGACATCTCCCAGATACGCCGGTCTTCGAACCCTGCCAGACGCACAGTTGCAAGCGCCTTGCCGACCCTTTCATTGATCTGCTCCTTGGAGATACGCGGACGAACTTGGCGCAGGCCATAGCCGATGTTTTGAGCCACCGTCATATGAGGGAAAAGCGCGTATTGCTGGAACACCATGTTCACTGGACGATGATGGGCGTCCACATCGTTCACGACTTCACCGTCTAGCAGCACTTGACCTTCGGTCGGCGTTTCGAACCCTGCCAGCATGCGCAATGCCGTGGTCTTGCCACAGCCTGACGGCCCCAGAAACGAAAGAAATTCGCCCGGCTCAATTGCAAGATCGAGATCACTGGCGGCCAACACTGAACCGTAGCGCTTGGTCACGCCTCTAAGCTCGGCAATCGCGTTTCCGCTTACCAAATCTGTTTTGGTGGCATATTGCACGCTTTCCATTTATCCCTGTCTTTTTTTGATTTTTGGACTACCATCGCATTGCCGGAAACTGTAAAAAAAATCAAAACTGATGTATATATCACGTTTTAGGTATATTCACCAAAAACCCGAGAGGGACGCATTTTGAGCTTGATCGAGGCAACCGGACAACTTGTCGATTCAATCGAAGCCGACGACTTCGCCAACACCCTTTCGAACACACTTCGCACGATCGCGCCGTTCGATTTCACCGTTGTTTTCGGGTATCTCGGATCAGCCCGTCCGATGGACCTTTTTGACGATTTCCCAAGGGGTAAGCGTCAAATTTTCGTCGAGGACTATCAGGAAGGCCCATACTTGCTGGATCCGTTTTACCTCGCGTGCGTCAACAATGTCGCTCCGGGGCTATACCGGATCAAGGAACTTGCCCCAGACCGGTTTTTTCAGGGAGAGTATTTTCGAAACTACTATGCGCGGACCGGGCTTGCAGAAGAGATCGGTTTCTTCATCGACCTTCCCGGAAACGCGACTGTCGTTGTCTCGCTGATGCGTGCCGAGAAGGCATTTTCAGCCAAGGAGATTCGCCAACTTAAGGAATACTGGCCAGTTGTACGCGCAACCTGTGCAAGGCATTGGAAGACCTTGGCGAACAGTTTTGGCAATAGCGCCAACCCCGAATCCGATGCCTCGCTCCAAAACAGTGTTGAGATTGCCTTCACTAGTTTTGGTGAAGGTGTCCTTACCCCTCGCGAACGGCAGGTCGTCGAACATACGTTGAAAGGGCATTCCGCCGACGCTGTCGGGCGTATTCTTGAAATCTCTCCCGGCACCGTTCGCATCCACCGTCGCAACATTTACTCCAAGCTTCAGATCAACTCTCAGGGTGAGTTGTTTTCCAAGTTCATCGACACATTGCTGGCCGGGGATTCCAGATCCAGAAAACATTGATCCTGACGCCGTCTGCCGAAAGCGATTTGCCGGTGCTGTCAGACGGATTCGAACGCGCCTGAGCTTGGACAGCAAAGCTGCGCTTTACTCCGCACAAAGCTGGCGCCACTCGGCGAGAGCCGCACCATGGATCTAAGTTTGTCTGTAACGAGGATGTGCAGCCGACCGCATCGGCGCATTGATTTCCTGATGAACTTCAACGCCGCCTTCCTGTCTCTGGGCTTCGTCACATATCTTTCCTGGCCGTCTCCTTCGTGATCGGCAGCCAGCCAAAGGTGATGCCGCTCGCGTTGATGTGCACGAATACCCCGCCCAAGGGCCAGCTTCAGTTTGCCCTGCCACCCAATTGGCAACGTCGAACAATCTTCAGCCCTACTTCTGCGTCAACGTATCCGCGCCCTGCCAGTCTTTTTCTGCTCCGCTGACTGCCAACTGCCGTGAACGTTCGGCCATCCACGCTGCTGCCGAGTCACGAGGATACCTGTCGGACAAGTCGCGAAAGGCCAACTGCGCCAGATCAAACTGGGCATTGCGGAAATGCTCTCCAGCCGCTTCAAAGCCACTCCGCGTCTCTTGTTTCATGCGAATGTCCGGCACGATATCACCTGCAAATATCTCGTACACATCCATGGCGTTGGACTTTCCAGCCATGCGCACGCGTGTCATCTTGCGACATTCGGCGCGCACATTTTCTGACAAAGCGGAAACGACCACGTCCGAAGCCGCGATGGATATCCCACACTGTGCCGTCAAGGTTTCGAGTCTTGCGGCGACATTCACCGTGTCCGACACGACATTGCCGTTCAACCGGTACTTGTCTCCAAGGATACCCATGATCAAGTCACCGGAATGCAACCCGATCCCAGTGCCAACTGGTGCCAGGTTGAGCGCCGCGCGGTCAACATTGATGCGGCGCAGCTCTCGCTGAATTTCAATTGCCGCGTTGCACGCATCCTGCGGTTTGTTTGGAAACAGAGCCATCATGCCATCTCCAAGAAATTGCGCGACCACCCCTTTGTGTTCCTGGACAATAGGCCCGATCCGACGGAAGTATTCGTTCAGGAACTCGAAGCTCTCATGCGGCGTCATGTTTTCCGCAATTGTCGTAAACCCACGAATGTCGGTGAACATGATCGTCATGTTGCGCGAAACGTTGTCACCCAAATCAATGTCAAGGATGCTATCCCGTTTCAGAAAATCAAGAAACTCGACCGGTACAAAGCGTTTATAGGCATTGGACACCCGCGTCAGCGACAGGTGAGCATGCATGCGTGCTGAAAGCTCGTCGCGCGAAAACGGTTTGGCAAGGTAATCCGTTGCGCCCGCTTCGAATCCGGCGCGAAGATCCTCAAGTCGGTTCTTGGCGGTTAGCATTACGATTGGGAGGCGCGATGCCGGATGGGTTTCACGCAACCTCGCACAGACTTCGTAACCCGACATACGCGGCATCATCACATCAAGAAGAACGATATCCGGCTCGTACCCGTCGGCAACCAGCTTCAGTGCCGTTTCTCCATCACTTGCGGATTGGGTTTCGAACCCTTCAAGCGACATGTAGTTTTCAAGAACCTGAAGGTTCACAGGATCATCGTCCACCAGCAAGGCCTTGTTGCGACGTTTCTTGCCAATGTTCTGTGACGGCCGCAAAACCACGTCTGCCATGTAAGAGCCCACATCAACGATCGGGCGAGAGACCGTGTCACCTCCGGCGTGTTGCGCAACTGCCTCTTCTTCCGTCGCAGGCAGGTCTAACCGGAACTGTGCGCCCTGACCAAAGGTTCCAACTTCCGTGATTTCGCCACCTTGCAGTTTTGTCAGGCGCTCGACTATGGCGAGCCCCAGCCCGAGTCCCCCTTGTTCACGGCGGGACGAAGCATCGACCTGCTCGAACCCACGGAATATCTGCGTCTTGCTTTCTTCGGGAATGCCCGGCCCATCATCTGCAACAATGATCTCCACGCGATCGCCTTTCGCGACGCATCCCATCCGTACTGTACCACCGGGCGCAAATTTGACGGCGTTGTCCACCAAGTTGAACAAGATCTGCTGCAACCTGTTTTCGTCCGCGAGCACGTTGGGCGCGTTCTGCGGCACTTCATTGACCAGCGTCACGTCCGCGCTCCGCGCGCGGTTGTCCATCAAGGCAAAAACGACGTTGATGGCTGAATGAAGATCAAGTGGAACAGCCTTTAGGTCGATCTGCCCGTCCTTAAGCCGCGAGAAATCCAGAATATCATTGACCAAGTTGCTCAACCGCCGTCCCGAAGTAACGATCAAATCCAGAGTCGCCCGCGCCTGATCAGGAAGGGGCCCGTTGGCACCGCTTAGCATTCCATCCGCGAGACCGATAATCCCATTCAAAGGCGTACGCAGTTCATGGCCCGTATTGGCCAGGAATTCGTCCTTCGCCTGGTTGATCTGTGCCAACTCGCGTGAAGCGCGTTTTTCAACTTCCAGGGCCTCTTCCTGTCGCGCATAAAGCAGCGCGTTGGTGAGCGAAATCGACGCCAGCGTCATGATCGTTGACAGGATTTCCCGACGGGCGGGGGTGAACACACCCTTGGCCAGCGTGTTTTCAAGGTGCAGCACTCCAAGCACCTCGCCCGACCCGATGATCGGCATCGTAAAAAGGGATTTCGGCGCGTTGCGATGTACATACCGGTCGCGCTCATAACCCGGAGCTGTACTTGCGTCTGCCAGGATTACGGAGGTTTTCATCGCCTCGACGCGGGCCACAAGATCTTTGGGGTGTTTCTGATCTGAAAGTTCGCCAAGAGGGAGGTTCGGCTTGATGAGCGTCACCGAAACATCTCCCTGCGACGTATCTGCACTCGCCGCGAGAACCAGACGGCCATCCCTGCGCAGGAAGAGTTCACCAAGATTCGCACCTGCATTTTCTATGGCAATTGCCAAAAGTCTTTTCAGCAACGTGTTTACGTCCGTGATCTCCAAGATCGCCTGACTGGTCTTGACGATGGTCGACAAATCCAGTTCGGACGGTTGGCCGACCAAATCAGCAGCAGTCGCGATCACTTCCAGTTCAGGGTGCTGGTCCAACAACTCATCACATTTCGACTGGGCGCCCCATTTGTCATAGGCATTCAACGCGCGCCGCAACCACATTTCATGGGCTGTCTTGTCATCCAACTCCTTCGCAGCCTGAGCTGCACATTCGCATCCGATTCCAACATAAGACCAGATCCCCGCCTCCTCGGCGCGCTCAACGGCTTCGGTGACATAAAGCAGGCCGGTCTCCGCATTTCCCTTCGCCCGCTCGGCCTCGCCAAGCAACAAAAGGTACTGAAAGCTGTGATTGGTTGGAAAATGATCCTGCAGCCTCTTGAGCGCCTTGAGGTGTTTACGTAACCGCAATCTGCGTTGACGGTGGCTCAAGCCAAGCGATACGGATGGCGGACGCGTTATGCATAACCCAGACAACAGGTGATAATCGACAAACTCGGGGCCCAGCGTCGTGAACCCCTCTTCGGCCAGCAAACTGGTGTAAAGGTTACGAACGACTTTCCAGTCGCCATAGATATGGGTCAGCAGCATTTCGGTGGTCAGAAAACTGCCCACCGCTGCCTCACCCGCCATTTCGCGCCACAGCTCACTATCCTGCTTGGACCACGCCCGGTCCTCGACGCCGCCCGTCAGCCGTTGCAGCGCCCGGCGGTAAACAGACGTGATATCGCTCAGTACTTCGTGTTTGAGACGTTTCTGGTACCGATCGAACTCGTCAAGCTCCGCCAATAGGTTGGATAGTGGCTTGCAGCCAACCCAAGTGTACTTCAACAAGCCGTAGTAAAAGTACCCTACATATTCCAGATCCACCGCCGACCAGCTGTGTCCGATGCCCTCGCCCAACAGGGCATGCAATTCGTCATAATCCTTGAAATGCCATGCGACCACGACACAGTAAGTATAGTATAATCGTCCGCGCACCTGCGCAGAGACGTTCCGGCTTTCCAGTAGCAGGAAAAGGTTCGTGCCAATGCGAAACGCCCGGTCAACCGACTTGAATGCGATATACATCACGATGGCATAGTTCTGGATCGAAAAGATGCCCGCACTCGTCAAACCGTCTCGCAACGTGATCCGGAACATTCGAAGAGAGATAAGAACGAACAGATCCTTGTTGGTCAGAAACGCTGGCGTCGAAACGATCATGAGCATTTCCATCAACTGCTCGGACGCTTCGTTCTCCATTTCCGGCAACGACGAGAAATCAAAGACATCATGCTTGCGCAAAGCCAGATGGGTCAACGCCAATTGCTGCCCGATCTTCGGGTTCAGCGGTGCGGACAGATTAATACCCAAAAGTTTCAACCCGGCGACCCCGAAGTCCAGCGCCTGCTCATAATCTGACCGGAATGTGAACAGCGTTACCAGCAACTGGTAGATCCGGGCTTTCTCACTGGGCGTGGGCAAGTTCTCGAGCAACTCTTCAAAAAGCGGCCGCGCGGCATCGAAACCCGAAACAAGAAAAGTCATCTCCAGCATCTCCCGCCGCAGACGCGCCGTGATTTCGGGCTCGACATCCCAGTCGACTCCGCCAAGATCAGTCGAAATGCTCATTGCCACGGAGAGGTAACGATGCGCGGTGTCATAGGCCGCCAGAGCCTTGGCCCGGTACGCCGCCGCAAGCGAAGCACTGACAATCAGTCGGCCGATGGGCGGGTCTCTCAGGCAGTCAATGCCCCGATTTACCTGATCCAACGCAACGAAAAGCCGCTCATCGGTGTTCATGTCCTCCATGTCGCCCAACAAAAAGGACCCGATGCGATAGTGCAGCAAGGCGCGGTCTTCGTCAGGTGTCAAACGGTAGGCCGCGTCTCGTACCATGTCATGCGAGAAGCGGAACAACTCCTGCTGCGTTCCGTCACGCTCGAGGAAGCCTGCGTCCGCGGCTTCCTGCAACAAAGCCTCAATCTCGTCTTCACCCCGCTCGCTCAGCAGCTGCAACGATTCCGGGGCCACATTGGTACCGAAGCAAGCTGCGTATCGCAGTATTTCCAATGCTGGCACCGACAATAGCTCGATCCGCTCCGTCATAAGCAAAGCGACATCGGATTCGACCACGTGCTGAGTAACGGCGTCCATGCCCCAGACCCATCGCGCCGCCTCCATATCGAAACGGATTGCACCTTCCTGATAGAGCACGGCCAATAGTCGGCGCAGGTGGAACGCGTTGCCCTGGGTTTTGCCATGCAAAACGCGCGCCAGGTGACTTACGACCGAACGATCCTCAAGCCCCATGGATTCGGCGATGATCTCGAGCGTATCATCCCCCTGAAGCGGGCGAATGTTCAGGGTTTCGCAGGGATAGCCAGCATCGACAAACGCGTCGATCAAACGCGCTGCCTTTTCGCCTGCTCCTTTCGCATTGTCGCGGTAGGCTCCAACGATCAGAAGATGAGACAGGCGCGCAGTGCGGATCATATCCTCAAGCAATGTTATGGATGCGGCTTCGGCCCAATGCAAATCGTCTAGAAACAGGATGACCGGGCTATCCGGGTCCGACATCGTTTCAAAGAAAGCCTGAATGGCCAGCCGGAAACGCTGATTGCGCTCCATCGAGTCGGCATTCACCGGAGCGGAGATGTCGCCCGTTACCATCTTCAGCTCTGGCAGGAACTCAGCGATCACACCCAGGTTGTCGCCCAAAGCCTCGACAAGCCGCAAACGGTAGCTCTCCAGTTCCTCAGGGCCTTGCGACACCTTGAGCAGAACAAAGCTACGCAAGGCCTCGATAATCGCCAGATACGGCAGGCTCTGGATTTCCTCGTATTTTCCCGAAATGATCAGCGGCTGTGGTGCCGTCCCCCCGAGATCACGCAGTTTTGCAGCGAGCGCCGATTTACCGGTCCCGCTTCGACCTGCCAAGAGCACGCATTCCACGCCTCCGGCACATACCCGCTCAGCCGCCTCGTTCATGCGCCGCACTTCCCGCTCTCGACCAAACAGGCGATCGGGGATATGAAACACCGAGTGATCATCCTGAGCGCCCAGAACAAATTCGGGGATATCGGTGTCCTGTTCGAAACACTCGACGCATCTTTTTAAGTCACTCAAGAGGCCGAAGGCTGTTTGATACCGCGCTTCTGGTCCCTTCTCCAAAAGTTTGTGCACCAGTCGTGCCAGCTGGCGGGGCACATTCTTGCGCACTTGCGAAAGCGGTCTCGGCGGGACGGCCAAATGCTGGTGCACCAGCTCCATTTCGTCCAAAGCGTTGAAAGGCGGAGCACCCGTCAGCATTTCGTAGAACACAACGCCCAGCGCATACAAATCCGCTCGCAGGTCTGCGACTGTTTCGATCCGCCCACTTTGTTCCGGCGCTGAATAAGCAATATCTTCCAATGCGCGCCCGGCAATATCCGAAGGACGCCCGGACGGTTGCATCAAGGAATCCGGGTGCAACGCCAGTGTCACGGCCCCGGTATGCGGATGCACAAAAAGCGCTTCCGGCTTGATATGACCGTGCGGGATGCGGCGATTGTGCAGGGATTGAACGGCACCGGCCATTTGAACGGCAAGCCCCAGGAATTGCCCTACCCGCAATCCCCCTCGCCCAGTCACCCGCGACAAGGGGTCTCCTGTGGGGCGCATCATCACGACCTGCGCAATATCGTGGTCCATGTCGAAATCGACCACCTGCGCAACCTGTGTTCCCGATAATTGCTGCAGACCCGCCAGTCGCGCTTCTAGGCGCCGTTGCTGCAAGCGCGTTTGCGCCGTGCTTTGCCAGACCAGCAACGGCTCACCAGCTTCATCGCTCTCCGCCATGAACAGGCCGGACCTGACTGTTTTGTCCTGAATTGCGCGGATCACGTCAGTCTTCTCCGGTTGGTTTATCTCAATCTTAGACGGAATTACCTTGAAAGTCAGGCAAGTTAACCAAACTGAAATACGCTTTGGCCTGGATGTCGGCTGCTGCGGAACGCAAGCCAAGCTTCAAGTGGTTCAATCCAAAGTCGATCCGACCGCCTGTTGGTGGCTTTGCAAGAGTCCGACGTGACATCGCCAAAAGCAACGCTGCACCCGTATCCGGCGTGCACAGCCCCGCTGCCTCAAGGCATCGCACAACACGTTCCGGATCGGTCAGCGCCGGATACCCCAACTCGAGTCCAACCGACGGCGCCACTCTTTCGTCCAGATCCAGATCAACACGGCAGGGTGCATCTCCAGCGAGCTGTCGCGCCAAGTCCGAAACCCGGACCAGCGACTGCCCATGTCCGGGCCACCCAATCCCCGCCATCATGGCGCAAACCTGTGAAACCTTGCCCCCCTCCAGCACCAGTCTCAATTGCGTCCCCGAGCGTCCGGCCATGATCCCGGCTTGTTTCGGCGCAACCGTCTCGGGCAACTTCCGCATCAGTGTATCAAGGGCATCCCCCAGTGACACATCAAATACCACCGCCAAGGCACGGGCCAAATCGAACTTTTCGGCGCGCGTCCTCAGATCCGGACCATGCGACACAAAGAAACTTGGGCGAGACGGTTCTTTCGCGCCAAAATCCACCTCGAGCCAGATCAGGCCCGCGTCCACAAGCGCCCCTTCTGCTGAGCGGATTACTTCCGCTGTTTGAGTCCAGAACGGGTCCTCCGGCACAAAAGCTGCAAACCGGTCCAGCCCGCCATTTCCCCGGCTCAATACAAACGAGTAATCGCAAATACCGCCGGCGTCTCCCAGCCGACATTCCAGAACGTGCCCTGACGCAACATCTGGCAATGACGCCGCGAAGGCGGACACGTTCCGTGCACATGCGTCCCCAATCAAATTGGGTCCAATCAAGCTCAAGGCGTCCTCGACATGGGACTGGGGGCAGATCATCCCGAACCGATCAGGCGCGGATCACCAAAGATAAGTACAGACGTTCGCGCCAACGAAATCGCTGAGTTCCTTGTCTTTTTTGGTGACAATCGCCTCAGCCATCGGTCCTGGAATATCAAGGTTGTCCTCGAGATACTTTTGCGCAGCCGCTGTGCTTTGGCTGTAGATGTTCATGAATTCGGCCCTCATCGGCTCGTTCTCGAACAACTTCGCCACTGCCATCGTGGTGTAGTACGCAGGGGTGCCTTGTTCAGCCATGTCGTATTCCTCTCATTGCCGGAGTTAAGGTGATGTCGTCAAATCTGCTTGCTAATTTCCCTGTATCGGAACGGACAGCGTGTTCACATCGCGTTCAAAAGTGAAGAGAAAATCGTATACCCGCTTCTTGCCCGCCTCATCGGAAGGTCCCGCATAGGAATGGCATCCGATACAGCTCGACGTGGTCTGGCTGTAGGATTCCATGGTGGAATTCGCCAGGATTTGCGGGATCAGCAACCCGTCATACGCCCCGCCCTGTCGCCACTGCGTACCGATCAGGTGGTAATTCTCGAACACCGAACCGGAAAAGAAATCCCACATCAGCTTGTTGATGCAGTGGAATTCCTGATTGGCGGGTCCGCACGGAGTTGCCGAATAGCCCTTGGCGCCGACAGGTCCGAAATAATAACCTGGTTCATAGGCCTTCGCGATCCGCGAAGGTTTCCCGACCAAAGCAGATTTCGGGGCAACGTTGATCTGTGCCGCACCCGAATGATTTTTTTTGAAGAAGAGCCAGTCAGGCACCTTTTCGCCAGACGGAGTGATCCCGGCATTGGTATCCCCAATCTGGTCCCATGTCGGTGCAACGTCCACATGTTCGAAAGTTCCCCACGCCCATTCAGGCATGGTTTCCGTTTTGTAGACGATGTGCATTCCAACAAGCGCAACCGGCTTCAATTGGCAATCGTGGATGCGACGCCCTTCCGAGATGACCGGTGTGATATATGCCCATTGCTTGTGAAATCGTTCTGGGTCATCTGCATCGGTCAGGATTTTCCATGACGTTTTCAGGGCAATGGCGCCGCGACGCGCTGGATTGTTGGCGCCTTGGTCCCAACTCCCCATAGGCATGTCTAGTTTGCCATTTGCGGAAATGAACTGCTCCAGACTGCGCGGGTCCCAAAGCTTGTTTTCGACCACGTACTGGTAAGCCTGCCTATTAAAAATGATGTCATAACGCACCGGCTGGCCTGCGGCATCCAGCAGAGCATGCCCTTCGGGATTGAGATACTCGTTCAGCAATCTTGGTGGAACAGCCGCGGAGATCGTGTCCGCGTATGCGACCTTGGCCATTTCGGCGTCCAGATTCAATTCGCTGCAGGCCGCTGGAACAGCACTTTGAAGATCATCCCACCTCAAGGGAGGTTGTCCACCGCGAAAGATCTGCCTGGTGCTTTTCCAAGTTGCCCAAACCGGCGTCCAATCCCCTTGCCGGCCGGCATCCAGATCTGGAACACCAATGATCGCCTGTCCGTTTTCGTCCACCGAAACGGGCCAGTTCAAGGCCGAAAAAGCCCTCGATGAAAGCGGATCGACCTGCGTCGTGGTGGCGTAATTCACGTCGCCCAGAAAACAGGCCCGCCACTTCGGGTCGTCAAGGGAGATGTTAGCATTTTCACAGGCGCAGACGAGTTGATCCTGCCATTGGCAGTTCTCTTCATCGGCCCAAAGCGCATGGGTGAAAAGCACAAAGGTTGCGCTCAAGGCGAAACCCAAAATCCTCAACATCAGTTGATCTCCACAACACGATTTCAGCGGAAACATCGCGACTGATTAATACTGTTGTGCCCCGAGCCTAGCCCAGACCAACGATTCGCCCCAAGCAGAGACTTTCTGGAACAGTGCAGCCAGACCAGTTCGAACCCGTCTCAGCTTGGGCAGGTTTGCTGCCGACCCGTTTCGCCGATTTCCTTCATTGCAGCGCCGCAAGACCGAAGTCTATCCGTAACGATAACTTCGGGTCGCCCAAACCTGCGCATTGATATCTTGAGGAATTTCAATGCTGCTTTCTTATCCCGCGTCTTCGTCACTTATCTTGGAAGGGCTTCTCCCTCATGTATGACAACCCGCCAAGTGTAGTGCCTTTGGTCGGACATCTTCACGAACATCTCGTCCAGTTGCGAGCGCCAGTTGGAATGATCCCGCATGTGTCAGGCCCGCTTCTTGAGGATTTCCGATGCAAACTCGGGCCAGACCTTTGAACGCCACGCCCCGGTAACCGGCCACGTGGCCACAGTTGCCCCGGCCGCCGGATTCGACGATGTGATCCAGACGGTCGAAGCCCTCGCCGCAGCCTTTCCGTTCTGACGCACCGGTGCTGGGCAACAAGGCCCGGCAAAACAAGCCTTGGAAACACCTGACAGCCAAGGAACATCCAGCTGATGAGACTCTTTGTTGGAGGCAATTTTCTCGGCCTTTGTCAGTCCCCGTCGGCAACCCCCTGGGCACGAAGCCGGGCCCGCCGCGCCCGATAGCTGGGCAGCACAACCAGCAACGCGGCGATCACCAGAAGACCCAGCGTCATGGGGCGCTCCCAAATGAACCCAATCCCGTCATAGAGTTGCATCGAACGCGCAAAATTGTCTTCCAGCATTCCCCCAAGGATGAACCCGATAAGCAACGGTGCAAGCGGGAAATCCGCAAAACGCAACGCCGTGGCACAGATCCCGAAAGCGACCAGCAACAAGAGCTCGGTTGCGTTGTTCTGGCCGATATAGGCCCCCATGAGCGTGAAGAACAGGATGAACGGGATCAGATAGTTGCGCGGGATCGACAGCACCTTGGCGATATAGGGGATAAGTGGCAGGTTCAGGATCAGCAGCACCAGGTTGCCGATGAACATCGACATGATGACCGCCCAGAAAATCTGGGGCTCATCCATCATCAGGCGTGGGCCCGGCGTGACGTTCAGCGCGATAAGCGCGCCAAGCAGGATCGCGGTGGTGCCCGAACCGGGAATGCCCAGCGTCAGCAACGGAACGAACGACCCCGTGCAGGCTGCGTTATTGGCGGTTTCAGGCGCAGCAAGCCCCTTGATCGAGCCCTTGCCGAATTCTTCCTGCTCTTCCTTGGTGGCGATATTGCGCTCCACCGCATAGCCAAGGAAGCTGGCAATGGTTGCCCCGGCCCCGGGCAATACCCCGATGAAGAACCCCTGCAGGGATTGGCGCCCGATGACCGGCGCAATCGCCCTGGCTTCGGCACCGGTGATCCGCAGATCCTTGATCTCGCCATCCTGACCGTCTTGCGGTGTCTTTGGTTTCAGGACCAGGAACAACGCTTCGGGCAAGGCAAACATCGCCATTGCAAGCGTGATAAAGCCAAAACCCGATTGCAGGTCCATGATCCCCATGGTGAAACGCGGCAGGTTGAACAGTGCGCCTTCCCCCACAGTGGCCATGATCAGGCCAAGTATGGTCATCATCAACGCCTTGGCGACCTGCCCGGTGCCTGCAAAGGCCGCGATCGCCGACAGGCCCACGACCATGAGCGCAAAGTACTCGGCCGAATGAAATAACAGCGCGACCGAGGACAGAGCCGGTGCGAACACCATCAGGAGCAAGGCGCCGATGCTTCCTCCGGCAAAGCTGGCAATCGCGGCAATCGTCAGCGCCTTGCCGGCCTTGCCCTGCTTGGCCATCGGGTAGCCATCGAAACTGGAGGCAACCGTGCCCGCCACCCCTGGCGCATTGAGCAGGATCGAAGAGGTCGATCCGCCGAAAATGGCGCCATAGTAGACACCGGCCAAAAGAATAAGCGCCGCAGAGGGATCACCCATGGAAATGGCGACGGGGATCATGATCGCGATAATCGACATCGGGCCAAGCCCCGGCAACATGCCGATGAATGTGCCGATCAGACACCCGCCGATCACCATCAGCAGGTTTTGCAGGGAAAGCGCCGTTTGCAGGCCGATCAGAAGTCCTTCAAGCATCCCGTTATCCTCCGAAGAAGCCCGGCAGCGGGCGCAGGTAGATGCCAAGAACCTGTTGCACGAGGTACCAGACAACCAGCGTGGCAAATACCGCGACCGGCACCATCACAAACCATTTGCGCTCCCCCAGAATGACCGAGCCAAGGATCAGGAAGGCGGTCGTTGAAAACAGGAAACCAAGCGGGCGCAGGCACAGCGCATAAGCCACCATCAGCACCAGAAGCAAAAGCGCCTGCCCAAGGTGATAGTCACCAAGGCGGCGGTAATCGATGTCCGGCTCCGCAACATCGCTCTTTTCCAGGCCAAACAGGATGATCAGCGCGGCAATCAGGCCAAGAACCGACAAGACCTTGGGAAAGGTGCTGGGCCAGATCGGGTTGCGTTTCATGAACGGCGCCAACCCGCCATCCATTGTGAACCAGGCCGCATATCCATAGGCCAGGCAAATCCCGACCAGAACCAGCGCGATCCAGCGATCAAGTGCCATTGTCCCCTCCCTTGTCCAAATGGCAGAGCGGTCCCCCGCTCTGCCGATACCTGCTTCAGAGGAAGCCCAGTTTCTTCATCAGATCCCCGATGACCTTTTCCTGGTCTTCCAGGAATGTTCTGAAGTCGTCGCCTGAATTGTGGATGTTGACCCAGCCGTTGCGCGCGCGAACGTCTTCCCATTCCGGGGTGTCGTACATCTTGGCAATGGCATCCTGGTACATGGCCAGCTTGTCCGCCGGCAGGCCCGGCGCGCCGAAGAAGCCGCGCCAGTTCACGAAAGTGGTGTCGATACCCTGTTCCTTCATGGTCATGGCATCAGGCGCCGCTGGCACACGATCCGCTGAAGTGACGCCGATGATCTTGACCTCCCCGGCATTCGCCAGGTCCACGGCCTCGGAAAAGCCGGTCGACAGGGCCGCGATCTCACCAGACAGAAGTGCCGCCATGGCTTTGCCGCCCGCGTCGTATGGGATGTACTTGACAGCCAGCGCGTCCTTGCCCGCGGCTTCCATCACCATCGCGGCGACCAGATGGTCCATACCGCCGGGAACCGAGCCACCGCCGATGGCGGTGCCGCGCGGATCGGCATCAAATGCGGCCAGCAGGTCGGCCATGGAATTGATCGGACTGTCCTTGCCCACCACGATGGCGGCATAGTCGCCAATCGTACCCGCGACCAATGTCAGGTCTCGGAAATTGTGCGGGAAAACACCGGTCAACGACCGGATCACGATGGGGGTGGAATTGACCATCAGCGTCCCGTGGCTGCTTTCGGCGTTTTCGATCAGGTAGCCGATTGCCTTGCCGCCGCCACCACCGGACATGTTTTCATAAGACGCCGTGCCGACGATACCCGCCTTGGTCAACGCCTCGCCAGTGCCGCGCGCGGTTCCGTCCCAACCGCCGCCGGCGCCGCCGGGGATCAAGAAGTGGATGCTGTCGAGCACCTTGTGTCCATCTGCCGAAGCCGGGGCTGCAAACGCCATGGCCGCAACTGCGGCTGCCATCAGAGCGCGGCGGCCAATTGAGAATGTCGTCATGGTTTCCTCCAAAATTTGACAACTGTCCGAAAGGCGGCTCAGTTGACCAAGCAAACCACAACAACCTGACATGGACCTGTCACGCTGAACCAAGGTGCCCACAGCCAATGAAGTTTCTCTTGGTCGAAGATAATGCAGAGCTGGCAAATGCGATCTGCGCACGCATGCGCATGGATGGGCATGTTGTTGATCATGCTGACAGAATTCAGGATGCCTTCGCCTTTTCGGAAACCGGGGACTACGATCTGATCCTGCTGGATATCATGCTGCCCGATGGTGACGGGCGCAGCTTTCTCAAACAGCATCGCGACGGACGCAAGGACACGCCGGTCATCGTTCTGACCGCCCGTTCACAGGTCTCTGACAGAATCAGCATGCTTGATCTCGGGGCTGACGACTATGTCACCAAACCCTTCGATCACGAGGAACTGCAGGCCAGGTGCCGGGCGGTTCTGCGGCGCAAGGCAGGCACCGGGCAAGGGGTGATCGAACTTGGCAATGTGCGCTTTGATCCCGTGGCAGGCAGCTTGACCGTAGATGGCAAGGCCATAACCCTGCGCAACCGCGAACTGCGCCTGCTGGAGCTTCTGATCAATGCGCCGGGACAAATCTTCCCCAAGCACAAACTGTTCGACCGGCTGTTTTCCTATGATGAGGATGTCTCGGAAAACGCGATCGAAGTCTATATCGGTCGACTTCGCAGGCATCTTGAACACGCGTCGTTGCGGATAACCACGCTGCGCGGTCTTGGTTACAGGCTGGATCATGAGTGACACGGTCAACGTCTCGGGGTCGCTCCGCACCCGTTTGACGCTGACCCTGATCGGCGGCGCCGCGGTGCTGACCGTTTTGGTCTTCGTCGTGATCCGGGGCTACGTGGCGCAGATTGCCCAGCAGGGGCAGGACAGCATTCTAGCGGCCTCGGTCAGCTCGATCCTTGACGCGGCAATTCTGCGCGAAGGTGCCGTTGAGGTCGACTTTCCATATGCATCCCTGTCCATGCTCAGCACGGATGCGGATGATCGGGTGTTCTATGCAATCTATCAGGACGACAGACTGCTTTCGGGCTATGACATCCTTCCCGAACCAACCGCGGTCTCCGGCACGGCAACGGTGCACCAAACGGTTGATTTGGACGGCACGGCGATACGCATGGCCACGGCGGCAAGGACGCTGATCGGGGCAGACACGCGAACGGTCGTGTCTGTTTCCATCGCTCAAACGCAGGAAGCCCTGGCCGTAACGCTGAACCGGATTTCCCGAAACGTCGTGATCTTCGGGGCCGGGTTCTTTCTGCTGACCGTGGTTCTGAGTTTCTGGGCCACATCGACAACAATCCGCCCCCTGCGCCGTCTGGCCAACTCGATCACGCGGCGTGGCCCGGATGATCTGAGCCCGGTCGCAGGCCCGGTTCCAAACGAGATGGCCCCGCTGGTCGCCTCGCTCAACCGATTGATGGGGCGGCTTGATACATCTCTCAAACAGTCCGAGGACTTCATCGCCGAGGCCGCCCATCGCGTGCGCACCCCTCTGGCAACGGTCCGCTCCCATGCCGAAGCCACGCTTCAGCGGGTGGATCGGGATGAAAACCGGATGGCGCTGCGCGCGATGATCCGGGCAATCGACGAAAGCTCGCGCGCGGCGGGGCAGTTGCTGGATCACGCGATGATCACCTTCCGGGCCGATCATTTGGAACGAGAGCAGGTCGATCTGGTAGAGATGGTCCGCGAACTGGTGATCCGCATGACCCCTGTGGCCCAAATGAAGGACATCAATTTGCATGTCACGGGCGTTGACAGCGTGGTTGCGACGGGGGATGCCATACTGCTGCAGAATGCACTCCGCAACCTGATCGACAACGCGCTGAAGTACTCCCCACCGGAAAGCGAGATTGCGATCCAGGTGATGGCGCATCCGAAACCACGCATCGAAATTCGCGATCAGGGACCGGGATATCCGCCCGATGAAATCGACGATCTGACGACCCGGTTCTCGCGGGGGGATAACGCCAGGGGGATCATAGGCTCGGGGTTGGGGCTCACCATCGCCCAGGACGTGGCCGAGGCCCATGGCGGCACACTCACCCTGTCAAACCTTCCCGGAGGTGGCGCATGCGCAACTTTCTCGCTTTGATCCTTTGCCTGTTGCCGGTTCTGTCAGTTGCGCAGGACTGGGAGGATCGCCAAGTTTTCAAGGGGGCCGCGCCAACCCAGACACTGCGCATCCTGTCCAGCACGGACACCGTGTTCTTTGCCCCGATCATTTCCGGGTTTCTGGCCGAGAACCCCACGTGGTCCGTCGAATACTTCGTGACCGGCACCGCCGAGATCACGGGACGGTTCAAGACCGCGCCGGACACATTCGACATTGTCATTTCAAGCGCCATGGACCTGCAATTGAAGTTGGTCAATGACGGGTTCGCGCTTGAGGTTGGCGGTGTTGACCTTCCCGATTGGGCCCAATGGCGGCAACGCTTGTTCGCCTTTACCTCGGAACCCGCGACGATCGTCGTCAACCGCAATGCCTTTGCCGACAAACCCATACCCGGAACCCGTCAGGAGCTGATCCAGGTGCTGCGCGCGGCCCCCGAGACCTTTCGCGGCAAGCTGGGCACCTATGACATACGCCAATCTGGCCTCGGCTATCTTTTCGCCACTCAGGACGCGCGCGCTTCGGAGACTTTCTGGCGCCTCATGGAGGTGATGGGAAGCCTTGATGCGAAACTGTATTGCTGTTCGGGTGACATGATCGATCACGTCGCTTCGGGCGACCTGCTGGTGGCCTACAATGTACTGGGAAGCTACGCTGTCTCGCGTCAGAAGAGCGACAATCGTTTCGAGATCATTCGGCCTTCTGATTTCCCCACGACGATGATGCGCACTGGCTTCGTTTCCCGGCACGCTCCGCATCCCGGTGCGGCAAGCGACTTCATGCGATACATGATCAAGGTTCAAACTGCGACGCCCTCCGACGGGAACTTTCCGCTGCCGCCTCTGGAACTGAACCCTGCTGGCGCAAACCCGTCGGTCATCAGTCTGGAACCGGCACTGATGACCTATCTGGATCGCCTCAAGAGAAGTGTTTTCATCAAGGAATGGACGAATGCCGTCGTGCAATAACCGGACTGGACATATGTGATCCAGTCCTCAGGCGTGGCTTTGTCGTGACAAGCTGACATTCGGGGACACAGCCGGAGGCCCGGTTTTCCGAAACCCGGCCAATCCTCGACCGGAAAGCCAGCACCCTCAGGGCGCACCCTTTCCGGCCCCAGCCAAGTAATCCCGGCGCGCGGACCTGAGCGGCCGCTAGGCGCAGCAGGCCGCCATCAGGCGATAGGTGATCTGGGCCGCGGTGAAATCCCATGCCGTCTGGCCATTCGGGGCAAGCTCAACCACATCGATCCCGACACAGCGCCGCCCCCTGAGCGCGGCCTCGACCAAGTGCACCGACTGATAGAAATTCAGCCCCCCGGGCACCGGCGTCCCGGTCGCGGGCATCTGGCTCGGATCCAGCCCGTCGACATCGAAACTGACATAGACCAACTCCGGGAAATCCTCGGGCAGGTCGACCGCATGAATATTGCCTGTCACTAGCTCTTCGGCGTCGACGTAAAAAACCTTGTTGGCGACGCGGCTGTCGATCTCCTGCTGGCACAGCGCGCGCACGCCGAACTGCGCAAGCCGAACGCCCTCTTCGGCCAGAAGGTGCATCACCGAGGCATGCGAATGCCTGTTGCCCTGATAGGCGACCCGCAGGTCCGCATGGGCATCGATCTGAACCAACCCGATCGGCTGCCCCAGCGCGCGCGCCACGCCCGTCACCGCCCCGTAGCTCAGCGAATGCTCTCCACCCAGCGTCACCGGGATCTTGCCCGCCTGCGCCACGGCTTCGGTCTTGGCCGCGATCCGGGCCATCACTTCGGGCAGCGGGCCTTCGCAATCGACCGGCGCATGGGTGTAGATCCCTTCGGTGCAGGGCACCTTGCCCTTGCACTCACGCTCCAGCTCATTGGAGGCTTCGAGTATGGCCGCCGGCCCCTCCCGCGTGCCCGCCCCATAAGACACCGTGCGTTCCAGTGGCACCGGAATGACCTGGAACAAGGCGTCTGCGCCGCGCTCGTGTTCGGTTAGTTCGCTCTCGAGGAAAATGCTCATGACAGTCTTTCTTTGAAGTCTTGGTATCCGAATTGCCTGACGATCCTCAGCGCATCGGTGTCGCTGTTCCAAAGGGCAATCGTCGGCAGAGGTACACCGTTGAACGTATTGGTCTTGACCATCGAATAATGCGCCTGATCGAGAAAGGCGAACCGCTGCCCAATCTCAAGCGGCTTTTCCCAAACATAATCCCCGATCACGTCTCCGGCGAGGCAGGAAGGCCCGCCCAGACGATAGGTCGTCCCCGCGTCTGCCTCCCCCAACATGGCAGGTCTGTAAGGGGCTTCGATCACGTCCGGCATGTGGCAGGTCGCCGAAATATCCGTGATGGCAAGGGACATGCCGTTCACAGGCAGGTCTAGGATTTCACCGACAAGGATACCGGCATCCAGCGCCACCGCCTCGCCCGGTTCGAGATAGACATCAACGCCATGGGACTCCCGGATACCCCGCAGGAAGGTGATCAGCGCCTTGCGGTCATAATCGTCACGGGTAATGTGGTGGCCACCCCCGAAGTTCAGCCATTTCAGGTCCGCAAGATAGGGGGCAAGCTTGGGCGCGACCGCCTCCCAAGTGCGCTGCAAGGGTTCGAACCCCTGTTCACAAAGCGTGTGCATATGCAGCCCGTCGACACCCGCCAGCACCTCGGGGGTCAGCAGGCTAACCGGGGTGCCAAGGCGCGAACACGGTGCGCAGGGGTCGTATTTCGGAATCTCGCCCTCGGAATGCTCGGGGTTGATGCGCAACCCGACCTGCACACCCGCCGCCCGTGCCTTGTCAAGGAAACGATCCTTCTGCGCGGGGCTGTTGAAGATGATGTGATCCGACAGCGACAGGATCTCGTCGATATCGGCGTCCTTGTAGCCAGCGCAAAAGGTGGCGACCTCGCCACCGTATTCCTCACGCCCCAACCGCGCCTCGTAAATGCCCGATGCACAGGTGCCGCCAAGGTACTGACGCACAAGCGGGGCAAGGGCAAACATGGAAAACGCCTTGAGTGCGCTCAACACGTGGGCGCCCGAACGGTCGGAGACATCCCTGAGGATGGCAAGATTACGCTCCACGGCCACCTCGTCGACCACGAAACAGGGCGTGGGTACACGAGAGAGGTCAAAGTTGCGAAAGGCGCCGGCGTCTCCGGCCTGGGTTTGCATCATGTCAGACATTGGGTGTGCTCCAAGTGACGAGGGCAGCGCCCGAACCGGGGCGGAAGCGTAGCGCCCGCCCGTCAAACCGAAGGTTTGCCTTCGGCAAAACGTGGCGGGTCGGGCGCTGCCCGGCGTTGCCGCCGGGCGATGTTTTAGAACTCGACCGGACCGTCGAGTTCGTGCACCTGCCACGGCAGACCATGGGCATTTAGCATGTCCATGAAATCGTCCGGGTCGAGTTGCTCCATGTTCCAGACACCGGGTTCAACCCAGTTGCCCTTGAGCACCTGCGCCGCACCGATCATGGCCGGGACGCCGGTGGTATAGCTGACCGCCTGCGAACCGACCTCGGCATAGCATTCCTCGTGGTCGCAGATGTTGTAGATATAGTAGGTCTTCTCGCCCGAGCCGTCCTTGGCCTGACCCGTGGCGATGTCGCCGATGCAGGCCTTGCCCTTGGTTTCAGCACCCAGATCGCCTGGATCGGGCAGCAGGGTTTTCAGGAACTGGATCGGGATGATTTCCTTGCCGTCATGCATCACCGGATCAATCCGGGTCATGCCGACATTTTCCAGCACCTTGGCGTGCATGATATAGGCATCACCAAAGGTCATCCAGAAGCGGGCACGCTCGATCTCGGGGAAATGGGTCGACAGCGATTCCAGTTCCTCGTGATACATCAGGTACATGTTCTTCGGCCCGATCGCCGGGAAGTCGAACTCGACCTTGGTGGTCATCGCCGGGCTGGTTTTCCATTCGCCCCCTTCCCAGTGACGCACCTCGGCCAGAACCTCGCGAAGGTTGATTTCCGGGTTGAAGTTGGTGGCAAACTCCTGATCGTTCGAACCGCCATTGGCATCCAGCACGTCGATCTGGCGGATCGTATCAAGCTTGTGCTTCTTGAGCCACTTGGCGAACACCGAAGTCACGCCCGGATCAAAGCCCGACCCGAGGATCGCGGTCAGACCCGCCTCCTTGAACTTGTCCTGATAGGCCCATTGCCAGTGGTATTCGAACTTGGCCACATCCTCGGGCTCATAGTTCGCGGTATCAAGGTAATGACAGCCCGCCTCAAGGCAGGCATCCATCAGCACGAGGTCCTGATAGGGCAACGCCAGGTTCACGAGAATCTCGGCCCCGGTTTCCTTGATCAGCGCCACCGTGTCGGCCACGTAATAAGCGTCCAGCGCGGCGGTCTTGATCTCCACGCCCACCCGCTCTTTCACGCTGGCGGCGATGGCGTCACATTTGGCCTTGGTCCGGCTGGCCAGCGTGATCTCCGTAAAGATATCCGCGTTCATGGCCATCTTGTGCACTGCTGCGTGGCTCACGCCACCGGCACCAACAACAAGCGTCTTTCCCATGGGTGTCTCCTCGTAGTTATTCGAAATACGTGTATCCATTCATCGAGTCCCGGTAGGCCCCGATCAAAGTCTTGCGATCCTTCGCCGTCAGTTGCCCGGCCGAAATCGCCTCATCCACCATCCTGCGGAACGAAGCGATACAGGCCGCCGGGTCGAACTCGACATAAGACAGCACCTCGGCAATCGTGTCGCCTTCCTGTTCATGCAACAGGTCGAATCCGCCATCCGCACGCAGGTCGATAGTCACCACGTTGGTGTCGCCAAAAAGGTTGTGCAGATCGCCCAGCGTCTCCTGGTAGGCACCGACAAAGAACACCCCAAGGTAATAGGGTTGATCCTCGGGCAGCGTATGCACCGGCAGGGACGGAGAAATGCCGCCACTCAGGATGAACTGGTCCATCTTGCCGTCACTGTCACAGGTTATGTCGGACAGAACCGCGCGCCGGTCCGGGACCTGATCCAGCATCTGAAGCGGTGCGATCGGGTGCAACTGGTCGATGGCCCAGACATCCGGCAAGGACTGGAACAGCGAGAAATTGCAGTGATACACATCCGCGATTTTCTTCAGCTCCATGTCCAGATCCGCGCCGTGCTCACCTTCGCGCGCGATGTCCTTGATCCGCGCCATGAGGTGCAGATAGATCCGCTCGGCCCGAGCCATCTGGCGCAGCTCCACATGGCCCCGCCGGAACATGGCCCGCAGCTCATCGCGATAGAAAAGCGCGTCATTCCAGCATTCCTGAACCCGCTCCGGCACAAGATAACCCGAAATCGCCGCCAGATCGGCCATCAGGTGATGGTCATCCGGCTCGACTTCCGGCGCGTCCGGCGCGTCATAAAGGGTGCTCTCCAGCACATCGAAGATCAGCATCGACGACGTTGCCGACACCGCCCGCCCGCTTTCCGTCACCAGAACCGGGTGCTCAATCCCCGCCTCGTCCATCTCATAGGCCACAGTCTCGACGACATTCGCGCAGTATTCCTCCATGGAATAGTTGATCGAATTGTCCGAGGCCCGCTTTTCGCCGGTGTAATCCACGCCAAGCCCGCCGCCCAGGTCCAGATGGGTCAGCGGAACCCCCTCGCGGGTCAGTTCCGAGAAATACCGGCAGGCTTCGATCGCGGCGCGGCGCACGTCGTTCACGTCCGGCACCTGACTGCCAAGGTGCGAATGCTGCAACTTCAGACAATGCAACAGCCCCTTGTCCCGCAACCGGTCCACCACCCGAAGCAGCTGGTCGGTGTTCATGCCAAAGGCCGACCGGTCGCCCGAACTGCTGGTCCATTTGCCGCTGATCTGGTTGGTCAGCTTGACCCTGACCCCAAGAAGCGGGTCCATGCCCAGCTCCTGCGCGACCTCGATGACAATCTCCGCCTCCTTGGGGCTTTCCAGCACGATGACCGTGTTGAACCCCAGCCGTCGGGACAGGATCGCCAGCCGGACGAACTCCGCGTCCTTGACGCCATTGCAGATGATCAGCGCTTCCCTGGACAGACGATGCGCCAGCGCAATAACAAGTTCCGGTTTCGATCCGGCCTCAAGCCCGTAATGGTACTGCCGCCCGAACTCGACGATCCGGTCCACCACCTGTGACTGCTGATTCACCTTGATCGGGAAAACCCCACGATACGGCGCGCGATATCCCGTCTTTTCAATCGCCTTGGCAAAGCTTTCGTTGAGATGACGGATTTCCGCCTCGAGAAAGCTTTTGACCCGCAGCACGAGCGGGCTGGCAATGCCGCTATGTTGCAGGTCCTGCAGGATCGACGGCAGGCTGACCGCCGGGGCCTCGGGATTGGCCGGATCGCACAGGGCGACATCCCCGTTCGGCAACACGGTCAAAAGGCCTTTGCTCCAACGGTCAATGCCGTAGATGGATTCAGAAAGCGGTTGTTCTGCAGGCATTCGAACAAACCTCGTGCAAGATGTAGGAAAGGATGGGAGCGTTGGTCAGCGGCGTCAAGGCCGCGCAGGACTACGCGGGTTCGATCTGTCCGGCATTGAGAAGATGAAGCCAATTCATCCGCGCAAACTCCAAATCATGCCCTCGGCTGAGAGCTGACCGACCGATAGTTTCGCGACGTCAGCGAGTCAATCAAAAATGGACCGGTCGGGGCCCCCGCCCTACACCCGATATGACCCCGGTGTCCGGTTTGTCCATTTGCGAAAGGCGCGGTGGAAATTGGCCGGGGCGGAAAACCCGGTATCAAAGGCGATCTGTTCGATGCTCTCCGCGCCGCTCTGCAACGCGCGGATCGCGATATCCCGGCGCAGCGCGTCCTTGATGTCCTGAAACGATGTGCCCTCGTCGTTCAATCGCCGGTTCAGCGTCCGGGGCGTCATTTTCAACGCTTCCGCCGCGTCTGCAAGGCTGCAGCTCTGCCAGTCCGCGCCATAAAGAAAGGCGCGAACGCGAAGGCTGTTGGTATGGGCGCGCGACCCGGTGAACAGCCAATCCAGCGGCGCCCGATCAAGGAACTCGGCCGCCTCGGCGGGGCTGCGCGTGATGGGGCGGGTGAACTGCTCCGGGTCAAAAAGGATGCTCGTGCTCAGGGCGCCAAACCCCACCGGACAGGGAAACATCACCGCGTAATCGGCATAATAATCCGGGCGCTTGAAGGCAAAGCGCACCGCCTTCACAGGTGTTTCCGCGCCCCCGAGCCATGACAGCAACCCATGCGCCAGTTTCAGCAGAAGAACGTGCCCGAAACGCTGTGGCCGCGTCACCTCGGCACAGGGGATCATCGCCAACTCCACCTCGCCCGCAGCGCTGCGCAATTCAAGATGCACATCGTCCAGGATCAGGTTCCAGTATGTCGAGAAACGATACAGCGCCGATGTCAGGCTGCTCGCCTCGCGCTGCACGGTCACGAGATGCTGCAACGCGCGCGGGCGGACGGGGCGGCTCCAAAGCCCCATCATCTCGTCCCCCGTCTCGGGCGCGGCAAGCTGATAAAGACGTGCGATCTCGTTCATCGTCACGCGCTGGTTCGGGGCCATCGGGCCCGTCTGCAACCCCGACCGTTTCAACAGCGCCTCCATCTCTTCCGGTGCACAGCGCAGTTTCAGCGCGTCCAGCCAATCCTGGATGAACCCCGCCGATACGGTGGTCAAAGAGACGGGGTCCTGACGGGTCATGTTATCCTCAATTTGGCGCGATCGGATACAATTTTGGCAAGAAATGAGCTTATCGGCAAGCCACACGGTCGTTAGATGACGTGAACCCATAGTATGACGAAAGAGCCCGGCATGTCCTACCAGCCCCCCGTAAAAGATCTGATGTTTTGTATCGAGCACCTCTCCCACTGGGATCAGGTCTCCACGCTCCCGGCCTATGCCGATCACGATCTGCCCGACATCGGGGCCGCACTCGAAGGCTTTGCCCAGTTCTGCAGCGAACAGGTTGCCCCCCTGTCCCGTGCCGGGGACATCGCGGGCGCCCGGTTCGAAGCGGGCCGCGTGATCCTGCCCGAGGCCAACGCCGAGGCCTATGCCCAGTTCGTCGAAATGGGCTGGCAGGCCCTGACCCATCCGGTTGAATATGGCGGCATCGGCCTGCCGCGCGCAGCCGGTGCCGCGGCGGTCGAGATCCTGAATGCTGCCGACACCAGCTTCGGCCTTTGCCCGCTGCTGACCGACGGGGCCATCGAAGCCCTGCTTCTGACCGGCTCCGACGAACAGAAGGCCACCTACCTCGAACCGCTAATTTCCGGGCGCTGGTCGGGCACCATGAACCTGACCGAACCGCAGGCAGGCAGCGATCTGGGCCTCGTAAAAACCAAGGCGACGCAGCGCGACGACGGCACTTATGGCATCTCGGGCACCAAGATCTTCATCACCTACGGCGCGCATGACCTGACCGAGAATATCATCCATCTCGTGCTGGCGCGCACCCCCGACGCTCCCGCCGGGCCCAAGGGGCTGAGCCTGTTCATCGTTCCGCAAAAAATGGTCGGGCCGGACGGCACACCGGGCGCCGAAAACACCGTCAACTGCGTGAGCATCGAACACAAGCTGGGAGTCTGCGCCAGCCCCACCGCCGTGCTCGATTATGACGACGCCACCGGCTTTCTGATCGGCGAGGAAAACCGCGGGCTGGAATACATGTTCATCATGATGAACGCCGCCCGCTTCTCGGTCGGGGTTCAGGGCATTGCCGTTTCGGACCGCGCCTACCAGCGCGCGCTAGGCTATGCCCGCGAGCGCGTTCAAAGCCGCCCCGTCAACGGCGAGGCCCGCGACGCCGTCGCCATCATCTCCCACCCCGACGTGCGCCGCATGCTGCTGCGCATGCGCAGCATCACCGAAGGCGGGCGCGCCATGGCGGCCGCAACCGCGGGTCTGCTGGACATGGCCCACCACAGCGACGATGCGCAAACCGCCGCGCTGGCCGAGTTCATGGTGCCGCTGGTCAAGGGCTTCTGCACCGAGCGTGCGGTCGAAGTCGCCTCGCTGGGCGTGCAGGTGCACGGCGGCATGGGCTTCATCGAGGAAACCGGAGCCGCACAGCACTATCGCGACGCCCGTATCCTGCCGATCTACGAAGGCACCACGGCCATTCAGGCCAATGATCTTCTGGGGCGCAAGGTGATGCGCGACGGCGGCGACACCGCCCGCCGCTTCGCCGCCCGGATTGCCGAGACCGAAGCCCAGCTGGCCCAAGGCAACGCCAACGCGCAGGCGATCGGCACAAGCCTCGCGCAGGCGCGCGCCGCTTTCGAAACCGCGCTCGACTGGCTGCTCGATACGAGCCGCAAGGACATCGACGCGGCCTTTGCGGGCTCCGTGCCCTTCCTCATGCTGTCCGGCACGCTGGCCGCAGGGTGGAAATTGGCCAAGGGCGCGCTGGCCGCACAGGCGGCACTCGACGCTGGTCAGGACGCACCGTTCATGACCGCGAAAATCGCTACCGCGCTGTTCTATGCCCAGAACATCCTGCCCGACTGCACCGCCGAACAGGCCCGTATCCTGCATGGCACCCGCAGCCTGCTTGACGCGGACTTCCCCGAATAACGCCCCGAAAGGACCAGACCCATGAATGACGTCGTGAACCCCGACACCTACGAGACCCTCGCCATTTCGCCCCGCGAGAACGGCCTCTATGTCGTGACCCTCAACCGCCCGACCAAGCGCAACGCGCTCGACGTGGCCACCATCGAAGAACTCATCCGCTTTTTCAGCGGCGCCCGCATGGCCGGGGTCAAGGCCGTGGTGCTGGCAGGCGAAGGGGATCACTTCTGCGCCGGTCTCGATCTGGTCGAACACTGGAAAGCCGACCGCAGCGCCGATGACTTCATGCATGTCTGCCTGCGCTGGCACGAAGCGTTCAACAAGATGGAATATGGCGGGGTGCCGATCATTGCGGCGCTCAAAGGTGCGGTTGTCGGCGGCGGCCTTGAACTCGCCAGCGCCGCCCATATCCGGGTCATGGACGACACCACCTATTTCGCCCTGCCCGAAGGCCAACGTGGCATTTTCACCGGCGGCGGCGCCACGATCCGGGTATCGGACATGATCGGCAAATACCGCATGATCGACATGGTTCTGACGGGCCGCGTCTATCAGGGACAAGAGGCCGTAGACCTTGGTCTTGCGCAATACATGGTCGAAGGTTCCAGCATGGACAAGGCGATGGAAATCGCCGCCAAGGTGGCCCAGAACCTGCCCCTGACCAACTTTGCGATCTGTTCGGCAGTGAGCCACATGAAGAACATGTCCGGCCTTGATGCGGCCTATGCCGAGGCGTTTGTCGGCGGCATCGTCAACACTCAGCCTGACGCCCGCGCACGTCTCGAAGCTTTCGCCAACAAGACCGCCGCCCGCGTGCGGCCCAACAGCTAAGACAGGCGGAACCGGGATGCGCCAACACTTCGAAGCCCTTCGCAAGGCACCGGCAAACCACGTGCCGCTGTCGCCCTTGTCCTTCCTGCGCCGGGCCGAGGCCCTGCACGGCCCGCGCACCGCGGTGATCTATGGCGACATCCGGCGCAGCTGGAGCGAAACCGTCCGGCGTATCCGCGCAGTGGCGGGCGGACTGGCGGGGCTTGGCGTCGAAAAGGGCGACACCGTGTCGGTGCTCTGCCCGAACATCCCGGAACTCTTCGAACTGCACTTTGCCCTGCCGCTCTGCGGCGGGGTGCTCAACACGCTCAACACCCGGCTGGAACCGGACACCATCGCCTATATCCTGGATCACGCCGATACCAAGCTGGTGATCGTGGACCGCGAGCTTGCTCCGCTCCTGTCAAAGGCATTCGCGCTGCTGGGCCGGACCCTGCCGGTGGTTGAAATCGTCGATCCGAACGCGGCGGGCGAAGCCCCGCTTGGCGGACCGACCTATGACGACCTGACCGCCGCCGATCCCATGCCCATCGCCCTGCCCGATGACGAATGGGATGCCATTGCCCTGAATTACACTTCGGGCACCTCGGGGCGGCCCAAGGGCGTCGTCTACCACCATCGCGGTGCCTACCTGATGGCGCTCGGCACCGGGACCGCGTGGCAGGTGCCGCCCTACCCGGTCTACCTGTCGGTGGTGCCCATGTTCCACTGCAACGGCTGGGGGCACCCATGGCTGATGACCCTGCTCGGGGCCACCATGGTCTTCACCCGCGCCCCGGCGGCCCACCTGATCCTGGATGCCATCCGCACCCACGGCGTGACCCACTTCGGCGCCGCCCCCATCGTGTTGCAGATGCTGGCCGAGGCCGAAAGCGACGCCGCACCGTTCGATCCGGCAATCCGCGTCCTGACCGCCGGGGCGCCACCGCCGCCTTCGGTTCTGGAAAAAACCCGCTCCATGGGCTTTGACGTCATGCAGGTCTATGGCCTGACGGAAACCTATGGCCACATCTCCCAATGCCTCTGGCAGGAGGACTGGAATGCCCTCACCCCGGCGGAACAGGCCGAACTGCAGGCCCAGCAGGGCATTGCCTTCCCCATGGTAGAAGAGGTCACGGTGATCGACCGCACAACCGGCGCGCCCGTCCCGCGTGACGGCACTACGCAGGGGGAAATCGCCATCCGGGGCAACACGGTCATGGCGGGCTACTACAAAGACGCCGAGGCCACGGCGAAGGCTTTCGAAGACGGCTGGTTCTGGTCCGGAGACGGCGCCGTCCAGCATGAAAACGGCTATGTCCAGATCCGCGACCGCCTCAAGGACGTGATCATTTCGGGCGGCGAGAACATCTCGTCGGTCGAAGTCGAAGCGGTGCTCTACCGGCACGACGCCGTGCAAGCCGCCGCCGTGGTTGCCATGCCACACGAGAAATGGGGCGAAGTCCCCTGTGCCTTCATCGAACTGCGCGACGGGGCCGCGGCCACCGGGGACGAGATCATCGCCTTCTGCCGCACCCACCTCGCGGGGTTCAAGGCCCCCAAGGCGGTCCTGTTCGAAACCCTGCCCAAGACCTCGACCGGCAAGATTCAGAAATTCCAGCTCCGCGACCGCGCCCGGGCCATGCACTCATAACCCGTCCCGGCGCCGCCCACCCACGGTCGGGCGCTGGCCCATGCCGCGAAAGGACGCAACGGCAGCAAAGTCCCGCAGATCAGACCGCTGCGAGCGACACAAGCATTGGCTGTTCTGCGGGACGAAGCTGACATTTCTGTCGGCTCCAAGCTTAGCGTCGGGGTGTGTACCAGATAGGCGAGGTATAGGCTCGGTCTTGTTGCACCATCACCGCGTCCTCGGGCAGGTCGAGATCGCCGTAAAACGCTTCGTCGTAGGCAAGCCAGGACGGCGTCGGGATCTCCAGCACGCGAATATAGTAATAGGCGCGCCGTGCGGGGTCAAACTCGGGGTCGACCCAGTGGCCGCCAAGCGCGACCGCACCAATAGTGTTGGTGAATTCCGCACCCGCTACAGTGCTGCCCACAGGCGGTAGCTTACCGTCCGCGCCCGGGGCGCGGTCGCCGGACCACGCCACGTCGAATACCTTGGTCTGCGGCTCGCCATCCGCCCCAACCCAACCTTTTACGACCTGTATTCGGTCGAGGTTCGCACCATCCGGGTCGCGCAGGGCGCGGATCATCAGCGTGGGAGCCGCGCCCTCCGGACCGGCGAACAAGTCGGCGCCCATCGGCACGCCCCGGGCATACCCTGTTTCAGCGAAGTCGGGTCGGTGCACCTCGTCTGCCTCGAAGTCCCAGCCGGCAAAGACCCTCACAGTGATGCGCGGGCCAGTCGTCGCGTAGACCTCCTTGCGTTTGAAGGCGTCCCAGATTGCCTCGCGCGTATTCTCCCGTGCCCAGGCGGCGGCAAGTCCAGAAGCCAGCGTTTCGTAGTGCCGGATCGCGATATCCTCACCCAGGATGACCGGTTGGACGATGAAATCCTCGTAGCGCGCCTCGCCGGTGCCGGGCTCCACGATGCTCGCTTTTCCGAAGTAGTTGTCCTCCCGCGTTGTGGCGAGCGAGGTGTGGCTGTCCGTCGCCCCGATCAGGCCGAACTTGAACGGATTGGCGCCGATCTCGGCCTCGAATTTGAGGCCCCGCGCCAGCGCCTGTCGAGCGTATTCCCGTGGCAGCATGTCGGGCGTCTTCAACTCGGTGCCGAAATTGCCGCGATCCCACGTATAGTAATCGGCAAATTCGTCATTGGGGCTCAGCATCGGATGCGTCTCGCCATCGCCTTTGATCTGCGTGACCTCGTAAAGCGGCTCCCAGCGCATCCGGCGCTCCGCGTAATCAATGTCAAGGGCTTCGCCGTTCATGCGCACATCGTCGAACATCAGCCCGTTTGAGAGGTTGCCGTTGTGCGCAAAGGCCATAACGCGCCCGCCGGTATCGGCCTCGTAGGCTTCCATCCAGTCCCACAAATCCTCCGGGTCCGTGCTGTCGTAGGTGGAGAAGGGGACGAGGTCCTCGACCTTGTCGGCATCGTCGCGGAACATCACGATCCGGTGCAGGTTGTTCGCGTTCGGCCCCGAGGACCATTCGAAGCCGTGGATCGCGGAAAAGACGCCGGGTTCATTGAACCGCTCGGCGCTGTCGACGATCCGGTTCCACATCGTGCGCTGCAAATTGTCGTCCTGGATCATGTCGACCGCCTCGTTGAGCGCGGCCCCCCATTCGACATAGGCCGCGATTGGATCGCCGCCCTTGACCATGTCATGAAGCTTTCGGCCCCAGTCGTTGGCCAGCAGACCTGGGTTCGACTCCGCGATCATCGGCGCAAGGCCAAGGTTTTCGGCATGATCCGCGACCACGAGGAAATCAAGCGGGCGGACAAGTTGCGCATAGTCCCCGACTGAGGCGCGGACCTTCTCCCCCCGGGCGAAACGGAAGGCCTCGTCAGGGCCGAGCGTGTTGCCGATCATGCCCGCGTCGGTCGAGTAAGACGTATGCAGGTGCGTGTCGCCGAAGAAAACCCGGTTGGGGTAGGACTGGTCGAGGAAGGGCGAATAGTGCTGCCGACCGATCGCAACGTCATCCTCGTCGATCGCCACGTCTCCGACGTAGCTTTGCGCAAATGCCGTAGTCGCAAGAAGCGCAGACAGCCCCATACCTTGCAATACACGTTTCATAGCAGCCCTCCGCACCGTTTTGCCGACTCAAGGATACAATACTCAGGCAAAAAACCATTGCTTCAGATCAAGGAATGCTCATTTCTCTCGCCGCTTCAAAACATTAAGGCCGTTCAGGGATATAGCAGAAGGTAGCAAGGAAATGTTCGTCTGCATTGGACTCACAGCCCGCTTTCGCCGCGCTCTGACCGAGTTGCCGCTCACCATTCTCAGACAACATTTGGCCCCGATTGAAGCTGGCCGCACTTTTCCTTTGGATCAGGGGATTAGGGCAAGCCCCCCAGGCCGTCAGAGGGAGAGCGCCGCCCTTCTCATCGGGCAACTCCATCAGCTGCGCCTGCGGGCCATATCACCCATGCCAAATAGCATTGCCGCGCTCCTTCCCGCCTGCGCCACTTGGCAGATCAGCAGGAACAGACGACACGGACAAAAACGTGAATTGGGTCACGTCATGACACGTGGATCAGGGTCGTATAACATTCAATGGAAAGGTAATGGCGCTCTGGGGAGGATTCGAACCCCCGACCCCTTGATTCGTAGTCAAGTACTCTATCCAGCTGAGCTACCAGAGCGCGGTGGAGTGGGATTTAGTCCCAACGCCCGGGGTATGCAAGGGCAAAATTCAAGAAAATTCATTGATCTGCCACATCCCCCTTTGGAAGGCAGATTTCAAAGCACGTACCGTCCTCCCCGGTGCCCTTCAATGTCAGGGTTCCGCCGTGTCCGCGCACCAGTTCGGCCGAGATCGCCAGCCCAAGACCCGACCCGCCCTTGCGAATCCCGCCCTGGAAGGGTTGGAACAGGTGTTCCTGCGCTTTGGGCGGCAGACCCGGCCCGGTATCTCGCACCTCGATGAACCATGCCATGTCGTCTTCATGCGCGCTCACGGCGATCTCGCCCGGCTTGCCGGTGGCCACGATTGCCTGACGCGCATTGCGCACGAGGTTGGAAATCACGCGGTAAAGCTGTTCCGCATCGGCGCGCACCATCAGCCCCGCCGGAACATCTTCGGCAAAGCTCAGGTCATTCTCCCCCACCGCCAGCCGCTCACCCTCGAACACATCCGACACGACATTCAGCAATGGCAGGCGGGTAAGCTTGGGGGGCGGCTCCTCGGCCCTGCCAAAGGCCAGAGTCGATTCGCACAGATGCACCGCGCGGGTGATCGAATTCACCAACTTGGGCGCAAGGCGGCGCACCAGCGGGTCCTCGCTGGTTTCGATCCGGTCGGTGAATAGCTGCGCCGAGGTGAGGATATTGCGCAGATCATGGCTCACCTTCGCCACCGCCCCGCCCAGCTGCGCCAGCCGCTCCTTCTGCTTCAGCGCAGCCGTCAGCTCGATCTGCAGGCTCTGCAACGCCTCTTCCGCCTCGCGCAGCTCGTTCACTCCCGCGGTCGGCTGAATGATGCGCCGCGCATCCTCTGGCGCGGCTGCATAGGATTGCATGTACCCGACAACACCCTTGATCGGACGCACGAGAATCGCCCGCACCGCCAGGAACAACAGGAACGCCGTCACCACCGAAATCACCGCCGACAGCACAAGGATACGCACGCCGTAATCCAGCATCGCCATGCGCAGCCCGCTGGTCGCCATGGTGATCTCGATCAGCAAACCGGCCTCGCGCACCGGCGCGCCGATCACCCGGATCACCCGGTCCTCGCTGTGAAACAGCTGCATCATCGCGTCCCGGATCAATTCGATCGCACCGGCATTGCGCATGTCATAGGTCGCATCAATCGGGCGCGGGATCGGGCTGCTCAGCATCAGTTGCCGCACCTCGTCGCGCCGCAGAACCACGTTATAGACCTCGGCGTTCTTGAGCAGTTCTTCCTCAAGCTCGGCGTCGATCATGTCATCCGCCAAAAGCGCCAGCGACGCGATCTGCGCCCGCTCAAGCCGCGACAACAGGTAATCCTCGCGATACCGCGCCACCGACGGCACAAAGATCAGCACTTCTGCCAGCATCACGAAGATGACGGTCAGAATCAGGAAACGGCCTGAAAGCGTGTTGAGCATGACCTATTGCCTATCCCGGTTCAGGGCAGCCAGCGTTGTACCAACCCGACCACCCGTTTGACTTTAGGATTATCAAACAGTTGCGGAGAGAAATAGGCCCCTGCCGCCCGCTTGTTGATTTCCCCGACGGTCGGATAGGGCGCCACCATGGCCGCCACCGCCGACATCTTGAGTCGATTGGCAATCGCCAGGGCCCAGAGATTGATCAGTTCCCCGGCCTGCGGCCCGGCAATCGACACGCCCACGGGCCGCCCTTTGACCACCATCACCTTGATCAGCCCCTTCGCCTTGCGCTCGGCAATCAGGCGGTCGTTGTGATCGAACTCGAACCGCGCGACCGTCAACCGGTCTCCATGAACTTTACGCGCCTCGGCCTCGGTCGGACCAATCTGCGCAAGCTCCGGGTCGGTATAGGTCGCATAGGGAATATGGTCGGTCCGCGCCTTGGCCGGCAGCCCAAACAGCGCCGACCGGATGATCACCCCGGCCTGATACCCGGCCACATGGGTAAACTGCATGCCCCCCGCAACATCTCCAATCGCATAAACCCGCCGGTTCGTCGTCTTCAGCGCGGCGTCCACCTTGATCCCGGTCCGGGTGGTCTCGATCCCCGCCGCCTCTAGGTTCAGCTTCTCAGTATTCGCCCTGCGCCCCACCGCCATCAAAAGATGCGATCCGGTAAAGCTGCGCCCATCCTTGGTCTCAACCGTGATCCGGCCCTGCTCCGACGACACGCGCGCCGCCATCGCGCCTTCGGCAATCTCCACGCCTTCGCCCCGCAGCGCCTCAAGCACGAATGCCGCCATTTCCGGGTCATCCTTGCCCAGCGCCCGTTCCCCTTCGATCACCGTCACCTTGCAGCTCAGCCGCACATGCGCCTGCGCCATCTCCATGCCGATCGGTCCGCCACCGATGATCAACAGGTGGTCGGGCTTTTCCTGCAACTGGAACAGGGTTTCATTGGTCAGGTACGGCACATCCTCCAGCCCCGGCACAGGCGGCACCAGCGGGCTTGAGCCGGTGGCAATCACCACCCGCCGCGCCGTGATCCTGTGCCCTCCGGCCTCCACCACCTTGGGCGAAACGAACCGGCCATAGTCCCGGATTACCCGCACACCGAACCCTTCGAACCGCTCCTGGCTGTCGACCGGGGCGATCTGTGCAATCACATCGGCCACGTGGGCCTTGGCCGCCGCATAGTCCACCTGCGGCGTCACATCGGCCACACCATAGGCGCGGGCATGCGCCTGCGCATGGGCCGCCTTGCCGCTCGCAATCAGCGCCTTGGACGGCACACAGCCCCAGTTAAGGCAATCCCCGCCCATCTCGTGCCCCTCCAGAAGCACGACACGCGCGCCCATCTGCGCGGCCCCCGCCGCCACGGACAACCCCCCGGACCCGGCCCCAATGACCAGCAGATCGGTCTTGATCTCTTCCATCAGAGCGCCTCCCGGCCACGCACGGCCTTGATCACCATCGGCAGGGCGGCAAGCGCACAAAGCCCAAGGATCGGCCAAAGGATATGCGGCTCGAAGATCACCCCAAGGTCCGGTGTCTCTCCGCGGGCAAAAACCTCACCCAGCCCCGCCCCCACCGAAGTGTAGACAAGCCCGCCGGGGATGATCCCGAAAAAGGTGGACAGGGCAAACCGCCACAGCGACACCCCGACCAGCGCAGGCACAAGGTTCGCCACGAAAAACGGCACAAGCGGCACAAGCCGGATCAGGAACAGCATCGACCACTGGTTCTCGTCGATCCCCTGCTTGATCGCCTTCACACGCCCCTTACTCGCATCCATCCGCGCCGCCAGCCGGTCACCTAGTCCCCAGCGGGCGGCGAGAAAGATCACCACCGCGCCCGTCGTGGCCGCACCGACATTGAACAGAACACCGGGGAACGTGCCGAACAGGAACCCTCCGGTCAGCGTCGCCACCGTTGCACCGGGCAGCGAAAAGCTCACAATGGCAACGTAAACCGCCATAAAGACCAGCACGGCCCCGAGGTAATGTGTATCCCGATACGCAATCAGCGCCTCGCGATGCTGGCTCAACGTCTCAAAACTCAGAACATCGCGCAGGGTAAATGCGCCAATCACGGCCACCATGAGAATCGCCAGCAAGGGCACCACCCTGCCCAAGCCCGATTTTCCCTGCGTCCCGGTTTCCATCACGTCTGCCATCTTCAATCCACGATTTTTCCTTGATCCCAAAATGCGCCAACCAACCGGGAAACAACAGACAACTCACGGCTCCTTGATCGCAAAACCCCGGTTTCGTGAAGAAAATCGCCCCAACCCGGCGAACTGTAACAATCCCGCGTCACCGGGCTTGCTTTTTTGTAGCAAAACCGCCATCTCGCGTTTGACATAAGTCCGGCACCCGCCTATAGACCGGGCTTCGAATAGCACATGGGCCCGCGATTCCTCGCCTGGGCGCCCTGATAATACGGAGACCGGAGCGATGAAACGCACCTATCAACCCTCGAACCTGGTTCGCAAACGCCGCCACGGCTTCCGTGCGCGCATGGCCACCAAAGCAGGCCGCAAGATTCTGAACGCACGCCGCGCACGCGGTCGCAAGTCGCTGAGCGCATAAGCTCACCGATCTGACGTTCTGACGCAGATGACACCGCCGGAGGCCCCCGCGCAAGGCTCACAGAGCCCGGGGACAACGCCTCCGGCGGTTTCTGCGCGTCTGGAGACCCTGAAAAAGCGCCGCGATTTTGTCGCCGCCGCCCGTGCCCGCAAACAGGGCACCAAGGCCATGATGCTTCAGGCCCGCCCGCGCCGCGATAACGAAGACGTTGCGCCCGACCTGATCCGCGTCGGCTTCACCTGCTCGAAAAAGGTCGGCAACGCCGTTGCCCGCAACCGCGCCAAACGCCGCCTGCGCGAAATTGCCCGGCTGGTCCTGCCCGTCCACGGCAAACCGGGCTGGGACTATGTTCTGATTGGCCGCGCAACCGAAACTGCCGCCCGCGATTTTGACGCCCTGCAATCCGACCTGAAATATGCCCTGCGCAAGGTCCACGCCGCGCGCTGAGCGCCCTTCTTTCTTTTTCCGGAAATACCCCGGGGGTGAAGTTTGAAAATCACGGATTTTCAAACGAGGGGGCAGCGCCCCCATCCCGAGTAATGAAATTCTCGCCCGGAATTTCACGCGCCCCATCACCTTCCCTCCATTAACGAAGCGTCCGCAGCCTTAACCCGCAAATCCTGCGCTCAATTACCGACGCAATACCGACATGATACCGACGCGATACCGAAGCGCCTTTTCTCTGTTAACTCAGCCCCTTACCCCCGATTCGCACCCCACTATCCTGCCGCGACGGCAACGCGCACTTGGCAGCCCCTTCCCAAGGCGGTAACTACAAAGCCTGTAAGAGGTTAGCCGAGATGAAGAAGCAAGACATGAACCGCGATTGGATCGCCACCGCCCGCACCCTGTCCCAAGCCCTGCCCTACTTGCAGCGATACACGGATGCGATTGTCGTCATCAAGCTCGGCGGCCACGCGATGGGCAGTGATGAAGCCATGGAAGAATTTGCCCGCGACGTGGTGCTCATGCAGCAGGTCGGCGTCAACCCGGTGATCGTGCATGGCGGCGGCCCGATGATCAACGCGATGCTGGAACGCCTTGATATCAAATCGGAATTCGTCAACGGCAAACGAGTCACCGATGCGGCCACCGTCGAGGTGGTCGAGATGGTGCTCTCCGGTGTCGTCAACAAACGCATCGTTCAGGCCATCAACGGTCAGGGCGGCAAGGCCGTGGGTCTTTCAGGCAAGGACGCCAACCTCATGGTCTGTGATCAGACCAATCCCGATCTCGGATTCGTCGGCACCCCCGCCGAGATGAACCCGAAATTTCTCAAGGATCTTTTTGCCAATGACACGATCCCGGTGATTGCCCCGCTGGGCGCGGGCCGCAACGGGGAAACCTTCAACGTCAACGGCGATACCGCCGCCGGTGCGATTGCCGCCGCGCTCAAGGCCGACCGCCTGCTTCTGCTGACCGATGTCGCCGGGGTCAAGAACGGCGAGGGTGACGTCATGACCGAGCTGAAAGCCCAGCAAATCCGGGACCTTACAGCCGATGGCGTGATCGCGGGCGGGATGATCCCCAAGACCGAAACCGCGCTGGACGCGATCGAAGGCGGCGTGCGTGCCGTGGTCATTCTCGATGGCCGCGCCCCCAATGCCTGCCTGCTTGAGCTTTTCACCGAACACGGCGCAGGCTCCCTGATCCGGGGCGACTGAACACACTAGGGGTTTAAATATTCTTCGGGTTGAATATATCATGTGCCATCCCCGGCACATGAGGCCCTGCATGGAACATGAAACCCTGATCCGACTGTCCATCTTTGGCGGTCTGTTTGCGCTCTTCGCCACCATCGAGGCCCTCGCCCCGCGCCGCAACCGCACCCAACCGCGCGGGCACCGCTGGCTGACCAACTGGACGCTCTCCATCATTGACACGGCGACCCTGCGCCTGCTGGCCTTCGCGCTGCCGCTATTGGCCGTTGGTGCTGCGATGGATGCTGGTCAACAGGGATGGGGCCTCTTCAACCTCATCGCTCTGCCCGGACCGATCGAACTCATCCTCGCCATCCTGATCTTCGATTTTGCCATTTGGATTCAGCACCTTGTCACTCATAAAATCCCGCTCCTCTGGCGTCTGCACCGGGTCCATCATGCCGATCGCGACATCGACGTGACCACCGCAATCCGCTTTCATCCGGTCGAAATTGCGCTGTCCATGCTGCTCAAGATCGGACTTGTCTACTTGCTTGGCCCCTCTGCTCTTGCCATCATCCTGTTCGAGATCATCCTCAACGGGACTGCCATGTTCAACCACGCCAATATCAAGCTGCCCCTCCCGCTGGATCGTGCCCTGCGGCTCGTGCTGGTCACACCGGACATGCACCGCGTCCACCATTCGATTCATCGCCATGAGCATGACAGCAACTACGGCTTTGCCCTGTCGATCTGGGATCGCCTTTTCGGCACCTATGTCGCCCAACCCGCCAAGGGTCATGAGGGTATGACCATCGGCCTGCAATGGCAGGACAAACGCCCCAACAAACTTGGCTGGAGCCTCGCCCTGCCGTTCTTCCGCAAATGACCTATGCCTTGATCGAAAAGGCGGCTCAGGCCAAACATCTTGAAATCCTTGGCGGATTTCACCCCGCTCCTGATGACGAACATCTCTCCGGCTTTGGCACGCTCTTGATGTTCGGCCCGCGCGAGCCAGGCTTTTGGCAGGCCTTCACAACTCAATCCGAGTATCTCGACGGCACGCCCAACCCGGTAGACCGCTGGTCCTCACGCGTCATCACAAGCCTTGCCGTGGCCTTCAATGCCCAGCCCTTTTTCCCCTACGGCGGACCGCCCTATCAGCCCTTCTTCCAATGGGCCCTGCGCACCGGGCGGTGTCACTCCTCTCCAATATCCCTGCTCGTGCACGACACGGCGGGTCTTTTCGCGAGCTTCCGCGGCGCGCTGGCCTTCCAGCAAATGCTTGATCTGCCGGCCCCTCTGCCCAATCCCTGCACAACCTGCACGGCGCAGCCTTGCCGCACATCCTGCCCCGTAGACGCCTTTACCGGCGGCGCTTACCACGTTGACGCCTGCCGCGCATACCTCACCCAAAATCGTCAGGGCAGCTGCATGTCGCAGGGCTGCGCGGCCCGCCGCGCTTGCCCGGTTTCGCAAAGCTATGGCAGGGTAGAGGCACAATCCGCGCTTCATATGCAGGCTTTCTTAACCAATGGCCCTTAAGCTCATCCTCACCCGGCACGCAAAATCAAGCTGGAGCACGCCAACGCTTTCCGATCACGACCGCCCGCTCAACAAACGCGGCCGTGAATCTGCCAAGGCTCTGGGGGACTGGTTGCGCGGTGAAAACATGCAACCGGATCAGGTGCTGACCTCCTCGGCGCAACGCACGCTGGAAACATATGGCCTGATGGGATTTGATCTGGCACCCGAGAGTTTTCCCGAACTCTATCTGGCAGAGGCCGGCACAATGCTCCACGTCCTGAAGCAGGCCAAGGGGTCCAAGGTCATGATGCTCGGCCACAACCCGGGAATCGGAGAATTCGCGCAAAGACTGGCTGCAAAACTGCCTTCTCATCCCCGCTTTCTCGATTACCCGACCGGCGCTACAACCGTCTTCAATTTCAAAATCGACCATTGGCAGGATGTTGCCTTTGGCACCGGAAATGCCGAGAATTTCGTCATTCCACGCGAATTGGTCTGAACATGAAAAAGGCGGGGAAAACCCCGCCTTTTTCTTTTATTTTCAATATGATCAGTGACCGAGGATCTGGCTGAGGAACAGCTTGGTCCGGTCGCTCTTCGGGTTGTTGAAGAACTCTTCCGGCTCGTTTTGTTCCACGATCTGACCCGCGTCCATAAAGATCACGCGGTTCGCCACCTGACGGGCAAAGCCCATCTCGTGTGTCACGCAGAGCATGGTCATGCCCTCTTCGGCAAGCTCGATCATGGTGTCGAGCACCTCCTTGATCATCTCCGGGTCAAGCGCCGAGGTCGGTTCGTCGAACAGCATGATGCGCGGGCGCATGCAAAGCGAGCGGGCAATCGCCACACGCTGCTGCTGACCACCCGACAACTGGCCGGGATACTTGTCGGCCTGTTCGGGGATCTTCACCTTCTCAAGGAAATGCATCGCCGTTTCTTCCGCCTCTTTACGGGGCGTCTTGCGCACCCAGATCGGGGCCAGCGTGCAGTTTTCCAGAATGGTCAGGTGCGGGAACAGGTTGAAGTGCTGGAAGCACATGCCAACCTCTGACCGGATCTTGTCGATGTTTTTCAGGTCCGAGGTCAATTCGGTCCCGTCCACGACAATCGACCCCTGCTGATGCTCTTCCAGACGGTTGATACAGCGGATCAGGGTCGATTTACCAGAGCCGGACGGCCCGGCGATCACGATCCTCTCCCCTTCGTTCACCGTCAGGTTGATGTCGCGCAGAACGTGGAACGATCCGTACCACTTGTTCATATTGGTGATTTCAATCGCGACATTGTCCGAGACGTGCATCTTGGAGCGGTCAATCTCGCGGTCAGTCATAAGTTCAGACATTTCATGAACTCCTAATTAATGACCTGTATGAAGCTTGCGCTCCAGGTACATGGAATAGCGGGACATGGAGAAGCATACGATGAAGAACAGGAACGCGATGAACGCGAACAGTTCCCAGTAGATGCCGTTCCACGCGGTATCGGCCCGGATGGCGTTGGACAGTCCGATCACATCGAAAAGCCCGATGATCGACACAAGGGTGGTATCCTTGAAGATGCCGATAAACGTGCTCACGATGCCAGGGATCGAGATTTTCAACGCCTGAGGCATGATGATCAGACGCTGCGCCTGCCAGTAGTTGAGACCAAGACTGTCGGCCCCCTCGTACTGGCCCTTGGGCAGCGCGGCGAGACCACCCCGGATCACCTCGGCCATATAGGCCGCCGCAAACAGGGTCATCATGATCATCACCCGCAAGATGATGTCAAAGTTGGTGCCCGGCGGCAGGAACAGGTTCAACAGGAGCGATGCCACGAACAACAGCGTGATGAGCGGAACGCCCCGGATGAACTCGATGAACCCGACGCACAGCGTCTTGACGATGAACAGGTCCGACTGACGGCCCAGTGCCAGAACGATGCCGATGGGCAACGAACAGCCAATCGCCACGATCCCGAGCAACACGGCCAGCATGAAGCCCCCGAACTTGCGGCTCTCAACGGCCTCGATCCCGATCGGGATGACGCTGTCAATGGCTCCGGCCACGCCGCCCGCAAGGAACAGCCACCAGATGATCGGCAGGGCAAACGCCGCGATGATGGCGACAAGGCCACCAGCGATAGGCAACAGAATGCGGTATCCCAGATAACCGATCGCAAACCCGGCAGCCACCATGATCGGCCCCCAGATCGAACCGCCCCACAAGAGCCAGGGCATCAGGAACGGATAGGCCGCGGTCAGATACCAGAGTTGACGCGGGCTCTGCTCAGCGAACAGCACCGGCGCCAGGGCAACCAGCGTCAGCACCAGCGCAAGGTTGACGCGCCAGTAGAGATGATCCGGGTAGAACCCGTACAAGAGCTGCAACCAGCGCTCGTTCACCACGCCCCAACAGGCATGCCCATGGGTGCTGCCCCAGGTCTCGGTCATGATCTCGCGGCACTCATTCAACGAGTTCGCGTTCCAAACCGACTGGAAAACCCACGGCAACAGCCCCGAGAGCACATAATAGATGAACCCCAGCGCCACGACGGTCAGGACCGAGTTGAACCAGCCCGAGAACAGGTTTTCACGCAGCCAGCCGACAATCCCGACGGTCGACGCCGGCGGTTCCTTTTCAGGGAGCATTTCGGTGCGGACAAAAGCTTGATCACTCATCTTATCTCTCCACCAATGCGACGCGTGCGTTGTACCAGTTCATCACCATCGAGATGCTCAAGCTAATGAGAAGGTAACAGCCCATCAGCATCAGAACGCATTCAAGCTCGCGGCCTGTCTGGTTCATGGTGATGCCGCCCAGCGTACCCGTGATGTCCATGTAGCCCACCGCGATCGCCAGTGACGAGTTCTTGGTGAGGTTCAGGTAGTTCGAGATCATCGGCGGGATGATCACCCGCAGCGCCTGCGGCAGGATCACAAGACGCATGGTCTTGCCCGGACGCAGGCCCAACGCGTTTGCCGCCTCGGTCTGACCATGGCTGATGGCAAGGATACCACCACGCACAATCTCGGCGATGAAGGCCGCCGTATAGAGCGACAGCGCCAGCCAGAGTGCGATGAGCGAGTTCCGCATATGGGTACCACCCGTGAAGTTGAACCCCTTCAACTCCGGATAGCCCAGATGAAAGCCCAACACCGCCAATAGCGCGATCATCGGCACGAACAGGATGGCAAGGTTGACATGCCACGTCTTGGGCCGGACCCCTGTCGCCTCCTGAATGTGGGCGGCGCGGGACGTAACCTTGCGAACGGCAAAGATGCTGGCAATCAAAACGACCAGAATAGCCATAAGATCCAGGGAAACGTCAAAACGCAGCGACGAGTCTCCGAACAGGTGGATACTGCCAAGGCTGTTTGAAAACAGCGGCTCGGGCACGTAAACCCCGCGATTGGTAATCGCCACGCTGTCGAAAACCTTCATCGTGGCTTCCGGATTGTCCCCTCTGAACGCGCGCGGCGCGGGCAGGCTTTCGATCAGGATGGCCATCGCCAGCACGATCCACAGCAGCACCGGCACGTTACGGAACATTTCCACGTAGACGGTCATGATCCTGGCAACCAGCCAGTTCTTGGAAAGGCGCAGGACACCTACCAAAACGCCGACGATCGTGGCCGTGATACAGCCCAGGACAGCGACGACAAGCGTGTTGATCAATCCGATGAAGGATGCACGAAGGTGCGTGTCGCGGCTATTATAGTCCAGCAGGCGCTGGTTGATGTCATAGCTCGCAGGTTCGCCCAGAAAGCCAAGGTCGATGGGTTTGCCCAGCGTGGCAAGGTTGGTCAGCGTGTTGTTGAGCAGCCAGGCCGCCAGCAACATGAAGCCCAGCATCGCGACAGCCTGGATCGTCAAGGAACGATACCGGGTGTCGTATATGAGCATAGACAGCCGGAACGACGCCTTGGGAGGGTCGGTCAAAGTGGTCATTTGGATACTTCCCCGTTACTCGGCCGATTGAGTATTCTTTGACAACGTTGTGCCGTGGCCGAATTTTGGTTTGTTGTGTCACCTTATGTGACAAGGGCGCGAAGTTTCCTTCGCGCCCTTCATTGATTGGATCTTACCGGAAGGGCGGCGAGTAGATCAGGCCGCCATCGGTCCACTGAGCGTTCAGGCCACGGGCCAGACCGATCGGAGTGTTTTCACCGATGTTCTTCTCGAACAGCTCACCATAGTTGCCACCCGCCATGATGGCGTTCTTGGCCCAGTCAGCCGACAGACCGAGCATTTCGCCCAGGTTGCCTTCGCTGCCCAGAAGACGGTTCACTTCGGGGTTGTTGGTTCCGGCAGACATTTCGCCGATATTTGCCGAGCTCACGCCCAGTTCTTCTGCGGTGATCAGAGCGTTGAGCGACCAGCGCACAACGTCACCCCAGTTGTCGTCGCCGTGACGGACCAGCGGGCCCAGCGGCTCTTTCGAAATGATCTCGGGCAGCAGGACATGCGCCGACGGATCTTCAAAGGTGGCGCGGGTTGCCGCGAGACCCGAAGCGTCGGTGGTGTACACGTCACAGGCACCGGCAAGGTACTGCTGCTGTGCTTCTGCATTGGTTTCGATCGGAACCGGCTCATAGCTGATGTTGTTCGAGCGGAAGAAGTCCGCCAGGTTCAGCTCGGTTGTGGTGCCGGTCTGGATACAAACGGTTGCGCCGTCCAGTTCCTTGGCCGAGGACACACCCAGCTCCTTGGGAACCATGAAGCCCTGACCGTCATAATAGTTCACGCCCACGAAGGTGAACTTCAGGTCCACGTCACGCGAGAAGGTCCAGGTGGTGTTGCGGGCCAGCATGTCGATCTCGCCCGAGGCGAGCGCGGTGAAACGGGTCTTACCGGTGGTCGGCACGAACTCAACAGCTTTGGGATCGCCCAGAACAGCAGCAGCAACCGCGCGGCAAACGCCGACGTCAAAGCCGCCCCACTCGCCGTTCGCGTCCGGTGCAGCAAAGCCGACCAGACCGGTGGTCACACCGCAGTTCAGCTTGCCGCGCGCCTTCACGTCGTCAAGCGTACCAGCGGCCGCAGCACCTGCAGCCAGGCCCGCTACGGTCAGCGCACCAAAAATTACGGATTTTTTCATTTTTACCTCTTCCTGATGTCCCACCCGTTTTCGGGCGGATTGTCGGCCTTGGATAGCCGTATAGGAGGCAACGGGACACAAGCCCCTACACCCCACTGTCACAGTTTGGGCGCATTCATCGCGAAACGTCAAGGGCTCCATCAACGAATTCAATCATTGCTTGCGCCAAACAATCCGCCACGCAAGTATCAGACAATTCAGTCTATTTTTGCGACATATTGAAAAAGCGATGGGCGTGCAGGAATGCCAGTTCTTTGGTTTTGGCCTGCGCAGCGGCTTCTTCGTCGACGCCCCATTGGTCTTCCTGCCAGGTTTCATCGATTCTGGAGAGCCGCCAAAGCTCTTTGATTGGCCGCTCATTCCGAGTCGCTGCAAAGCCGATTACGAGCGAACCCGAAAGGCTGACCAGATCGTGAAAGGCGGCCAGTTCGAAATTGTTGAACCCATGCACCCGGTCGCGCAACCGCCCAAGGCTCGCCGGGTCCTGGGCTTCGTGGACCACCCCTGCGACAACCCTCAGGTCGGCACTCAAAGACTCGGATGCCCAGCGCAACAGCGGGTCCCAGGCCTCTGCCTGCCGGGCGATCAGTTCTTCCGGCGCAGTGGCACGGTAACAAAGCAGATCACTGCCCCCGTACTCAGCCAACATGTCCGCGACCTCGGCGTGCTGGATCGCGACCTTGTCAATCGCGGCATTCGCCGACCGTGTGACCGGCATGGACGTCGGATCGATTTCCCCTTCCTGAGCGTCCCATTCCGCGGCAATACCCTGCGCCATGTCCTCGGACGGGACAATCAGGCTTGCCTTGGCCGGCGTCTTGAGCGCCCGCCCGTCGAGCCGCACCGAATACCCGTCTTCCTCGGCGCCAACCGATGCTTCCTTCCAGAACCGTTTCTTTGCCCAGCCGCTCATTCCGTCATTCCCAAATCTGTTCCAAGGCCCGGTCCAGGTCGTCAAACCGGTCTATCACCACGTCTGCCGCCTCCAAGGCCTTGCGGTCGTGATAACCCCAGCTGACCCCGATGGCCCGCATCCCCGCGGCCCGTGCCATTTCCATGTCAAAACTCGTATCGCCGATCATCACTGACGCGTCCGCAGCAACACCCGTTTCCCGCATCGCCGCATGCAGCATCGCTGGATGCGGTTTCGAGGGATGATGGTCGGCCACCTGCTCGGTCACGAAAACCCCTTGCAGACCATGCCCTTCGATCAGCTTATCAAGACCTCGCCGGGACTTGCCGGTGGCCACCCCCAACAGAACCTCGTCCACGGCCCGCAAACGTGCGAGTGCAGCCGCCGCCCCCGGATACAAGGGCGACGACACTTGCGTGCCCACATCTCGGCGCCGCTGCATATAGCTCGACTTGTAGGCCTCAACCATTTTCTCCCGCATGCGCGCAGGCGCGTCCGGCGCCAGCCGCTCCATCGCCTCCGGCAGGGACAACCCGACGATACCCAGCACGTCTTCGCGCCCCGGTACGGCGATTTCAACGGCCTCGAAAGCCGACATCATTGCCCTCAGAATATCTGCCTGGCTGTCCACAAGCGTCCCGTCCACGTCGAAGACGACAAGGCGCAAATCGCTCATTGCAGCGCCTCGAACGGATCATCCGCAGCAAGGTCCGGTGTCCACTGAAAGGTTTCGAACGTGTGCGCCATGTGCTCGGGCAGCGGCGCCTCCACCGTGATCAGCTTCTTGGTCACCGGATGCTCAAAGCGCATTGTGCGCGCGTGCAGGTGCAACTTGTTGCTTATGATCCCACCCAGATGCGCTCCCCAGCCATCGCCAAGGTTTTCCTGCCCGGATCCGCCATACTTGCCATCCCCGATGATCGGATGCCCGATCGCGGCCATGTGGGCGCGAAGTTGGTGCGTGCGCCCGGTAATGGGCTCCATCGCCACCCATGCCGCGCGGCTCGCCACCCGGTAAAGCGTGGCATATTGCGTGATCGCGCGCTTGGCACCGGGCGTGGATTCTACATCGCGTGGATGTACGCAATGCATCTTTTCGCCCTCGCCGCGCTTGCCATGGCCCGGCGCCTTGACCAGCCCATACTTGATCTCGCCGAGATACGGCGTTGGCACCCCTGCCACCACCGCCCAATAGATCTTGCGCGTCTCCCGATGCCGGATCGCCGCCGTCAGCGCCGCCGCCATCGGCCTCGTGCGCGCCAGCAAAAGAACACCGGACGTATCCTTGTCGAGCCGATGCACCAGCCGCGGCTTTTCCTCATAACCAAAGGTCAGCGCCTCGGCCAATCCGTCCACATGCTTGGTCTGCTTGCTCCCGCCTTGAGTCGGCAATCCGGGCGGCTTGTTGAGTGCAATGATGTGATCATCCCGATAAATCACGCAGTCCCGGATCATGCGCGCATCCTTGTCGGAAATGCGCGACTTGTCCCGGACAGGGGCTGCCCCGGGCTCGGGCAACGGCGGAATGCGCACCTGCTGTCCGGTGCTCAGCCGCGTCGAGGCCTTGGCCCGCGCCCCATCGACGCGTATTTCCCCCTTGCGGCACATCTTCTCGATCCGCCCCTGACCGACATGCGGAAACATCCGCCGGAACCAGCGGTCCAACCGTTGATCCTTGTCCCCCGGACCGACGATGATTGTCTGTACACGGTTCATGCAAATACTCCTCGCGCGACAATGATCCCAAGGACCAGCGCGCCAATCGATCCCAAAACCGAGATCAGCACATAGCTTACCGCGGCCCCAACCTGCCCCCGCTCGAACAGGTTCACCGCCTCAAGCGAAAACGCCGAGAACGTCGTGAAGCCCCCAAGCAACCCGGTCATCACCAGCGGCGACAAATGCGTCAAACCGCGATGCGCAGCAGCGACCACGAACATTCCCATCAGGAACGAGCCAAGGATATTCACCGTGATGATCGCCATCGGAAACCCGTGCCCGACAAGACGCACGACGCCCAGCCCCACTAGGTATCGCAGGCTCGCGCCCACCGCGCCGCCAAGCGCCACATATGCCAGGGATGTCACCATGCCCGGTCCATCGCGCGCGCCACGCCGGATGTCAAGCGCGGCACCCCTGACTTTCTTTTTCCAGAAATACCCCGGGGGAGTCGCAGCCGCGCTGCGACGGGGGCAGTGCCCCCATTAAACATCCCGCTGCAACCGCAGCTTGGTGAAATAGTCGAGCCGCCGCTTCAGCTCCCGCTCAAACCCGCGCTCGACGGGGGAATAGAGCACCGGCCGCTTCACCCCCTCCGGAAAGTAGTTCTGACCCGAAAACCCGTCCTTGGCATCATGGTCATACTGATACCCGGCGCCATAGCCCTGCTCCGACATCAGTGAGGTCGGTGCATTCAGGATATGCTTGGGCGGCATCTCCGATCCGGTTTTCTTCGCCAGCGCCCGTGCCGCCTTGTACGCCGCATAACCTGCATTGGTCTTGGGGGCGAGTGCGAGGTAGATCACCGCCTGCGCCAGTGCCAGTTCGCCTTCGGGCGAGCCCAGCCGCTCATAGGTTTCCCATGCACCAAGACAGATCGACTGCGCCTGCGGGTCCGCCAGCGCGATGTCCTCGACGGCCATCCGGGTCAGCCGCCGGGCGAGAAACCGCGGGTCTTCCCCCCCCTCGAGCATGCGCGCGAACCAATAAAGCGCCGCGTCCGGGTCAGACCCCCGCACCGATTTGTGCAGGGCAGAAATCAGGTTGTAATGCTCATCTCCCGACTTGTCGTACTTGGCCGCCCGCCGCATCAGGCGAGTCGACAGGGCTTCAGTGTCCAGCTTGCCAGACACTTGCCACGCCATCACCTGCTCGATCAGGTTCAACAACGCACGCCCGTCTCCGTCGGCCATCTCCAACAGCGCCTCGCGCGCCGGCCCGTCCAACGGCAGCCCCCGCCCCAGCTCGCCTTCGGCGCGCTGCGCCAACCGTTCGAGATCGGCAAGGCTCAGACGCTCAAGCACCAACACCTGCGCCCGGCTGAGCAAGGCGGCATTCAACTCGAATGACGGATTTTCGGTGGTCGCCCCAACCAACAGGATCGTTCCGTCCTCCATATGAGGCAGAAACCCGTCCTGCTGGGCCTTGTTGAACCGGTGTATCTCGTCGACAAACAGCAACGTACCCTTGCCATTGGCCCGCCGCATCTTGGCCGCTTCGAATACTTTGCGCAGCTCCGGCACGCCGGTGAAAATCGCGCTGATCTGCACGAAATGCAGGTCCGTTTCATCCGCCAGAAGCCGTGCGATCGTGGTTTTGCCCACGCCCGGCGGCCCCCAGAACACCAGTGACGACAAGGACCCCGACGCCAGCATCACGCCCAGGGGCGCTTCCAGCCCCAACACCTGATCCTGCCCGATCACTTCGGACAAGGCGCGTGGGCGCAATCGATCCGCCAGCGGGCGGGGCGCTTCCTTTCCGCTCTCTGCAGGTTGGGGTGTCATGTCAAAGAGATCAGCCATCTGCCTTACAGTCTGAAACGCATCACAACGCGCTGAGTGCCGCGCTGCACATCCAGCGTAAGCCGCTTCTTCGCCGCGCGCAAAGCCTGATCCGCATCGCGGGTGGTTGCAATCTCGGCACCATCAATCGCACGCAACACATCCCCCGGCGCCAGCCCCATCCGTGCCCCGATCTCGCCGGGCTGCTCCACAACAACGCCTTCAATACTCAGCGGCAAGCCAAACTGGCCCAGAACGGCCGGGTTGATATTCGAAAGGACCAGCCCCGGCACAGCCGAGCGCCGCCCCGTCGTCACGGTCTCACGCGCCGGGATCTCCGGCGCCACGTCGAGCTGCACCGTTCGGTGATCTTCGTCGCCGTCACGCACCATCAGGATATCCGCCTCGGCTCCCAAACCGGCCACCGACATGCGGAAGATCATCTCCGAAGGCGTGTTCACCGGCTGGCCGTCCACCTCCAAAATCACGTCTCCGGGGGTAATACCTGCCTTGTGGAACGGACTTTCCGGGTGCAGGTCCGACACGACGATCCCGCCCGGCCGCTCAAGCCCAAGCCCCTGCGCCATGTCCGCATCCACGGGCTGTCCAAACATCCCGGCCCACGGACGCTGAAACGTTGTGAACCCGGCGCGTGCCTGTTCGACAAACTGCGCCACAAGCCGTGCAGGGATCGCAAAGCCGATCCCGTTCGAACCACCCGAGCGGGTCAGAATGGACGTATTGATTCCGATCAGGTCGCCGTTGATATCGATCAGCGCACCGCCAGAGTTCCCCGGGTTGATCGGCGCGTCAGTCTGCAGAAAGTACCCCCGCGCATTGCCCGTGGCCACACCGGAACGCGCCAACCCCGAAACAATCCCGCTGGTCACGGTCTGACCGACCCCGAAGGGGTTGCCAATGGCCAGAACCAGTTCGCCGACCTCAACCGTATCGCTGTCGCGCAGCTCCAGAAACGGCATATCGCGCGCGTCTTCCAGTTGCAGGATCGCAAGATCGGCCTCCTCGTCCGCCAAAAGAACCCTGGCCGTGAACTCGCGCCGGTCCTTGAGATGCACGCGAATATCCGTCGACATGCCGACCACGTGATAGTTCGACACCACAATTCCGTCATCGCTTAGGATCACGCCAGACCCCAGCGAGTTCTGCACCTGCGGGCGGGCATTTCCAAAATCCCGGAACAGGTTTTCAAAGAAGGGATCGCCGCCAAACGGGCTGTTGCGCACGTTGACCACGCGCTTGGCATAGATGTTGACCACCGCCGGTGCGGCCGCTTTCACGAGCGGCGCGAAACCAAGGGCGATCTCTGTCTGGTTCTGGGGCACCCTGGTCTCGGCCCCGGCAATCCCGGCCATCGAAATGGCCAATGCGGTTACGGCAATCCGGAACATGATCTCTCCTCTCAGCCTTTGCCAAGAGATATGCAAAGCGCGTCAAGGATTTACAAGCCACCCCACCACCCTGTTCGGCCTCGCAGGCAAAAGAAAACCCCCACCTGCAACGCAGGCGGGGGCCAGTCAAACGGGAAACTCCCGAGAGAACTTATTCTTCGTCAGCGGCCGCTTCTTCGGCTGCGACGCGGGCCTTGTCTGCGGCGCCTTTGGCGTCCACATCGCGGTCCACGAATTCGATGATTGCCATCGGCGCCATGTCACCATAGCGGAAGCCGGCCTTCATGATGCGGACATAGCCACCCTGGCGGTCGGCATAGCGCGGGCCAAGGATGTCGAACAGCTTGGTGACGTACTGATCTTCTTTCAGGCGGGCACGTGCCTGACGGCGGGCGTGCAGGTCGCCGCGCTTGGCAAGCGTGATCATCTTTTCAATGATCGGACGCAGTTCTTTTGCCTTGGGAAGGGTCGTCTTGATCTGTTCATGTTCGATCAGCGAGCCAGCCATGTTTGCAAAGAGCGCCTTGCGGTGCTCGTGGGTGCGGTTCAGGCGGCGATAGCCTCGTGCGTGACGCATGTATCTTACTCCAATTGTTGCCCTCTACGGGCGGTTTTGCTTTGTCTGGCGGCCGATGCGTGTCAGCCGCTCTCCTTGGGGCGGATTTGCCCATGTTTTCCCCGGCTCTCCCGGGCATTTAGCCAACGGTGCGTGTAATCACGCACCCTACGGCGTGGTGGTAGGGTGCGTGCTCGCACGCACCTAACCGATCCTTAGAACGAATCCTCGAATTTCTTGGCGAGGTCTTCGATATTGTCCGGCGGCCAGTCCTCGACATCCATGCCAAGGTGCAGACCCATGCCCGAAAGCACTTCCTTGATCTCGTTCAGAGACTTGCGGCCGAAGTTCGGCGTGCGCAGCATCTCGGCTTCGGTCTTCTGGATCAGATCGCCGATGTAAACGATGTTGTCGTTCTTCAGGCAGTTTGCCGAACGCACCGACAGCTCCAGCTCGTCCACTTTCTTCAGCAGCAGCGGGTTGAACTCGAGACCATCGTCTTCTTCCTGGCGACCAGCCGCTTCCGGCTCGTCGAAGTTCACGAAGATCGACAGCTGGTCCTGCAGGATACGCGCGGCAAAAGCCACGGCGTCTTCCGGCGTGATCGAGCCATCGGTTTCGATCTTCATGGTCAGCTTGTCATAGTCCAGAACCTGGCCTTCACGGGTCGGCTGAACGTCATAGGAGACCTTCTTGACCGGCGAATAGATCGCGTCGATCGGGATCAGGCCGATCGGGGCGTCTTCCGGCTTGTTCTTGTCGGCCGACACATAGCCCTTACCGGTGTTGACGGTCAGTTCCATGTAAAGATCGGCACCGTCATCCAAGTGACAGATCACGTGGTCCTTGTTGAGAACCTCGATACCTGCGCTATCGCTGATGTCGCCAGCGGTGACTTCACCCGGACCTTTTGCATTGATCGACAGGCGCTTGGGCCCTTCGACTTCCATGCGCAGGCTCACGCCCTTGAGGTTCAGGATCACGTCGGTCACGTCTTCACGCACACCGGCCACAGACGAAAACTCGTGCAGCACGTTGTCGATCTGAACGCTGGTGATCGCCGCGCCCTGCAGGCTCGACATCAGAACGCGACGCAGCGCGTTTCCAAGGGTCAGACCAAAGCCACGTTCCAGCGGCTCGGCCACGACGGTGGCCTGACGTGCGGGATCGTTGCCCGGCTTGACTTCAAGCTGGGTCGGCTTGATCAGTTCTGCCCAATTCTTGTGGATCATGCGTCCCTCCATTCCTGCCTGTCTCCCATGTCCAAAAAGAGCCAGACGCCCGAGGTTTCAAACGACAAACTGGGGCCGTGAAAAACACGCGGCCCCAGAAAGAAAAATATGTGCTTAGACGCGGCGGCGCTTCGGCGGGCGGCAGCCGTTGTGCGCGATCGGGGTCACATCACGGATCGAGGTGATGTTGAAACCGATTGCAGCCAGTGCGCGCAGAGCCGATTCACGGCCCGAACCGGGGCCCTGAACTTCGACTTCAAGGGTTTTGACACCGTGTTCCTGAGCCTTCTTGCCTGCATCTTCTGCAGCCATCTGAGCGGCATAGGGGGTCGATTTCCGCGAACCTTTGAAGCCCATGGTACCGGCCGACGACCACGAGATCGCGTTGCCCTGCACGTCCGAGATCAGGATCTTGGTGTTGTTGAACGACGAGTTTACGTGCGCAACGCCCGAAGCAATGTTCTTGCGCTCTTTACGCTTCATACGAGTCTTATCGCGTGCCATTGTCCTAAACCCTCCTTACTTCTTCTTGCCGGCGATCGGCTTGGCGGGGCCTTTACGGGTGCGCGCGTTGGTGTGCGTGCGCTGACCGCGGACAGGCAGGTTGCGGCGATGACGCAGGCCACGGTAGCAGCCAAGGTCCATCAGACGCTTGATGTTCATCTGCACTTCACGACGCAGGTCACCTTCAACGGTGTAGGTGGCGTCGATGTGCTCACGGATGGCCAGAACTTCCGCGTCGCTCAGTTCGTTCACACGACGGGTTTCGTCGATGTTCACCGAGGCGCAGATTTCTTTGGCCGATGCGGGGCCAATACCAGTGATATAAGTCAGGGCGATCGGGACCCGTTTGTGGGTCGGGATGTTTACGCCGGCAATACGTGCCACGTGTCACTTTCCTTTTTGTTGCGGTTCCGTAACCCCGGAACCTTTTTTCACAACACTTGACCCTGGCGAGAACCGCCGGCAGGTCCAGCATTTACGAGGTGGTCTGCAGACAGACGAATCCTGTCCGCAAAAACGATTCCCCGAAGGGATGGGGGTCGATATGGGGTTTTTCCCAATACGTCAAGAGGGTGCGGGCGACAAACTTCCCATGACGTAACGGGCATCGGGTCCGGGGCTCTTTTACGCCCCCTGCCCCGCCGGTCAACCCGGCCCTTGCACTTGCGGCCGATCCCCGCCAACATTACCAAAGCGGGCCCGAACCCGGTTCATTATCACGGGTCCCGAGAATTACGGTTATTGAAACATTTTTTTGCCAGCTCTGCCTCCGCAGATATGACCCGGAACATACCGACCGCCATGGAAGCTCCCCTTACCAAGAAAACCCTCATCAAGCTTGCCGGACAGGTCCGCAACGGCGACCGTATCGCGGCAGATCAGGTCACATCGTTTCTCGATCACAGCTTTCCGGAAACATCGACATTCGGCAAGTTCATGCTGCGGGTTGCGGCTTGGATATCGCTCTTCTTCGCGTCGGTCCTCGTGATTTTTCCAGAGGTCGGCGAATGGCTGATCGAGGTTCTGCCGGGTTTCTTTCTTTTACCAGAGCGGCTGGCCAAGGCTCTTGATTATGTCTGGGGGTTGATCGGCAAGCCGGTCAAGAAGCAGCACCTGATGTATCATGTGCCCAATATCATCATCTACTCTTTTGGCGTGGTTGGTCTGCGGCAACTCTGGCGCCGCATCAACAAGAACAACTGGAAGGACCATGTCGAAGGCGCACAGGAAAAGCTTCGCAGCCAGATCGAAGCCGGAACCGCCCGGTATTCCTTTGCACCGGGATTTTCGCTGCTGTTTGTCGGAGATGGCGATCAGGTTGGCAAAAGCCTGACCCTCGACGATCCGATGATTGGCTTGACCCTGTCATCCGTGCGCCCCGCCTATACGCCGCTCTGGGGCAAGTTCGCCCCCGCCGAGGGTGATGCGGGATTTGAGCGGGTGCTCGACCAGATCAACACTTCCGAGGCGGGCGAATATGTTCTGTTCCCGGTCAAGGACGATCAATTGTTCCTCCCGGGACCCCAGGATTACGACATGCCCCCGCATCGCGTCGAAATCGCTGTCCGCCGTATCCGTTCTTACGAACAGGAGCTTGGATATGCGCCCAAGCGCATTGTCATTGTCGGGGATCAGGAACAGTCCAGCTGTTTCATGACCGCCAGCCGGGAAGGCGAGCTCAGCGATTTCAATGATGACGTCAGCCTGCGCAGCATCGGGCAGGAATACGACGACGTCATCATCGCCGATCCGACGGACATCGTCCTGCAGCGGATCATCGAGATTGCCGACGGGCGCCAGATCCACTTCCGGGCATCGGCTCAGGGCGTTCAAAAATACAGTGCCAGCTTCTACCACCGGCTTTCGCTATTGGGATACACGCCGACCCGCGATGGCACGCTGACCGTGGGCTATGACATCTCGGACTTCGAAACCGAGCACCAGATCGTCTCTCGCGCGCGCGATCAGTACCTCCCGGTGATCTTGTCGCGCGATGTCTTTGATCTTCTCTCCAAGACATACCTCAAGGACCGCGAGCACATCTTTGTCCCCCGACTCGTTAAAAACACGCTCAAGGCCCTCGTCAAATAACCTCCGGCACGCGGCGCACCGGTTCGCTCCGACGGCCCCGCCCCTTGCACGTCGCAATATGGAAGCAAAGTGCCGGGTCTGCCTGTTTTCTGTGCAAATTCGACGCTAGGGTCAGGACTCATAGCCAGAAAATGACGAGTGCCGCCAGCGCGATGGCTGACAGGAATACCTTTGGGGATCTGTCGTAACGGGTCGCGACCCGCCGCCAATCCTTGAGCCTGCCGAACATGATTTCTATGCGGTTGCGCCGTTTGTAGCGGCGCTTGTCGTACTTCACCGTTTTCTTCCGCTGTTTTCGACCGGGGATGCAGGCGCGTATCCCTTTGTCTTTCAAAGCTTCTCTGAACCAATCGGCGTCGTAACCACGATCTCCGAGCAGCCAATCTACTTTTGGCAGGCTGCCAACGAGAACCCGTGCGCCGGTGTAATCACTGACCTGACCGGCTGTCACAAAGAGGTTCAGAGGACGTCCTTGGCTGTCGCAAATGGCGTGCAGCTTTGTGTTCATGCCGCCCTTGGTGCGCCCAATCAGACGCCCACGCCCCCCTTTTTCACGCCCAGACTGGACGCCGTGCGATGAGCCTTCAGATAGGTGGCGTCGATCATGACCGTTTTCTCTTCACCATGATCAGCAGCCAAACCAATCAGCATCTCGGCGAAGATGCCCTTGTCGCTCCAACGCTTCCAGCGATTGTAGAGTGTCTTGTGCGGGCCGTATTCCTTGGGAGCATCACGCCATCGTAACCCGTTGCGATTGATGAAGATAATGCCGCTCAGCACCCGGCGATCATCCACACGAGGTTTGCCATGGGACTTGGGGAAGAAGGGCTCAAGGCGCGCCATCTGCGCGTCGCTCAACCAGAAAAGATCAGACATGTTTACCGCTCGTTTTTCGAGTCGTGAATCATGCCGCCAACCGGAAATCAATGGGTCCTGACCCTAGGGTAGTTTCATTGGTCCGCTTATGGGCCAATGCACGTAAAACGCGCGCGGGCATCGGGAAAGACCCGACCCCAACGTCGGATCCGGCCCCAAAGCGCCACGCGCTAATAAAAAAGGGGAGAAGTTGTGTTTGAACACATCATGGTCCCAGTCGATCTTGCCCATGTCGGGCGACTGGACAGGGCGCTCAAATGTGCCGCGGATATTGCCAAACTTTACGGGGCGCGTGTGACTTATGTCGCGGTGACGGCGAACACGCCCGGATCGGTGGCCCACACGCCAGAGGAATTCGCAGCGAAACTCGACGCGTTTGCAAAGGAAGAAGGGGCCGCGCGTGGCATTTCCACCGGCGCGCACGCCGTCACCAGCCACGATCCGGCCATTGATCTGGATCCAACCCTGCTCAAGGCGGTCTCGGATACCGGGGCGGACCTGGTGGTCATGGCAAGCCATATTCCCAACCTCACCGATTACGTCTGGCCTTCGAATGGCGGCACAATTGCCGGGCACGCCAAGGTCTCGGTGCTCGTTGTGCGCTGATCGCGCCCCGGCGGAAACAGACATTTCCATTCATCCATACCCTATGAGAGGAGGCCACCCATGGCCGATACCAGCAACGATCAGGGGATACCGAACCCGGAAGGGGCGTCCGAACTGATCGATACCCAATACGAGATTGGTCAGGACAATATCGAAACCCAGGTGGGTCCGTTCGGGCTCGACATTCACAACCCGGTCTTCCTGATTTCCGGGCTTTCCATCGTCGCCTTCGTGTTTTACGCGCTGGCCTTGCCGGAACAGGCGGAATCCATCTTTGGCGCGCTGCGCCCATGGCTGACCAGCAATTTTGACTGGTTCTTCCTTGGCGCGGGCAACATCTTTGTCATTTTCTGCCTGTTCCTGATCATCAGCCCCTTTGGCAAGATCCGCCTTGGCGGGGCAGAAGCAAAGCCGGATTATAGTTATCCGGGGTGGTTCGCGATGCTCTTTGCCGCCGGCATGGGCATCGGCCTGATGTTCTATGGCGTATCCGAACCGATGAGCCATTTCGCCACCTCCCTCGGCGGCATCTCCGAGGAAGGCGGCGTGCGCACCGACTGGGCGCCGCTTGGTGCTGCTGCGGGCGATCAGGCCGCGTCGGTCTCGCTCGGCATGGCCGCAACCATCTACCACTGGGGCTTGCACCCCTGGGGCATGTACGCGGTTGTCGCCCTGGCGCTGGCGCTCTTTACCTATAACAAGGGCTTGCCGCTGACGATCCGTTCAGCCTTCTATCCGATCTTCGGTGAACGGGTCTGGGGCTGGACCGGGCATATCATCGACATTCTGGCGGTGTTCGCCACGCTGTTTGGCCTGGCCACCTCGCTTGGTTACGGCGCGACGCAGGCCAATGCCGGGCTCAATCTCCTGTTCGGCCTGCCGGTTGGCACAACATCCGAAGTGTTGCTGATCACCGGGATCACCGCCATCGCGCTGGTGTCGGTGGTCCGTGGACTGGATGGCGGGGTCAAGGTCCTGTCCGAGATCAACATGGGGCTGGCTTTCCTGCTTCTGATCTTCGTGCTGATCGTCGGGCCCACCGCAGCCCTTCTCGCGCTCTTCTGGGACAGCATCGTATCCTACTTTGCCAACCTCGTGCCGCTGTCGATCCCGTTCGGCCGCGAAGACGCCAACTACAGCCAGGGCTGGACCGCCTTCTACTGGGCGTGGTGGATTTCTTGGTCCCCTTTCGTCGGCATGTTCATCGCCCGCGTCAGCCGGGGTCGCACCGTGCGCGAATTCATCATCTGCGTACTGCTTATTCCAACCTTTGTCTGCGTGCTCTGGATGTCTGTCTTTGGCGGCACCGCGATCACCCAGTTCATCAATGACGGTGTCACGGCCGTCAAGGACGCCCCTCTCGAGCTGAAACTGTTCGAGATGCTGGCCGAACTGCCCCTCGCAGGCATCACCAGCTTCATCGGGATCATCCTTGTCGTGGTCTTCTTCGTGACCTCCTCGGACTCCGGCTCGCTGGTGATCGACACGATCACCGCCGGCGGCAAGGTCGACGCCCCGGTGCCCCAGCGCGTGTTCTGGTGCATCTTCGAAGGCGCCGTCGCCATTGCCCTCCTGATCGGGGGCGGCCTTGCCTCGCTTCAGGCCATGGTGATCTCCACCGGCCTGCCCTTCACGCTGGTCCTGTTGCTGATGTGCTGGTCAATCTGGCGCGGTCTCAAGGCCGAGCGCAAGCACCACTAGACGAGGCGACCGGAAAAGGAAAAGGGCCCCGCGCATCGCGCCGGGGCCCTTTTTCATCCACTACGGGTTTGCGAAATCAGCCACATTCGGCTGCGCGTTCCGCGTCATCCTGAATGTAGGTATCCGCCGTCACATCAATACAGCGGTATGCATACTCTCTGAAGTAATGGCCAAACACCAAGAGCCCGATCAGGCACAGGAGGCCAATGCCGCCAAAAATGAAAAAGAGCCGCTTTCCCAAGCCGCTCTTTGAGTGTTTCCCGATGTCGTCGGTCATCAACCGAGCACGCCCGCGATGCTGGCCTTGACTTCGGCAATCTCGCCCAGACCGTCAACGCCCTTGAGATTGCCCTTGGCATGGTAATACCCGATCAGCGGCGAGGTCTGCTTGTAGTACGCCATCAGGCGCACTTTGAGGCTTTCCTCGTTGTCATCCGCACGCGCCGTACCACCGGCCGCGATGGCTTCCTTGGCGCGGTTCACGATGCGATCGACCAGAACGTCGTCATTGACCTGCATCTCGATCACAACGTCCAGTGTCTCACCCATCTCGTCCAGCAACGCCCCCAGCGCATCAGCCTGTGCCAAGGTGCGCGGGAACCCGTCAAAGATGAAACCACCCTTCTTGTCGCCTTCCAGTTTCTCACGGATCAGGCCGATCACGATCTCGTCCGTGACCAGCTCGCCTTTGTCCATGACCTCGGCAACGCGCTTGCCCATTTCCGAGCCGCTGCTCTTGGCTTCGCGCAGCATGTCTCCAGTGCTCAACTGGATCATGTTACGATCTTCGACCAGAAACGCGGCCTGTGTACCTTTACCGGCACCGGGCGGGCCAAGCAGAATGATGTTCATCGACGAGCAGCTCCCTTCTTGCCACGCTTCTTGCTTTTTCCGCGCAGCTGCGATTTCTCGATCAGCCCTTCGTACTGATGGGCCAGAAGATGGCTCTGAACCTGCTGAATGGTGTCCATCGTCACCGAGACCACAATCAGAACCGACGTCCCGCCAAAATAGAACGGAACCGCAAACTGACCACGCAGAATCTCCGGAAGGAGACAAACTGCCGCAAGATAGGCCGCGCCAAGCACCAGAATGCGGTTAACCACGTATTCAAGGTAGTCCGCAGTGCGCTTGCCGGGGCGGATGCCGGGCACAAAGCCGTTCTGGTTCTTCAGGTTGTCCGCCACCTCGTCGGGTTTGAAGCTGACATTGAAGGTGTAGAAGTAGGCGAAGAACACGATCATCGCCACGAAGAACAACAGGTACAGCGGCTGGCCGGGACCGAAATAGGCCAGAAGCGTCGACATGATGGGGCCGGTCTGCGCCCCCGAGAAGGTCGAGATCGTTGTCGGCAGCAGCAGAAGCGAGCTGGCGAAGATAGCCGGGATCACACCTGCCGGGTTGACCTTGACGGGAAGATGGCTCGAGCCACCGTCATAGACTTTCATGCCCACCTGACGGCGCGGATACTGGATGTGGATCTTGCGCAGCGCGCGCTCCATGAACACCACAAAGGCAATCACGGCCACAACCATGACAATCACACCGATAATTACTGCCGGGCTGATCGCGCCCGAGCGCCCCGAGGCAAGGAACTGACCCAGCGCGGCAGGCAATTCTGCAACGATACCAACGAAGATGATGAGCGAAATACCGTTACCGATGCCGCGTGCGGTGATCTGCTCGCCCAGCCACATCAGGAACATGGTGCCCCCGACCAGCGTCACAAGACATGAGAAGCGGAAGAACATGCCCGGATCGGTGACAAGCTCACCGGCCTCCAGGCTGACCGCAAGGCCATAGGCCTGCAGCGTTGCCAGTGCCACCGTGCCGTAGCGGGTGTACTGGTTCATCTTCTTGCGGCCCTGCTCGCCCTCTTTCTTGAGCTGCTCAAGCGCAGGCACCATAGAGCCAAGAAGCTGAACGATGATCGAGGCCGAGATATAAGGCATGATGCCGAGGGCAAAGATACCCATCCGGCCCAGTGCGCCCCCGGTGAACATCGACAGGATGCCCCCGAGACCCGCAGCCGCGCCTTCCATGAACTCGCGCAGCGCGAGACCGTCAATGCCCGGCACCGGAATCCAGGTACCCAGACGATAGACAATCAGCAGGCCCAGCGTGAAAAGGATGCGATTGCGAAGGTCGGTTGCTTTTCCAAGCGCGGCCCAGCTCGTGTTGGCCGCCATTTGTTCAGCTGCAGATACCATGCGGATCTCTCTTAGAATGAAAACGCCGCCAGAACCGTTTTCCGGTCAGGCGGCGTTAGGAAAACTTGGTAGGGTATGTAAGCGGATGCGAACCCGCTCACAACCTCTTATTCAGCCGCTTGCGCGGTTTTGACCGTCAGCGAGCCGCCTGCTTTTTCCACAGCCGCAACGGCCGACTTGGAAGCACCGGTCACTTCGATGTTCAGCTTGGCGGTCACGTCGCCCTTGGCCAGAACGCGCACACCGTCCAGAACGCGGCGCACGAGGCCCGAGGCCACCAGCGCTTCTTCGGTCACGGTTTCGCCGGCGTTCAGCTTGCCTTCGTCGACGAATTTCTGGATCAGGCCCAGGTTCACAACGGCAAATTTCTTGCGGTTCGGCTTGTTGAAGCCACGCTTGGGCAGACGCTGGTAGAGCGGCATCTGGCCACCCTCGTAGCCATTGATTGCCACACCCGAACGGGATTTCTGACCCTTGATACCTCGGCCACCCATTTTACCCTTGCCAGAGCCGGGGCCACGGCCAACACGCATACGTTTCTTGGTTGCGCCGGGATTGTCACGAAGTTCGTGCAGTTTCATATCGCTTCTCCTTTGCCGGAACTGACCCCTGAAGCGTAAGCGGGTCAAACACGGCTTTTCTTGCTTGTTGATTCTGTGGCGCAGCACGCCACCGGGCGCGTATAGACGAGGCGGCTCACCGATGCAAGCACCCTGAAATTCACCGGGGCCGATGCGCGCCGCCCCTTGATGGGCTATTCTTGGGCCATGTCTTGGAATCACGCCAAAATCACCGAATGGCTTCTCAGCGTCGGCCCCGACATACCTGATCTCGAAGCTTTGACTCTGGCGTTGGCCGACCGGATTGCCGAGGACGGCGTGCCTCTTCTGCGCGTCCGGCTGGCCATGCGGACGGTCCATCCGCTCATGACTGCGGTAAGCACGATTTGGGACCGTGACGCCGCCACCAACGATGTTTTTGCAAGCCCGCACGGCCTCGAACAACGCAGCGCTTACGCCGGAAGCCCCATGGCCCGGATCATTCAAACCCGTGCGCCCGTGCGTCAGGATCTGACGGCGATCACGTCTGGCGATCACCTTGCTTTTCTCGAATTGCGCGCGCGCGGCGCAACGGACTATTTTGGCATGCCGCTTCGGTTTGGCGACCACCTGAGCGGCATCATGATCTTTGTCACCGATGCGGCGGACGGGTTCAGCGCGGACCATATTCGCGGATTCTGCGACGTCGCCCTCGCCACCGCGCCACTTGTCGAGGTGATGCGCCTGACCGTTCTGTCCGAAGCGGTGGCCACATCTTACCTTGGCCCCGGCACAGCGAAACGGGTTCTTGGGGGCGAGATCACGCGGGGGCATGTCGATCATCTCGATGCGGCAATCCTGATCAGTGACCTTCGCGGTTGGACCCGGATGAACACAGACCTGCCGGTCGAGGAAACCGTCGCAATCGCCAACGCCTATTTCGACCTCCTTGATACCGCCGTACGCGCCAATGGCGGCGAAATCCTGAAATTCATGGGGGATGGGGTCCTCGCCATCTTTCCGGTGACCGACAATCCGGTCAATGCCGGACACAAGGCCTTGCAGGCCGCCCTGGATGCCTCGTCACAACAGACGCGGAATCTCCGCTTCGGCATCGGATTGCATCTTGGCGACGTTCTTTATGGCAACATCGGCTCGGAGCGGCGGCTTGATTTCACCGTCATGGGACAAGCCGTCAACCTTGCCGCCCGTATCGAAGCCCTTTGCACCGAAACCGGTCAGACCATCCTCATGTCAGAAGACTTCGCGCGGCGGGTTGGCCTTCTGGACAATCGCCTGGGCCCATACGCCGTGAAAGGCGTGCCCGCGCCGATCCCTGTCTTTTTTGCTACGGAAACGACCGCCGGCAAAAACAAAACGCCCCCGGACATGTCCGAGGGCGTTTGAAAGATAGTCTTGTCCGAGCGACTTAGCGATACGCAACCGCCGTGCAGGTCGCCTTGATATCGCAGCGGTGCAGGCCGATGTCTTCCAGCTCGCGATCCGTGAGGCGCGACAGTTCGTTATAGGTGCGGTTGTACACCGAACGCTGGGCAAAGCCGCTGAACAGCGACACGATTGCAGAGCGGATGGTTTCAAGAATGCCCGAGGAGGCACGCGAAGTGCTTGCATAAGCCATTGTCAATTTCCTTTTGGTCGGTTCGGGGACAAACCTCTGTCAACCCGATGCGTTTGATTGCTGTTTCAGCGATGAGGCTCAGATAAGGCTGATTTTTGGGCGCAACAAGTATCACCCGAGCAAGCCCGCCATGCAGCGAACGCATAACAAGGCAATCAAATACACTGTGAGAAATGAAAAGCGCCCCGCAGTGTCCTGCGGGGCGCTCAATTTCTCAAACCGTCAGAAAAGGACTTAGCCTTTTTCTTCGATGATCTCTACCAGATGCGGGATCTTGTTGATCATGCCGCGGACCGAAGGCGTATCCTCCAGCTCACGGGTGCGGTTCATCTTGTTCAGGCCCAGGCCGATCAGAGTGGCGCGCTGGTCCTGCGGACGGCGGATCGGCGAACCGACCTGCTTGACGACGATGGTTTTGGCCATGTGCTTGTCTCCTTACGCTTCGGCGGCTTCGGCAGCCGGTGCGTCATCCTTGCGCAGGATGTCGGCAACCTTCTTGCCACGGCGTGCGGCCACGTGACGGGGGCTGCTTTCTTTCTGCAGACCGTCGATGGTGGCACGGATCATGTTGTAGGGGTTCTGCGAACCGATCGACTTCGAAACAACGTCCTTGACGCCCAGCATTTCGAAAACGGCACGCATCGGACCACCGGCGATGATCCCGGTACCTTCCGGCGCGGTGCGCATGACCACTTTACCGGCGCCGTGACGGCCTTCGATGTCGTGGTGCAGGGTGCGGCCTTCGCGCAGCGGCACGCGGATCATCTGGCGCTTGGCTTGTTCGGTGGCTTTGCGGATGGCCTCGGGGACCTCTTTCGCTTTACCTTTGCCGAAACCAACACGACCCTTCTGGTCGCCAACAACCACGAGTGCGGCAAAGCCAAAACGCTTACCACCTTTCACGGTTTTCGACACACGGTTGATCGCAACGAGACGATCGGCGAATTCCGGGGTTTCTTCTTCGCGGTTGCGGCCACGACCCCGGCGGTTTTCACGTTCTGCCATGAGGCACTCCATAAATTCTTGGCGCAATGCGCCATGTTTTGTCCAATCCTGGTGGGTCGGATGACCCCCGGATCATCGGGGGGACGCGAACGTCCCCCACAGATCTTAGATCTTCAGACCACCTTCACGCGCGGCGTCGGCCAGAGCCTTCACCTTGCCGTGGAAGAGGAAGCCGCCGCGGTCGAAATATGCTTCTTCGACGCCGGCTTTCTTGGCGCGCTCGGCAATCGCGGCGCCCACCTTTGCGGCGGCCTCCACGTTGTTCTTGCCGATAATGCCAAGATCCTTCTCCAGCGAAGATGCCGATGCCAGGGTCACGCCGTTCACGTCGTCGATCAGCTGAACGCTGATGTTCTTGTTGGAACGGTGTACCGACAAGCGCATCTTGCCCGAGTTTACCTTGCGAAGCTTGTTCCGGACGCGCAGGCGGCGCTTGAGGAACAGTGTCCGTTTGCTGTTTGCCATCTGTCTGGTCCTTACTTCTTCTTACCTTCCTTGCGGAAGATAAATTCACCTTTGTAGCGGATACCTTTGCCTTTGTAGGGCTCGGGCTTACGCCATTCGCGGATGTTCGCTGCAACCTGACCCACCAGTTGAGAGTCGGTGCCCTCAATGATGATTTCGGTCGGCTTCGGAGCGGTCACGGTGATACCCGCGGGCACTTCGAAGTTTACGTCATGCGACAGGCCAAGCGACAGTTTCAGGACATTGCCCTGCATCTGCGCGCGATAACCAACACCCTGGATTTCCAGCTCTTTTTTGAAGCCGGTGGTGCAGCCGGTTACCATGTTGGCAACGATGGTACGCGACATGCCCCATTGCTGACGTGCACGCTTGGACATGCCACGCGGAGTCACGGTCACTACATTGTCTTCCACTGCAATCGTGACATCGTCAGTTGCGGTGAACGACTGGGTGTCCTTCGGACCTTTGATTTCGATGGTCTGGCCGGAGACAGAGGCAGTAACGCCGCTGGGCAGCTCGACCGGTTTTTTACCAATACGAGACATCTGCTTCTCCTTAGAACACCGTGCAGAGCACTTCGCCGCCAACATTGTTGGAGCGTGCGCTTGCATCCGACATCACACCTTTCGAGGTGGAGACAATCGACACGCCGAGGCCCTGACGGACAACGGGGATGTCATTGACGTTCATGTAAACGCGACGGCCGGGGGTCGAAACCCGCTTCAGTTCGCGAATGACAGGAGCGCCTTCGTAGTACTTCAGGCTGATTTCGAACGCCGGGTGGCCGTTCTCTTCAGACTTTTCGTAGCCGCGGATGTAGCCTTCGTCGGCCAGAACATCCAGAACCCAGCCGCGCAGTTTCGATGCGGGGGTCGACACGGTCGACTTGCCACGCAGTTGGCCGTTGCGGATACGGGTCAGCATATCACCGATAGGATCGTTCATATCGTTCTCTCCTTACCAGCTCGATTTCACCATGCCGGGGATCTGGCCATTCGAGCCCAGTTCCCGCAGAGCGATCCGCGATACCTTCAGCTTACGATAGTAAGCGTGGGGGCGGCCGGTCAGCTGGCAGCGGTTGTGCAGACGGGTTGCCGACGAGTTGCGCGGCAGTTTCGCCAGTTTCAGACGCGCTTTGAAACGCTCTTCCATCGGGCGGCTTTCGTCATTCGCGATTTCTTTCAGCTCGGCGCGCTTGGCTGCGTATTTCGCCACCAGACGCTCGCGCTTCTTCTCGCGTTCGATCATTGCTTTTTTAGCCATGTCTCTTTTCCTTCCCGATCACGCGTTGAAGGGCATGTTGAAGTGCTTCAACAGGCTCTTGGCTTCGGCGTCGGTTTCAGCGGTGGTGGCGATCACGATATCCATGCCCCAGTTCTCATCGACCTTGTCGAAATCGATCTCGGGGAACACGATGTGCTCTTTCAGACCGGTGGCAAAGTTGCCGCGGCCATCAAAGCTCGGCTTCACACCACGGAAGTCGCGGATACGCGGCATCGCAACGGTGATCAGACGATCGAGGAATTCGTACATACGGTCGCCACGCAGCGTCACCTTGGCACCCATCGGCATGCCTTCGCGTACGCGGAAGCCTGCGATCGAGTTCTTTGCCACGGTGGTCAGAGCTTTCTGACCAGCGATCAGGGTCAGGTCTGCCTGGGCGGACTTGGCTTTCTTGCTGTCTTTGACAGCCGCGCGACCACAACCGATGTTCAGAACGATTTTTTCCAGACGCGGGATCTGCATGTCGTTCTTGTAGCCGAACTCTTCTTTCAGAGCGGCACGGATGGAGTCTTTGTACGCGGCCTTGAGACGCGGGGTGTAGTCGGTGTTATCAAGCATCAATCACGTCCCCCGTGGTCTTGGCAAAGCGGACCTTCTTGTCGCCTTCCATGCGGAAGCCAACGCGGGTCGGTTTGCCGTTTGCGTCCAGGATTGCCAGGTTCGACAGGTCGATCGGCATGGCCTTGGGCAGGCGGCCGCCCTGTGCGGTCTGGGTCTGGCGGGTGTGGCGGATGGCGATGTTGATGCCGTCCACAACAGCTTTGCCGGCTTTCGGGTCAACGGAAGCAATGGTGCCTTCCTTGCCCTTGTCCTTACCGGCCAGAACGACGACCTTGTCGCCTTTTTTCAGCTTAGCAGCCATCTTACAGCACCTCCGGCGCGAGCGAGATGATCTTCATGAAGTTCTTGGCGCGCAGCTCACGAACAACCGGGCCAAAGATACGGGTACCAACCGGCTCGTTGTTGTTGTTCAGAATAACGGCTGCGTTGCGATCGAAGCGGATCGCGGTGCCATCTTCACGACGGACTTCTTTAGCGGTGCGTACGACAACGGCCTTGCGGACGTCACCTTTCTTAACGCGACCACGCGGAATGGCTTCCTTGACCGAGACGACGATGATGTCGCCCACGGATGCGTATTTACGCTTGGAACCACCCAGAACCTTGATGCACTGAACACGGCGCGCGCCGCTGTTGTCAGCAACATCCAGGTTGGTTTGCATCTGGATCATGTGGTTTCTCCCGACCTTTGGGGCGCCGATGCGTGGCGTTGCCCCCAGGGTTTCGACTAACTGTTAAGTCTAGTCGCCAGGAGCCTCTGTGAAGAGACTCTTAGGCTTCCAGAACTTCCCAGCGTTTGGTTTTCGAACGCGGTGCGCATTCGATAATGCGAACAGAATCCCCTACTTTGTAGGCGTTGTTCTCATCGTGAGCCCGGTATTTCTTGGACTTACGAATGGTCTTCTTCAGAACCGGGTGGGTGAAGCGACGTTCGACCGACACGGTAATGGTCTGGGCGTTGGCGTCCGAGGTCACGGTGCCTTGCAGGATACGTTTGGGCATCTATTCGGCTCCTCTTACTCGGCTGCTTTTGCTTTTTCGTTCAGGATCGTCTTCACGCGGGCCGCGTTGCGACGCGCCTTGCGGATCTGCGCCGGGTTCTCGAGCGCGCCGGTGGCGGCCTGGAAACGCAGGTTGAAGCTTTCCTTTTTCAGATTGGCCAGCTCTTCACGAAGCTGATCCGGCGTTTTTTCACGCAGTTCTTTGGCGTTCATGCGCCTCTTCCTTTCTCATACATCAGAAGGCCCCCTGGGTTATGTGAGGGGTGACCTTGCACCTGATGGACAAATGACAAACACACGAATCCCGTCGAAACGGGAATCCGTGAGATGGCGCTCTATACGGGTCACGGGTGGGGTTGGCAAGGGGCCTTGAAAAAAAGCCCTTAGTGCATGGAAGTAACGCCCAAGCCGCGCATTTGCAGATCGATGTCAAGCTGACTGATCTGGCAACGCACACAATACCATAAGAACCACATTACTGTTCTTGACAAAAAAACAACTTTGTCTTCAATGCAATTTATGCGAGAGTTAACCAACCGTAAACTTTCTCTGCTGTTGTAGTGCTTCTGCTCGATTAGATTGCAATGCTGCCATAGGTATTTCGCCCGGCCCCGCCGCGCATATAGGAGAGGATTTATGAAAATACTAATCGTCGACGATGATCCGGATATCCTGTCCATCCTGTCAGCTTCTCTCGAAGCATTTGGATATCAGGACATTGATTCCGCCACCTCCGGCGCTGACGCTCTCGAGTTGCTGGAAACAGCTTCCCGGCCCTATTCCCTCTTTTTGCTGGACATCCAGATGCCCATCATGACCGGGGTCGAACTCTGTGCGACGATCCGGTCCATGCCCGAATACCATTTTACTCCGATCATCATGGTTACAGCCATGTCGGGCAAATCGCACGTTGATGCCGCCTTTGCCGCCGGAGCCACCGATTACATAACCAAACCGTTCCAATTCGAGGATATCAAGCTCAGGATCAGCCTCGCGGAAAGGGCGTCGTTCCAGGCCGAACAACTGGACAGGAATGCCGTAGCCCATGCCGCCGAGGATACGAACCATGGCGGCCTTCCCAAACTTGCGCTCGAAGACGCACTGCCCATCAATGATGTGGATGGCGTTCTGCGCGTTCATGCTTTTGAAAACTACCTCGCCCAGATGGGACGGCTGGAGTTCAGCCGAACGCGGCTGGAAATCCTGACGGTTACGAATATCGTCGACATCTATGAAAGATGCACGTCGCATGAGTTCTGCGATCAGATCACCGATATTGCTGAATGCATCTCGGATGCGATGCGTCACCATGCCCCCATGATCGCCTATTTTGGTGGCGGTATCTTCGGCATCGCGATCACCGGCCGTCATGCCGGGCTGATCGAGGATCATTCAACCGACATTCGTAATCAGATCGAGGAAGTCGGCCTTGTTTACCGGGATGGTACGCCCGTGCTGGTCATGTTCGAACTGTTCGAGGTTTCCAAACGCGCGTTCGTGTCTCCAAGGCGCCAGGTTGATTTTATCGAACGGATTACGCGCGATCTGAAACTCGCCGCGCATACTGGCACGGGTTGACGGCCGGTTGCTAGGGTCAGGACCCATTGATTTCCGGTTAGCGGCATGATTCACGACTCGAAAAACGAGCGGTAAACATGTCTGATCTTTTCTGGTTGAGCGACGCGCAGATGGCGCGCCTTGAGCCCTTCTTCCCCAAGTCCCATGGCAAACCTCGTGTGGATGATCGCCGGGTGCTGAGCGGCATTATCTTCATCAATCGCAACGGGTTACGATGGCGTGATGCTCCCAAGGAATACGGCCCGCACAAGACACTCTACAATCGCTGGAAGCGTTGGAGCGACAAGGGCATCTTCGCCGAGATGCTGATTGGTTTGGCTGCTGATCATGGTGAAGAGAAAACGGTCATGATCGACGCCACCTATCTGAAGGCTCATCGCACGGCGTCCAGTCTGGGTGTGAAAAAGGGGGGCGTGGGCGTCTGATTGGGCGCACCAAGGGCGGCATGAACACAAAGCTGCACGCCATTTGCGACAGCCAAGGACGTCCTCTGAACCTCTTTGTGACAGCCGGTCAGGTCAGTGATTACACCGGCGCACGGGTTCTCGTTGGCAGCCTGCCAAAAGTAGATTGGCTGCTCGGAGATCGTGGTTACGACGCCGATTGGTTCAGAGAAGCTTTGAAAGACAAAGGGATACGCGCCTGCATCCCCGGTCGAAAACAGCGGAAGAAAACGGTGAAGTACGACAAGCGCCGCTACAAACGGCGCAACCGCATAGAAATCATGTTCGGCAGGCTCAAGGATTGGCGGCGGGTCGCGACCCGTTACGACAGATCCCCAAAGGTATTCCTGTCAGCCATCGCGCTGGCGGCACTCGTCATTTTCTGGCTATGAGTCCTGACCCTAAAAACGCCTGTCAGGCCGAAGAGTCACTCTCCGGCCGGGCGTTCTGAAACATAAGCTTCGCGCGCATGTCGCGCGCAAATGCGGCTTCCAGAACCGCCATCGTCGCGTGGTTCGTCTGGCGCAAGCGCACGACCTTGGCCCGCTCGATCCGCCAGACCCGTGCCGGCGTTTGCAGGATCACTGTCGCCGCGGCAACCTCTTCCCCAATCAGGGACATCTCTCCAATGAAATGCCCGCCGCCGACGACACGCACCAACCGTCCGTCGGTGTGGACGGCCACTTCGCCGTCCGACAGGTAACACAGGAATTCAGGCTGAACCCCCTCGACCGTCAGAACCCGCCCTTCCGGCAAATCCTCCCATCGGCCCAGATCAAGAAACCGGCGTGCCTGCCCCGGAGACATCGCCAAGAGAAACTGCGCGCGGAAACTGTTTTCCTCTTCCGAGAACACGGCTCTCCGATCATTCCGCCAGAGGATCGCCAATTCAGCCAGGTTAACGATCACAAGCAGCGATTGCCAGAATACCCCTACCGGGTTGTTCAGCCAGAAATAGTCAAATGCGATTCCTGCAAGAGCCGAGGCAATCACGAAAATCCGAAGCCACAGCATCCGCCGCATGAGCATGGACAACACCAGAAGCAGGTAGGACAAATGCCCCGCCCAGCCTTCGGTGATGAAACTTGTGTCTACAGAGAGCATCCCTTGAACTTCGCTACATGAACCCGACGGCAATACTGTGCCTGAACCGGTGCGAAACGCAAAGCTACTCCCATCTGTAGTTGAAGCTCACCGAAATCCGCTCGTCCTCGGCCATGTTGATGGGCACCTCGTGGCGCAGCCAGCTTTCCCAAAGCAGGACGTCCCCGACCTCCGGCTTCACATAGATGAACGGCTGCAGATCGCGCCGCGCGTCTTTCTTGCGAACCGGCGCCGCCATCATGCGGCCCGAACGCGGGTCTTCGAGCTTCAGCGCACTGGCACCGCCCGGCATCGACACATAGGTCGTGCCCGAGATCACCGAATGGGGATGCAGGTGCGAACTGTGCGTGCCACCTTCAGGCAGGATATTGATCCACAGGTCTTCAAGCTTCAGCTCCCGCCCATCGAGATCAAACTCAAGGTCCTCGGCAAAAGCCGCAACATGCCGGTCCAGCGCCTCGACAATATCGGCAAAGATCGGGAACCGCCACGCCAGGTCCGTCAGCGACGCATAAGAGGTGTATCCCGGATATCCGTTTTCCTCGCACCAGGCCTGCCCGGCCTCGTCATCTTCGGCGATGGAGTAACAGGACGCCTCAAGCTCTTCCGGATCAACGGGCTTGCCATATTCCGAGAGCTTGGCGCGGTAAAGTCGGGTCACAAAGAGAGATTCGATCTGGGCCATTCTGGTGTCATAGCCCAGCCCAGCCCCCGATGCGAGGGGGCACTTTTTCCCTTGTTTTCCTTATCCGGCGCTGCGCCGGACCTGTGTGTCGTCAGCGGCTAAGGCCGACTGCCCCTTGGCAATCATCTCGTCCAGAGCGTCAAGCCAGGCTTCCGCGAGATCGACATTGCCTTTTCTCAAAATATTGAGCGCCATGTCCCGCTGTGGGCAATCCGGGTAATGATCAAGAATGTAACGTACACTGATGCGGTGGCTTTCTACGCGCATGAGGCCTCCAAAACAAAACTGTGCGCAGTCTATCACAGACCGAATGCATCTGCGCCGATTTTCACGCAAATACCCGCATTCTGCTACCCAGACGCGCCCTATCAGAATCCCGCACCCCTTATACGGGAAAACCCCCGCCATTTTCATGGCAGGGGCTCAGATTTTTGGACGAGAACGGGATCACCCGTTCGCCGGCTTACCAGTCTTCACGAACCACGACACGGGTCTTGATCGGCAGTTTCATCGCCGCCAGACGCAGGGCCTCACGGGCGATTTCGTCGGATACGCCGTCGATTTCGAACATCACGCGGCCGGGTTTGACCTTGCATGCCCAATAATCAACCGAACCCTTACCTTTACCCATACGAACTTCGGTCGGCTTCGAGGTGACCGGAGTGTCGGGGAAGATACGGATCCAAACACGACCCTGACGTTTCATGTGACGCGTCATGGCACGACGTGCAGCTTCGATCTGACGAGCTGTCACGCGCTCGGGCGTGGTGGCTTTCAGGCCGTAAGAACCGAAGTTGAGGTCCGAACCGCCTTTTGCAAGGCCCTTGATCCGGCCTTTGTGCATCTTGCGGAATTTAGTACGCTTTGGTTGAAGCATCTCTTTTCCTCCTTAGCGACGACCGCCAGCACCGCGAGGTGCAGGGCCATCCTGGAGTTCCTGTGCTTTACGGTCGCGTGCCGACGGATCGTGCTCCATGATCTCACCTTTGAAGATCCAGACCTTGATCCCGATGATCCCATAGGGGGTCATCGCTTCGGATGCGGCGTAATCGATGTCGGCGCGCAGAGTGTGCAGCGGCACACGGCCTTCACGGTACCATTCGGTCCGTGCGATTTCGGCACCACCCAGACGGCCAGCAACGTTCACCCGGATACCCAGGGCGCCCATGCGCATGGCGTTCTGTACGGCACGCTTCATCGCGCGGCGGAACGAGACACGGCGTTCCAGCTGCTGAGCGATCGACTCGCCAACCAGCTGTGCGTCCAGCTCGGGCTTGCGAACCTCAACGATGTTGAGGTGCAGTTCCGAGTCGGTCATCGCGGCAATTTTCTTGCGCAGGGTTTCAATGTCTGCGCCTTTCTTGCCGATGATGACGCCGGGACGTGCAGTGTGGATCGTGACGCGGCACTTCTTGTGCGGACGCTCGATGATCACACGTGCAACACCAGCTTGCTTGCACTCTTTCTTGATGAACTCACGGATTTTCAGGTCTTCCAGAAGAAGATCGCCGTAGTCCTTGGTATCTGCGTACCAGCGGCTGTCCCAGGTGCGGTTGACCTGAAGGCGCATGCCGATCGGATTGACTTTCTGACCCATTAGGCTTGCTCCTCAACTTGGCGCACCGTGATGGTGAGTTCCGAGAACGGCTTCATGATCTTGCCGAAACGGCCACGGGCACGCGGACGACCGCGCTTCATGACCAGGTTCTTGCCCACATAGGCTTCGGCAACGATCAACTCGTCGACGTCCAGGTTGTGGTTGTTCTCGGCGTTGGCGATTGCGGACTGAAGACATTTCTTCACATCCTGCGCGATCCGCTTGTTCGAGAAAGTCAGGTCGGTCAGCGCCTTCTCAACTTTCTTGCCACGGATCATCGCGGCCACCAGGTTCAGTTTCTGCGGGCTCGTGCGAAGCATACGGACTTTGGCCATTGCTTCGTTGTCAGCCACGCGGCGGGGGTTCTTTGCCTTGCCCATGACTTACTTCCGCTTCGCTTTCTTGTCGGCAGCATGCCCGTAGTAGGTACGGGTCGGCGAATACTCACCGAATTTCTGACCGATCATGTCCTCGGTAATCAGCACGGGAACGTGCTTCTGGCCGTTGTAAACGCCAAACGTCAAACCCACGAACTGGGGCAGGATCGTCGAGCGGCGCGACCAGATCTTGATAACTTCGTTGCGACCCGACTCGCGCGCTGCTTCGGCTTTTTTCAGCACGTAAGCATCGACAAAGGGGCCTTTCCATACAGAGCGAGACATATATTAACGCCCCTTCTTCTTGGCGTGACGCGAGCGAATGATAAGCTTTTGCGACGCTTTGTTCTTGTTGCGGGTGCGGGCACCCTTGGTCGGCTTACCCCAGGGCGAAACCGGGTGACGACCACCCGAGGTCCGGCCTTCACCACCACCATGGGGGTGATCGATCGGGTTCATAACCACACCACGGACCGACGGACGCTTGCCTTTGTGGCGCATACGACCGGCTTTACCGTAGTTCTGGTTCGAGTTGTCGGGGTTCGACACGGCACCAACGGTTGCCATGCATTCCTGGCGCACCAGGCGTAGTTCGCCCGAGCTCAGGCGGATCTGGGCGTAGCCACCGTCACGACCAACGAACTGTGCGTACGTACCTGCGGCACGTGCGATCTGACCACCCTTGCCGGGTTTCAGTTCGATGTTGTGGATGATGGTACCGATCGGCATGCCCGAGAACGGCATTGCGTTGCCCGGCTTGATGTCGGCCTTGGCCGACGCGATCACCTGGTCACCAACCGCCAGACGTTGCGGAGCGAGGATATAAGCCTGCTCGCCGTCTTCGTATTTGACCAGGGCGATGAATGCGGTCCGGTTCGGGTCGTATTCGATCCGTTCGACGGTGGCCGCCACATCAAATTTGTTCCGTTTGAAGTCAACAATCCGGTAAAGGCGTTTTGCCCCACCACCGCGACGACGCGATGTAATCCGTCCGGTGTTGTTCCGGCCGCCCGACTTGGTCAAACCCTCGGTGAGGGCTTTGACAGGACGTCCTTTCCAAAGCTCCGAACGGTCGATCAGCACCAGCCCGCGCTGGCCCGGCGTCGTCGGCTTATACGACTTGAGTGCCATGCTTTCTGTCTTCCGTTTTACAGTACCAGAGGTGGTCCCCTGGCTATGTTTGAGGCCCCCGCCCGCAAGTTTTCTTGGAAAAAACTCACTACTAAGGTGCCAGTGGTATAGGCCCCCGTAGGTGCCCGACTAAATAACAACCGGCCCCAGAACGAATCTGAGGCCGAGAAGATGAGGGTCTTTAGCAGGGGCGGGGGTGGCTGGCAAGTGGAGCGCGCGGTTTTCTTTTCAACGTAGGGTGCGTGATCTCACGCACCGCCCCGTGACCGGTTCCTCGAGGTGCGTGAAATCACGCACCCTACGGCCTCTGCCCTGCATCAAAGCCGGGTCGGACCCCGTCTTTTCAATCTCCGCAGCTTGCCCACCGCGCCATGAACCCGATCCCCAAAGCCTAAACACGATCCATATCAAAGTCCCCCTACGTCAATCTTGCTAGAATCGCGCATAATCCCGTCCCGGACCCATGCCTCACAAGGAGACCCCAAGATGGCCACAAAATCCAAAGACACCAAAACCGCCGAAAAAGCCGCTTTCGACCCGATGGCCGCCTTCAACCCGGCCGCCGCCAAGGTCTGGCAGGACATCATGGCCGAAAGCGTTCGCTTCATGACAGAGCGCCTGCAAAAGGACATGGAAACGCAAAAGGCGATGTTGTCCTGCAAATCCCCGGCAGAGCTGCTGCAGCTGCAGACCGAGTTCTTTCAGGATGCCATGAAGGACTATACCGACGAAGCCACGCGGATGCTGACGCTCATGTCCTCGACCGGGACGGCGCGCTCCTATGACGACGTGCCTCTCTGAGGCAAGAGACGCAACGCCCCACGAAACAAAAAGCCCCTCGGCGCGAACCGAGGGGCTTCTTTTTTCTTCCGGCACGGGGCTCTCACCCCGGCACGATCAGAGACCGGTGGTCACGTCGATCGTGTTGCCTTCTTCGAGGGTCACATAGGCTTTTTTCACGTCTTTACGCTTGCCCAGCTGGCCGCGGAAACGCTTGACCTTACCCTTGGTGATGGTGGTGTTGACCGCTTTGACCTTCACACCAAACAGAGCCTCAACGGCCTCTTTGATCTGGGGTTTGTTCGAGTCGATTGCCACTTCAAAAACAACCGCGCCGTTTTCGGACGCCATGGTCGATTTCTCGGTGATGATCGGCTTGCGGATCACATCGTAATGTTCTGCCTTCGCGCTCATTTCAGTCGAGCCTCCAGTGCTTCGACACCCGCCTTGGTGATCACCAGCGTGTCACGCTTGAGGATGTCATAGACGTTTGCGCCCATCGTCGGCAGGATATCCAGACCTTCGATGTTCTTGGCTGCCTTGGCGAAACCTTCGTTCACCGACGCACCGTCGATGATCAACGCGCGCTTCCAGCCCAGGTTTGCAACCTGCTTGGCCAGTGCGGCGGTCTTGCCTTCGGCTTCTGCAGCGTCGATCACGACCAGTTCGCCGGCTTTCGCCTTGGCGGACAGTGCGTGACGCAGACCAAGCTTGCGGAATTTCTTCGGCAGGTCGTGGCCGTGCGAACGCGGCGTCGGGCCCTTGTAGATACCACCTTTACGGAAGATCGGCGCGTTACGGTCACCGTGGCGTGCGCCGCCGGTGCCCTTCTGGCGATAGATCTTCTTGGTCGAGTAGCTGGTTTCCGAGCGGGTCTTGACCTTGTGAGTACCGGCTTGCGCGTTGTTGCGCTGCCAGCGCACCACACGGTGCAGGATGTCCGCGCGCGGCTCCAGACCGAACAGGTCTTCGCTCAGCTCGATGTCGCCGGCTTTACCGCCGTCCAGTTTGATCACATCAAGTTTCATGCTTCACCACCTTCCGCGGGAGCTTCTTCCGCCGGTGCTTCGGTTGCAGCTGCCTTCACGGCTGCCGGGAACGGCAGACCTTCGGGCGCTTTTTTCTTCACGGCGTCCTTGACGGTGACCCAGCCACCTTTGGAACCGGGAACGGCGCCTTTGATGAACACCAGACCACGATCGGCGTCGGTTTTGACGACTTCGAGGTTCTGGGTGGTCACGCGGGCAGCACCCATGTGGCCGGCCATTTTCTTGCCTTTGAACACCTTGCCGGGGTCCTGACACTGACCGGTCGAACCGTGCGAACGGTGGCTGATCGAAACACCGTGCGACGCACGCAGACCGCCAAAGTTCCAGCGCTTCATGGCACCGGCAAAACCTTTACCGATCGAGGTGCCCGAAACGTCCACTTTCTGACCTTCCAGGAAGTGCTCCGCCGTGATTTCGGCGCCCACTTCAATCAGGCCATCTTCTTCGACGCGGAACTCGACCAGCTTACGCTTGGGCTCAACCTTTGCAGCTGCAAAGTGGCCGCGCATGGCTTGCGAGGTGCGTTTGGCTTTGGCCGAACCGGCGCCCAGCTGAACGGCGGTGTAACCGTCTTTTTCAACTGTCCGCTGTGCGACGACCTGAAGGCCATCCAGATGAAGAACGGTCACAGGGATCTGCTTGCCGTCTTCCATGAACAAGCGGGTCATGCCCACTTTCTTTGCGATAATTCCAGAGCGCATCCTTGATACCCTCCTTAGACCGAGATCTGGACGTCAACACCAGCCGCGAGGTCGAGCTTCATCAGCGCGTCCACGGTCTGGGGAGTCGGATCAACGATGTCGAGAAGACGCTTGTGCGTACGGATCTCGAACTGATCGCGGGATTTCTTGTCAACGTGGGGACCACGCAGAACGGTGAACTTCTCGATTTTGTTCGGAAGCGGGATCGGGCCACGGACGGTCGCGCCGGTGCGCTTTGCCGTGTTCACGATTTCCTGTGTGCTGGCATCCAGAACACGGTAATCGAAAGCCTTCAGCCGAATGCGAATGTTTTGACTTTGCATTACGTCAGCCTTTTCATAGGCGTTGGAGTTGAGAGGAGGACCTGCGACCACCGCAAACCCTCATCGAACCCAAACGGCGGGAATCACCCCGCCGCCAAGTTCTCCTTGAGAACCCGCGCCGTATAGTTGGGATTGGTGCAGGGGGCAAGGGTTATTTCCGTGACCGTCATGTGTCCGGCCCTCTTGAGTCCCCCTCCCTGCGCGGGCCATCGCGCATGGCATCGGCGACTATCGGCTGAAGCACCGGAACTCCCCTTGGAATCGCCCCCCCGCTTTCCCATTTACACGGCAAAGACACCGCGCGCGCGATGGCGCGTGGGCTGGAGAACAAGGATTTCACCATGTCATACGCAAAACTCATTCTCGCCTTGCCCGTCGTCGGGCTTCTGGCCGCCTGCGAAAACACCGGCGCCAGCTACGAACCCGTCATCGACGGCGCCGTCGGCCCGAACTACTACGCCGATCTCTCGGCCTGTCAGAACCTCGCCGCCTCGCAAGGCGCGCTCGACAGCAATGCCGGGGGCAAGGCCGCCGCCGGCGCCGGGGTCGCCGCCGCTACGACTGCGGTGTTCAACAACAAGGGTAACAACGTGCGCGATGCGGCCGCCGTCGGCGCCCTTGCCGGTCTCACCGCCAGTGCGATTGATCAGAACACCAAAAAAGAAAACATCGTCAAAAGCTGCATGCGCCAGCGCGGCTACCGAGTCGTCGGCTAAGCGCACCCCACGGGGCAGAGGCGACACTGCCCCGTGGGACAATTCCCCCCGACCTCCAACCTTTACTTTTGGTCGAAAACGGACATCATTTCGGCCCTGAGACGCGCCACATCATCGTCCACAGGAACGTCTGGATTACAGTGAAACGGCGGCAAGGCCACCACCCGCACCTTCCCGCTCAGTGGCATGATCCGGCCGCGTGGCAGCAACCTGTCTGAATCCAGAATGACAATCGGGCGGATACTGCGCCCGGATTCACGCGCCACCAGAACGGCCCCCGCCTTGAACTCCCCGAGCGACTGCGTTTTCGTGCGCGTCCCTTCGGGGAACAACACCACCGACCGGCGCGCTGGCATTTCCTGAACCGCGTTGCTCAGCGTCTCCATTGCCACCTTGCCACTCTTTCGGTCGATCTCCACCAACCCGGCGCCCAGAAACCCCGTCCGAAGCAGCTTTGCGTCGAACAGCTCTTTCTTGGCGGCAAAGGTGAACCACTTTTCATCCGGCACCACGTCCATCAGCGTGAACCCATCCAGATGACTGCGATGATTGATGACGATGACACTGCCCGTGTCCCGCGCCAGATCCCGCTTGTTTGCCTCCGACATCTCCACCCGGATGCTGAGCAGCCACAAAAGCCGCGAACAGGCCCGCTTGACCAACCGCCAGTACCAGCCGCGAAACCCCTTTCGCCGGGCGCAAAACAACGGCACGAAGCCGATGAAAAGGAAATAGAACGGCCCGAGCACAACAAGCACACTGCGCTTGATCAGCCTCAGCCAGAAGGGATCGATCGCCGCTCTGGCCATGTTTTGGGAATCCGGGGTCCTGGCCATGTCGTCCTGACGCAACAAGTGCCTGTCAAAGGCAGTGGGGCCATGAGATCCCGTTCTGTTGCATCCCGGGAAAAGCGTCAGGGCAAGCGCCATGGGTGAAAGACACGCTCCGCACCGCAGCGCCTCTATCCGGCAAATCCGACCGAACTGCAATCTCTACTTACCCATGGGGAAAGCAAAAACGGGCCCGCCCTCTCGCGGACCCGCTTTTCAGGCCGCTCGCCCCTGAACGCTCGAATGGTCCGCCACGATACCCCGATCGAACAACCCGGCGATCTCCGTGCCATCCAACCCGGCCACCTCTGCAAGGATTTCCTCGGTATGCTCCCCCAGTACGGGGGCCGCGACCGGCGCGCTGCGCACGGCTTCCGAAAACTCGGCCGGCAATGCGGGCACCGGGAACTGTCCCAGCCCCGGCTGATGCAACATCTTGAACATAGGATTGTCCGTCGACAGGTCCGGATCCTGCGCCACGGCCTCTTTCACGGTGCGAAACACCGACCATGTCAGCCCACGCCGGTCGAAATCCGACGCGAAATCCCCCAGCCGACGTGCGGCAAACCACGGTGTCAAAATCTCGGTGATGGAATGGCGCAGATCCCAGCGAGCCCCCTCGTCCCGCAGGGATCTGCCACTCCGGGCCTCAAGCCCAGAGATCTCTTGTTCAATACCTGTCGCCTCGACCAGCCCGCGCCACTGCCGGTCTGTCAGGCCGATCACCATCACGCGCTGGTCATCGGCACACAGGAAATCCTGTCCGTAAGCGCCATAGAGCGCATTGCCGGACTTGCCCCGCGGCGCGTCGTTGACAACCGCATCCCCGATCATTCCCAGATGTCCAAGCGTTGCCGCCGCCACATCCTTGAGCGACAGTTCCACGTTCTGCCCGACACCCCGGCGCAACCGGTGCCGTTCCGCCGCTAACAACGACGACACCACGAGGTTCCCCGCGATCAGATCCCACGCCGGAAGCGCATTCGCCACCGGGTCGGGATGGCCCTCCGGCCCGGTGATATCGGGAATCCCAAGCGCCGGGTTCACCGTGTAATCCACTTGCGGGCGCCCGTGCCGGTCCCCGCTCAGGCACACCATGATCAGGTCTTCGCGATGCCGCGACAAGGTTTCGTAATCCATCCACCCCCGCACCCTGAGATTGGTCAGGAACAGCCCCGCATCCTCGCCCGGTGCCGTCACGATCCGGGTGATCAATTCTCGCCCCTCGGGTGATTTCATATCCACCGCAATCGACTTTTTCCCCTTGTTCAGCCCGGCCCAGAACAGGCTCTGTCCCGACGGGGCCAGCGGCAACCGCCCCGCATCCAGCCCGCCGCCCAATCGGTCAAACCGGATCACCTCGGCCCCCATCTGGGCGAGCGTCATGCCCGCCAGCGGCACCGCGACAAAGGCTGATCCCTCGACCACGCGCATCCCTTTGAGAATGCTCATTGCGTGTCCTCCCAGATCGCCGTGGCCTGCATGCCCTGGTGTCCGCCTTGCCCGGTGCAAAGCGTCAGAGCGCCCTCTTCCTCGACGGCGGCAATCGCAAGGTCGTTGCCCGCAAACATCGGGTGCACGCCCCGGAAATGGAAATCATCCGGCACCCGCCCCTTATGCGCGCAGGCCGCCTGCATCAGCAGCGTCGCCTGTAGCGGACCATGCACGACCAATCCGGGGTAGTGTTCGACCTCCCGCGCATAATCGAGATCATAGTGAATGCGATGCGCGTTGAAGGTCAGCGCCGAATAGCGGAACAGCAAGGTCGCCGGGGTCGCATGATCTTGGCGCAGCACCGGCGCCTCCGGCATGGCGCGTTTTTTCGGCGGGTCATAGCTTTCGGGAATCTGCAGATAGACAATGTCCTGCCGCTCTTCGATGGCAAGCCCTGCCGGGCCGAAGATCTGGTGATCCACGGTCACGAACACCATCGGGCCCGCCGCGCCTACCTTTTCCGCGATGTCACGCACCAGTGAACTGCGCTGAAGTTTATCCCCAACCCGCAGCGGCGCGCGGAACCGCAGCATGCCACCTGCCCACATGCGCCGCTTGAGGTTCACCGGCGGCAGGAAATCCCCCAGCATGGGATGTCCGTCTTCGCCAAGCTCTTCCATTGGAATAGCGGGCGGAAAAGCAGCCCAATGCCAGAGCGGCGGCAACAGATCGCCATCTCGTGGCGCCGCGGTATTTCGGGAACCAAGGGTGGCGTGCATTTGCGCCGCGCGCTGTGGAGACACCCCGCCCAACGCGGTTTCCGTGCGGCCATGCCACGCGATCAGGTTCAGCTTGTCCATGTCTTCCTCCCTCGCTGCAACACATTCAAAAGGAAGAATGATCAACCAAAAATCAAATAAAAATAATGACTTACATGAATACCATGGCATACCAACCGGGCGCACCACGGCATACCGTTCGCCTGAACAGCTTGGGACAAATGGGTTTTTCGTAGGCAATTATGCACACGCGGCGTGGTCGCTGCGCCAGCAGCGTGCGACCGGATGACACAGATGGCCGTCGGAAAACCGCCACCTCCTGCAAGCAAAAGAGCCGCCCGAAGGCGGCTCTTTGCTGGTCTTTACTGAGTGGCTTTCGGCAGACTTGGCCCTTGAGCCAAGTCGCCTTTCGCCCGTCAGAGTTTTTCTGAGAAAAACTCGACGTTACTCGATGATTTTCGACACGACGCCCGAACCGACGGTGCGGCCGCCTTCGCGGATGGCAAAGCGCAGGCCCTGTTCCATCGCGATCGGCGCGATCAGCTCGACGTTGAACTTCAGGTTGTCGCCCGGCATCACCATCTCGGTGCCCTCGGGCAGCTGAACCGTCCCGGTCACGTCGGTGGTGCGGAAGTAGAACTGCGGACGGTAGTTCGCGAAGAACGGCGTGTGACGGCCACCTTCATCCTTGGTCAGGATATAGGCTTCGGCTTCGAACTTGGTGTGCGGCGTCACCGAACCCGGCTTACACAGAACCTGACCACGCTCAACCGCTTCACGGTCGATACCACGCAGCAGCGCGCCGATGTTGTCGCCCGCTTCACCGCGGTCCAGCAGCTTGCGGAACATTTCAACACCGGTACAGGTCGATTTCTGCGTGTCCTTGATGCCGACGATCTCGATCTCGTCACCCACGTTGATCACACCACGCTCAACACGCCCAGTCACAACCGTACCGCGACCCGAGATCGAGAACACGTCTTCGATCGGCATCAGGAACGGCTCGTCAACCGCGCGCGGCGGCTGCGGGATGTACGCGTCAACAGCGGCCATCAGCTCGGCGATCTTGTTCTCACCGATTTCAGGATCGCGGCCTTCCAGAGCGGCCAGGGCCGAACCCGCGATGACGGGGATGTCATCACCGGGATAGTCGTACTCGGTCAGCAGCTCGCGGATTTCCATTTCAACCAGCTCGAGCAGCTCTTCGTCGTCAACCTGGTCAACCTTGTTCATGAAAACGACCATGGCGGGGATGCCAACCTGGCGGCCCAGCAGGATGTGCTCGCGGGTCTGCGGCATCGGGCCGTCAGCGGCGTTCACAACCAGGATCGCGCCGTCCATCTGCGCCGCACCGGTGATCATGTTCTTCACATAGTCGGCGTGGCCGGGGCAGTCGACGTGGGCATAGTGACGCGCGTCGGTTTCGTATTCAACATGCGCCGTCGAGATGGTGATGCCGCGGGCTTTCTCTTCCGGCGCGCCGTCGATCTCGTCATAGGCTTTGAAGTCACCGAATTGCTTCGTGATCGCTGCCGTCAGAGTGGTTTTACCATGGTCAACGTGACCGATGGTGCCGATGTTGCAGTGCGGTTTGCTGCGTTCAAACTTTTCCTTGCCCATAATAAGGCTCCTTTTTTTCCTTGTCGGATGGTGCGTGCAGGCACGCACCCTACGGGTTTGGGTAGGGTGCGCGGTTTCCCACGCACCTCATCTCTTATGCGTATTTCGCCTGGATCTCGTCCGAGATGTTCTGCGGAACCGGATCGTAGTGATCGAACTGCATGGTGAACTGGGCACGGCCCGACGACATCGAACGAAGCGTGTTGATGTAGCCGAACATGTTGGCCAGCGGCACGAACGCGTCGATCGCGATCGCGTTGCCGCGCGGCTCCTGCCCCGAAACCTGACCGCGACGCGATGTCAGGTCGCCGATGATACCGCCGGTGTATTCTTCCGGGGTGATCACTTCGACCTTCATGATCGGTTCGAGCAGTTTCGCGCCAGCCAGTTTCATGCCTTCACGCATGCACATACGTGCCGCGATTTCAAAGGCCAGAACCGACGAGTCAACATCGTGGAACTTACCGTCAATCAGGGCCACCTTGAAGTCGATCACGGGGAAGCCGGCCAGCGGGCCGCTATCCATGACGGACTGGATGCCTTTTTCAACACCCGGGATGTATTCCTTGGGAACGGCACCACCAACGATGCGGCTTTCGAACGAGTAACCTTCGCCCGGTTCAGTCGGCATGATTTCCATTTTGACTTCAGCGTACTGACCCGAACCACCCGACTGTTTCTTGTGGGTGTAAGTGTGCTCGATCGCCTTCGAGATAGTTTCGCGATAGGCCACCTGCGGGGCACCGATGTTCGCTTCCACCTTGAATTCGCGCTTCAGACGATCCACGAGGATGTCGAGGTGAAGTTCGCCCATGCCCTTCATGATGGTCTGACCCGATTCCAGGTCGGTTTCCACGCGGAAGGACGGGTCTTCTGCGGCCAGACGGCCCAGACCCTGAGACATCTTCTCCTGGTCAGCCTTGGTTTTCGGCTCAACCGCGATCTCGATCACCGGATCGGGGAAGGTCATGGTTTCCAGAACCACCGGATCGTTGACGGCGCAAAGCGTGTCACCGGTCGTGGTGTCTTTCAGACCTGCCAGCGCGATGATGTCGCCCGCGAACGCTTCCGTGATTTCTTCACGGTTGTTCGAGTGCATCATCATCATCCGGCCAACGCGCTCTTTCTTGCCCTTGGTCGAGTTCAAAAGCGTGTCGCCTTTGTTCAGGACACCCGAGTAGATGCGGGTAAAGGTCAGCGAGCCAACGAAGGGGTCGTTCATGATTTTGAACGCGAGACCCGAAAACGCCATCTCATCGTCCGCGCGGCGGGCAATGTTACGCTCTTCGGTTTCGTCACCGGGTTTGAAGCCCATGTAATCAACAACGTCCAGCGGGCTGGGCAGATAGTCGATCACGGCGTTGAGCAGCGGCTGAACACCTTTGTTCTTGAACGCCGAACCACCCAGAACCGGAACAAAGTCCAGCGCCAGCGTGCCCTTGCGCAGCAGTTTGCGCAGGGTCGGTACGTCGGGCTCGTTACCTTCCAGGTATGCTTCCATCGCGTCGTCGTCTTGCTCGACGGCGGCCTCGATCATCTTTTCACGCCATTCGTTGGCCATGTCCTGAAGCTCGGGGCGGATGTCGGTCTTGATCCACGAAGCGCCAAGGTCTTCACCCTGCCACAGCCATTCCTGCATGGTGACAAGATCAACCAGGCCTTCCAGCTCGGTCTCGGCACCGATCGGGATACCAACCGGAACCGCACGGGCGCCGGTACGGTCTTCGATCATGTTGACGCAGTTGAAGAAGTCAGCGCCGATCTTGTCCATCTTGTTGACGAACACCATGCGCGGCACCTTGTAGCGGTCAGCCTGACGCCACACGGTTTCGGTCTGGGGTTCAACACCGGCGTTGGCGTCCAGAACACAGACGGCACCATCAAGAACCGCCAGCGAACGCTCAACTTCAATCGTGAAGTCAACGTGGCCGGGGGTGTCGATGATGTTCAGACGGTGCTTGGGCGTATCGGCGTTCTGACCGTCCTCGGTGCGTTCCCAGAAAGTGGTGGTCGCAGCCGAGGTGATGGTGATGCCGCGTTCCTGTTCCTGCTCCATCCAGTCCATGGTGGCTGCACCATCGTGCACCTCACCGATGTTGTGGGATTTGCCGGTGTAATACAGGATGCGTTCCGAGCAGGTGGTTTTCCCTGCATCGATGTGCGCCATGATACCGAAGTTGCGGTATAGTTCGAGCGGATATTCGCGTGCCATTGGTCTAATGTCCTCTGGGGATTACCAGCGATAATGGCTGAAGGCTTTGTTCGCCTCGGCCATCTTGTGAGTGTCTTCCCGCTTCTTGACGGCGGTACCGCGCGAGTTGACAGCATCCAGAAGTTCACCCGCAAGGCGTTCTTCCATGGTGTTTTCGTTGCGTTTGCGCGACGCGGTGATCAGCCAGCGAATGGCCAGCGCTTCGCGGCGCTCCGGGCGCACTTCAACCGGAACCTGATAGGTGGCACCACCAACACGGCGCGAACGGACTTCGACGCTGGGTTTGATGTTGTCCAGTGCTTCGTGGAACACTTCGACGGGGGCGCGCTTGACCTTGTTCTCAACGCGATCCAGCGCGTTGTAGACGATCTTTTCCGCAACCGACTTCTTACCGTCGATCATCAGGTTGTTCATGAATTTGCTCAGCACCTTATCGCCATACTTGGCGTCGGGCAGAATCTCGCGTTTTTCGGCGGCGTGACGACGTGACATCTCGGCCTCTCCTTCTTACTTGGGACGCTTGGCGCCGTATTTCGAACGACGCTGCTTACGGTCTTTGACGCCCTGGGTATCCAGAACACCGCGCAGGATGTGGTAACGCACACCGGGAAGGTCTTTTACACGACCGCCACGGATCAGAACCACCGAGTGCTCCTGAAGGTTGTGGCTTTCACCGGGGATGTAGGAAATCACTTCGTAACCGTTGGTCAGGCGCACCTTCGCAACTTTACGCATAGCCGAGTTCGGCTTCTTCGGGGTCGTGGTGTAAACGCGGGTGCAAACGCCGCGCTTCTGGGGGCATTGCTCGAGGTGCTGCGACTTCGAGCGCTTGATTTTGGGCTGACGCGGCTTGCGGATCAGCTGCTGGATCGTTGGCATAGGGTCTCTTTCCCGTTTGCTTCACTTGTCATGCGCGGGGTTTCCCCCGCACGGCTTCGTCGTTTGATGCAGCTTGCGTTTCCACAAGCGCAAAAACCGCAATCGTTTCCATTCCGAGGCAAACGACGCGGTGAGTTCTCAGAGGGTGCGGCCTTCAAAATAGGCCGGACCTTGACCACTACAGTTTTGATATCGGCTCACGAGGGGCGACCCCCAATTACCGGATGGTCGGGCGTATAGGGGGAGTCGGAACGCTTGTCAACAGCACCCCCCGGTTGCGTGGACTTGCGGGCAATGCCATTGTCCCACAAGCGCGTCAACCGGGCCAGACAAGGGGACACCGTTCATGCACAGCCGCGACATGCAGGTGATCGGGATCTGCCGGTTTTCCTACCCCGCCATCGGCGGTTTTCAGGTGGACCACGCTACCCCCGAAGAACGCATGACCTTCCTTTATGATCCCGAACGCATGGAAGAACGGTTCCGCCTGTTCGAATCCTTTACCCTGCCCTGCCTCAAGGCGCAGACCGACCCGGATTTCACCTTTCTCGTCATCATTGGCGACAGCATGCCCCGCCGCTGGCGCAACCGACTCACCGATCTGCTCGCCGACATGCCGCAAGCCATCCTTCAGGCCCACGCCCCGGGCCCGCATCGCCCGGTGATGAAATCCGCGATCAACTCCGCCCGCCTGGAACGGGATGCCCCCTGCCTGCAATTCCGCATCGATGACGATGACGCAGTCAATATCCGCTATGTCGAACGCCTGCGCGAAGCGGCACAGGACCTGCGTCCGCTGATGCTCAAGAACCGTCACATCGCCATCGACTTCAACCAGGGCTATATCGCCGCCCCCACCAAACGCGGCATCAAGGCCACCCCTGTCGTTGAACACCTCTGGACAGCCGGGCTCGCCATGGCCATCCGCCCCGGCGTCGACCTCACGATCCTCAACTTCGGCCATTCCAAGATCAGCCGGTTCATGCCCGTCACCAGCTTTACCGGCGAAGACATGTTCCTGCGGGGCCATTCCGACTTCAACGACTCGCGCCAGAAAAAGAACGTGCGACCGGTCAAGCTCGACCTGCTGGACGACGCCGGCGAAGCCCATTTCCGCCGGGTCTTCAACATCGACGCCGATCAGGTCCGCGCGCGCTTTTCTTCCTGAGACAACCGCCGTCCCCGGATCAAAGTGAACACCCCGGCCCCAACTACGATCGCGCCCCCTGCCAACGTGAGCGCATCCGGCCAGTCCCCGAACACCACGAACCCCATGACTAGCGCCCAAAGCAACCCGGTGTACCGGAACGGCGCGGTAAAGGACACGTCCCCCGTCCGCATCACCAACACCGAGAATAGATAGCCGCCCAGAATGAAAAAGGCCGCACCGCCCAACAGCATGAGTTGCTCAACATCGAGCGTCACCCACTCCACACCCAGGCTCGCTACCCCGGAAAACAGCGTCACCCCAAGCGATGCCGCCAGCGTCACGGTCATCGACGGCACCTTGCGGGACATGCCCCGCGTCGCCAGATCGCGCACTGTCACGGCCGCAACCGCCGCCAGCGCATAAAGCGCGTAGATGTCGAACCCGTCCGGTCCTGGCCGCACGATCAGCAACATGCCAAGGAACCCGACGATGATCGCGCCCATGCGCCGCCAGCCAACCGTCTCTCCCAGAAACAATGCTCCACACAAGGTCACGGTCAGCGGCAGAACCTGCAAAATCGCCGTCACATTGGCAATCGGCATATGATAGAGCGCGGTGATAAAGAAATAGGCCGCCGCAATCTCGGCCCCCGTGCGCAACCCGACCAACCCCCAGTCTCGCGCCGGAAACCGGCCCCGGATCGGCCCCAAACTGCGCGCCAGCCCCCAGATCAGCAGGGTCGAAGCCGCCCCGCGCAAGAACAGCATCTGGAACAGCGGCACTTGCGGACCCAGCAGTTTGATACAGGTATCGTTCAGCGTGAACGCGGCCATTGAACACATCATCAACAGCGCGCCCTTCAGATTGTCGGACATCCCCTGCATCACAGCCCCCTGCCAGAACACAACCCGGCGACCCTAATGCGGCGTTCCCATTCCACCAAGTCCAATCTTCATTTTGCCAAAAATACTCATGCCAAAGGCAGAAAAGCCCCCGGCTCGACGCCGGGGGCTTTTCTTTTTTACCATCAGATCAGACGCTTAGTCGAAATCGCGGCTTTCAGGCGTTTCCACCAGGCCATTGTCGAACACGTCGTCCGCACCAAGGTCCTCGACCGGAGCGGCCAGCGCGGCTGCGGCCTCGGCTTCTTCGCGGCGGGCCTCGATCACGACATTGTCGCGATCCTGCGCGATCTTGCGCACGGCCTGCGTGGCCCCACCGGTCCCGGCCGGGATCAGACGACCCACGATGACGTTTTCCTTGAGACCCACCAGCTTGTCTTTCTTGCCCTGAACCGAGGCCTCGGTCAGAACGCGGGTGGTCTCCTGGAACGACGCCGCCGAGATGAACGACCGGGTCTGCAGCGATGCCTTGGTGATCCCGAGCAGGATCGGCTCGCCCTGTGCCGGGCGACGCCCTTCGGCAATCGCCTTTTCATTGGCATGGTCGAATTCGATCTTCTCGACATGTTCGCCTTTGAGCAGCGTGGTTTCACCCGAGTCGAGGATCTCCCACTTCTGCAGCATCTGGCGCACGATGACCTCGATGTGCTTGTCGTTGATCTTCACACCCTGAAGGCGATACACGTCCTGCACTTCGTCAATCATGTAATCGGCCAGCGCTTCGACACCCATGATCGACAGGATGTCATGCGGCGCGGGGTTGCCGTCCATGATGTAGTCGCCCTTCTGCACGAAGTCGCCTTCCTGCACCGGGATATGCTTGCCCTTGGGCACCATGTATTCGACGGTTTCCAGCGACTCGTCGCTCGGCTCGATCGAGATGCGGCGCTTGTTCTTGTAGTCGCGGCCAAAGCGCACGTAACCATCGATTTCGGCGATGATCGCGTGATCCTTCGGACGACGGGCCTCGAACAGTTCGGCCACACGCGGCAGACCACCGGTGATGTCCTTGGTCTTGGCGCCTTCACGCGGAATACGCGCAACCACGTCACCGGCTTTCACGTCCTGACCGTCTTCAACCGACAGGATCGCATCCACCGACATCGGGTAATGCACCGGGTTGCCCGCCTCGTTGCGCACCGGCTCGCCATCGCCATCCACAAGGATGATCTCCGGCTTGAGCTCGTTGCCCTTGGGCGCCGCACGCCAGTCGGCCACGATCTTCTGTGTCATGCCGGTGGCATCGTCGGTTTCCTCGCGCAGGGCGATACCGCTCACCAGGTCGACGAACTTCGCTGTCCCCGATTTCTCGGCCAGGATCGGAAGGGTATAAGGGTCCCATTCGAACAGCTTTTCGCCGCGCGAAATGGCCTGCCCGTCCTTGACGAACAGCTTGGAACCGTAACCCACCTTGTGGCTGGCACGTTCCTCGCCGGCGTCATCCATGATCAACAGCTTCATGTTGCGGCCCATGACAAGGGCCTCGCCATTGGCGTTCTCAAGGATGTTCGCGTTTTCGAAGACAATCTTGCCTTCCTGCGATGCTTCAAGGAACGATTGCTGACCACCCTGCGCAACACCGCCGATGTGGAAGGTCCGCATCGTCAGCTGCGTGCCGGGTTCACCGATCGACTGCGCCGCGATGATACCCACGGCCTCGCCGGTGTTGACCATCGTGCCGCGTGCAAGGTCACGACCATAGCACATGGCGCAAACGCCCTCTTCCGCTTCACAGGTCAGCGGGCTGCGGATACGTGCCGACGCGACACCGGCCTCGTCGATCATGTCCGACATACGTTCGTCGATCAGCTGACCTTCCGAGACGAGCACCTCTTCCGTGCCCGGACGCAGGATGTCTTCTGCAGCCACACGGCCCAGAACACGTTCTGCCAGCGATGCCACGACTTCGCCGTCATTGACGGCGGCTTCCGCGGTGATCGCATTGTCGGTACCACAATCATGCGCACGCACGATGCAGTCCTGTGCAACGTCGACCAGACGACGTGTCAGGTAACCCGAGTTCGCGGTTTTCAAAGCGGTATCCGACAGACCCTTACGGGCACCGTGCGTCGAGTTGAAGTACTCAAGCACCGTCAGACCTTCTTTAAAGTTCGAGATGATCGGGGTCTCGATGATGTCGCCGTTCGGCTTGGCCATAAGGCCGCGCATCCCGCCGAGCTGTTTCATCTGGGTCACCGAGCCACGCGCACCGGAGTGCGCCATCATGTAGACCGAGTTCGGTTCCGCTTCGGCCCCGTTCTCGTCCTTCTTGGCGGCCGAGATGGTGTTCATCATCGCGTCGGTGACCTTGTCGTTACACTTCGACCAGGCGTCCACGACCTTGTTGTACTTTTCGCCCTGGGTGATCAGGCCGTCCATGTACTGTTGCTCAAAGTCTTTCACCTGATCGCGGGTCTCGTCCACGATCGTCCACTTGTCATCCGGGATCACCATGTCGTCCTTGCCGAACGAAATGCCCGCCTTGAACGCTTCGCGGAAGCCCATGGTCATGATCTGGTCACAGAAGATGACTGACTCTTTCTGGCCGCAATAGCGATAGACGGTGTCGATGACGTTCTGAACGTCTTTCTTCCGCAGAAGCTTGTTGACGAGCTCGAACGGCGCCTTGGTGTTCTGCGGCAGCAGAGCCCCCAGACGCACCCGGCCCGGCGTGGTCTCGTAACGCTTCATCACCTCAAGACCGTTTTCGTCGATCTGCGGAATACGCGCGGTGATCTTGGCGTGCAGATGCACGGCGCCGCTATCCAGCGCGTACTGCACTTCGTCGATGGACGAGAACACCATGCCCTCACCCTTCATGCCTTCGCGCTCGATGGACGTATAGTAGAGGCCAAGGATCATATCCTGCGACGGCACGATGATCGGTGCGCCATTGGCGGGCGACAGAACGTTGTTTGTCGACATCATCAGAACACGCGCTTCCAGCTGGGCCTCAAGGCTCAGCGGCACGTGAACAGCCATCTGGTCGCCGTCAAAGTCCGCGTTGAACGCCGAACACACCAGCGGATGCAGCTGGATCGCTTTACCTTCGATCAGAACCGGTTCGAACGCCTGGATACCAAGACGGTGCAGCGTGGGCGCACGGTTCAGCATCACGGGATGTTCGCGGATCACCTCGTCCAAGATATCCCACACTTCGGGACGTTCTTTTTCCACCAGTTTCTTGGCCTGCTTCACGGTGGAAGACAGCCCCTTGGCTTCGAGACGCGAATAGATGAACGGCTTAAACAGCTCGAGCGCCATCTTCTTGGGCAGACCGCACTGGTGCAGCTTCAATTCGGGGCCAGTCACGATGACCGAACGACCCGAGAAGTCGACGCGTTTCCCCAAAAGGTTCTGACGGAAACGGCCCTGCTTACCCTTGAGCATGTCCGACAGCGATTTCAGCGGACGCTTGTTGGCGCCGGTGATCACGCGGCCGCGACGACCGTTGTCAAACAGAGCATCAACCGATTCCTGCAGCATCCGCTTTTCGTTGCGGACGATGATGTCAGGCGCACGCAGTTCGATCAGACGCTTCAGACGGTTGTTCCGGTTGATGACGCGACGGTAAAGGTCGTTCAGGTCCGAGGTCGCAAAACGGCCACCATCCAGCGGCACCAGCGGGCGCAGTTCCGGCGGAATGACCGGGATCACGGTCAGAACCATCCACTCGGGACGGTTGCCCGACTCGAGGAAGGATTCCACAACCTTCAGACGCTTGATGATCTTCTTGGGCTTCAGTTCGCCGGTGGCTTCGGCCAGATCGGCACGCAGCTGCTCGGCTTCGCTCTCAAGATCAATTGCCGCCAGCATTTCGCGGATCGCTTCGGCGCCGATATTGGCGGTGAAGGCGTCCATGCCATAGGCGTCCTGGGCGTCCATGTATTCTTCTTCGGTCATCATCTGGCCGTATTGCAGGTCGGTCAGACCCGGCTCGATGACAACGTAGTTTTCGAAATACAGAACACGTTCCAGATCGCGCAGCGTCATGTCCAGCATCAGGCCGATGCGGCTGGGCAGCGACTTCAGGAACCAGATATGTGCAACGGGTGCGGCCAGTTCGATGTGGCCCATACGCTCGCGGCGCACTTTCTGGAGGGTAACTTCGACACCACATTTCTCGCAGACAACGCCGCGATACTTCATGCGCTTATACTTGCCGCACAGGCATTCGTAGTCCTTGATCGGGCCAAAGATACGCGCACAGAACAGACCGTCACGCTCGGGCTTGAACGTACGGTAGTTGATGGTTTCGGGTTTCTTGATCTCACCATACGACCACGACAGGATGCGCTCGGGGCTTGCCAGCGACACCTTGATCTCGTCGAAAACCTTCGGCGGGGTCAGCGGGTTGAACGGGTTATTCGTCAGTTCCTGGTTCATTTTGATACCTCAAATTTGTGCGGAAGGGAGGATGGGTAAGGGCGCGTCGCCCTTACTCTTCTTCCGCATCCAGGAGTTCCATATTCAGGCCGAGGCCACGGACTTCTTTCACCAGAACGTTGAACGATTCCGGCACGCCCGCTTCAAAGTTGTCCTCGCCCTTGACGATCGATTCATAGACCTTGGTCCGGCCCGCGACGTCATCCGATTTCACGGTCAGCATCTCCTGCAGGGTGTAGGCAGCGCCGTAAGCTTCCAGAGCCCAGACCTCCATTTCCCCGAAGCGCTGACCACCGAACTGCGCCTTACCACCCAGCGGCTGCTGCGTGACGAGGCTGTACGGACCGGTCGAACGTGCGTGGATCTTGTCGTCGACAAGGTGGTGCAGTTTCAGCAGGTATTTGACACCCACCGTCACCGGACGCGCGAACTGTTCACCGGTACGGCCGTCGAACAGGATCGACTGTCCCGAGCTGTCAAAGCCCGCACGCACCAGCGCGTCGTTCACGTCACCTTCCTTGGCGCCGTCAAAGACCGGCGTTGCGATCGGCACACCACGGGTCACGTTGCCCGCCGCTTCGATCAGCGCGCCCTCGTCCATGTCGCGGATGCCTTCTTCATAGACATCTTCGCCATAGGCGTGGTGCAGCGCGTCACGCACCGGAGTCAGGTCGCCCGAGCGACGGTATTCCTGAAGCGCATCGTCCACCTTGATGCCCAGACCGCGCGCGGCCCAGCCCATGTGGGTTTCAAGGATCTGACCGACGTTCATACGCGACGGCACGCCCAGCGGGTTCAGACAGAAGTCGACCGGGGTACCATCGGCAAGGAACGGCATGTCTTCCATCGGTACAACCTTGGAAATAACACCCTTGTTCCCGTGACGACCGGCCATCTTGTCGCCCGGCTGAAGCTTGCGCTTCACGGCGATGAAGACCTTGACCATCTTCATCACGCCCGGCGGCAGGTCGTCGCCGCGACGGACTTTCTCGACCTTGTCTTCGAACCGGTGCTCAAGCGCCCGTTTCTGAACGCCATACTGTTCGTTCAGCGCTTCGACCACCTGTGCGTCGGCCTCATCAGCCAGCGCCAGCTGCCACCACTGACCGCGGCTCAGGCTGGCGAGCAGCTCTTCGGTGATTTCCGAGTTCGCCTTGACGCCTTTCGGTCCCTTAACAGCCACCTTGCCAAGGATCATGTCCTTGAGACGGGCATAGATGTTGCGGTCCAGGATCGCCATTTCATCGTCACGGTCACGTGCCAGACGTTCGATCTCTTCACGCTCAATCTGCAGCGCACGTTCGTCTTTTTCCACACCGTGGCGGTTGAAGACGCGCACTTCCACGACAGTCCCGAAGTCACCCGGCTTCACGCGCAGCGAGGTGTCGCGCACGTCGGATGCTTTCTCACCGAAGATGGCGCGCAGAAGCTTTTCTTCCGGCGTCATCGGGCTTTCGCCCTTCGGCGTGATCTTACCAACAAGGATATCGCCCGGCTCGACGTCCGCACCGATGTAAACGATGCCCGCCTCGTCGAGGTTGCGCAGCGCTTCTTCACCGACGTTCGGAATGTCGCGGGTGATCTCTTCCGGGCCCAGCTTCGTGTCACGGGCGGCGACTTCGAATTCCTCGATATGCACCGAGGTAAACACGTCATCACGCGCGATACGTTCCGAGATCAGGATCGAGTCTTCATAGTTGTAGCCGTTCCACGGCATGAACGCGACGACTACGTTCTTACCAAGCGCCAGTTCCCCCAGATCGGTCGACGGACCGTCCGCGATCACTTCGCCCTTCTGAACCGTGTCACCCACCTTCACCAGCGGGCGCTGGTTGATACAGGTGTTCTGGTTCGAACGCTGGAACTTGCGCAGACGATAGATGTCCACGCCCGCATCCCCCAGTTCGAGATCCGAGGTCGCGCGCACAACGATACGCTGCGCATCCACCTGGTCGATGATCCCGGCGCGTTTCGCCTGGATCGCCGCGCCCGAGTCGATCGCGACCTTTTCCTCGATACCGGTACCGACCAGCGGCGCTTCTGCGCGCAGGAGCGGAACCGCCTGACGTTGCATGTTCGAACCCATCAGGGCGCGGTTGGCGTCGTCGTTTTCAAGGAACGGAATGAGCGAGGCGGCCACCGAGACCAACTGCTTGGGCGACACGTCGATCAGGTCGACCGAACCCACCGGCGCCATGGTATAGTCACCGGCCTGGCGGGTGTTGACCATCTCGTTGATGAACTTGCCGTTCTCGTCCAGCGTCGCGTTGGCCTGAGCCACGGTATGACGCATCTCTTCGGTCGCGGACATGTAGTTCACTTCGTCCGTGACCTGACCGTCGACAACCTTGCGGTACGGGGTTTCGATGAAGCCGTACTTGTTCACGCGGGCAAAGGTGGCCAGCGAGTTGATCAGACCGATGTTCGGGCCTTCCGGCGTTTCAATCGGACACATCCGGCCATAGTGGGTCGGGTGCACGTCGCGCACCTCAAAGCCCGCACGCTCACGGGTAAGACCGCCCGGGCCAAGCGCCGAAAGACGGCGTTTGTGGGTGACTTCCGAAAGCGGGTTGGTCTGGTCCATGAACTGGCTGAGCTGCGAAGAGCCGAAGAATTCGCGCACGGCGGCAGCCGCCGGTTTCGCATTGATCAGGTCCTGCGGCATCACCGTGTCGATTTCGACCGACGACATGCGTTCCTTGATTGCACGCTCCATGCGCAGCAGGCCAACGCGGTACTGGTTTTCCATCAGTTCGCCGACCGAACGCACACGGCGGTTGCCGAGGTGGTCGATGTCGTCGATGTCGCCCTTGCCGTCGCGCAGCTCGACCAGCGCCTTGATGCAGGCGATGATGTCTTCCTTGCGCAGGGTGCGCATGGTGTCTTCCGCGTCCAGCGCCAGGCGCATGTTCATCTTGACGCGGCCAACAGCCGACAGATCATAGCGTTCGCTGTCAAAGAACAGCGTGTCAAACAGCGCCGACGCCGCTTCGACCGTGGGCGGCTCACCCGGGCGCATGACACGGTAGATGTCCATGAGCGCGGTGTCGCGGCCCATGTTTTTGTCCGCGGCCATGGTGTTGCGGATGTAGGGACCGACGTTGATGTTGTCGATGTCCAGAACCGGAATCTCGGTGATGCCGTTATCGACCAGCTCCTTGACGGTGCCGCCGATCAGATCGCCATCCTTGTCATATTCCAGCGTCAACTCGTCGCCGGCTTCGACATAGATCGCACCGGTTTCCTCGTTGATGATGTCCTTGGCGACATATTTGCCAACGATATGCTCGAACGGCACCAGAAGTTCCGTGATCTTGCCTTCGTCGATGATCTTCTTGACCGCGCGCGGGGTCACTTTCTTGCCCGCTTCGGCAATCACTTCACCGGTGGCCGCGTCAACCAGGTCAAAGGTCGGACGGGTGCCACGCACACGCTCGGGGAAGAACTTGGTGACCCAACCTTTGCTCTTGTCCAGCGTGTAGTTCACGGTGTCGTAATAGGCATCCATGATGCCTTCCTGGTCGAGACCCAGCGCATAAAGCAGCGTCGTCACCGGCAATTTGCGGCGACGGTCGATGCGGGCAAAGACGATGTCCTTGGCGTCGAATTCGAAATCCAGCCACGAACCGCGATAGGGAATGATGCGGCAGGCGAACAGCAACTTGCCCGACGAATGGGTCTTGCCCTTGTCGTGGTCAAAGAACACGCCCGGCGAACGGTGCATCTGGGAAACGATCACGCGTTCGGTGCCGTTCACGACAAAGGTGCCGTTCGGCGTCATCAGGGGCATGTCGCCCATGAACACGTCCTGTTCCTTGATGTCCTTGACCGACTTGGCGCCGGTATCTTCGTCCACATCAAACACGATCAGGCGCAGAGTGACCTTCAGCGGAGCCGAATAGGTCATGTCGCGCTGCTGGCATTCCTCGACGTCGTATTTGGGTTTTTCCAGCTCATAGGACACGAACTCCAGCACGCTGGTCTCGTTGAAATCCTTGATCGGGAAAACCGACTGGAACACGCCCTTGATGCCTTCGCCGTCGGTCGGCTGGGGCATGTCGCCGGAGTTGAGGAAAAGATCGTACGAGGATTTCTGAACCTCGATCAGGTTCGGCATATCCAGAACTTCACGGATCTTGCCGTAGTATTTACGAAGACGTTTCTGGCCAAGGTAGGTCTGAGCCATGGTCGATGTCACCTTTCATTTCTCACCGGTCGCGGCAGCCGTCGGGTCCCCGGCACCACGCCCATACGAGACGGTCGAAATATGGACAATTCCCGGCCACCGTCCCAATGGCGGCCTCCCGTTCCAAACCTCGCCTTAGAAAAGGCTTTTGACAAAAAGCCCTCTCTGAGACAGGTTCGGCTGGGCCCGGGAAAACCCCGGACCCAGCCTGAAAATCTGGCGGAACAGCGCCTCGCGGCACCATTCCTTCCCGATTACTTGACTTCGACCTCGGCGCCAGCTGCTTCCAGCTTGCCTTTGATCTCTTCGGCTTCGTCCTTCGAAACGCCTTCTTTGACAGCCTTGCCGCCGGCTTCAACCAGCTCTTTGGCTTCTTTGAGGCCCAGGCCGGTGATGCCGCGGACTTCTTTGATGACGTTGATTTTCGAGGCGCCTGCCGACTTCAGGATGACGTCGAATTCGGTTTTCTCTTCCTCAGCTGCGCCACCGGCGTCGCCTGCGGGGCCAGCAACCATTACGGCGCCGCCAGCAGCCGGCTCGATGCCGTACTCGTCTTTGAGGATGGTTTTCAGTTCTTGTGCTTCCAGCAGGGTCAGACCCACGATGCTTTCTGCGAGTGCTTTCAGATCAGCCATTTTAGACTCTTTCCGTTTTCAGTATGTGTGTTCCAACGTCGGACGCTTGTCCTTACGCGGTCTCGTAAGTTGCTTTACGCAGCCTCTGCCTTTTCCTCGATGGTCGACAGGATGGATGCGATGTTCGAAGCAGGTGCGCCAATAGCGCCAGCGATATTCGAAGCAGGTGCGCCGATCATGCCTGCGATGGTAGCAATAAGCTCCTCGCGAGACGGCATCTTCGACACGGCTTCAACGCCGGCACGGTCCAGAGCGTTCTCGCCCATAGCACCGCCAAGAATTTCGAACTTCTTGTTCGTCTTGGCGAAGTCCTCGGCCACCTTGGCTGCTGCCACGGGGTCCTCGGAATAGGTCAGAACGGTCATGCCCGACAGAAGGTCACCCATGCTTTCGCAGGGCTTGCCCTCAAGGGCGATCTTGGCGAGCCTGTTCTTGGCAACACGCACGGCCCCACCTGCTTCGCGAGCGCGAGCACGCAGGTCTTGCATGTCAGCAACTGTAAGACCGGCGTAATGGGCAACCACTACGACGCCAGAGCTTTCGAAGATCTGGCCGAGTTCCTCGACCACTTTTTCTTTCTGGGCTCTATCCACAGTTCTCTCCAATTTTGGGAAGCTCACGCCCCCCGGCTCATGTTCACCGGTTTCCCGGCATGAAGTCCTTTTACGGGGCATCGCCATTATCGCCCGAGAGCATGAAGCCCGCGGTAAATCTGGGTCTTTCCCGTCTCAGGCAGGGAATTAAGTCACGGCAAAACCCGCAACACCCACCGTCTTGGACGAAACAAAACAAAGCGCACGACGAATCGCACGCTTTGTTTCGAGAGGTTATTTAGGCGATGGGGCGAGGGTTTCCAAGAGGTAAAACAAGCGTACCCGCGTTTTCTTCCTGTCCACCCGGCCCCAGATCCGCGGGACAGTAGCAAAGCGCCTCTGCAGTCCAGCCGCCCCTCACACGCCACGCGGCCCCACGGAAAACCCGGTTCCATTCCACGCGCAAGCCGCTAACTTGAGCACAGTTTGAGACCCGCATACTGCACAGCATTTTCAACAGGGACAGGCCCGATGACAACCGATCACGTCACGATTTCCAATGACAGGCTCACGCTCGGCGTCGCACCGCTTGGGGCAGAGATGCAGTATCTGCGCACAAGTGACGGCGACGATCTCCTTTGGCATGGCGATCCCGCGTTCTGGTCCGGGCGCGCGCCGGTGCTGTTCCCGATCGTAGGGCGCGCGGTCGACGATGTCATCGCTGTCGCAAACCATCGCGCCACCATGCCTCAGCACGGCTTTGCCCGGCGCAGCCATTTCGACCTTGTCGAAGGTACAGCAACAAAATGCCACCACGTCTTGCGCGCCAGCGACGGGACACGGGAAAGCTACCCGTTTGATTTTGCCCTCCACCTGACGCATGAGCTGAGCGGCAACACGCTTGACGTCACCGCCCGCGTCGAAAACCTGTCAAATCGGCCCATGCCTTTCGGCTTCGGCTTTCATCCGGCCTTCCTCTGGCCCCTGCCCGGCGCCGCGGACAAACCACACTATGTGCAACTGGCCGCTGGCGGATCACCCCGGCGCCAGCCCTTGCGCGACGATGGCCTGCTTGATTCCGATCTCGTTCCCGGCCCCTTCGAAAACGGGCAACTGGAGCTTGCCGAACAGCTCTTTTCAGATGGCGCGCTCGTATTCCCAGATGGCTCGGACAGCCTGCGCTATGGCCCCGCCGACGGACCGTGGCTCGACTTCACGTTCCACAACCTGCCTGACCTCGCGCTCTGGAAACCGGCCGGCGCCCCGTTCCTGTGCATCGAACCCTGGCACGGCACGGCGTCACGGGTCGGAGATGGCCCGGAAATCGGCGAACGCCCCAACAGCACGACCCTGCCCCCCGGCGCCAGCCAAACGTTCGGCTATACGCTCCGCGTTACAGTCTGATTGCCTCCGCGCTTGGTCTGTTACGCCAACTTTTCCTTTGCTTACCCAACGGGCAAGCCGATAGTCTCGGCATACGGCACGGCGACGGAGTTCAATGTCCATCCACCTGCGACGCGGCTCAGCGAACGAGAAATATCTATTCTTATCAGGAGACACTTATGAAATCCGTTCTGCTTTCTTCAGTTCTGGCCCTCTTCGGCATCGCGGCCTGGGCCGACGATACAACCCTGATCACGGGCGCCCGCATTTTCGATGGCATCGGTCCCGACCTGATCGAAGGTCAGGATGTTCTGATCGAAGACGGCAAGATCGCGGCCATGGGCGCAGGCCTGAGCGCCCCCGGAGGAGCCATCGTGATCGACGCCGAAGGTCGGGTAATGACCCCGGGCTTCATCGACATGCATTTCCACCTGAGCCTTTGCACCGTTCCCGTGATGGACATGGCAGGTTCCTATGCGCCGGACCTCGACTATATCGGCATCAAGGCGGCCCACGCGGCCGAGGATGCGCTCATGCGCGGCTTTACCAGCCTGCGTGATGTGGGCGGCGCCTCATGGGGCGCAAAGCTGGCCGCAGATCGCGGCGAAATTGCCGGGCCACGCGTCTGGCCTTCCCTGCGCGCCATCTCACAGTTTGGCGGGCATGGCGATGCCAATCCCCGCTTCATGAAACCGCGTGAATTCGGCGGGCCGGAAAACAACCTCGAACGGCTCGGCTACAGCCGCATCGTCAATGGCCGCGACGAGGTTCTGACGGCGGCCCGCGAAAACCTCAAGCAAGGCGCCAGCCAGATCAAAATGCACCTTGCCGGTGGCGTAGGCACTGAGTTCGACCCGATCGACGGGCGCCAGTTCGTCTTCGAGGAAATCCGCGCCGCCGTCGAGGTTGCCGAAGGGTTTGGCACCTATGTCACCGCCCATGTCTACACTGTGGATGGCGTCAAGCAGGCGATCGAGGCCGGTGTTCGCTCAATCGAGCACGGCAACCTGATCGACGAGGAAATCGCGATCATGATGGCCGAAAACGACATCTGGTTGAGCCCGCAGGTTCTCGTCTATCGCACTTTCTCGCCCGACCTTGGTCCGGTGCGTCTGGCCAAAGGCAAGATGGTCGAGGCTGGCCTCGACTCGATGTTCTCTCTGGCCAAGAAACACGGCATCAAGATCGCCTTTGGCACCGACGTCGTGGTCAACCCGCAGGCCTGCGCCGACCAGAACAAGGAATTTGCGGCCCGTCTGGACTGGTTCACCCCGGCGGAAATCCTGACCCAGGCAACGGCCAATTCCGGCGAACTTCTACAACTCTCCGGTGATCGTTCGCCCTATCCCGGCATTGTCGGGCGCCTGGTCGAAGGTGCCCATGCCGATCTCTTGCTGATTGACGGCAACCCGCTCGAAGACATCACCATCCTGCAAAACCACGACGAGGTACTCGACCTGATCATGAAGGGCGGCGTGATCTACAAGAACGCGCTGAATTAACGCGCCCGGTAACGCAGAGATGACGATTTGTTCAACGCGCAGGCGCTGTGATCGTTTTCGCGCGCTCTTATCTCTCTCCTTGGAACAAACACCGCGAATGGGAGAGAGACATGTTCAAAGGAATTGGCAAGGCCGTGGCCCTGATCACCGCAGGTATGCTGGGGTTACCGATCCTGATTCTACAAATGGTCTGAGCCGGACCCGGAAACAAAAAGGGGCGTCCCAACCGGGACGCCCCAAATTCTTTTGCCTGTGACGCAGCTTACTGCGCGGCGGCGTTGTCGACCGAGATCGTCACGCCCGGACCCATGGTCGAGCTCAGAGCGATCTTCTTGACATAGGCACCCTTGGCACCCGACGGCTTGGCTTTCAGGACGGCGTCCATGAAGGCGCGCACGTTTTCAACCAGCTTGGCTTCGTCGAACGAAACTTTGCCAACACCTGCGTGCACAACACCGGCCTTCTCGGCCTTGAACTGCACTTCACCGCCCTTGGCGTTCTGCACGGCCTGTGCCACGTCCATGGTCACGGTGCCGACCTTGGGGTTCGGCATCAGGTTGCGGGGGCCAAGCACCTTACCCAGACGGCCAACGACGGGCATCATGTCCGGGGTTGCGATGCAGCGATCAAATTCGATGGTGCCGCCCTGGATGGTTTCCATCAGGTCTTCTGCGCCAACGATATCCGCACCAGCTGCCTGGGCTTCTTCGGCTTTCGGGCCACGGGCAAACACGGCCACGCGCACGGTCTTGCCGGTGCCGTTCGGCAGGCCGACCACGCCGCGGACCATCTGGTCTGCGTGACGCGGGTCAACACCCAGCTGAACCGAGATTTCAACGGTCTCGTCGAACTTGGCCGAGGCAGCGCCTTTTACCAGCGCGACGGCTTCTTCAACAGTCAGGTTCTCTTTGCCTGCAAACGCTTCGCGCGCTGCGGCAGTCCGCTTACCAACTTTCGCCATCACTTCACCTCGATGCCCATGGAACGCGCCGAACCAAGGATGATCTGCATGGCAGCATCGATGTCGTTTGCGTTCAGGTCTTTCATTTTCGCTTCGGCGATTTCTTTCACCTGCGCAGCAGTCACCGACCCGACGGTCTCACGACCGGGGTTGGTTGCGCCGGATTTCAGCTTGGCCGCTTTTTTCAGGTAGTAAGACGCGGGCGGCGTCTTGATGTCCATGGTGAAGGACTTGTCCTGATAGTAGGTGATCACGGTCGGGCACGGCGCGCCGGGCTCCATGTCCTGCGTCTTGGCGTTGAACGCCTTGCAGAATTCCATGATGTTGATGCCGCGCTGACCCAGTGCGGGGCCGACGGGCGGCGACGGGTTGGCCTGACCTGCAGGAACCTGCAGCTTCATCGTACCAGCAAGCTTCTTAGCCATTTGGTTTTCCTTTCAACAGAGACGGAACGCGTTCCGCCCGGTTTATGTTGCGTGGTCCGGCGGCACATCGCGATGCCCCAACCTCCCACGAGAGAATCTCGCCCAAAGACGATCCGCGCCGTTTACGCCTGTTTGGAAGGGTTGGCAAGAGGGCGCGCAGAGAACGGCCAAGCGGGCCCCAGGGCAGACACGAGCCTTACTGTTGAGCGGAAAGTGCCGTGATCTTTTGGATTGCCCGTGCAGCGTAACTACCGGACAACGACGTGTCGGCCATTGCCTCAAGTGCTGGCAAGGCAGATGCAGCCCCCTCCCCAATTTCACCCAGGGCGATTGCGGCTTCCTTTCTGACAAAGACCGACGGACTGCCCAGCAACAGGATCAACTCGGGAACTGCATCTGCGGCCTGGGCACCAAACAACGCCAATGATTGCGCGGCGGCGCGTTGTTCCTTGGCATCCGCACGTGTCAGGGCCGCCCTGAGACTCGCCACGGTCGTACCCGGCGGCAGCGCGGCCAGTCGAAGACCCTTTTTCAACCTGTCGTTCAGGTGCTGGTACGCGCCAATCCAACGCACGATAAAGAAGTAATCTCGAACAGCGTCCTCGAGGGCGCCCCCATGCTGTACTTGCTGCCATTTGTCGGTCATGGCCCGCGCAGCCCGCCGATCCCCATTCAACGCCAGAACAGAGGCCGCGAACGGCATCAACTCAGTCGCCTGAGGGCTGCGGGCGAGTTCCTTCAAGATGACCGCCTCTGCCCCCGGCAAATCATTCATCGCAAAATGCGCCGCCCCCTCGAACAGCGCATAGTGACTGGGATAGGCCGGATCGAGACGCATGGCGGCCTGAACAAATGCCAGCCCCTCCTCTGGTTCACCACCCGCGATAAGGGCCCATCCCATCGTCAAATGCGCTTCCGGGTCACTGGGCTGCAGCGCAATCGCTTTTGCAGCGGCCTGTCTGGCTTCGCTCGTTCCGCGACTGACACCCGTGGCACTGTCCCAATCCGGCAGGTTGAGAGAGACAACTGCCCTGACAACGTGGATCAGCGGCGAGTCCTGCTGTGCCAGTTCACGGTAGTATCTGTAGAAAAGGCCAATATGCATCTGTTCGTCGGCATCGGTAAATCCCGTCCAATGATGGAAGATGTGCGGCCGCAAATGGGCCAGAGCAAGCATTGCCCGCGCACGCCCATAGCCCGGATCCAACGCGACAGCCCGCTCGAAATGGGGAATTGAAGCGAGATTATCTTCCTCGTTAAAGCGCGAGTACAGTTCCCAGCCGCGCTGGAAGGCTTCGCGCGCCCCGATTGTTTCGGTTTTGGCACCTTCTATGGCCAAACTGCCCTGGCCGTCGAGAGGCACCCCCAGTTCCTGTGCAATCGCCAGAACGATACTGTTTTGCAACTCGAAGATATCATCAATCTCGCCATCGAACCGTTCCGCCCAGATCAGTCTCCCGTTCTGCGTGTCGGTCAGTCGAATATTGACCCGAAAACTTTCATCCATGCGTCTCAGACTGCCATCGACGACGTATCGAACACCCAGTTTTTCGGCAAATCCGGCAACATCAATGTCTCCACCTTGAAATGCAAATGAGGTGTTTCCAGCAATGACGAAAAGACCGGAAATGCGGGACAGGTCCGTGATCAGATCCTCGGAGATGCCGTCGATCAGCACTTTGTTGGAGGCGTCATTGGTAGAGTTCGCAATCGGCAGCACGGCGATCGACGGCAAGTCCGGCAGGGGATAGGCCATTTGGGCCTCGGAGGCGCGGAATTGACTTTTCTCCCACGTCCTTGCACCGAAAAAACCCATTGCCGCCAACAGAACCAGGACGACCGCCGACTTTGCGTAAAGAGGCGCCATCTTCGGTTTCGGCCGAGGCAAGGGCGGCCCGTCATCCGCCTCGATGCGGAAGGCTTCAATGGGCTCGGCGATATTCTTGACCCGTTGCGGACCAATTGGCTCAAAGCGGAATGGCACCTTGTTGCGGGCATATTCCACGATCGACTGCGAGGCGAGTATCCTGCCGGGGTCAGCCAATGCCTCAAGCCGGGCGGCCACGTTCACGCCATCGCCCAGAATGTCGTCGGCATCCGAGACGACGTCTCCGACATTCAGACCGATCCGGAAAGCGATGGCGCGATCGGAGGCGACGTCCGAGTTTCTTTGCGAGAGTTCGGCCTGTATCTCGGTGGCCGCCAGAACGGCATCCACCGCACTACGGAATTCAATCAGGAAACTGTCGCCCGCGGTGTTCGCGATGCGCCCCGAATGCCGCGAGATCGACGGCTCAAAGACTTCGGCACGGATGCGCCGAAGTCTGGCGATCGTGCCTTCCTCATCCAAGCCGATCAGCCTTGAATAGCCTGCAACATCGGCGGCCAGGATAGCTGCTAAGCGACGGTTTGGGCGGCGTTCCATAATATCCAAGCTTAACATTCGGACATTTTTCTGGGAACTGCGATTTCATGACAAGGAACCGGGTACCGCCTCTGACCTGTCCCTTGTCAGGTGCCGCAACAGAAATGCCGGTTCGTGGTCAGGATCGCGCCCTTGACGCCTCCTCTCGCTCGCGCGGCTTCCCCCCGTACACGCAAGCATGACGCCCCGGGATCACCCCGCCCCTGTGACCAACGGCGCTTCCAACCACCAGGTTCTCAGCTTACCCACGCCCGGAATGTCGCTGACGCCGCCGGCCTCGAATCGGAACACGCCCTCGAGCTGGTCGCGGATCGCATCCGTGACCTGCACTCGCCCCGGCTCTCCATGGCTTTCCATGCGGCTGGCAGTGTTCACCGTCTCTCCCCAGACATCGTAGAACGGTTTCTGACGGCCAATTACTCCGGCAACCGCCGGACCCATGTGCAACCCGATCCGAAGCTCCACATTGCCCGGCAACGCCTTCACCGCATCCATCATGTCAAGCGCCATCGCGGCAACCCTGTGCGCGGGCTTCTCACAGGATTCCGGCATGCCCGCCGCCACCATGTAGGAATCTCCAATCGTCTTGATCTTCTCCAACCCGTGCGCCCCGGCCAGTTCGTCAAAAGCCGAAAACATGCGGTTGAGGAAACTGACGATCTCTTCGGGTGCCATCCGGGCCGAGCGCGGCGTAAAATCGACAATGTCGGCAAAGAGGATGGCGACCGAGGGCAAATGATCCGCGATTTCCTGATCCGGGTCGGCTTTCAACCGGGCGGCCACCTGAGCTGGAAGCAGGTTGTTGAGCAATGTCTCCGACCGCGCATTCTCGATCCGTAGCTGATCCCGCTGCACTTCCACCGTTTCATAAAGCTCGCCAAGTTTCTGGCTGGTGATATTCAGGTTGCGCGCCAGTTCGCCCAGCTCGTCCCGGTTCGGCACGGCGACACGTTCCTCGAAATCCCCCCCCGCGATGGCCCTGAACGATTGTTCAATGCGCTGAATGGGCCAAACCAGCGAAGACGAAATCGCATATCCCAGCAACAGCGCAAGACCTACTGAGATCAGGGCCGTCGCGCTGACGAACTCGACCGACGACTTGTAGGCAAGGGCCGTCGACCGCGCAGTTTCGGCCATTTCCGCTTCGATTTCCTGAACCTTCGAATAGACGTTTCCCTGAAGGCGTGACGCGATGGGCGCAAACTCCTGCCACGCGATGATGCCCGCCGTCTCGTAATCCTTTATCCGCCGTGCACTTGTGGCTTTTGCCGCGATCGCCTCAAGCTCCTTCGCACTGCTGCGCAGTGCCGCAACAAACTGCTCGTCGACCATCCCCTGTTTGCCATATTCCCGTAACCCATGCCCCGAGTGCAGCACCAGATTGTTGGAAACACTCAGGATCAGGAACCCCGGCGTGACAAAAATCGGACTCACATTGTCACCCTTCACATCCGCAGGATCCGTCGGAAGTGCGGCAGCAAGCGCGAGCAGGTTACTCAAATAGGAATAGGCTTCGTTGAAATACGCGATGCGCTCCTGATCCCGGATCAGTTTCTCGGTGCGGTCGTTTGCTTGTCGCAATGTCGCCAGACCGACCAACGCAAGGCCCGCCATCAGGAATGTCACGCCCAGAAAGGCGACCAACAATTTCACCCGGATGGACACCGACATGCCGGAAATCGCACGAACAAGCATGTTGGGTTGTGCGCTGTGTCTGTTGGCTTCCTGTCGGGGCGATCTGAACATCCTGCTTCCGAACATCGTGAGATATTCAGTTAATCACGCCCCATTCCTCAACTCAAATACGTTGTGATATGCCCCTTGCAGGCGCCGCCATGAAAAACGCCGCGACAGGTTTCCCCGCGCGGCGCCTCAAATCTCTGATGTCGCAGGATCAGCCCTGCTTGGTCACCTGCGTGAACTCCAGCTCGACCGGCGTCTCGCGGCCAAAGATCGACACCGTCACCTTCAGGCGCTGGTTGTCGTCGTCCACTTCCTCGACCATGCCGTCGAAATCCTCGAACGGGCCGTCGTTGACCTTGACCTTCTCGCCAACTTCGAAGCTGATCATCAGCTTCGGCGCGGCCTCGCCTTCCTCGACACGGCCAAGGATGCCCTGCACTTCGGCATCACGCATCGGCATCGGGCGGCCCTGCGGACCAAGGAACCCGGTGACGCGGTTGATCGAGTTGATGAGGTGATAGCCCTGATCGCTCATTTCCATGTGTACCAGAACATAACCCGGCATGAAGCGGCGTTCCGAGGTCACTTTCTTGCCACGGCGGACTTCGATCACTTCCTCGGTCGGAACCAGCACTTCGTCGATCTGCTCTTCGAGCCCCTGCTCTTCGACCGACTGACGAATCTGCTCGGCGACCTTCTTTTCAAAGTTCGACAGCACGCTAACCGAATACCACCGTTTCGCCATGTGATCGTCTTTCCCGTCCTTGCCGGCCCAGTGCCGGACTGCTTCCTTTCGACCCTTCTTCAAAAAAGGGCTTCCGGGAACAAAAAATCGGCGTGCAACTCGAATCGCCACACGCCATGTCCCGAAGTAGGCCGTGACCTACCGCTCCTGCTCGTTGATTTCAAGAGGCAAAGCCGCCGCCTGAACCGGTCCTGCGCTTAGCCGAACAGCCCCAGAATACCCTGCAGACCGCTGCGGATCAGGATATCGACCAGCGAAAAGAACGTCGCTGTCAGCGCCGCCATGATGAACACCATGACCGTGGTCAGCAGGACCTCGCGGCGGGTCGGCCAGACCACTTTCGAAACTTCGGCCCGGACTTGCTGAATAAAGGTGATCGGATTGGTTTTCGCCATGACGCTTCTTCTTTGCCTTGATCAGAGGCTCACATACTGGGGCAGACCGGCAAATTCAAGGCCGTTTCTGCCTTCCGCGTCCCGGACGCCTACCGCATCCGTGCCAATCGCGCGGCAAACGTTGGATCAACCGGCCCTTCCCAGGCATCCTCATCGCCCAGCGGTTTGTACAGGAACGGGTGCCAGCGTGCGGGCAAAAAGCTCTGCAAGGCCGCGCCGCGTGCCGGGTCGGCCCAGATATATCGCTTCAAAACGTAGATCATGATCCGCCCCAGCCGGTCCTGTCCGATCAATACGCCAATCAGCAAAAGGGCAAACACGATCACGAAAACCAGCGCCGGGATGAACCATGGTCGCCATAGGAAAACACTTGCGAGGATCATAAGGGCAATCCAGCGCGGCGAACTCATGACATGGCGCACAAGTTGTCCGGGCGCCCCTTCGACAATCTCCAGCCGCCGCCAGGCGCGGCGCACCCGTGCCGGGGCGGGCTCTGCCTCTTCCGACGGAACAGATTCCCGAGCATCGCGGGGTGTCTCAATAGCATCATGCCCGTGGGACTGACCGCTGACGCCCGGCTCGAACCGCCCGCTTGCCGTTTCTTCAGGTTTCTTGCCGTCTGTAGCGGTCACCCCGACGTCCGGCGAGTCCGCGATCAGCGCGCGGATGGTATCCAGCGTTTCCCCGGTAAAGGGTTCTCCGGGTTCAATGATTTCTTCTCCGAACTGGCGCGCCCCCGTGCCATCGCGTTCGGCAACTTCTTCGTCGCTCATCTCCGTGTCTCCAAAAGACGAGACACCAGTCCGGCCCGGCGGAACCTTCACACGCCCCCATGCCCGGCAAACGAAACATCAGACCGATGTCGATTCGCAGCATTGCAGTAAGGCATTTTCAAGAAGAATTTGGGTATTACCGGGGCATCTGTGCGGCAGAAATACGGCGCTCCGCCCGTGGATCTGCGGCATCGCCACCGTCGTTGGCCGCCGGCAGCACCGCGCGAACGTAGGCCATCACCTTACGGGCCACGACGATTTCGTGCTTCCACAGCTTCGTGAACCGTCGCCCCAACAGGAACACCCCGTCCCGCGCCCGCTCCGGTCCGCAGGCCACCGATGCCACCAGAAACAGGATCACTGCCCAGACCGCGAGACGCAGCACCACTCCCGGCGAGGACAGCCCGAGAACCATCAGAAGAATGAGCGCCAGCAGCCGGGGGCGCGGCCATTTTGCATCCAGATGCGCTCGCCGACGCGCCACTGCGGCGGCAATCGCGGCCTCATCGGCACCCGCAAGGTCCGGCGCATTCCGGCGCATGGCCTTCTCGACCCTCGACAATTCCTGTGCCTTGCGCCGGTCTGCAACGCCTGTCGAAAGTCGCGCCTCCAGATCCCGCATGAGCCTCTGGCGCACCGGTATTGCGGCCCTCACATCCTGACTCTCCAAAAACGGCGGCATGTCATCAGGCGGCGTTTTCACTTCCCCCAGGGTCCAAAGCTGCTTCATGTCGTCCTCACTTCGCCCGCAAGCCAGCATCGGAAAACAGATGCCGGTTCTGGAAGGTGATAGTTAACCTAGATGGCGAGAAGACGGCGCAGCTCCGGCAACGGCATGACGCACGCGCGGTTTCTTTGCGGACGGAACTTCGACGAAATGAGGAAATGGCAGGGGCAGCAGGGTTCGAACCCGCGACCTACGGTTTTGGAGACCGTCGCTCTACCAACTGAGCTATACCCCTAAGGTGGGGCATGTCCTAGTCCAGCCAAGCGCGGGTGGCAAGAGGGAAATCGCGCGAATTCGTCCCGGACTGGCCACCACGCTCCGCCTGAACTAAGAGAGAGGAAAAAAGGACCGATCCTCGTGAGCCTCAGAAAGAAAATCGCCAACAGCCCACGCGTGCAGAACTTCGTGGCCGCGCGGATCGAGGCCATGGTCCGGCGCGCCCATCGGCGCTCGACATGGCAGCGCATCGGCTTTGAACCGATGGAAGAAAGTCTGCGCGCCGGGGAACCCGTGATCGTCGTGCTCTGGCACCAGCGGTTGATGATGTCTCCCTACCTGTTCCCGACCGATCTTGGGCGGATCTTCACACTCACCTCGAACGCGCGCGCGGGCCGCATGGCCGGGCTGTTCCAGACCCGGTTTGGCATGGAGACCGTTGCCATGTCCTCCAATCGACGCCATGTCACCATGTCGCGCAAGATTCTTGGCAAGATCCGCGAAGGCTATTCCATCGGGATCGCAGCCGACGGTCCCAACGGGCCGGCTCGGGTCTGCTCCTCCGTACCCCTGATCTGGGCGCGCTCTTCCGGAAAGCGGGTATTTGTCGTGTCTTTCTCGGCTGACAAGGTTCGCGAACTGCCCACATGGGATCGTATGTGGCTGCCCCGCGCGGGCTCCAGGGGCATCCTGATATGCCGCGAATGGACGGACGAAGTACCCCGCAAGGCCACCGATGCCGAAACCGAAACCCTCCGCTTGTCGCTTCAAGCCGCGCTTGATGCCGTCACAAGGGACGCGGACACCGCCGTCGGGCGCCCCGACACCTAGGGTTCCTGCGGATTGACCGTGATCCCAAGGATCTCCCGCGCCCGGTCACGGGTCACGACACGTTTCTCCATCGGCACCGCAAAGTAGTTCAGGGTGCGGAACGGGTATTGATGTGAATCCACGAATACCTCGCAGGACATCGGCGGCGCCTCGTGGGCAAGCCGGTCCGGCGTGAACACGCCATAGTCGTGGCTGTCAAACCATTGCCAGAGCATCTCCGCCGAATATCCCAGCGCATTCGGTCCGACCTCGGTGCTTTCGAACAGGATCACCGGGCGACCACGCGCAATCAACCGCGCCCCGCCGCGCAGCGCACCCAGCTCGGCACCCTCCACGTCGATCTTGACCAGGTCAACCTTGGTATCGGGCAACAGGTCATCCAGCCGCCTGAGCTCGACCGTGATCCGCTCCCGCCCTTCGCCGGGGGCCAGCGAGTTGAAACCGCTCTTGCCGGGATCGCGAAAGAAATCCACGCTGCCTTCGCTCTCGCCCACAGCCGCTTCAATCAGGGTGCAATAGGGAAACCGCGCCCGCAGCGCCGCCGCCTTGTCCGGATCGGCCTCGATGGCGATGATCTCCGCACCGGGCGTGGCGCGATGCACGCTGGCAAACACCGACCCGATATGCGCACCGATATCCAGAAACCTGCCCTCTGCGGGGCAAAGCTGCGCGATCAGGCGGTCCGCCAGCACCGCATTGGCCCGCGCCCCCGCCGCCTCCGGATTGCCCAGAGGAACACTTTTCAATGACCGCCACCCGGAAAACCGCAGCAACACATCGCCTGCCCACGTCCCAACAAGCCTCGATTTCATGATGCCTCGCGTTCCGGTTTGCTGCCCATTCATCGCACAGTATCAAACCTGACCCGAAAATCAGGTCTTTTGATGGCCTCCCATCATCTCGCCTGCTTTTTTCGGGCGCCCCGGCACCGACGGTCGGGATCGCTCAACCCCCACAACGCAAAAGGGCGCCCCGTGGGGCGCCCTTTCCGGTTCTTCAGGTTTGACCTGAATTACTCGATGATTTTCGACACGACGCCCGAACCGACGGTGCGGCCGCCTTCGCGGATGGCAAAGCGCAGGCCCTGTTCCATCGCGATCGGCGCGATCAGCTCGACGTTGAACTTCAGGTTGTCGCCCGGCATCACCATCTCGGTGCCCTCGGGCAGCTGAACCGTCCCGGTCACGTCGGTGGTGCGGAAGTAGAACTGCGGACGGTAGTTCGCGAAGAACGGCGTGTGACGGCCACCTTCATCCTTGGTCAGGATATAGGCTTCGGCTTCGAACTTGGTGTGCGGCGTCACCGAACCCGGCTTACACAGAACCTGACCACGCTCAACCGCTTCACGGTCGATACCACGCAGCAGCGCGCCGATGTTGTCGCCCGCTTCACCGCGGTCCAGCAGCTTGCGGAACATTTCAACACCGGTACAGGTCGATTTCTGCGTGTCCTTGATGCCGACGATCTCGATCTCGTCACCCACGTTGATCACACCACGCTCAACACGCCCAGTCACAACCGTACCGCGACCCGAGATCGAGAACACGTCTTCGATCGGCATCAGGAACGGCTCGTCAACCGCGCGCGGCGGCTGCGGGATGTACGCGTCAACAGCGGCCATCAGCTCGGCGATCTTGTTCTCACCGATTTCAGGATCGCGGCCTTCCAGAGCGGCCAGGGCCGAACCCGCGATGACGGGGATGTCATCACCGGGATAGTCGTACTCGGTCAGCAGCTCGCGGATTTCCATTTCAACCAGCTCGAGCAGCTCTTCGTCGTCAACCTGGTCAACCTTGTTCATGAAAACGACCATGGCGGGGATGCCAACCTGGCGGCCCAGCAGGATGTGCTCGCGGGTCTGCGGCATCGGGCCGTCAGCGGCGTTCACAACCAGGATCGCGCCGTCCATCTGCGCCGCACCGGTGATCATGTTCTTCACATAGTCGGCGTGGCCGGGGCAGTCGACGTGGGCATAGTGACGCGCGTCGGTTTCGTATTCAACATGCGCCGTCGAGATGGTGATGCCGCGGGCTTTCTCTTCCGGCGCGCCGTCGATCTCGTCATAGGCTTTGAAGTCACCGAATTGCTTCGTGATCGCTGCCGTCAGAGTGGTTTTACCATGGTCAACGTGACCGATGGTGCCGATGTTGCAGTGCGGTTTGCTGCGTTCAAACTTTTCCTTGCCCATGGTTGGTGCCTTCTAAAAGTTAGGGGGCCTCGCGACCCGTTTTCCTCTACCGCGCGCGACATATTGGGTTGCGCGGCAAAAATCAAGCAGGGTTTCGCGTTATTGCAGCTCCAGCGCCTCGCGCCCCTTGTTGTCCTTGGTTTTCTTCCAGCAACTCGCCAGAACCTCTGCCGGAACATTGTCCACAAGGCAGGCGCGGTTCTCGTATAGCCATTTTTCCATGGCTTTGGCCGCGTTGTAGGTGAGGTTCGCCATCTGCTCTTCCGCGCTCATCGTGTAACCGGTCCCGACCAGGGTCGACCCGCTGAAGCTTTCCAACACGATGATCTCGCGCGGCTCCTTGTTGAACTTGCCGCCCGCTCGGTCATCCCACGCCGTCACGGTGATGATCAGAACCGACTTGGGCGATACGACCAGCGGTACGCCGGGCGCCGCAAGCACATAACCGCCGATATTCACGCCGAAATGCACCAGCCGCGTGCCTTCATACCGCCCGAACCGGGCATCCACCGCGTTCTTCATCGACGCGATCCAATCCTCGGTCGACGCTTCACGTGACAGCGGACCCATCTGAATATCGGGCGCAACCACGATATTGTGCCCCAACTGGAAATCCCCAAGGTCCAGCAACTCTTCATTGACGGGCTGGGTCGGCACCGCACAGGCGGTCAAGGCCAAAAGGGCGCTCAGTATCAGGGCAATACGCTTCATGTGTCTCTTATCCCGGTCAAAAATCCCGCTACGGATAGCCCAACCCGAACGCGACCGCAATCGCGGCCTTTTCCCACGCGCATCGCGCGCCTATCTTTCAACGTGGAGGAGCCCCCATGACCCAGACCGATCTGCCCGTGCATGTCCCCCTTGCGACCCAGCCGCTGGGTGTGTTGGGCTCGCTCAAGGCCGCGCGCACCAACCTCCTGTCGATCCTGCCCGAGATCGCCGTACGTCAGCCGATGGTGTCGGGGCGCACCGGGATCCGCTGGCACATGATCATGGATCCGGGCGCGATTCGTCAGGTGCTGCTGGAAAAAGTCGATGATTATCCCAAATCCAAGGCCACCAAGAACATCCTGCGCCCGGCCATCGGCGACAGCCTGTTCATTGCCGAGGATGCCCATTGGCGCTGGCAACGCCGCGCCGCTGCCCCGGTGTTTTCCCATCGCAACGTGATGAACCTCGCCCCCGTCATGAGCGCCGCCGCAGACCGATCCGCGGCCCGTGTCGCCGCAGCCGGCGACCACGCGGTCGATTTTCTCGATGAAATGGTGCGCACCACCTTTGACGTGATCTCGGACGTGACCTTTTCCGGCGAAGGCACCTTTGACAGCGACGCCGTGCACCGCGCCATCGACGCCTATATCGCCGAAGCGGGCAAGATCTCCCTGCTCGACATGCTAGGCTTTCCTGACTGGATTCCCCGCCCCGGACGGCTCTTGTCGGGCAAGGTGGTCGGCCAGATGAAACAGGTCGCCGACGAGGCCATCGAGGCCCGCCGCGCCCGTGGCTCTGGTGACATCCCCGACCTGCTCGACCTGCTGCTGGCCGGGGAAGACCCCGAAACCAAGCGCAGCATGAACACGTCCGAACTGCGCGACAATCTGCTGACCTTCATCGTCGCGGGCCACGAAACCACCGCGCTCACGCTCGCCTGGTCGCTCTATCTCTGTGCCTTCGATCAGGAGGTGCAAAACCGCGCCCGCGCGGAGATTCAATCCGTGCTCAAAGACAACACCGCCACGGGCGCAGATGTCGCCAACCTGCCCTTCATTCGCCAGATCGTCGACGAGGCCCTGCGCCTTTATCCGCCTGCCGGGATCATTTCGCGCACGGCGCAGAAACACGACATGCTTTGCGCGCGCGACATCCACCCGGGCGACACGGTTATGATCCCGATCTATGCGCTGCACCGCAATCATATGCTCTGGGACAATCCCAACGCCTTCCGCCCCGACCGTTTTGCGGACCGCAAGGCGGTCGAGCGCTATGCCTACCTCCCGTTCGGCGATGGCCCACGCATCTGCATCGGCGCGTCTTTTGCCATTCAGGAGGCGGTCATCATCCTTGCCACCCTGCTGGCCCGGTTCCGGTTCAACCTGGTCCCCGGACGCCAACCCGATCCGGTCATGATCCTTACCTTGCGCCCCAACGATGGTGTGTGGCTGACCGCGGAGCCGGTGTGACACAGCCGGGGGTACTCCCGCCATCTTCGCGCCCTGCGGGCGCTGCCAGATGTTGGGCCCGGCCGCGCGCCGAAGGCGCACGGCGGGTCCCACCCGATCAAACCGTAAACGAAACCTTGCGCGCGCAGGTGTAACACTCGGCCCCAATCGCGCGTCTTTTGATCCATACCGACGTAATACCGATACGATACCGACGTGAAACCGACGCCCAAATCCTTGAAAACAAGGGCGTTAACCATTCGATTCGCCTTCTGCCCCCTTACCGGGCAACAAAAAAGGGCCGGCGCTCATGTCAAAGCACCGGCCCGAGTCTCATGCCAGCGGCTCAGGAGAACTTGAAATCGCGCGGGAAGCCATAGGGCGGCTTCTTGCCCACCCCGGCCCGTTTGCCCAGCCACTCGGTCAGGTCCGGTTCATGCCGGGTCTTGCCCCCGCCCATGCTCCAGCTCAGTCCCTCGGACCAGTTGAACGTCGCAACATCGCTCAAGCCGCCATCCAGTTCCAGCGTCCCCTGACGCCCGCGCGCCATATTGTATTTCTGAAGCCGCACGCCCTTGCCGCGACCCATCTCGGGCAGCTCGCTCACCGGGAAGACAAGGAACCGTCCATTCTTGGACACGATCGCCACGTGATCGCCAACCACCGGCTTGCAGATCACCGCCTTTGCGTCATCCTTGACGTTCAGCACCTGTTTTCCTGTGCGCGTCTGGGCAATAACATCCTGTTCCGCAACAACAAACCCGTCGCCCGCGCTCGAGGCGACCAACAGCTTGCGTTCGGGCGCATGGATGAAGAAATCCACGATCTCGGCTTCGTTGGGCAGATCCACCATCAACCGCAGCGGCTCGCCCATGCCCCGCCCGCCGGGCAGGTTGGCGGCACTCACGGTGTAGAACCGCCCATTGGTGCCAAACACCAGCAAACGGTCCGTGGTCTCGGCATGGAAGATGAACCGCGGCCCGTCGCCATCCTTGAACTTCAGCTCGCGATTGAGGTCGATATGCCCCGACATCGCCCGCACCCAGCCCATCTGCGAACAGACCACGGTGATCGGCTCCCGCTCGATCATCGCTTCCAGCGGCACTTCTTCGACCTCGCCCGCCTCGGCAAAGACCGTGCGCCGCGCGCCGCCTTCATAATTCTTACCGAACTGGAGTTTAGTCTCTCTGAGCTGCTCGGAAATCCGGTCCCACTGCAACCCTTCGCTTTCCAGAAGGTCTTCCAGCGCCGCCCGCTCTTCCATCAGCGCGTCGCGCTCGCGGATCAGCTCAAGCTCTTCCAACCGGCGCAACGACCGCAGACGCATGTTCAGGATCGCTTCCGCCTGAACCTCGCTCAGCTCGCCCTCGCCCTTCGCAGGAAGCGGCGACACATAGTCATGCTCGGACGTTGCGCGCACATGATCGAGCCCCCAATCCTCGGCCATAAGGGCCTGTTTCGGGGCGTCGTCATAGCGGATGATGTCGATCACGCGGTCCAGATTCAGGAAGGCAATGATGAACCCTTCCAGCACCTCAAGACGATGGTCGATCTTCTCCATCCGGTGCTGGCTGCGCCGGATCAACACCTCGCGGCGGAAATCCAGAAACGCCCGCAGCACCTCTTTCATGGAACAGACCTTGGGCGTTACCCCGTCGATCAGCACGTTCATGTTGAGGCTGAACCGCACCTCCAGGTCACTGTTTCTAAACAGCATTCCCATGAGAATCTCAGGATCGACATTCTTGGAGCGCGGCTCAAGGATCACCCGGATATCGTCCGCGCTTTCATCCCGGACATCCGCAAGGATGGGCACTTTCTTGGTCTGGATCAGTTCGGCTAACTTCTCGATCAGCTTGGATTTCTGCACCTGGTAGGGGATTTCCGTGACCACGATCTGCCACTGGCCCCGGCCCAGGTCTTCCTGCTCCCATTTACAGCGCAGCCGGAACGATCCCCGGCCGCTGCGATAGGCCTGCGCGATGTTCTCGCGCGGCTCGACAATCACGCCCCCGGTCGGGAAATCCGGCCCCTGAACATAGTTCAAAAGCGTATCGTCCCGCACGTCCGGCGTCTTGATCATGTGCAGACAGGCGTCGCACAGTTCGGCAATGTTATGGGGTGGAATATTCGTCGCCATCCCCACCGCGATCCCGCTCGCCCCGTTGGCCAGAAGGTTCGGAAAAGTCGCTGGCAAAACAACGGGTTCGATCAGCGTCCCGTCATAGTTGTCGCGGTAATCCACCGCGTTTTCATTCAGCCCCTCAAGCAGCGCCTCGGCCACCGCCGTCATCCGCGCTTCCGTATAACGCGAGGCCGCCGGGTTATCGCCGTCGATATTGCCGAAATTGCCCTGCCCGTCGACCAGCGGGTAACGCACGTTGAAATCCTGCGCCAGACGCGCCATCGCGTCATAAATCGCGGCATCGCCATGCGGGTGATAGTTGCCCATCACGTCGCCGGAAATCTTGGCCGATTTCCTGAACCCCCCGGTCGCGTTGAGCTTCAGCTCGCGCATTGCATAAAGGATGCGCCGATGCACCGGCTTCAACCCGTCCCGCGCATCCGGCAGCGCCCGGTGCATGATCGTGCTCAGCGCATAGGTGAGATAGCGCTCGCCAATCGCGCGGCGGAGCGGTTCTGTTGTGGCCGGAAGCGGCAGGTTTTCGTCGTCGATTATATCGTTCATGCAAATGGTGATACCGATTGCCCGAGACTCCGTAAAGCAGATGCATGGGGATAACAGACGAAAATTTCCCCCTCAGTCTACAGCTGCTATTGTGGTAGAGTTGATTCCTGTCGAAGTCATTTCGTTTTCAATTTCTTGTTTCGTTCGGAGTAGGTTGCGTGTCGCGGTTTGTATTGCTGAGCTTTGTTTTCCTGGGCTGGGGGTTCTATGAACTCAGCGGCGGATCGGATTTCGAACCCATACGCCGCGCCGCGCCGGAAACCGCAAAGACCACCCCTCACCCCACTCCTGTCACTGTGACAGCCACCGCCAAACCTGTGCCCACCCCGGTTCCGACCGTCCGGCGCGACCTGCGTGAACTGGTCACGACAACGCAACCCACGCCCACCGTGACGCCAGCGGCCCTGTCCGCCGAGTCCGTGCTTACCCAACCCGCCGCGCAACCCATACTACCACAAGCCAACCTGCCGCCACCGGCGCCCGAACCGCCCAAGGACATCCGCTCGGTGCGTGGCGCCCGCGTCAACATGCGCAGCGGACCGGGCACGGCCTATTCCGTGCTGGCCACGCTGACCCGCGACCAACAGGTCATCGTCCTGCAGGACCCCGGTAACGGCTGGGCAAAACTCAAGGTGATCGACACCGGGCGCATCGGCTGGACGTCGTCTCGCCTTCTCACCCCCCCGGCCCAAACCGCCACCGCCACCGACTGATCCGGACCTGTCCGTCAGGTTTGACTTGATCCCGCGTCGCCTTGCCCTAGTCTGCGCCCCGTGTCCTGCAGCGACGGGAAAGGGCGGCAATGCGACGGAAAACCATCCTCATCACCGGCTGTTCTTCGGGCATCGGTCTTGACGCAGCCCACCGAATGCGCGCCGAAGGTTGGCGCGTCTTTGCCGCCTGCCGCAAGCAATCGGACTGTGACCGCCTGATCGCCGACGGGTTTGAAAGCCCGCTGATTGATTATTGCGACACGGCAACCATCGAAACCGGTCTGGCCGAGGTTCTGACTGCCACGGGCGGCACCCTGGACGCCCTGTTCAACAACGGCGCGCGCGGCCTGCCAGGCGCGGTCGAGGATATCCCGACCGAAGGCTTGCGCGATCTCTTCGAAAGCAACCTTCTGGGTTGGCACGACCTGACCCGCCGCATCCTGCCCGTAATGCGCACGCAGGGGCACGGGCGGATCATCAATTGTTCCTCGGTGCTGGGATACGTGTCTATGCGTTATCGCGGCGCCTATGTTGCCACGAAATATGCGCTCGAAGGTTGGACCGACAGTCTGCGCATCGAACTGCGCGGCACCAACATCCACGCCATCCTGATCGAACCCGGCCCCATCACCTCGGCCCTGCGCCGCAACAACGCGGCACAGTTCTTTCACTGGATCGACTGGGAAAACTCCGCCTTCGCGGACCACTACCGCGCCACGCTCGTCAAACGCTTTTCCGACACCGAACGCGGCCCCGACCCGTTCGAACTTCCCGCCGCCGCCGTGAGCGACAAACTCCTCACCGCGCTGACCACGCGCCGCCCCCGCGCACGCTACCGCGTGACCACCCCCGCCCACGTCATGAACCTCCTGCGCCGCCTTTTGCCCACATCTTTGCTCGACTGGGTGATCGCCAAAGGATGATCCTGCGTATCAAATTCGGCGGTTCAGTTTTGCGCCTGATCCGTCTACACCAACGACAACTGCAGTTTTCAGGAGCAGAATCATGGCAAATGACCCCTTGTTCTGGGTAGTGGCTGCCGCCTCGCTGGCCGTATTGGTCATTCTCATGATCGGCATTGCCGGCTTTGCCAAGGGCGGTGATTTCAACCGCAAATATGCCAACAAGCTGATGCGCCTGCGCATCGTGGCCCAGTTTCTGGCCGTGGTGCTGATCATCCTGTTCGCATGGCTGCGCAGCAGAGGCTAAGGCAATGGTTGTTCTGAACAAGATTTACACCCGCACCGGCGACAAGGGCACAACCGCGCTTGGCAATGGCGACCGCGTTGCCAAATACGATGCCCGCGTGACCGCCTATGGCACGTCCGACGAACTGAACGCGACACTGGGCATGGCCCGCCTGCATGCCTCGGGCGACATGGACGCGCAACTGGCCGCGATCCAGAACGACCTGTTCGACCTGGGTGCCGATCTCTGCCGCCCCGACATCGCCAAGGATGCCGAGGCCGAATACCCGCCGCTGCGCATGATCGCGTCACAGGTGGATCGGCTCGAATCCGAAATCGACGCCATGAATGGTGCGCTGAACCCGCTACGCAGCTTCATCCTGCCCGGTGGCTCGGCGCTCGCGGCGCATCTCCACCTCTGCCGCACCGTCGCCCGCCGCGCCGAACGCCTTGCCGTGGAACTGGCGCAGTCCGAAGAGGTGAACCCGCATGTCATCACCTATCTCAACCGGCTGAGCGATTGGTTCTTCGTCGCGGCGCGCGTCGCCAACAACAATGGCAAGGACGACGTCCTGTGGGTACCCGGCGCGAATCGCTGACCGGGCAAAGGGAACACTTGACGCAATTTGTCGCGAGGTAAACTTTCTTGCCCTTTGAAACATTGTTGCAAATAACGTGACGTGAAATCTGAAAACGCGACGTCGCAGGGCGCAAACGTGACGATTTTGCTCTGTTTCGACGTCGTCCGAGCCTATATCAACGGCTCGAGCGCATTCCGAAGAGTCGCCCCGCGGCTCAAAAATCTGATAGGAGTCTACCGCCGATGAAGGTACTTGTGCCTGTGAAGCGCGTGATTGACTACAACGTGAAGGTTCGTGTTAAGGCGGACGGGAGCGGAGTTGATCTCGCCAACGTGAAGATGTCGATGAACCCGTTCGACGAGATTGCCGTTGAAGAGGCGATCCGCCTGAAAGAGGCCGGCAAGGCCGAAGAAGTTGTGGCCGTGTCGATCGGCGTCAAGCAGGCCCAGGAAACGCTGCGCACCGCGCTGGCGATGGGCGCGGACCGTGCGATCCTCGTTGTGGCTGCGGATGACGTGCACACCGATGTTGAGCCGCTGGCGGTTGCCAAGATCCTTGCCAAGATCGTCGAGGAAGAGGCCCCCGGTCTGGTGCTCTGCGGCAAGCAGGCGATCGACAATGACATGAACGCCACCGGCCAGATGCTGTCGGCGCTCTTGGGCTGGTCGCAAGCGACCTTTGCCTCGGAAGTGGACATCGACGGCGACAAGGCAGTCGTGACCCGTGAAGTCGACGGCGGTCTGCAGACCATCAAGGTATCGACCCCGACCATCATCACCGTTGATTTGCGCCTGAACGAGCCGCGCTATGCGTCGCTGCCGAACATCATGAAGGCCAAGAAAAAGCCGCTGGATGAGAAAACCGCCGCCGATTACGGCGTCGACGTCTCTCCGCGTCTTGAAATCGTGAAAACCGAGGAACCGGCCGAGCGTGCCGCCGGGATCGTGGTGGGTTCGGTCGACGAACTGGTTGCAAAACTCAAAGAAGCGGGGGCTGTGTAATGGCTGTTCTTCTTCTCGCAGAAGTCAACAATGGCGAACTGGCGCTGGACGCCACCGCCAAGGCTGTCACCGCGTCCAAGGCGCTGGGTGACGTGACCGTTCTGGCCGCGGGCGCCTCTGCCGCAGCGGCGGGCGAAGCCGCTGCCAAGATCGACGGCGTGGCCAAGGTTCTGGTCGCCGAAGACGCCTCGCTGGGTCACCGCCTCGCGGAATCGACCGCGGCGCTGATCGTGTCGCTGGCCGGCGATTACGAGCACATCGTGGCCCCCGCCACCACCGACGCCAAGAACGTGATGCCCCGCGTGGCCGCGTTGTTGGACGTGATGGTGATCTCGGAAGCCACCGACGTGGTCGACGCCAACACCTTCGTGCGCCCGATCTATGCTGGCAACGCGATGCAGACGGTCAAGTCGAACGACGCCAAGAAGGTCATCACCTTCCGGACCTCGACCTTTGACGCGGCCGGTGAAGGCGGATCCGCTTCGGTCGAAACCGTTGGTGCGGCCGCAAATCCGGGTCTGTCGGAATGGGTCGAAGACAAGGTTGCCGAAAGCGACCGCCCCGAGCTGACCTCGGCCGGCGTTGTCGTGTCGGGTGGCCGTGGCGTGGGTTCGGAAGAGGACTTTGCCCTGATCGAGAAACTGGCCGACAAGCTGGGCGCCGCTGTTGGCGCGTCGCGCGCTGCCGTCGACTCGGGCTATGCTCCGAACGACTGGCAGGTGGGTCAGACCGGCAAGGTCGTCGCCCCCGAGCTCTACATCGCCGTGGGCATCTCGGGCGCCATCCAGCACCTCGCGGGCATGAAGGATTCCAAGATCATCGTCGCGATCAACAAGGACGAAGAAGCCCCGATCTTCCAGGTCGCAGACTTCGGCCTCGTCGCAGACCTCTTCGCCGCAGTACCAGAACTCACCGACAAACTGTGAGGCCCTGTGCCGGGCTGACGCCCGGCCAAAACACTCTTTCAAAAGGCCCGCCGGACCGGTGGGCCTTTTTCATTCCATGACCGCACGCAAGGCCCGCGACAGGACCGCCGAAGCCTCGGCATGTGCGGCGGGGCCCAGCATGCGCTGCGCCGCCACCTTTTCCATTGCGGTACATCGCATCCCCTGCATACCCTTCTTACGGGCATCCTCGCTGGCCACGACCTCCACGATATCCTCGACCAGCGGACGCAGGTCCTCGATCATCCGGCGGTCCACGAACAGCGGATCCGCCCCAAGACCAGCCGTGTCGCCCACCGCATCAGGCACGTGATCGGCGAACCACAGCAGCACGATCTTGCCCCCGATCGTGTTCAGGAGCAGCTTCATCCGCGCCACCCAGGCCATGCGCAGTTCGTCGCGCACCATGCCATAGCGATCCGGCGCCCGCGCACAGACCGTGCCCAGCATGTGGCGCGTAAAGTGAAACTCGCTGAAATCCACTTCACGGAACACCATCCGCATCATGTTGGACGCGCCGACAAACCGGTCATTCCGACGCGGATGCACCTTATAGAACCGGTTCGACATGTTTTGCGCGCCCATCACCTGAACCACCGTCACCCTGGCCCGCTGCGCGATTTCCAGCAACGCGGGCTCGGACAGGAACACATCCACCCCCGCGTTGACAAACCCGAGGTTCACGCAGGTTTGCCCCAACGCCTCCTCGACCAATTGCGGGAACGGCGCAGGGATGAACTTGCCATAGGTTTCCGTCCCGCCAAGGAAAGCGACAAAGTCCCCTTCCAACTCTTTTTTGGGGCCGCGAAACAACAACCGGGACGTGCCATATCGGCATGGCTCATAGTCGAGGTCGCCATCCCCCATTTTCTCGTAAGACATAATGCTCACCACCAAAATTTTCACCCGGGACAGAGAATCGCAGATAGACCTTGCGAAAAGGCTAATGTGCCAACTTGTCATAAGTTTTAGGCACCTCCGGCCCTTGCGGCCTGCCAAGCCTGCCGCGTATGGTCGTGACAAAGATCACAAGGGTTCGGCATATGGATATTAATTCGATTGGGGTCGTGGGCGCAGGCCAGATGGGCAACGGGATTGCGCATGTCATGGCGCTTGCAGGCTATGAGGTGCTTCTGAACGATATCAACCAGGATGCGCTGGACGGCGCCGTGGCGCGAATCGACAAGAACCTCGAACGTCAGGTCAGCCGCGAGACGATTTCGGCCGGTGACAAGGCCGCCGCGATGGGCCGCATCAAGACGACGCTGGCACTGCCGGCCGTGGCTGGTACCGACCTTGTCATCGAGGCCGCAACCGAGCGGGAAGAAATCAAACATCAGATTTTCGACGCGCTTGGGCCGCATCTGAAGCCCGACACGATACTGACATCGAATACCTCGTCCATCTCGATCACCCGGCTGGCCTCGCGTACAGACCGTCCCGAACGGTTCATGGGCTTTCATTTCATGAACCCGGTACCGGTCATGCAGCTTGTCGAACTCATCCGGGGCATCGCCACGGATGAAGAGACCTACCAGACCTGCCTTGGCATCGTGGAAAAGCTGGGCAAGACGGCCGCGAGCGCCGAAGATTATCCCGCCTTCATCGTGAACCGCATCCTGATCCCGATGATCAACGAGGCGTGTTACGCACTATACGAAGGTGTGGGCAACGTGGCCTCGATCGACAACGCCATGAAACTGGGGGCGAACCACCCAATGGGGCCGCTGGAGTTGGGCGATTTCATCGGTCTGGATACCTGCCTTTCGATCATGCATGTGCTGCATGACGGGCTGGCCGACACCAAGTATCGCCCCTGCCCGCTTTTGACAAAATATGTCGAGGCTGGGTGGCTGGGCCGCAAGACCAAGCGCGGGTTCTATGACTATCGCGGGGACACCCCGGTTCCGACGCGCTAACCCGGTTTCGTTGCAGGGGGGCTGTCTGCCCCCCGGTTTCAAAACCCCGGTTTTGAAACGCTCCCCCCGAGGGTATTTCCGGAAAAAGAAAGTGTGGATCAGCCCTGAGTTCCAAGGCTGAGCGTGTGTGCACGCAACCACGTCATGAACTTGCGCGGGCTTTCATCAAGCAGCTTCATCTGCTCGTCGCTCAGCGGTTTGCCCACGATGGGGGCCTGCGGTTTGTTGCAGGAGCGCACGATCTCATGCAGCAGCAGGCCCTGACGCAGGATGGGCGAAACCTGGCAGGCGATCTGATAGGCGCGGGAATTACGGCCCGGGAAAAAGATCGGCACGACCCGCGCACCGGATTTCCGGATCATCTTGGCCGTGAACACGTTCCATTCGCGCTCGACCGGCGGGCCCCACCAGCTATCTGACGACATCACCACGCCCGAAGGAAAAAGCGCGACCACACCGTTCTCGGACAGGTGCGCCATGGCCTTGGCGCGCATTTCGACCATCTTGCGTTGTGCTTCGGGGTCGTGCTGGAACGGCACCGGGATCATGAACGAGGTTGCCGCCTCATCGAGGCCGGTCAGAACCGAGCGGGTCAGGATGCGGTAATCCTGGCGCACGCGCCCGATCAGGTCGGCAAAGATCATCCCGTCGACCATGCCATGCGGGTGATTGGCGACGACGATAACCGGGCCTTCTGCGGGGATGTTTTGTAACTGTTCCAAGGGGGTCTGCAATTCGATCCCCATGGTATTGAGCGCACCACGCCAGAATCTCTGACCCCGGTATTCGGCATTGTTGCGCTCGAACTTGTTGACCATGCGCAGGATTTTCAGCTTGCCCGTGCACCATTCGATGGCGCGGATCGCAAACGAGGTCCAAGGGTCATCGAAAGAGTTGGCGTAGGTCAGCGTCCGGCGGTCATAAGTCTGACCTTCCGTGCGTGTCTCCCCTGTCGCCGTGCGTGGCTCTGGCAAAGTGTCTACCAAGTCTTCTTTCCCTGCCCCGGCGCGCGCCGCGCGTCAGAACCCTTCTCCGAACTTGTCAGCGACCAGAGCCTCGATGGCATCCGCCAGCGCGGGCGCGTCCGGCCCGCTGGTCTGAATGTCGATCGACGTGCCTTTGGAGGCTGCCAACATCAGCAAACCCATAATACTGTCGCCGCTTGCGCTCAACCCATCCTTTGACACTTCGGCCGAAGCATCAAAGCCTTCGACCACTTCGACAAGCTTGGCCGAGGCACGGGCGTGCAGACCCTTTTCATTGGTGATTTGCAAGGTTCGGGAAATTGTCTCGGACATTCAGTCAATCCGTATGTACGTTTTGGCTATCAATATACTTGCGCCCAGCTTCCAGCGACGCGCGCACCGCATCCGGCACGGCCAGGTGGCGGCTCTTGGCCAGTTTGATCAGCATGGGCAGGTTCGCACCGTAAAGGATGCGGCGATTGTCGGGCGCACAGGCCTTGAGGCTCAGGTTCGAGGGAGAACCGCCGAACATATCCGTCACCACGATCACACCATCGCCCATATCCACCTCGTCCGCCGCGGCGCAGATTTCGGTCTGTTTGCTGGGGCGGTCGTGTTCCGTTTCAATGGTGATGGCGCGCACGCCCTTCTGTGATCCCACGACATGCTCCATGGCCGCCAGGTATTCCCTGGCCAGCCCGCCATGTGCCACGATCACGATCCCGATCACGCCGTTGTATCTCCATTCACGTTGTCACCCGGGGCAAGTCCGGGCAGTGTCGTAAACCTGTCAAGTTCACGATGCCTTATTGACACTTGCCAACCCCGTTGCGCAAGGGCCTGTGCGACGGTTTCCGTCACGAAAACGGAACGATGTTTCCCCCCAGTGCACCCAAAGGCAATCTCCAGATGGCTCCGTCCCTCGGAGATGTAGGCAGGCAGCAGCAGGTCGACCATCCCCATGAGCCTTTCCAGAAAGGGCGCAAAGCTGGGATCGGTGGACACGTAGGCCCCGACAGGGGCATCCATGCCAGTCAACGCTCGCAGGTCCTCCACCCAATGCGGGTTGCGCAGGAAACGGCAATCGAACACCATGTCCGCGGTCTGGGGCAAAGCGCGCTTATAGCTGAAGGACTGCACCGAAAGCGTCAGGGGCTGGCGATCCTTTGGCGCAAACCACTTTTCCACCGCCGCGCGCAGGTCATGCGGTGACAGGGCAGAGGTGTCGATCAGGAAATCGGCCGCGTCACGCACTGGTGCCAGAAGGGCAAACTCCCGCTGGATACCCTCTCGGGGGCTTTCTTCCTGTGCCATCGGATGCCGGCGCCGCGTTTCACTGAAGCGGCGCAGAAGAATTTCCGGGCTGCAGTCGAGATAAAGCAATTCGGGCACCGGCCCATCAATGCGTTCAAGAAGATCCAGCGCCTCTCTTACCGACGTAGGCGAATAATCGCGGTTGCGCGTATCGATGCCAAGTGCCATTGGCCGTTCCAGCGGCATCCCCGAGAACAGGGGTTCCATCAGCCGAAGCGGCAGGTTGTCGATCGTTTCATAACCGGCATCTTCGAGCGCCTTGATCGCAGTCGAACGCCCAGCCCCGGAAGGGCCGGTAACAAGCACCAGGCGATGCGACGGTTTCGGACGATCCGGCATGGGTTCAGGCGGTCCTTCCATGGCGCAGGAATTGCAGAATGGCTGGCGCAAAATGTGTGCCTTCAGCGTGCCAAAGCAAGGGCACGGATTGCCCCAATAGAACAATTTCGCGTGGGTGGGGCAACCGATCGTTTTCCTTTCGGTCCAGATCCACGACGAGGCGGACATCGGCGGCATCGACCGGTTTCGCGTTCAGGATACCGACGCCCCGCGCCTCGATCATGCCGCGAATATGTTTCGGCGCACGGGCAACCAACCGGCTCGCGTGCAAGACAACCTCGGTCCTGTCATCCGAGACCAGATCCGCGCCATAGGCCATCAGCTGAAGTGCAAGCCCGGACTTTCCACGCCCAGACGCGCCGATGATGAGCGCCGCACGCCCCTGCACCGCCACGCAGCTTGCGTGAAGCATGGTCTGCAGCGGTCCGTCCGTATCCGAAGCGCCCTGCATAACGACCTTTCCTCTCGGTTGTTCAGATCAGACAGGCAAACCCACCACGAACCGCGCGCCCAGCGGGTCCGACGTCACGTCGGCATCGGTCGGGCGGATATTCTCGGCCCAGATCACGCCGCCATGCGCTTCGACAATCTGTTTCGAAATCGCAAGGCCAAGGCCGGAGTTGTTGCCGAAATCGGACTCGGGGCGGTGCGAATAGAACCGGTTGAAAATCTTGTTGAGCGCCTGATCCGGGATGCCGGGGCCGGTATCCTCGACCACGACCAGCACGCGGTTTTCCCGCTTGCGTGCCCAGATTCGGATCGCGTCGCCGTCTTCGCAGAAACTGATCGCGTTGGTGATCAGGTTCACGAAGACCTGCGCCAACCGCGCCTCAAGCCCGTTGATCTCGATCGGGGTTTCGGGCAGGTCGGTGATGAATTCGATGCCCTTGCCCTTGGCATCTTCGCCCAGATACTGCGCCAGATTGTTGATCATCTCGAGCAGGTTGAACTGTTCTTCTTCTTCCTTGACCAACTCGCTGTCCAGCCGCGAGGCGTTGGAAATATCGCTGACCAGCCGGTCCAGCCGACGCACGTCATGTTCGATCACATCAAGCAGTTTTTCGCGATGTTCTTCTTTCTTCACCACGCGCAGGCTGCCCACGGCAGAGCGCAGTGAGGCCAGTGGGTTCTTGATTTCATGCGCCACGTCAGCAGCAAATTGTTCATTACTGTCAATGCGTTCGTAAAGCGCTGACACCATGCCGCGCAAGGCGCCCGACAGGCGTCCGATTTCATCCGGGCGCGCGGTCAGATCCGGGATACGCACCCGGCCCGGATTGACCTTGCGGCTATCCGTGTCCCGCCCGATTTCCGCAGCCGCCGCAAGATCTGAAAGCGGGTTCGAAATCGTTGAGGCCAGAACCATCGATAGACCGACGGACACCACCGTCGCTATCAGGAACATCTGCAGCACCCGTTCACGCTCACCGCGCACCATCTGGTCCAGTTCCCCGGCGGCGCTGGTCAGCACGACGGTGCCAACAGCGGCGCCATTCTGCATTACCGGGACGGCCACCGCAAAAACCGTCGCTCCCATCTGGTCTTCGAGCGTGGCAAGGATCTCCTGCCCAACGATCGCATCCCCGGAAAGAGCGCGCGCCTGTTCTTCGACCGAGGCGCGCTGCGGGCCAACCGCGTCCCCGGCGCCGCCAAACAGCCCCCAGATCCAGTTCAGCGCCGACGTCAGGGGCGTGCCCTGCGGACGTTCCGCCAGCATGTCGGCGGCATCTGCTGAAGCCTGTCCGGCCTTGCTTCCGACGCCGGTCAGCGCCGTGTCATAGACAAAGACCTTGGTGCCCTCACGCAGCGGCAGCTTTTCAAGCGTACCGGCCACATCAATCCCGTCGCCGGTTGCCATGTTCACCGGCGCTCCGGCGGGCATCTGCGCCTCGAAGGCGCCCGCGATCAACCGCGCCTCGGTCATCAGCCCGGCGGCGCGCTGCACGGCGAAGCTGTCGCGCGCGGAATTGAGATAAAGGATACCCGCCACCAAAACGCACAACGCGATCAGGTTGAACGTGATGATCTTGCGGGTCAGCGGGGACTTGGAAAGCGGCAAAAGACGGCGCCGTTCACGCCGTCCCCGCAATTCCTTTTCGACATTGGCCTCGGGCGCGACCCAGTCATCGCCCAATACAACGTCTCCGTCCCGCCCCTGGGCCATGTCGCGCACTTCAGTCCTTCCGGCTGCCGCTTTTACTCTTCGTTGTACCTATAGCCGATGCCATAGAGGGTCTCAATCGCAGAGAATTCCGGGTCCACGCTGCGCATCTTCTTGCGCAACCGCTTGATATGGCTGTCGATCGTGCGGTCATCCACATAGACCTGGTCATCATAGGCCACATCCATCAGTTGATCGCGGCTTTTCACGAAACCGGGGCGTTGCGCCAGCGCCTGCAACAGCAGGAATTCGGTTACGGTCAGAGTCACGTCCTTGCCCCGCCAGCTCACCGAATGGCGCAGCGGATCCATCACCAGATCGCCACGGCTCATGACCTTGGTTTCCTCGGTGTCGCCTACGATATCGCCGTCCACCGCTTCCTGGCGGCGCAGCAACGCGCGGATACGTTCCACCAGAAGACGCTGCGAGAAGGGTTTCTTGACATAGTCATCCGCGCCCATGCGCAGACCGAGAACTTCGTCGATCTCGTCATCCTTCGAAGTCAGGAAAATGACTGGCATCGAGGTTTTCTGGCGCAGACGCTGCAAGAGGTCCATGCCGTCCATGCGGGGCATCTTGATGTCCAGCACGGCCATATCGGGCAATTTCTTGTTGAATGCGTCCAGCGCCTGCTGGCCATCATTATATGTTTCGACTTCAAACCCTTCTGCCTCAAGGGTCATGGAAACCGACGTCAGGATATTCCTGTCGTCATCCACAAGGGCAATCTTCGACATTGATCGGGTCCTTATACTGCTCGTTTTTTTATGGCTGTTTTTTGCGGTATTATGCGCAATTACCGCCCAGGCAATCAATCCAAAAGTGCGATTCGGGTCACAATCCGGACTTATTTGACACAGGTTTCGCTAACCAATGGCTAATTTGCCTCACTTTCTGCCGGGCTTCTAAGCGGATTGTTTCCGATCCGGCCTCCTGATTGCGCTAACCTGCAAGTGGTTGCGCTAACTGCGCTAAACCGTCCTATCCTTTCTCAGGAACGACATGTTAAGAGCGCCCCATCACGTCCGCGTCGCGGGCTGATGGGGGCGTTGCAAAACGGTCCTGCAATCAAGAACTGCCGCCCCTGTCCGGGCCGGCTACAGGAGTTTGAAGATGACATTTGGACGGGTAAACCCGCAATTCCGCCTCGAAGATCAAGGGATCGAAGGGCTGGGCAATGTCTATTACAACCTTATGGAGCCGGCTCTGGTTGAGGCCGCTCTGAAGAACGGCGAAGGCACGCTGGGCCAGGGTGGCACCTTCCTGGTCAGCACCGGCGAATTTACCGGTCGCTCGCCCAAGGACAAATTCACGGTCCGCACCGAAACCACCGAAAACACGATCTGGTGGGAAAACAACGCCCCGATGGAGGCTGACGCCTTTGATCGCCTGCACGCCGACATGGTCGCGCATATGAAGGGCCGCGACTACTTTGTGCAGGACCTTTATGCCGGGGCCGACCCGTCGCACCGCCTGAACGTGCGCGTGATCAACGAGCTGGCATGGCACAACCTCTTCATCCGTCACCTGCTGCGCCGCCCGGCGCGCGACGAACTCGACGGCTTCACCTCGGATTTCACGATCATCAACTGCCCGAGCTTCAAGGCCGACCCGGTCAAGCACGGCTGCCGCACCGAGACCGTGATCGCCGTCAACTTCGACAAGAAGCTGATCCTGATCGGTAACACCGAGTACGCAGGCGAGAACAAGAAATCCGTCTTCGGCGTGCTGAACTACCTGCTGCCAGAAAAAGGCATCATGCCGATGCACTGCTCGGCCAACCACGCCGACGGCAACCCGGTTGACGCCGCCGTCTTCTTCGGCCTCTCCGGCACCGGCAAGACCACCCTTTCGGCTGACCCCAACCGCACCCTGATCGGCGATGACGAACATGGCTGGTCGGATCGCGGCACCTTCAACTTCGAAGGCGGCTGCTATGCCAAGACCATCGGCCTGAACCCCGAGGCAGAGCCGGAAATCTATGCCACGACAAAGATGTTCGGCACCGTGATCGAGAACATGATCTTCGACGAAGAGACCAAAGAGCTCGACTTCGAAGACAGCACCCTGACCGAGAACATGCGCTGCGCCTATCCGCTGGATTCGATCCCGAACGCGTCGGATAACGGCCTTGGCGGGCACCCCAAGAACGTGATCATGCTCACCTGTGACGCGTTCGGCATCCTGCCTCCGATCGCCCGCCTGACCCCGGCCCAGGCCGAGTATCACTTCCTGTCGGGCTTCACCGCCAAAATGGCAGGTACCGAGCGCGGCGTGACCGAACCCGCCCCGGCGTTCTCGACCTGCTACGGCGCGCCCTTCATGCCGCGTCGTCCCGAAGCCTATGGCAGCCTGCTGCGCCAGAAGATTGCCGAACACGGCACCACCTGCTGGCTGGTCAACACCGGCTGGACCGGCGGCGCCTATGGCACCGGCAACCGCATGCCGATCAAGGCCACCCGTGCCCTGCTGACCGCGGCGCTGGACGGCTCGCTGAACGAAGCCACCTTCCGCAAGGACCCGAACTTCGGCTTCGAAGTGCCGGTCACGGTTCCCGGTGTGGACGCCGGTCTGCTGGACCCGCGCTCGACCTGGGAAGACAAAGAAGCTTACGACGCGCAGGCCAAGAAACTGGTCAAGATGTTCGCCGAGAACTTTGAACAGTACCTGCCCTATATCGACGCAGACGTGAAAGCCGCCGCCATCGGCTAAGCGCCACGTTCGAAACGATCAGAAAAGCCCCGGACAGGATCCGGGGCTTTTTCGTATTATCAAACCCGCACACCGCTCGCCTCGGTCAGGCTGCCCGCACCCCCTTGCTCCAGACCGCCCGCAACGCGGGCACCCCTTCGGTCAGCCGGAACCGGATCAGGTCGGCCGTCCTGCCAACCTCGAGCCGTCCGCGATCATCCAGCCCGGTATATTGCGCCGAGGCTGCCGTGACCGTGTGCAATCCCTTGGCCATGTCGCCCCAATGCTGTCCCAGCTGCACCGCTGACAACAGCAGCGACGACGGAACATAATCCGACGAGATAATGTCCAGAAGCCCGGCCTCGGCCAGCTCAATGGCCGCCACGTTCCCGGAATGCGACCCGCCCCGCACAAGGTTCGGCCCGCCCATGATGTTGGCGATCTGGTGCATGTGATTGGCCCGCGCCGCCGCAAGCGTCGTCGGGAACTCCGCCAGCCGAATGCCATGACGCGCCGATGTCGCCACCTGTTCGGCCGTCGTATCATCGTGGCTTGCCAACACTGCGCCAAAGCGCTTGGCCGCGGCCACAGCCGCAGCTTCGTGCCGATCCCCAAGGTTGGCACGAAGGGCCAGAAGGTGATCAACATGGCGGGCAAACTCATCGCCGCCCAACCCGTATTTCCCCCGGATGAACCCCTCGTACTTGTCGAGGTTGGTGAACTGGCGCTGCCCGGGCGTATGGTCCATCAGGCTCACGATCCCGATCCGGTCCTCTGGGCCGAACTCGTCAAGTTCCTCGATCAATGTCTCCGAACAGGTCTCGGCCCGCAAATGCAGATGGTGGCTGATCCGCAACCCGCCACTGTCCCGCATCGACAGGATCTCGTCGGCAATCGCGCGCGCGTATTTGCCGTATTTCTTGTTCGGCCCGTTGACGATCGACCCGACCCGGATCGCATCAAACACCGTGGTGATACCGACGCTCGCAAGTTCTGCATCATGCGCCACGATCGCCGCCTGATGCGGCCAGTCCACCTTTGGACGTGGATGCAAATGCCGCTCAAGATTGTCCGTATGCAGCTCGATCAGTCCGGGCGCTACAAAGTCCCCCTCGCAATCCACCGCACCCGCCGGCACCGACGCACCGCTGTCCATCCCGACAATCGTGCCGCCCCGCACCACGACACTGCCCCGCAGCGTTTCGTGCGGCAAAACCAGCGTGGCATTGGCGAGGATCATCTCTTGTGTCATCTCTGCGTCACATCCTGTTGTCATCAGCATTCCAAAAACCCGAGCCCGAGGCCCCATGCAATTCAGACGATACGGCATCTACTACACCCCGCATCCCGGCGCGCTGGCCGATTTCGGCGCGCGCTGGCTGGGCTGGGACGTGGCCAGCGGTCAACCCGCCCCGCATCCCGATATTCCCGGCCTGCCAGCGCCTCTGCCCGACATCACCGCAACGCCCCGAAAATACGGGCTGCACGGCACGATCAAGCCGCCGTTCCACCTTGCCGAAGGCACCACTGCCGCCGCGCTTGCGGACGCCTTGCACATCCTCTGCACCAGCCTCGCACCCGTGACGCTCGACGGCCTGCACCTTGCCCGGCTGGGCCGCTTCCTCGCCCTCAAGATCGACGGCGACCAGACACCACTGGCCAACCTCGCGGCCAGCGTCGTGCAACAGCTCGACCCGTTCCGCGCGCCCCCAAGCGATGCTGAACTCGCCCGCCGCCGCCGTGCCCGGCTGAATACCCGGCAAGAGGCCCTGCTCGCGCAATGGGGCTATCCCTACGTGCTCGACGAATTCCGTTTTCACATCACCCTGACCGGACCTCTGGCCCCGGATCAAGCGGCCGATGTTAAGACCGCGCTGGCGCCCCATATTACACCCCTTCTGCCCCGCCTCTTCACGGTGCGGGATCTCACCCTTGTGGGCGAAGACATGTCGGGTATGTTCCACGAGATCCACCGCTATGCCCTCACCGGATAAAGCGCGTCCATCGCCTGCGCCACGGTGTCCTCAAGCGCCCCGTCATTGCTGATCTCGATCACGTCCGCGCCTTTGGGCCGCACGAATTCGGCCCGCGCCAGCCGGGCGGCCACTTCCTCATGGCTCTCCCTGCCCCGCGCCGCCAGCCGCGCCGCAAGCGTCTCGGGCGCCGCCACCAGCGACAACACCGCAAAGTGATCAAACCGTGCCCGCGCCGCGTCCAGCACCGTGCGCGACAGGTTCACGAGGATCATGTCCTCCCCGGCCACCTCTTCCTGTGGAATGCCATAGCGCAGCCCATGCGCCTCCCACCAAATCGCAAAGGCCCCCTCTGCGACCCTCTGGTCAAATCCGGCTTCGCTCAGAGCTTCAAAGTCTTCGCCCGCCACCTCCGCCGGGCGCGTGATCACCCGCCGCGCCAGCCGGATGTCGGGATGCGCCGCCGCCAGCGCATGCATCACCGTATCCTTGCCCACGCCGCTCGGCCCAACGACTCCAATCACTCGCGCGCCCATCACGCCGCCCTCGGCGTATAGGCCGATACATCCACGACCCGATCGCACACGCGCTCCCGCGCCGCCTCGTCATGGAAAATCCCGATGATTGCCGCCCCGCGCGCCTTCGCCTCCTCGATCAGCTCCAGCACCGTATCCCGGTTCGCAGCATCAAGGCTTGCCGTCGGCTCATCCAACAGCAGCGCCGGGTAATCATGCGCAAAGCCCCGCGCGATATTCACCCGCTGCTGCTCCCCTCCCGAAAACGACGTCGGGCTCAACGCCCAGAGACGTTCTGGAATGCGCAGCCGGGTCAGCAACGCGCGCGCCCGGGTCCGCGCCACCTCGGCGTCCACACCCAGCACCAGCAGGGGCTCGGCCACCACGTCCAGCGTCGGCACCCGCGGCACCACCCGCAGGAACTGGCTCACATAGCCCAGCGTTTCCCGCCGAAGCGCCAGTATCTCGCGCGGCGGCGCCTGCACCACGTCCAGCCCATCGACAACAATCCGCCCTTCGGCAGCAAGGTAATTGCCATAGATCATCCGCATCAAGGTCGACTTGCCCGCGCCCGACGCCCCGATCAGCCCGACGCAATCCCCGCGCGCCACCGACAGGCTCGCACCCTGCATCACCGGGATCACAACACCCCCCTGATTATGCAGCGAAAAGGTCTTGGCCACCCCTTCAATCTCGATCATCCATGTCTTCCTTTTGCCAAAAATATCCTCGGGGGGAGTCGCTTGCGACGGGGGGCAGACAGCCCCCCTGCCCCGTCCTCAAACCTGCAACACGCTGGAAACAAGAAGCTGCGTATAGGCATGCTGCGGATCGTCCAGTACCTGGTCCGTCAGCCCGGTTTCCACCACCTGCCCGTCCTTCATCACCATCAGCCGGTCCGCCAAAAGCCGCACCACGGCAAGGTCATGGGTCACGATGATCGCGCTCAACCCCATTTCGCGCACAAGCCCCCGCAACAGATCCAGAAGCCGCGCCTGCACCGACACGTCCAGCCCCCCGGTCGGTTCATCCATGAATACCAGCCGCGGCCCGGTCACGAGGTTGCGCGCGATCTGAAGGCGCTGCTGCATCCCACCTGAAAACTGCGTCGGGCGATCATCCACCCGGCTCTCGGCGATCTCCACCCGGTCAAGCCAGTCCACCGCCTCGGCGCGAATATCGCCATAGTGACGCGCCCCAACGGCCATCAGCCGTTCGCCGACATTGCCCCCGGCACTGACGTTCATGCGCAACCCGTCCCGCGCATGCTGATGCACAAAGGCCCAGTCCGTCCGCCCCAGCATGCGCCGCTCCGGCTCCGACATGGTCACGGTATCCTTCACCGCCCCGTCGCGCATCTCGAACAGCACTTCGCCCCGGTCCGGCACGAGATGCCCCGCAAGACAATTGAGCAATGTCGACTTGCCCGACCCGCTCTCCCCGACGATGCCCATCACCTCGCCGGGATAAAGATCGAAATGCACATCTGTACAGCCGATCCGCTTGCCATACATGTGCGTGACTCCGCGCACCGACAAAAGCGGCCCGTTCGTTTCACCTTGGATCATGGGAAACCTCCAACCGCGTGCCCCCCGGCTCGCGGATCATGAAATGTATCTTGGGCCCCTTGCCCGACAATTCCGGCGCAAACTCCACCTCGACGCCGGGCCAGACCCGAACCCGCTCGAACACCGCGCGCAGCGTCGCTTCATCCGCCACTTTCAGCGCGGTATGATGCAGCCCGACATTGGCATGGCGGTCAAACCCGCTGCCTTTTTGCGTTTGCTGCCAAAGCGTGATCTTCGACGTGCCATCCGTGACATAGGCCGACGGATAGTCCGGATTGCCTCCAAACTGTTCCCAGCCCAGCGCACCAGTGAAAAACGCCAGGCTCGCCTGCAGGTCTCCCACGGTCAGTCCCAGATGATCAATTCCAAGCGTATCCGCGCTCATGCCGCACCGTCCTGCTCGATGGCGCCCTGCGCGCCCACATGCCCCGCCGTCCGACGGCTGGCACAGTAATCCGTGTCCGAACAGACAAACATCCGCGTACCCGCGTCATCCATGATGACTTCATCCAGATAGCTGTCATCCGCCCCGCACAGGTCACAGGGCGCATCCGCCTTGCTCGCCTCGAACGGGTGGTCTTCGAAATCAAGGCTCACCACCCGGCACCACGGCGGCAACGCATAGATCCGCTGCTCACGCCCCGCGCCGAACAGCTGGATTGCCGCCATTTCCAGCTTCGGGTTGTCGAACTTGGGAATGGGCGACGGGTCCATCACGTACCGCCCTTCCACCTTCACCGGATAGGCATAAGCCGTGGCAATCGCGCCGTGGCGGCTGATATCCTCGTACAGCTTCACATGCATCAGCCCGTATTCCTCAAGGCTGTGCATCTTGCGCGTCTCCACCTCGCTCGGCTCAAGAAATCGCAAAGGTTCGGGAATCGGCACCTGGTAGACAAGGATCTGATCCTCGCGCAGCGGCTCTTCGGGAATGCGGTGGCGCGTCTGGATCACGCTGGCTTTGCTCGTCTCCTCGGTGGTCGCAACCCCAGCCGTGCGTTCAAAGAACTTGCGGATCGACACCGCGTTCGTCGTGTCATCCGCGCCCTGGTCGATCACCTTGAACGTGTCCTCGGGCGTCAACGTCGCCGCGCTCACCTGCACGCCTCCGGTGCCCCAACCATAAGGCATAGGCATTTCCCGGCTGGCAAACGGCACCTGGTAACCGGGGATCGCCAGCCCCTTGAGGATGGCCCGGCGGATCATCCGCTTGGTCTGCTCATCCAGATAGGCAAAGTTGTAATCGGTCATTTCGGTGGCGGTTTCCGGGCCATTTTCCCTCAAATCCATCATCTTCTTGCCCCTTTTTCCCGGTATGCGAGAGCTTCACATGCAAGAAACCAGAAGGAACCTATCTCATGTTCAGCATCGTAAATGCCCTGCTTGTCGTCTTTTGCCTGGCCGTCATCGCCAAGGTGATGCACGCACGGAACACCGGCGAAGACGCACAATCCTGATCCTTTTACCGGTGTCATTCCGCCGCCTCCTTCGAGGTGGCGGAGGCATCCGCCGCCTCCCGCCGCAGCTTTCGGATCAATTCCAGCTCGGATTGGAAATCCACGTAATGGGGCAGCTTGATGTGCTCGAGGAACCCCGTCGCCTGGATATTGTCGCAATGGTACAGCACGAATTCCTCGTCCTGCGCCGGAGCCCCCATGTCATCCTCGCCCAGCTCCTTCCAGCGCAGCGCCCTGTCGACCAGCGCCATGGAAATCGCCTTGCGCTCTGACTGCCCGAACACAAGCCCATAGCCGCGCGTGAACTGCGGCGGCTCGGTCTTGCTGCCCTGGAACTGGTTCACCGTCTCACACTCGGTCAGCTCGATCTCACCAATCTCGATGGCAAAGCCCAGTTCGGGGATTTCCATCTCCACCGGCACCCGGCCAATACGCAGTTCGCCGACAAAAGCGTGGTTGCGGGCATAGCCGCGCTGCGTGGAATAGGCCATCGACAACACGAACCCCTCGTCCCCCCGCGTCAACGCCTGCAACCGCAAGGGCCGGTCGGCGGGAAGCGCCAACGGCTCCCGCGTCAGGTCCGCTGGCGTATCGTCACTCTCTTTCTCGGTCTGGATCAGACCTTCCTTGTTCAGGAACCCGGTGATATGGGGCGTCGGCGCATCGCGCGGCGCGGCACCCGGCGCGTCGGGAATATCTCCCTCGGCGGCCAGTTTGAAATCCAGCAAACGGTGCGTGTAATCAAAGGTCGGGCCCAGCACTTGACCGCCGGGCGCATCTTTGAAGGTTGCGCTGATCCTGCGATCACAGGCCATGTCACCCGTTTCCACCGGCACGGAATGCCCGAAACGGGGCAAGGTCGTGCGATAGGCCCGGATCAGGAAAATCGCCTCGATCAGGTCGCCCCGCGCCTGCTTGATCGCCAGCGCGGCAAGGTCCGGGTCATAGAGCGACCCTTCCGCCATCACCCGGTTCACCGCCAGCTTCAGCTGCTCGCGAATCTGCGCGACGCTCAACTCGGCGACATCCGTGTCGCCCCGCCGTTCCTCGGCCAACCACGCATGGGCATTGTCGATCGCGCGTTCACCGCCCTTTACCGCAACATACATCAGGCCGCCTCCACCTTGGTCGTGCGCGGCACCGCGCTGACGCGCGCGCCTTGCGTGAAAAAGAAATCCAGCCCCAGCGGAAACAGCGCCGCGTTGCGCTGAAACGCATCCAGCTCCGGCAGGCGCGCCGCGGTCGCGCTTCGTATCCCCGGCCCCCGCAAAATGGCGTTCACCAACGGGGTTTCGCCCTCTTCGACAATCATCGAGGCCGAGCGATCCGGGTATTCCGGCGTCCCGATAGCAAACCGGTCCAGCGGCATCAGGTCGTCCCAGCCGCCCACAGCAAAAACCGCACGCTCCGGACCGACGAGCGGCGCCCCGACATGGAAGGTGATCCAGTCACGCACCGCCGCACAGTCATGGGCCCCGGCAAGAAACACCGGCGTTTCCGGGTCACACAGCGTCAAAAGCAGCACCCCGGCGGCCACCGACAACGGCGCGGGCGGCTTCGCCCCGGCAAGGGTCTCGACCGTTCCGGGCCGCGCCATCACGTTCATCGCCGCGCGAAACGCATGCGCCGCATCCACCGGCGCGTTCGAAAATCCACCCCTGAGAAGGTCCGCGTCCATCAATCCTCTCCCCGTACCATCGTGAAGAAATCCACCTTGGTCGCCGCGGCCTTGGCCGCGCGCGCCCCTTTGGCCGCGTCCATCTCCGCGACCAGCGGTTCCAGCATCCCGGCGCGCACCCGCGCCGCCAATTCGCCCTGCATCAGCGCATCCACCAGCGCCGCGATCCGCGCCTTGCCCTTGTCGCGCCCCTGCACATAGCCATGCCCGACCGCGCCACCCTCAAGCTGCAGCGAACAGCGCGTGATCGTCATTTCCCCAAGGTTGAACGGCGCGCCTGTCGCCCCCTGCCGCCCGCGCACCATGGTCGCCCCCACTTCCGGCGCCCGCAGCCAATGGAACTCCGGTGCCATTTCCAGCGCCGCCCAAAGCCGCGCCACCGATGCGCCCGGCGCCTTGGCCATCAGGGACATCCAGTCCCGCCTCGTGAAATCTGCGCTCATCTAGACACCTTGCGAATTTGTCTATTTTCCTATACAACTAGACAAATCATTACCCATTCCCCGCGAGTCGGACAATCCCTCTCCCGTGAAAGTTTCAAGACATGCCCGCACCCGCACCGCGCACGCCGATCTGGAAATCCATCGCCGCCACCCTGACCGAAGACATCGCCGAAGGCCGCTATCCGCCCGGTGCCAAGCTGCCGACCGAGGCCGAACTCTCGTCGCGTTTCGGGGTCAACCGCCACACGGTCCGCCACGCGCTCAAATCCATGGCCGAACAGGGGCTGGTGCGTGCGCGGCGCGGCGCCGGGGTCTTTGTCACCCACGCCGCCACCGATTACCCCATCGGCAAGCGGGTTCGCTTTCACCGAAACCTCGAACAGGCCGGACGGCTTCCGGGCAAAGAGGTGCTCTATCTCGAAACCCGCGCGCCCGACCCGCGCGAGGCAGCCGCGTTGCGGCTGACACCGGAGGCCCGGGTACATGTTTACGAAGGTTTGTCGCTGGCCGATGCCCATCCCGTCGCGCTTTTCCGAAGCGTCTTTCCCGCCAGCCGTTTCCCGGACATGCTCGACCACCTGAACCGGTTGCGCTCGGTTACGGCGGCCCTACGGGAATATGGCGTTGCCGACTATACGCGTGCCTCCACCCGCCTCGCCGCCCGCCGTGCCAGCGCCACACAGGCGCTGCACCTTCTCTTGAACGAAGGCGATCCGATCCTGCGGACCGTGGGGATCAACGTCGATCCTGACGGGCGTCCGGTGGAATATGGTACCACCTGGTTTGCCGGGGACCGCGTGACCCTGACATTGGCCGACGGCGACTGATCCCGTCGCGCCCGGAAATTCCGGCCGGACCGTCACCGCCACGACACAAAACCCGCGTATGTCTGCCCGAAAACCCGAGAATGAGCGGACCCATGCCCGAACCTCTTCTTTCCGTGCGCCTGACCGGCGGCACCGTCCTTGTCGACGGGGAAATGCAGGAACGATCCCTGACCGTGGACCGCGGCCAGATTGCCGATGGCCCCCTGCCCGAAGTCGATCTCTCTGGCTATCTCCTGCTGCCCGGCATCATCGACCTGCATGGCGACGCCTTTGAACGCCACATCGCCCCGCGCCCCTCAGCCCCCTTCCCGCTGGACATGGGGTTGCGCGCGACGGATCGCGACGCCGCCGCCAATGGCGTGACAACCGCGTGGCTGGCGCAAAGCTGGTCCTGGGAAGGCGGCCACCGCAGCCCCGAATTCGCCCTGGGCCTTCTGTCCGCCATGGAGCGTTTCCGCGGCCACGCCCTGACTGACCTGCGCGTCCAGATCCGCTGTGAAACCCACACGGTCGAAACCGCAGACCGGCTGCTTGACGCGGTCGAACGGCACAAGGTCGACTATGTCGTCTTCAACAACCACCTCGACGAGGCCCTCCACCTCGCCCGGATCAGCCCGGACGAGATCGCCTACTGGGCCCGGAAATCGGGCCGCAGCCCCGAGGAACACATGGCGCTTGTGCATCAGGCATGGGAACAGACCCCGCGCGTGCCGCGCTATCTCTGTACCCTCGCCGAACGGTTCGACGCGCTTGGCGTGCGGTATGGCAGCCATGATGACCCCGACGGCGACACCCGCGAGCGTTTTTCGATCATCGGCGCGCGCATCTGCGAATTTCCCACCGCCCGCCCGGCGGCCGCGCTGGCCCGCGCCGTGGGCGACTCGGTCATCATGGGTGCCCCGAACGTCGTGCGCGGCGGCAGCCAGGCGGGCAATATTTCGGCCCAGACCCTGATCCATGACGGTCTATGCGATGCGCTGGTCTCGGATTACCACTATCCGTCCCTGTCGCGCGCCGCCTTTCGGCTCGTGGAAACTGGCACTCACACCCTTCCGAAGGCATGGGACCTGATCTCGCGCCACCCCGCCCGGATCATGGGGCTGAGCGACCGTGGCGCACTCGATGCGGGCACACGCGCCGATGTCGCCATCGTCAACGCCCGCACTCACGCGGTCGAAGGCACGATCTGCGCCGGGCGCATTTCCCACCTGACCGGAGAGGCCGCGCACCGCTTCTTCGCGGGACGTGCACCCGACCGGCTCGCCGCCGAATAACCGTGCGTTAGCCGCCGTATTTCTCGAGAAACGCTTCCGCGCTCAACGCGCGGAAATCGTCCAGCGAAGCACGCAGGCGATCATGCGGCCAATCCCACCAGGCAAGCGCCATCAGCCGGACCGCCACCGCCTCGGGTTGACGCGCCCGCAACGGTTTCGCCGGGACCCCGGCCACGATCATGTAGGGGGGCACGTCCTGTGTCACCACCGCCCCGGCGGCAACCACCGCACCATGTCCCACCGTCACCTCGGGCTTGATCTGCGCATTGTGCCCGATCCAGGTGTCATGCCCGACATAGGTCCGGCGCGACTTGCGATGGTCAAAAAACGCATCGTCATGCGCGGCATCCGGCCAGTAATCGGCCGAGCGATACATGAAATGATGCAGGCTTGCCCGGTCCAGCGGATGATCCGTTGCGCCGATCCGCACCCGGCTGGCGATATTGGCAAACTTGCCAACCTCCGCATTCGAAATATCGCAATCCCGGTCGCAATAGGAGTAATCGCCAAGGCTGGAAGACTGAATGCGGGCGCCCGAGTTCACCCAGGTATAGGCGCCAAACTCGCTTTCCACGATCTGGCAGCCCTCGGCAATCACCGGCCCCTCGGCCTTCAGCGGGTTGTGCATCAACGTCCCCCTTCATCCCCCTGGATCAGCTTGCGCCGCAACCAGCCCGAGAACCAGTCCATTGCCATCACCATGAGGATAATCAGAACGATGTAATACGCCACCTCTTCCCAATCCTTCTGGGTGATCATCGCCTGCGTCAGCAAGAGCCCGATCCCCCCCCCGGTGATCGCGCCGATGATCGTCGCGCTGCGGGTGTTGGATTCAAGGTAGTAGAGAATCTGCGACAGCAACACCGGCGTTACCTGCGGGATCACCCCAAAGCGATACCGCTGCACCGGGTTGGCCCCGGTCGACTGGATGCCCTCGATCTGCTTCTGATCGACGTTTTCCAACGCTTCCGAGAACATCTTACCGAACGACCCGGTGTCCGTGATCAGGATCGCCAGCGCCCCGGTCAGCGGCCCCGGCCCAAAGGCCCGCGCCAGCACGATCGTCCAGATCAGCGCATCCACGCCGCGGAAGAAGTCAAAGAACCGCCGCATCACCTGCCGCACCGCCATCAGGGGCGAGAAATTCTTGGCCGCGAGAAACGCCAACGGAAGGGCGACAATCGCCGCGCCCATCGTGCCGAGGAACGCCATCAGGATCGTCTCAAAGATCGCCCAGGCCACGTCGGAATGACGCCACATCTTGTTGCTCCAGAAGTCCGTCCAGATATCCGCCGCCTCGCCGCCAAGCGCGCGCGCCATCACCTCGCCGAAACCAAGCCCGTGATAGGGGCTGTCCAGCGTGAAAAAGAACAACTCCCAGCCTGTGAAATAGCGGAACACTTCCGTCCGGTTGCGCGTCACCGTCAGCCGCCCGACCTCGGTCGTGACCGTCATCCGGTTTCGGGACACGTTGATCCAGTCGGGCACATCTCCTTCGGGAAGGGTCGCATCCACCCCCTTGGCGCGGCTCGGCTGGGCGGTGATTTCACCATAACCCGGCACCATGTAGCTGACGAAATTGTCGGCCCCATAGGTCACGACATGCCCTTCACCAAGGTCAATCACCGTCTCGTTCCCCAGCGCCACCCAATCGGGCGCGGAGCCTGCCTCGTAGGTGCCCTTGCGCTCGCCCTCGATCGCCACGCTCACCTCGCCCGACCGGTTGTCACGCGTCACGTGGGTCTTGTAGCTGTAGCTGTCCGCCACCAGCGCCCGCGCATTGTCCACTTCGAACCGCTGCGCCAGCCCCGGAATGTCAAAGGCAAAGAAAATATAGGTCAGATAGGCCAGCACCAGCGCGGGCAATCCGAAACTCACCAGCCGCTTGCGCCGGAAAAGCGCATCCGCCTGCATCTTGACCGGGATCATATCAACATCCAGCGCGCTCATGCCGCCACCTTCCTGCCTGTCTTGCCATGGGTCAGGCGGTCACGGAAATGGCTCGACACCTGATCCACCACGATGATCGTCGCGAACAACAGCAGGAAAATCGCCGCCGCCTCGTCATACTGCCCCTTGCCCCAGCTCATCGCATTCTTGAGTTCATAGCCGATGCCGCCCGCCCCCACGAAACCAAGGATGGCCGAGGCGCGAATGTTGATCTCGAACCGCAGGAGCGCATAGCTCAGGTAGTTCGGGCTGACCTGCGGAATGACGCCCAAAATCATCCGCTGCGACCAGTTCGCGCCAACCGACTGCAATCCCTCCACGGGCTTCAACGACGCATTCTCGTTCACCTCGGAAAACAGCTTGCCCAGCGCCCCCGCCGTGTGAAACGCAATCGCGATCATCGCTGGAACCGGGCCACCACCCATCACAAAAATCAGCACCAGCGCAATCACGATCTCGGGCACCGCCCGCATGATATCCATGATCCGCCGGAACACCGGGATCAGGCGCGGCCAACGCGCCATGCCCCGCGTCGACAACAGCGACAGCACCATTGCCAGCATCGCCCCGATCAGGGTCGATGCGCCCGCGATGTTGATCGTCTCGACCAGCGACGGGAAAAACTTCACGAAATGCGCGGGCAGCGTGTCAACCTTCTCGACCGCCTCGCCCAGCACTTCCTTGGGAAAGTCGAACAACCGGTGCAACCCGTCCCAGAAACCACCGGCATTGCGGTCATCCGCAATCATGAACCCCGACACCATCAGGGCCACGAATATCGCCAGGATAATGCCGTCCATCATCCGCTTGCGCCGCGTCAGCGCCATGTAATCCGCGCGCAACGCGCCGACACCGCCTGTCAGATCCGCCATCCTGGCCCCTTTCCGTCAAAACACAGTCCCCGCGAAACCGCGGAGCCTGCCATCATCCGTGCGAAATAATCAGTTGGACTTGAGCTTGCGCGCTTCCACGATCACCTCATAGGCTTCGTGGGTAATCGGCATGAAGCCTTTCGCATCGCCCTGCAGCACGCCATAGGCGCATTCCTCGTCCATCGACTTGAGCGACGCCATGAGGCCGGTCATCTTCAGCTTCACGTCTTCGGGCAGCGACTTGCGCAGCACCACCGGGCCTTCCGGGATCGGCTTGGATTTCCAGATCTGCACCAGCTCGTTCATGTCCACGAGACCCGCGTCAACCGCCTTGCGCAGCGCGCCCGAGTTGAACCCGTCTTCCCATTCGCCAAGCCCATCAGCCCAGGTCACACCACCGTCGATGTCGCCATTGTAAACGGCCACGATGGTCTGCTCATGACCGCCGGTGAACTTCACTTCCCCGAAATAATCGCCCGAGGTCATGGTCGCGCCGGTCGCCTGCGGGATTTCGATCGACGGGATCAGGAAGCCCGAGGTCGAGTTCGGATCACCAAACCCGAACACCTTGCCCTTCATCGCTTCGAGGCTGTCGATGCCGCTGTCCTTGCGGGCAAAACCGATCGAGTAATAGCCGTAGCCACCATCGTTGTTCACCTTGACGAGGATCGGCTCAACCGCTTCGGGATCGCTCAGGAACGTCTTGGCATAGCCCGACGCGCCCAGCCACGCCATGTCGATGGTGCCGCCCAGCAGGCCCTGAATCACGCCGTTATAGTCGGCCGGGGCAAACAGCTTGGTTTCCACACCCAACAGGTCTTCGGTCTTGGCGCGCAGGCATTCGTTCGAGTTCAGACGGTCCTGGGCGTTTTCACCACCAAGGATACCGATGCGGAATTCCTTGATGTCTTCTGCCATGGCCGGAGCGGTCAGGGCGGTGGTTGCCAGCACGGCAGCGATCAGTTTTTTCATGGTTTCAACTCTCCGTAGGTTGGATTGCACAAAGCCGATGATCAGTTCGACTTGAGTTTTCTTGCTTCGATGATGGATTGGTAATGGTCATGCGTGATGGGCGCGAAACCACGGCCCTCGCCCCCCATGACCGCATAGGCGCAATCGGGATCGTTGGTCGGCAGGCTTGCCACCAGCGCCGTCATTTTCAGCTTCACATCTTCAGGCAGCGTCTTGCGCAGCACGACCGGACCGCGCGGGATCGGCGCCGACCGCCAAATCTCGACCAGGTCATTCATGTCGACAAGCCCCGCATCCACGGCCTTGCGCAGGGCGCCGGTGTTATAGCCGTCTTCCCACTCACCGATCCCGTCGGCCCAGGTCACGCCGCCGTCGATGTCGCCGTTATAGACGGCAATGATGGTCTGCTCGTGACCGCCGGTGAATGTCACGTCGCCGAAATAATCGCCCGAGGTCATGGTCGCCCCGGTCTCTTGCGGAATTTCGATCGACGGAATCAGGAACCCGCTTGTCGAGTTCGGGTCGCCGATGCCGAACACCTTGCCCTGCATGTCTTCCAGGCTGGTGATGCCACTGTCCTTGCGGGCAAACCCGATCGAGTGATAGCCGGTCGATCCGTCCATCTGCACCTTGATCAGCACCGGTTCAACCGCTTCGGGGTCGCTCAGATAGGTCTTGGCATAGCCCGACGCGCCCAGCGACGCGAAATCCATTGTGCCACCCAGCAACCCCTGGATCACGCCGTTGTAGTCCGCCGGGGCAAAAAGCTTGACCGGCACACCGAGAAGCTCTTCTGCCGCCACACGCAGACATTCCTGCGAGGCCAGGCGATCCTGCGCGTTTTCACCGCCCAGAATCCCGATACGGAACTCCGAAATCTCTTCCGCCAATACCGGCGATACCAGCGCGGTCGTGACCAAGGCAGTCGAAATCAGTTTTTTCATTGTATCTCTCTCCGGTACGAAAAAGCCCCGGGCATCCGCCTGGGGCATTCATGAAACTCAGGCCCTGACAGGGGTGCGTGTTTCGATCTCGGTCGAGGTATAGGCCTCGTTGAAACTGTCATCGGCGCCATAGATGTCGCGCGCCACGCCGGTGGTCAGCTGCTCGGGCGTGCCATCGAACACGATCCGCCCGTCGCGCATCCCGATCACCCGGTCGCAATAGCGGCGCGCGGTGTCTAGCGTGTGCAGGTTGGCAATCACCATGCGCCCGTCTTCCTCGTGAATGCGGCGCAGGCTCTGCATCACCACCTGAGCATTCATCGGATCAAGCGAGGCAATCGGTTCATCCGCCAGAATGATCTTGGGGTCCTGCATCAACGCGCGCGCAATCGCCACGCGTTGCTGCTGCCCCCCCGAAAGCGCCTCGGCGCGTTTCGGCCCGTGTTCGGCAATGCCGAGCCGGTCAAGAATGTCGATGGCCCGATGAATATCCGCCGTCGGAAACAGGTTGAACATCGTGGCCAGGGTCGAGCGCTTATTGAGCGTGCCATGCAGCACGTTGCTCACCACATCCATGCGCGGCACAAGGTTGAACTGCTGGAAAATCATCGCGCATTCACTCTGCCACGCGCGCTTGTCGTGCCCCGTCAGGCCGGTGATGTCGCGACCCTCAAAGATCATCTTTCCGCTGGTCGCATCGCTCAGCCGGTTCAGCATCCTGAGAAGCGTGGACTTGCCCGCACCGGACCGCCCGATGATCCCGATCATCGCCGGGCGGTCGATCTGGATATCGGCCTTGTCCACCGCGACATTCGGCCCAAAGGCCTTGGTGAGCTTCTTGATTGTAAGCACGGTCATCCCCTCGTCGTTCGAGGGGCTGCTTAGAGGGCGCGTTCAAAGGAAAATTGACAGGTCGGTGAAGCTTTCGTGACGGCCGCTGTGGATAAGTGGCCCGTTTCGCAGACCGCCTGCGTTGTGTTTCCGGCAGCAGACCCTGCCCGGTAGGGGAAATTTCCGGACCCGTTCAAAACCCGCCCGAAAGGTGCGATTTCTCTCTTGACCCGGCCCGCCGACTCCCCTAAATCGCACTCCACTTACGGCGGTGTAGCTCAGTTGGTTAGAGCAGCGGAATCATAATCCGCGTGTCCGGGGTTCAAGTCCCTGCACCGCCACCAAGAATTCCAGAAGCCCGGATGCCGACGCATCTGGGTTTCGTCTTTTCCGGCCCTAGTCCGCGATGTCCAATTCCGCCTCGATCTCGATCGCGAAATTCATCGGCAATCCCGCCGTCCCGATGGCAGACCGCGCATGGCGCCCCACATCCGGACCGAACACCTCAAGGATCAGATCGCTGAACCCGTTGATGACAAGGTGCTGCTCACAAAACCCCGGTGCGGAATTGACCATCCCGAAGACCCGTGTCCAGCCCGTGATCCGCGACAAATCCCCGATCTCGGCCTTCACATTCGCCAGCACCGAAAGCGCGATCTCGCGCGCCGCGTCATAACCTTCCTGCGTCGTCAGCTCCGCGCCGAGCTGCCCGAACGGCCCGCCAATTTTTCCATCGGCATTCGATTTCGGATGCCCCGAAATCAGCACCCGGTTGCCGCGCGCGTTCACAAGGCTGAACGGCAGATGCAGGCCCTCGGGCAGACGGGTCGCCGCAGGCAAAGTCAAGCCCAGCGCCTGCATGCGTTTCTCGATGTCGGACATGGGCAATCTCCTCGCATTCAAGGCAAGACTGCCCGCGACGGATCAACGGATCAACCCCGCATCGCCAGCAGATGCGCATCACATTGCGCGCGCACCTTCTCGGCCGCCGCTTCGCGCACCGGCCCATAGCCCCGGATCTCCTGCGGTGCCTTCACAAGGGACGCCACCGCCTCTTCCCGCGCCGCGTCATACCCGGCTGCCACCTGTGCAAGCACGCCTTCGAACCAAGCGAGCAATTCCCGGTCGAGCTTGCGGTCCGCGCTGAAGCGGAACGGGTCGAACGCACCGCCACGCAGTCCCCGCATCTTGGCCAACCGCTTGAGCACCGGGCGCATCCACGGGCCCATCCGCATCTTCTTGGGCCGCCCGCGCCCATCCTTGCCCAAGGGCAGGATCGGCGGCGCCATGTGGTAATTCACCTTGAAGTCACCCTCGAATTCGCGCCGCAACACGTCGTCAAACCCGGTCTCCACATGCAGCCGGGCAACTTCGTACTCGTCCTTGTAGGCCATCAGCCGGAACAGCGATTTCGCCGCCTCGATCGCCAGCGCCTCTGGCAACACGCCCCGCACCGCCTCGATCTGGTCACGGAACCGCTCTGCATAAGCCCCATCCTGATAATCGCTCAGGAACGCCACCCGCCGGGCAATCACCTCATCAAGCCCCTGCGGCTTTGGGCTCTCCTCGACGGCAAAGGCCGAACTGTCATGCGCCAGCACCCGCCCCAGATCAAAGGCCCGCGCGTTCTTTTCCACGGCCACGCCATTGAGCAGGATCGCCTGTTTCAACGCGCCCTCACTGACCGGCACCAGCCCCTTCTGCCACGCAAAGCCCAGCATCATGACATTGGCAAAAACCGAATCCCCCATCAGCCGTTCCGCCAGCGCATTGGCATCCAGCGCCGACAGGTTCTCGGCGCCAACCGCATCGCGGATCACCCGCTCACGCAGCCCGATCTTCAAATCCGCGTCCCGGTTCAGCACCAGGTCCCCGGTCGGCATCGCCGCCGTATTGAGCACCACGCGCGACCCTTTGCGGTAATGCACGCTCGCCTTGGGCGCCGAGGACACCACCACGTCACAGCCAATCACCGCATCCGCCGCGCCCGCCTCTGTGCGCACCTGATAAAGCGCCTCCGGGCTGGTCCCCAGCCGGATATAGCTCAGCACCGTGCCGAACTTCTGCGCAAAGCCGGTAAAGTCGAGCACGCTTGCCCCCGACCCTTCCAGATGCGCCGCCATGGTGATCAGCGCGCCCACCGTCACAACGCCGGTGCCGCCCACACCCGTGACCAACAGGTCAAATGGTTCCGCGAGTGATGGCACCCGAGGTGTGGGCAACCCGGCCATCAACCCGGCCAGGTCTATGTCCGCGCCGTCCCGTTTGCGCCGCTTCGCCCCGGTCACGGTCACAAAGCTGGGACAGAACCCGTTCACACAAGAGAAGTCCTTGTTACAGGTGGACAGGTTGATTTTCCGTTTACGGCCAAACTCGGTCTCCACCGGCTCCACGCTCAGACAGTTGCTCTCGACCGAACAATCGCCGCATCCCTCGCAAACCAGCTCATTGATAAAGGCAAAGGTATCGGGGTCTTCCATCGTGCCCCGCTTGCGCCGCCGCCGCTTCTCCGTGGCACAGGTCTGCTCATAGATCAAAAGCGTCACACCCTTGATTTCACGCAACTCCCGCTGTACTTCATCAAGCGCACTGCGATCCCGGAACGTGGTGCCGGGCGGGAAATCCCCGTGGCTGAACTTGCCGATATTGTCGCTCACCAGCGCGATCCGCGTCACCCCTTCGGCGCGCGCGTTCCAAGCAATCCCTTGCACCGAAACCGGGCCATCCACCGGCTGCCCGCCGGTCATTGCCACCGCATCATTGAACAGCACCTTGTAGGTGATATTCGCCCCCACCGCGACGGCCTGCCGGATCGCCAACGATCCCGAATGATACCACGTCCCTTCCCCAAGGTTCTGGAATACGTGACGCCCGCCGTTGAACTTCTGCGCCACGGCCACGGGTACGCCCTCGCCCCCCATCTGGGCATAACCGCCGGTGTTGCGCCCCATCCAGCTTGCCATCACGTGACAGCCGATCCCGCTCATCGCGCGGCTGCCCTCGGGCACCTTGGTCGAGGTGTTATGAGGACACCCGGAACAGAAATACGGCGTCCGCGTCGCCCCCGGCACGTTCAGCACAGGCGGCTTTTCCGCCACCAGCGCCCGCGCCTTTTCTTCCAGACCTTCTACCGGGAAGAACCGCGCCAGCCGCTCAGCCACCACCGGCACCAGCATCAGCGGGCTCAACTCGCCCGTCCACGGCAACAACGGATCGCCCACCGCGCGATGTTTGCCCACCATCCGCTCGGGCTTCGCGCCGGGCCAGTCATAGAAATACTCCTTGAACTGGCTCTCGATGATGCCCCGCTTTTCCTCGACCACCAGCACCTCGCGCTTGCCGGTCACAAAGGCCAGCGCATCGCGTCGCGCCAGCGGCCAGACCATGCCCACCTTGTAGATGTCGATCCCCAACCGCCGACAGGCGGCCTCATCAAGCCCCAGAAGGCGCAGCGCCTCCATCAGGTCCAGATGCCCCTTACCGGTGGTCACAAAGCCATAGGTCGCGTCCTCGATATCATAGATGCGCCGGTCGATCGGGTTCGCCTCGACAAAGGCTTCCACCGCCTCAAGCTTGTGCCCGATCCGGGTTTCGATTTCCGGGCTGGGCAGGTCGCTGGGGCGCACGTGCAAGCCCCCCGGCGGCATGTCGAACTCGGGCGTCACGAACTGCCGGTCGGGTTGCAATTCCACCGACCTCCCGGATTCCACCGTTTCCGAGATCGCCTTGAACCCGACCCACGTCCCCGAGAACCGTGACAGCGCAAAGCCGTATTCCCCAAAGGCGAGGTATTCCTCGACGCTCGCCGGGTTCAGCGTCGGCATGAACCACGACATGAAGGCCACGTCCGACTGATGGGGCATCGACGAACTCACGCAGCCATGGTCATCCCCGGCCACGACCAGAACGCCGCCCTTGGGCGACGACCCATAGGCATTGCCGTGTTTGAGCGCATCCCCCGACCGGTCGACCCCCGGCCCCTTGCCGTACCACATCGAAAACAGGCCATCATATTCACAATCCGGGTCCAGCACCGCCTGCTGCGCCCCCAGAACCGCCGTCGCGCCCAGATCCTCGTTCACCGCCGGCATGAAGGTGATCCGCTCCGCTTCCGCCCGCTTTTTCTCACGCCAGAACTCAAGATCCAGCGCCCCAAGCGGCGAGCCGCGATACCCCGACACGAACCCGCCGGTATTGAGCCCCGCCGCCCGGTCGCGCCGCGCCTGGTCAAACATCACCCGCACGAGCGCCTGCGTCCCGGTCAGGAACACCCGCCCCGTTTCGCGGTCATAACGATCAGACAGGGCATAGCTTTGAAAATCATGGGCAGAATGGGTCATAGCGCGTCTCCTCTGGAACGAAGAGTATGACACAAAACTCCGGAAAAACGGTTCCCATTTCCACGCCATAACCGTAGAATGCGAAAAATCAGCTCGAAAAACACAGCCATTCTGAAATGAAAATTCATGCAACTTGATACCAAGGACCGCCGCCTCCTCGCTCTTCTCGAACGCGACAGCCGCCTGTCCAACGCGGAACTGGCCGAACAGGTCGGCATGTCCACCTCGGCCTGCTGGCGCCGGGTCAAGGCGTTCGAAGAGGCCGGGCTGATCGACGGCTACGGCGCGCGCCTGCGCCCTGAAAAGCTGGGCCTTGGCTTTCACGCCATCGTGCATGTCCAGCTGACCCGACACGACAAACCGGCACTCAAACACTTTATCGAAGTCATCCCAAACCGCCCCGAGGTGCGCGATTGCTTTGCCACCACCGGGGCTGCGGATTATCACCTGCGCATCCGCTGCACCGATATCGACGCCTATAACCGCTTTCTCGAAGACGTGCTTTTCACCCTGCCCGCCGTGCGCTCGGCCCAGACCAACGTCATATTGCGCGACCTGAAATCCCGCTGACCCCGCCCCGGACTTGATCCGGGGCTCCGCGCCGGGTACTGCGTATGAAACCAAGCGAGAAACTTCCCATGACCCGCAAAGTCACCATCCTGAACGGCCCGAACCTCAACCTGCTCGGCAAACGCGAACCCGAAATCTACGGCTCGGACACGCTCGAGGATGTCGCCAAAAACTGCGCGACCCTAGGCAAGGATCTCGGGATCGACACGACGCTGTTACAGTCCAACCACGAAGGCCAGCTGATCGACTGGATTCACGCGGCCCGCGAAGATTCGGACGGCATCATCATCAACCCCGCCGCCTTCACCCATACTTCCGTGGCCATCCTCGATGCGCTCAACACCTTCAAAGGCCCTGTGCTCGAAGTGCACATCTCCAACGTGCATCAGCGTGAAAGCTTCCGGCACCATTCCTATGTCTCGCTGCGCGCCAACGGCGTGATCGCGGGCTTCGGCGTTGAGGGCTACGAACTCGCCCTGCGCCGCATGGCAACCCTGCTGGGATAAGCAATCCCGCGCGAACGCCGCCCCGGGGGGCGGGTCGGCCTGCGGCCTTGAGTCCGCACCCCTACCGCTTCTTCATCGCATCCAGCAACGCCGCGCCCAGCGCGCCATTGCCGCTGTCCCGACCTTGTCCGCGCGGCTGCGGCTTGCCGCCACCCCCACGCGGCCCCCGACCAGAACCACCGCCAGGACCACCGCGCCCCTGCGGTCCGCCGCGCTCGTTGCGCGCCTCGCGCGCCGAGGCGCCGCCGTCCTTCTTCATGCTCAGACCAATCCGCTTGCGGGCCACGTCCACCTCGGTCACGCGCACCTTCACGACATCCCCTGCCTTGACCACCTCATGCGGGTCTTTCACGAACCGATCCGCCAATTGGCTCACATGCACCAGCCCGTCCTGATGCACCCCGATATCCACAAACGCGCCAAAGGCCGCCACGTTCGTGACCGTCCCCTCCAGCATCATCCCCGGCTTGAGGTCGGTGATCTCCTCGACCCCATCGGCAAAGGCCGCCGTCTTGAAGGTCGGACGCGGATCGCGCCCCGGCTTCTCCAACTCGGACAAAATATCCCGCACCGTCGGCAGACCAAAGCGGTCACTGACGAACTCCTCCGCCCGCACCCTCTTCAAAGCGCCTTCATCCCCCATCAGAGACCGCACATCGCGCCCACAGGCCGCAACGATCCGCCGCGCCACGTCATAGGCCTCGGGGTGCACCGCGCTCGCATCCAGCGGTTCTGCACCGTCCCTGATCCGCAAAAACCCGGCGCATTGCTCAAACGCCACCGGCCCCAGCCGCGCCACCTTCAAAAGCTCCTTGCGCGAGGCAAACGCCCCATTGGCATCCCGATGCGCCACGATCGCCTCGGCCAATCCCGGCCCAAGCCCCGACACATGCGCCAAGAGCGGTGCCGACGCCATGTTGAGGTCCACGCCAACCGCGTTCACCGCATCTTCGACCACCGCCTCCAGCGACTTGCCAAGACGGAACTGGTCCACGTCATGCTGATACTGGCCCACGCCAATCGACTTGGGTTCGATCTTCACCAATTCGGCCAGCGGATCCTGCAAGCGCCGCGCAATCGACACCGCCCCGCGCAAGGACACGTCCAGCCCCGGAAACTCCCGCGCCGCCAGCTCGCTCGCCGAATACACGCTGGCCCCGGCCTCGCTCACAACCACCTTGGTCGGCGCCTTCACACTCTTCGGCAACAGCTTCAACACATCCCCGACCAACCGCTCACTCTCGCGGCTCGCCGTGCCATTGCCAATCGCGATCAGCTCCACGCCATGCTTGGCAATCAACCCCAACAGCACCGCCTCGGCCCCGCGCACATCATTCTTGGGCTGGAACGGATAGATCGTCGCCGTGTCCAAAAGTTTGCCCGTGGCATCCACCACCGCCACCTTACAGCCGGTCCGAATGCCCGGATCCAACCCCAGCGTCGCCTTGGCCCCCGCCGGGGCCGCCAAGAGCAAATCCTTCAAATTACGCGCAAAGACGGCAATCGCCTCTTCCTGCGCCCGCGCCCGCAGCTCACCCATCAACTCCACGGTCATCGTGAGCGAAAGCTTCACCCGCCAGCTCCACCCCGCCACCTTGCGCAGCCACTGATCCCCCGGCCCGTCGCCGCGTGTTTCCAACTGCGCCGCCACCATGCTCTCGGCGCGCTCCTTGCCGCCTTCGGGGTCAGGCCCGATATCCATCGAGATCACGCCTTCTTTGCTGGCCCGCATCATCGCCAGCGCGCGGTGGCTCGGCACCTTGGCCCAGGGTTCGGAATGCTCGAAATAATCCGAGAACTTGGCCCCCGCCTGTTCCTGCCCCGGAATGACCCGCGCCGTGACAATCGCCTCTTTCTGCAAAAAGCTGCGCAACTGCCCCAACAGGTCTGCATTCTCGCACAGCCCCTCGGCAATGATATCCCGCGCCCCGTCCAGCGCCGCCTTTTCATCCGCGACCGCCTCGCCCAGATACCCCTTGGCAAGCAGCTCCGGGTCAGCGTTCCGATCCGCCAGGATCGCCTCGGCCAACGGCTCTAACCCGTTTTCGCGGGCAATCATCGCCTTGGTGCGGCGCTTGGGTTTGTAGGGCAGGTAAATATCTTCCAGCGCGGCCTTGGTCTCGGCCCCGGCAATCGCCTTGGCAAGTTCATCACTCATCTTGCCCTGCTCGGTGATCGACGCCGCCACGGTCTCGCGCCGCGCCTCCAATTCGCGCAGGTACACCAGACGATCAGACAGCGTCCGCAACTGCGTGTCATCCAGCCCGCCCGTCACCTCTTTGCGGTAACGCGCCACGAAAGGCACCGTCGCCCCCTCGTCGAGCAGTTTGACGGCGGCCCCCACCTGTTCGGGCCGGGCTCCGATCTCGGTTGCGATGGTCCGTGAAATACGCGCACTGGTGTCCAAGGCTCTGCCTCCTGCCTGACTCGGGGAGGCTCTGTTTAGCCTTGAGACCGGGCGGGGCCAAGGCGTTTCGAAACGCCTTGCAAAGCGATTAAGAAATCGCTTTCCCCCCGTCCGCCCTGTGAACCGGACGATTTCCAGACAAAATACCGACGCGATACCGACGTGATACCGATGCAATACCGAAAGGGTTTTTCGACATTAACCCAACGCCTTACCCCCGATTCGCGCACCTCAGCGCCCGCCAACATCCTCGGGCGCAATCGACACGGTCTTAACCACTGCGTAACACTTCACCCCGGGGACCAATCCCAAGGCATCGGCAGACCGCCGCGTCACCCGCGCCAGCACCGGCCCGGCATTTGTCTTGACCGAGACAATCGCCCCCGGCCCATCGCCCGCGCGCACCGCGTCAATCTCGCCAGCCATCATGTTGAGCGCCGACAACCCCTTGGGTTCGTCGCGGCTCAGGATCACGTCATGCGCCGCGATCCGCACCCGCATCAACGTGCCAACTCCTTGCGAAATCCTTGGCAAAAACAATGGGTTGCCGCCTGCGTCCAGCTCGCTCAACCCATCCTCGTGATGCGCCACAACCCGCGCCTCAAGCACCGCGCCCACGGCCCGCACCCCGGCCGGTGTGAACGCCGGATCACCCAGCACTTCGGCGGCAGGACCAACCCGGCTCACCCGGCCCTGTTCCAACGCCACAACCGTCGTCGCCAGCCGCGCCACTTCGCCCATGGAATGACTCACATAGAGGATCGGCACATCTGCCTCATCCCTAAGCCTCTCGAAATAGGGCATAATCTCGGCCTTACGCGCCTCGTCCAGCGCCGCAAGCGGTTCATCTGCCAGGATCAACCGGGGCCGCGCCAACAATGCCCGCCCAATCGCCACCCGCTGTTTTTCGCCCCCCGAAAGCATCCCCGGACGCCGCCCCAAAAGCGGCTCGATCCCCAGCATATCAACCACCTTGTCCAGCTCGGAAACGGCGCCGCCTTTTGGTGCAAACCTCTGACCATACAGCAGATTTTGCTTCACACTCATATGCGGAAACAGCCGCCCCTCCTGAAACACATAGCCCAGCCGACGCTTGTGGGGCGGCAACCAGATGCCCGCCGCGCTGTCCTGCAAAACCCAGTCATCGACCGCCACGCGCCCCACGCTCCCACGCGACAGCCCGGCCACCGCGTTGATCAGGGTTGTCTTGCCAGAACCCGAGGCGCCAAACAGCACTGTCGCCCCGTTTGGGGCCTCGAATTCAACATCCAGATCGAAACCTTCAACTCTTTGTTTTATATTGACGAAAAGGCTCATACGCCACCCACCCTACGCGCGAGGTAGCGCCCAATGAACTCGCTCAGCAACAGCGCGGCCATGGCCACAAAGACAGACACCATCACGAGGCGCAACGCCGCCGTTTCGCCCCCCGGCACCTGCAGGAAACTGTAGATCGCCGAGGGCAGGGTTCTGGTCTGGCCGGGGATGTTGGACACAAAGGTGATCGTCGCCCCGAACTCGCCCATCGCCTTGGCGAAAGCCAGCACCGTGCCCGCCAGAATTCCCGGTAAAATCAAGGGGATGGTCACGGTCAGGAACACCCACATCCGCGACGCGCCAAGGGTCGAGGCCGCCTGTTCCAACTTCGGGTCCACCGCCTCGATCGACAGCCGGACCGCCCGTACCAAAAGAGGAAAGGCCATCACCGCCGCCGCCAAGGCCGCCCCGGTCCATCGGAACGCAAAAACGATGCCCAACTCCTTGAGAAAGCTTCCAAATCCGCTCTGTGTTCCGAAGGCCATCAACAGCAGATAGCCGGTCGCGACAGGGGGCAGGATTAACGGCAGGTGCACCAGTCCATTGACCAACTGCTTGCCCGGAAAGGACCACCGCGCCAGCGCATAGGCCACGAAAATCCCCGGCCCCAACGCCCCCAGCGTGGCCCAGCACGCCACCTTGAGCGACAACGCCACCGCCGCCCATTCCTCAGGCCCCAACCAGTCGGTCATGACCCGCCCTCCGACCGCATTCGGAACCCTTGCCTTTCAAACGCTGCACGCGCCGTATCGCCTTGCATGTATTGCAGAAAATCTGCTCCGAGACCGCCCCCCCGCCCCGCCACAACCGCAGCCGGATAGATGATTTCAGGCACCAGCTCAGGTCGAAAAGCGCCAACAATTACAACATCTTCACTGGCGCGCGCATCGGTTTCATAGACAATACCCAACGGCGCCTCCCCCAAGGCAACCAGCGCCAAAGCGGCGCGCACGTTGTCGGCCTGTGCAACCTGTGGCGAAACTTCGTCCCAGACGCCAAGCGCGCTCAATGCAGCCTTGCCATACTGCCCGGCAGGCACCGCGTCGACCAGGGCCATCGCCAGCCGCCCATCGCCCAAAAGCAAGCGCACATCCTCGCCAATCACCGGGCGCGCCACAGGCTCCGCCCCTTTCGGCGCGATCAGCACAAGTTGGTTTTCCAAGAGATCAACCCGGCTCTCCGATAGCACCAACCCCTTGTTTTCAAGGTAATCCATCCACATCGCATTGGCCGACAGGTACACGTCTGCAGGCGCGCCAAACGCGATCTGGCGCGCCAGGGCGGATGAGCCTGCCAGCGCCACCACCACCCGATGCCCAGTATCGGCCTCATAGGTCTCGGCGATCTCGTCCAGCGCATTCTTGAGGCTGGCAGCGGCAAAAACCGTCACCTCACCCGCCATGGCAACTGGCGCCAAGCCCCCCAGAAACAGGGTCAGAACAGCCACAAGGCTTATCAATCCACGGCGCCTGACCATTATTCTCCCGGTGTGGAACACATTCGATTTCAAAGGGATACCGAATAACCCCCGTTGTCGCAACACGCGCCTTCCCGCTTGAGCCGGACGCGAGACTTGCTAAGACTACTGCCAGAAGTCGAGGAGGAACGCACATGACCCAACGCCCTGTCTTGATCGCCGGAGGCGGCATCGGCGGCCTGAGCGTCGCCCTGACCTTGCACCAGATCGGCGTGCCCTGCATCGTGTTCGAAGCGGTTGATGAACTGCGCCCGCTTGGCGTGGGCATCAACCTTCAACCCAACGCCGTACGCGAGTTGTACGATATGGGGTTCTCGCGCGAAGACCTTGATAAGGTTGGTGTTTCGGCCAAGGAATGGGCACTCGTCGGGCTCAACGGAAATGACATCTACGCTGAACCGCGTGGCGAAGAGGCTGGCTATAACTGGCCGCAATACGCCGTGCATCGCGGCACCTTTCACATGATGCTCCATGACGCCTTCGTCGCCCGCGCCGGGCAGGACGCGGTCCAGCTTGGTGCGCGTGTCACGGGGTACGAAAATAACGCCGACGGGACAGCGACAGCCGTGATCGAACAGGCCAACGGCACCACACGGTATGAGACCGGTTCGCTGCTCATCGGGGCCGACGGTATCCATTCTGCAATCCGCGCGCAGATGCATCCCGACCAGCCCCCGATCCATTGGGGCGGCGCGCTGATGTGGCGTGGCACCACGCGTTGCAAGCCGATCCGCACCGGCTCCTCCTTTGTCGGACTCGGCACGCATCGTCACCGCATGGTGATCTACCCGATCTCTGCACCCGATCCCGAGACGGGCGAGGCCGAGGTCAACTGGATTGCCGAAGTCACGGTCGACAATACCGAGGACTGGCAGAAAAGCGGCTGGTTCCGGCAGGTCGAGATCGACGAATTCGTGCATCACTTCAAGGACTTCACCTATGACTGGCTCGATGTACCCGCGATGATCCGCGGCGCAGACATCGCCTTTGAAAACCCGATGATCGACCGCGATCCCATCCCCACCTGGCGCGATGGCGCTGTAGCCCTGATCGGGGATGCGGCCCACGCCATGTATCCCACCGGGTCCAACGGGGCGAGTCAGGCTGTGATCGACGCCCGCACCCTTGGCGCCGCGATGCTGGAACATGGCGTGACGGCTGACGCGCTGGCCGCTTATGATGCCAAGCTCTGCGGCCCGGTGTCGGACCTCATCCTGCGCAATCGCGGCGCCGGGCCGTTTGGGCTTCTGAACCTCGTGGAAGACCGCTGTGGCGGCGCGTTCGAAAACATCGACGACGTGATCCCCGCGCAGGAACGGGCCGACTTCATGGCCGGGTACAAGGCAGCCGCAGGCTTTGCCATCGACACGCTGAACGCGGCCCCGCCGATCATTCCGACGGGGGCCAGGGCCTGACCTGTCACGCGGGTTCGAACAACTCCTGCCAGCGGTGACAGGCCACCTCGTGCCCATCCGCCTCAGCATGCTGCAAGGTCGGCTCCTCGACTTTGCAGCGATCCACCGCATGAGGGCAGCGGGTGTGAAACTTGCAGCCCGACGGCTGGTTCGTCGGAGACGGAATCTCGCCCTCGAGCTTCTGCGTCTTGCCCCTGTCATCAGGATCAAGGGACGGGATCGCGGAAAACAGCGCCTTGGTATAGGGATGCTTGGGCGCATTGAACAAGGTGCGTGTCGGCGCGGTCTCCACCAACCGCCCGAGGTACATCACCGCGACATGGTCACAGGTATGCGCTACAACCGACAAATCGTGGCTGATGAACATGAAGGTCAGCCCCAAGTCGCGCTGCAACTCTTTCAAAAGGTTGAGAACATCCGCCTGGATCGACACGTCAAGCGCCGCCACACTTTCATCTGCCACTACGAACTTCGGATCGCTCACCAATGCCCGCGCGATCGAGATACGTTGCCGCTGCCCCCCGGAAAACGCATGCGGAAAGCGGCGCAGGTGTTCGAGATTCAATCGACACTTGGCCGCGATTTCCCGCACCTTTTCATCCGTTTCCGCCCGCGAGGAGGTCAGCCCCATGACCTCCAGCGGTTCGGCGATGATGTCGCGTACGGTCATGCGCGGGCTGAGCGCGGCATAGGGATCCTGAAAAATCAGCTGTGCCCGCTTGCGGTAATCTTTGAGCTCTGTCCCCCCAAGTTCGGCCAGATCATACTGCACCTCTCCATCGTCATAACGGGCATGCCCACCGGTGATCGGCACCGCCTTCAAAAGCGCCCGGCCCAGCGTTGTCTTGCCGGACCCGGACTCGCCCACAAGCCCAAAGAACGATCCCTTCTCGATCTCGACAGTCACCCCGTCGACCGCCTTCAGGATCTGCTTGTTGAACATGCCCTTGCCGATCTGGAACCCCACGGACAGCCCCTCGGCACGGATCAGGATATCGCCACTCATGCGCGCGCTCCCTTGGGATAGATGTGACAGGACACGGAATGGTTCCCATCGAGATCATAGCGTTGGGGCAACGCCTTCATACACGGCTCGCCCACCACCTGAGAACAGCGGGTATGGAATACGCAACCACTTGGCCGCTCCAGCGGTGACGGGATGTCGCCCGGCACCGGTGTCAGTGGCGCGTCGAGATCGTCAAGCTTGGGCAAAGCCGACAAAAGCCCTTGTGTATATGGGTGCGCCGGGGTGCGGATCACTTCGCGCACCGGGCCTTCCTCGATCAGCTCCCCCAGATACATAACCGACACCTTGTCGGCGGTCTGGGCCACAACGCCAAGGTCGTGCGTGATGAAAATGATGCCCATGTGGAACTCGTTCACGAGATCCTTCATCAGGTCGATCACCTGCGCCTGGATGGTCACGTCAAGTGCGGTCGTCGGCTCGTCCGCAATCAGAAGCTTGGGCTGGGTCGACAGCGCCATGGCGATCATCGCCCGCTGGCGCATCCCGCCCGACAATTCGAACGCGTATTGATCGAACCGCTTATGCGCATCCGATATCCCGACCCGGTCCAGCATCTCGACCGAGATTTCCTTGGCCTTGGCCTTGGACATGTCCCCGTGCAACATCAGCTGTTCGACCATCTGTTTGCCGATGGTGATCGCCGGGGCAAAACTGGCCATCGGCTCCTGGAAGATCATCGAGATCGCCCCACCCCGCACAACCTGCAATTCCGACGGTTTGCGCAGCGACAGCACGTCGACCTCCCGGTCATCCAGATGCAGCGTGATCCTGCTTTCGGGGCTGTAAACCGCGTTGCGTGCATTGAGATGCATCAACGCCTTGGCCGTGACCGACTTGCCCGACCCGGACTCACCCACCAGCCCCATCACCTCGCCCTTCTTGAGCGAGAAACTCACATTATCGACAGCCGTAATCAGACCCTCATCGGTCTTGAACTGCAGCGTCAGGTTTTCAACATCGATCAGGCTGCTCATTTATGGGAATCCGAATAGGGGTCAGCGGCATCGCGCAGGCCATCGCCCACAAACACGAAGGCCATCACAAGCACGATGAAAAAGATCACCGGGATGAAATACCACTGATAGTTCAACATCACGTCGGCACTGGTCGCCTTTTGCAGCATCACGCCAAGCGAACTGACCGGGTCTTTGAGACCCAGACCGATAAAGGACAGCGCGGTTTCGCTCAGCACCATGTAGGGGAAGGAAATCACAAGGTCGACGATGATATAGCTGGTGAAACTGGGCAGCAGGTGGCGGCGGATCACGTGGCTGGACGAGGCACCGCAGAGCTGGGCCGCCAGCACGTATTCCTGATTGCGCTCGGTCAGAAGGTGCGTGCGCACCCGTCGCGCCAGCGTGGGCCAGCCGATGAAGCCAAGGATCAGGGATATGTAAAAGAACCTGGCCTCGGCACTGGTCTCGGGAGGCATGAATGCCGCTACGGCCATGAAAAGCGGGATCGCAGGCACAACCCGCACCGCATCCGTGATCATCTGGATGAACCCGTCAATCGCGCCACCGTAATAGCCGGCCACCCCTCCTATGATCAGGGCCAGCACAAAGGCGATGAACACACCGATGGACCCCACCTGTAACGAGGTCCAGACCGCGTGCAGGGTGCGCGAGAATATGTCCTGCCCGTCCTCATCCGTGCCGAACAGGTGGATCTTGCCCCCTTCGACACCGAACAGATGCAGGTTGCCGGGGATGAATCCAAAAAGCTTGTAACGGTCCCCTGTCACGAACCACTGCACGTAAAGCCGCTTGTCTTCGTTGACCGTTGTCACCCAGCGGAAATTGGTCGCCATGGACCGCTCACGTTCCACCGCGTGAATGAAGGGACGGATAGAACATCCGTTCTTGTCGCAGAACTGCATGAGCTGCGGCGCGCCGTTGGTATAGTCCTTGTCCCGCCCGGCAATCGTCGGGTCATAGGGCGACAGGAACGGCGCAAACAGCCCGGCAAGGATCAGGGCGATAAGAACGAAAGCCGCCACCATCGCCGTTCGCTGCTTCTTGAAGCGCGCCCAGATCAGCTGCCGCTGCGAGGCGGTGAAATAGGCTTCCTTGGCTTTCTGATCCTCTGCCGACAACGGCCCTTCAGTCTGTGTTTGGCTGGTCATGGCTTACCTCAGGATGCTCTTGCGGACGCGCGGATCAAGCACCGCCAGCATCACGTCAGTCAGGAAGTTGAGCGTCACGATGGACGCGGTCAGCAAAAAGATGATCGCCCCTGCAAGCTGCTGATCGTTCGACCGCGCCAGCGCGTCGATCAGCAACGCCCCTGCCTCGGTCAGCGTCAGGATCAGTGCGACAATGGGCAGTTCGTTGAAGATCCGGTTGAGGTCGAACCCGAGCGAATTGACGATCGGCCCCAGAGCATGACGCGCCGGATAGTTCCACAAAAGCTTGCGCCCGAACACGCCCCGCGCCGATGCGGCCGTCACATAGAGCTTGCCGATCTCGTCCGACATCAGAGCCCGAACGGTCTGAAGCGCAAAGGCCGTGGCCGACCACCCGAGGATGAAGATTGGAAGCCAGGCATGTTTGAGCAGATCGACAAACTTGGCCCAACTCCACGCCGCATCCCGGTATTCCTTGGAAAACAGCCCGGTTAACGTTTCCCCGAACCAGACGGTTGATATCAGCATGATCATCAGCGCCAGCAGGAAATTCGGCATGGCAAGGCCAAAATAGCTGATGAATTTCAGCATGTTGTTCAGCGTGGCATTGTTCGACGCCGCCGCGATGATGCCCACCGGAATGGCAATCGCATAGGCCAGAACCAGCGAGGCAAGACAGATGCCAAGCGAGAACCAGAACTTCTGGCCCAGAAGGTTGGCAATGTTCACTCGAAGGATACAGCTATCCCCGAATTCACCCTGAAAGGCGTTGGTGATCCAGATCGTCCAGCGGGTCAGGAACGGTTTGTCCAGCCCAAGCCGCTGGCGTTCCACCTCGATATCGGCCACCGAAATGCCCGACCCTTGGGTGTTCTTGAAAGCAAGATAGCGTTCGGCGCAATCACCGGGCACCAGCTCCATGAGTGAAAACACGACCAGCGACACGATGATCAGCGTGAGCAGCGCCATCAATGCCCGTGTCAGAACAAAGCGTCCGAATTGCAACATAAGTTCGGTCCCATATCCCGTGGCCTCTTGTGGGCGCATCGGGTTTCTCTGTTGGTGTCGGGGGCGTCATGTCGCGCCCCCGATCTTTTGTTGGTCCCGTTTTGGCACGGGCCAGATCGCTCAAGAGTGACCGGCCCGCGCTGGAACGGTAGGTCCAGTTTGTTGCGGCTTATTCGTCCAGCCACCACTGCGTGGCGCGGTACGGATAGGTCCGGTAGTACTCATACGAATGCGTCTTGAACTCGACAAAGTTCTGAACACGGTTCGACTGGTAGATCGGCGCAGGCGCGTTCACCGTCCCGATGAACATCAGTTGCTTGGTCATCACGTCGACCATGCGCGCACCCGCGTCGTTGAACGCATCCGAACCCTGCGGCGCAGATTGCAGCGTGTTGATGTCGTCGATCATCGCCATCGCCCAGTCCGCCGGCTTTTCACCTGCGCTGCCACCCGAAGAGATATGTTCGGCCCACAGCATCGCGTTGCGCACGCCGAAGTAGTTCTCATACGGCGGCACCCAAAGCTCGTTGTTGCCGAGCACGATGGCCAACGGCTGACCCTTGCGCCACATGGCAACGTCAAGCTGGTTCGAGGACTGTGCCGAGCGATATTCGTCCGGGGTCACTTCCTTGACGACCGACTGAACGCCAACTTCGGCCCAGTACTGCGCGACCAGTTCCACGGTCTGACCCGCGATGCCCTGCGTCGAGAAGTTCAGGTTGAGAACAAGCTTGTCACCGTTGGGCAATTCGCGGAACCCGTCGCCATCGGTATCTTTCATACCCATCGCGTCCAGACGCTCATTTGCGCCGGCAGGGTCGAAATTCGCCATGTAGCCCTTGAGATTCGCATCCGCGAATTCCGGCAGCGGCGAGAAGCCGACATATTGCTGCGGCGTTCCCAGCCCGAAGAAGCCGACTTCGTTCAGCTCGTCGCGGTTGATCGCCAGAGACATCGCTTCACGGAAGCGGATATCGGCAAAGGCCGCGCGTTTACCTGCGTCCGGATGCGTGACGTTGAAGCCGAAAACACCCATTGTGATCTCGGGGCGCAGGTAGATCGAGTAGTTCCCGCTTTCCTGATTTTCCAGCAGGATCGGCGCCGAAGCAAGCTGCAGCGACTGCGACTTGTAGTCGACCTCGCCGTTCACCAGCTTCAGGATACGCACCTCGTTGTCGTTGATATAAACTTCATCCTGCTCCGAGATATAGGGCAGCTGGTTGCCTGCCGTATCCACTTGGTGGAAATACGGGTTGGCGACCAGATGACGGCCCTCGGGCGTCTCGGTCACGACGAAATGGCTCTCAAGCGTCGGTACGGCGGCCTTGGGAAGACCGGACACACGATCCGGGATCGAGAGCATCGGGCTTGGCGTGTCGGTCCAGTCCGAGTTGCCGTAATAGGCCTTGATTGCATCGTAGCCGTTTTCGAATCCAAGCGCTTGCGCGTTTGCATCCGCGTTCGGGTCGATATCCGGGTGGAACTGGCCAAGGAAATGCTTGGGCTGGAAGCCCTGCGCAAACGAGTTGGCAAAGTGCGCCGTCAGGCCCGGCTTGGGTGCGGGCAGGTTGAAGATCACGGTCACATCATCCGGCGTGTCCACCGTCATCCGTTCTCCACCAACAAGGGCATAGTCCTTGGGCTCGGAGAAGATGTTCGTGTCCATCATCAGGTTGTCATACCAGAACTTCACGTCCGCCGAGGTGAACGGCGCACCGTCCGACCACTTGTGACCCTTGCGCAGTTTAAAGGTCAGCTGCGTGAAATCGTCGTTCCAGGTGAACGACTTGGCGATGTTCGGCACGATGGTCTGCAAATCATCCGAGAACCGGGCGAGGTTCACATGGCGCACCGACAGGAAGTCCGAGGTCCCGGCCTCTGGCGCGTTCGACAGCACATCCAGCGTGCCACCGTATTTCCCGACCGAGGCATAGGGCACCATGACCAGCGGCTCTTCGGGCAGACGCTCGGCCAGCGGCGGCAGATCGCCGTTGCCCTGGATGCGCGCGTTCAGCGCCGCTGCATCCGGGTTGCCGGAAAATTCCATCTTGCAGCCTGCGGCGGCTTCAAATTCCGAGACATCGTATTGTTGTGGGTTGGCGCCGGGCGCGACGCCCTGCATGTCCGCGACCGTGATAGCCGGGCAACTCGCCATGGCGGCGACAGGCATCAATGCGATGGCTGCACCGGATAGAAGTAGACGTTTCATATGACCTCCAGTTGGTTATCAGTTTCGGCAGTTGGATCCGCCTTATTCTAGAACGCAATGTTATGCGCCGGATTATGCTCGACGAGCCAGCAAGGTGGCGTGGCGTGCCTGGTCCTGTCATGCGGGCGTTTCCACCATGTGTCCTATGACATGCATGTAACCGTTTTCTTTCAGCCACGAGGATCGTTCCACTTTGGCGCCACATCGCACAGCCTCAAAACCAAGCCGAACGAAACCCGGGCACCGAACGATCACCCCCACAAATTTCTGGTGTTTACCCCCTTGGTTTTAGCTGGACCCAGCAAACCCGGTTTCCAAAAACTGATCAAGCATTTTGTCGCACCCCTCTGACCTATGTGCTTGTTTTTCCGAAACTTGCCGCCGTGATACGCACATCGAAACCCGCCCGTTGTCCGCAACCGCGCCCCGAACCCCTTGCGAAACAGGCCCCTTACAGCCTCCAGTGCCAGCGTCACTTTGGCGGGCTTCGCCCAAGCTCTTGTTCCAGAGTGGCGGATTTTCAGGTGCCACTCCTGAGGGAGTGCTGATGGACATTGATTCCCCGCTTTGCCTAAACTGCGCGCAGGAGGCGGCGGCGATGTCTGACATAAAAGAACCTCACGCGACCCACCGGGAAGTGGAACTGCTCGACACATTGCGTTCCGAGGGGGGGTCGGCGCGCACCGCGCGGCTGGCCGAAATGCTGAATGTCAGCGAGGAAACCGTGCGCCGCACGGTCAAGGCACTTGCCAAGGCGGGCCGTGTGGAGCGCGTGCATGGCGGCGTCTACCTTTCCAATACCGAGGCCCTCAGCCCTGTCGGCCTGCGCCTCGAAACACGCACCGCGGAAAAGCTCGCCATCGCCCGTGCAGTTGCCCGCCAGATCCCCTCCGGATCCTCGGTCTTTCTCGACGTGGGCAGCACCACCGCCTTTGTGGCCGAGGCGCTTGCGGCGCACAAGGACCTGACGATCATCACCAACGGGCTGCACGCCGCCAATGCGCTTGCGTCACAAGGCGCGCATCGCGTGTTCTTTGCCGGTGGCGAGTTGCTGCCCGATATCGGGGGCACCGTCGGAAAAGGCGCCATCGAATTCGTGACTCAATTCAGCATCGACACAGCCGTTTTTTCCATCGACGGGGTCGACCTGAATACCGGGTTCCTGCTGACTGTTTCTTCAGAAGCCGACCTTGCCCGCGCAGTGGCGGCGCGGGCGCAGCGCACCATCGTCGCCTGTGACAGCGCCAAGTTCGGAAGCCGCGCGCCCATCGTCGCCTTCCCGACCGACAGTGTCGACCTTGTCGTGACTGACCAGCCGCTGGCCCCGGCCTTCACGACCCAGTTTGCCCTGTGGGAGGTCGAGGCCATCATCGCCCCCTGAGCGCGCCCGCTTTAGCCGTGGCGCGCCTGCCGGATCGGGCCGTTGCTGGTGATCTGGTCCAGAGACAGCGTGTGGTCCATGTTGCGCATCCGATGGCGCAGCATCATGCGTGTCAGACGCAACATGTCGGAAGCATAATCCGGGTTATCCGCGACGTTCTCGAATTCGCCATTTTGCGCATGGTCAAACAGGATCGGCGGAAGGTCACAGGCGAATTCGACCAGCGTGAACCGCCCATCGCGCAATATGCCCAGACAGGATTCGCTGGCCCCCGTGCCAAGCGCCTGCTGCCAGACCGTCGGCTTCTTCAGGTCCGCGAAATCGAACTCCGAGAATGAATAGTCGCGCCAATCCGACGGCACCGAACCGCGCAGCAGGGGCAGCAAAGACCGCCCGTCGACCGAGTTCGGAATGGCCTGCCCGATCCAGTCGAGGATGGTCGGAACGATGTCGATGGACTCGGTCGGCGCATCAATCCGCGCCCCGGCCTGCGCCGCATTTTCCGGTAGCCGCACGATCAATGGAATACGATAGGCCGCGTCAAAGACCGACATCTTGCCCCAGGCGTGATGATCCCCCAGCAACTCGCCATGATCTGCCGTCACGATCAACAGCGTCGACTCGTATTGCCCGCTCTCCTTGAGGTATTTCACGACCCGTCCGGTATGGTGGTCCACCTCGGTCGCCAGCCCGAGATAGACCGCCCGCGCCCCCTGCGTGACCGCGTCATTCACCTCGAAACCGGGAAAGCCAAAGAACGGCGTTGCCGGTGTTTCCTTAAGCTGTGCCGGCCCCATGAACGGATGCAGTGCCGCCGCCTCTTCCGGCGTCGCCGCACGGGTTGGCATCGGCAGCGCCTTTGGATCATACATCCGATTATAGGGTTCCGGCGCGATCAGGGGCCAATGTGGGCGGATATAGGTCAGATGCGCAAACCAGTTTTCCGTGTGATATCCCGCGATCGTGTCGATGAACCGGTCCGTCAGGAACGCTGTGTCGCTGTCCTCGGCCCGGTAAAACGCGGGATCACCGATCCGCGCCTCCCGCCCCTCCGGGCTGACGGGTTTGTAGACGTTTTCGTACCCGCCAAACTCATAGCCCTTGTGGATCAGGTGGGCGCGCCACGGGAAAGACATTTCCATGCGCATTTCCAGCATCTCGTGAAATCCGTTCATCGGGTATTCATAAGTCTGCACTGCCGGGTCCTTGGGGTCGTGAATCCGCGGGTCCGCCGCCGTATCGGTATAGCCGAAGACCATCGGCAGATATCCCGCCTTGCGGATTTCCGTGGCAAGGTTGGCCGTGTCATGTCGCAAGGGCGTGCCGTTGCGCACCGACCGGTGGTTCATCGCGTATTGCCCGGTCAAAAGCGAAACCCGCGCCGGGCCGCAGGGGCTTGTGACCGTGTAGTGGCGATCGAAACTCACCGCATCCTGCATCAGCGCCCGCAGGTTGGGCAGGTCCACATGATCCGCCAGGGCTCCGGCCACGCAATCGGCGCGCAGCTGGTCGATGGTAATGAACAGCACGTTTTTCTGGGCACTCATCCGGCGTCTCCCCAAATGTCTTTCCTGAAGTTCTAGGAAAGCCCGCCCTCTCGGTCCACTGGAATCAGCCTGTGCCGCGACGTGCCGAAACTATTCTCTGGACGCCTGCAGAACAGCCTCGATCCGCGCAAGGGTGGCGGTGTTGACGGCAACCCCATCTTCGCGCGCCGCAACCCGTTTGTTGCGCCGCCCGTCTCCCGGAAGATGCGCCCCCTCCTGATCACGGATCGCCCCGACCAGGTCGCGCATGCGATCGGCAAATCCGCCACTTGAAGTGGCCCCGGGATCAATCGCCAGAAACATCTGCCCCGTGCGCGGCGGCCCACCTGCCGTCCCCGAGAAAGGCGAAGCGTGAATGCCCAGCGTCGCCCCCGTCATGGCCGCCGCCATGATCTCGGTCAGCAGGGCAACGCCCACGCCCTTGTAGCCGCCGGACGGTGCCATCGACCCTTTGAGCCCGACCTCGGGGTCGGTCGTGGGATTGCCGCCCGCATCCAGCGCCCATCCAACCGGGATCGGTTTGCCTTCGCGCGCATATTTCATCACTTCGGACTTGGCGATCGTGCTGGCGGATTGATCGATCAGAACCGCTGGTTCGCCATCCGCTCCGGGGGCCGCAATCGAAAACGGGTTCGTCCCCACGACGGGTCGCGCCCCGCCCGAAGGCGCAATCGACGCCGGGGCGTTGGTAAACCCGATCCCCAACAATCCTGCCTGTGCCAGCCGATAGGTGTGATACCCCAGCACGCCGCAATTATAGCTGTTATGGATCGCCAAAGCCGCGATGCCCTGTTCCCGCGCCAGCGGAATCAGCCGGTCAAAGCCCGCGTCAATCGCCGCGTGGGCAAACCCGGTCGCGGCATCCACCGTCACCACGCCGGGCCGGGGCTGCGTGACAACCGGGATCGCCTGCCCATCCACCTTGCCGCATTGCACATGCTCGCAATAGATCGGGATATATGCGAGACCGTGACTGGCAACACCATCGGCCTCGGTCGCTGCGGTCGCAACCGCCAGCGGGCGGGCGTTTTCCTCGGATGTACCCGCGGCCACCAGCGCGCGCAGCGACAGGTCTTCGATTTCAGCAAGCGTCAGGGTTCGTGTCTCGATCATGTCATCCTCGGGTCAATCATTGTCTGTGGTTCCAGCACCTGCCCCCAGAAGGCGGCTCTCCTCGGTGGCAGGGGCATAGGTGCGATGGGCCAGCGCGCTCAGCATGTCCCAGGCATCGGGGTCCGGCGTCGCCCGCGTGGCAAGGGCCGCGACCGTGCCCATGGAACCGCCCATCAGGATTTGAACCGCCCCCGCGACCGGCATCGCGCCCCGTAGCGACAGGTGCGCTCCATCCGTGACCGCCTCGAAACCGTCCCCCCGCAGCGTGACCGTTGTGCCAAACCGACGCGCCGCCATGGCGGCAAAGGGGAGAAGAAACACTGGAACCGGTGCCGCTTCAAATGATCTCGGCGTCGTGACGAGCCGCGCCGCCTCATCCGAGAGCGACACGCCCGTCCCAATCGGGCAGTCTGCGCAGGGCAAACAGCCTTCTTGTTCGGCTGCCCGGCACCCCCGCCGCCGCGCCAGCACACGCGCCAGCACCGCGACCCCGTCGATACCCTGCGCGCAAAGCCAGCGCGTCGCCTTCGAGGCCTCCTCGGCCAACCCCCACGGATACCCGGCGCCACGCGTCGCCTTCTTGGCCATTGCCTCGACTTCGTTCAGCGAAAAGGTCATGCCGTTTCCTCCGGATAGACCCAGAGATCGGCATTTTCATTCCCAAGCTCCTGCGGATAAGGCGCGCCGGAATACATGTTGACCCGGACCCAGCGATCCGAACGCGGATCAAACCGCGTCACGCCAAAAAACGACAGCTTGGCCCGAAGCATGTCAATCGGCATGACATCCGCCGCAATCGTGTTGGATTGCAGCTCTCCATAAGGTGCATTCAGGGACATTTGCGCGCGGCGCAGCGTGTGGCGGTGTTCGGGGTGTCGCGCAAGGAACCGGGCCACCGGGGCCACTTGATCCCACGTCGCCAACACCTCCTCTGCCGCCGCCGCATCCCGTGCCGGAGCCAGCGGTTGTTCATAGGCGTCAATAGGTTCCTCGAACCGTTCGCCAAGGCGCGGCTCAAGCTTTTCCTCGGACACGTACCAGGCCCGGGCACAGTTTTCTGGCGCCGCCCAGTCAATCCCAAACGCCCAGCCGAACCGCGCCCGCATCTGCGCACGCACCGCCCCCACCGTCATGCTTCCGTCAATGAAAAACGCCTCGGGCGCATCATCCGACATACCCTTCCCCAACGCGTCGACCAGCTCCGGATAGGGTTCGAGGATCAACGAGGCCAGCAGCTCCTGCCCTTCTTCGCTCAGCGCATCAGCGGCCCAGTGTATGAGCGTGTCCCATGGGCTGGGCCCGGCCAATCCCTCTGCTTCAAGATGCGCCTCCAGCCCCGCAAGATCCCGTTTCAGTCTCGACAGCTTCTCGATCTGAACGGGATGTTCCGAGCGCCACATTTCAACCGACGCCCTGCTCCTGTTAAGCAGCGTTCGAAACTGCGCAACCGCTTCGGGCGCGGCCTGTTTCACCGAACGCACCCGCGCTATCGCGGTTTCCCGCGCTCTGATCCAGTTGTTGAACAGGATCGGGTGGTTGATGATATAGGGCGCCATGCCAAGCCCGGTGGAATTTCCGATCCCCAACCGCCGCGCCAGCGCCGGATCAAGCCCGACCGCCGTGTCTCCGCCGCGCACCCGCGCCAAGTGCTCCACAAGGTCCCGAACGAACCAGCGGGTCAGGTAGACCGACAGCATTTCGGCCTGGAACGGGGCCTGCATCTCGGGCCGATCCGCGATCATTTCGCGATCCGCCGCGCCCAGCTTGCCCGACCCGTACACCGCCGTCGTGCGCATCAGGTAGCCAACCGCGTCAAGTTGCGCCGGGTCGGGCTGCCGCCCCTCGGACAGCGACTCGACCACATGCGCCCAAAGCCGGACCGACCGGTTTGCACGGCTGACCGAGATTTCGCGCGCGCTCACCCGCCCGGCTTCCTGCAATGGAACGTTCTTGGCCAGCCGGTCGATGTCGGCCTGCTTCGGGATGCCGTCAAACAGGGAGAACGTCGCATCCCACGCCGTCGCAATCACCCGGTCCGAACGCATTTCGGCAGGCAGATCATGGGCAAAAGCCACCAGCGAATAAGCCCGCTCGGGCCCTTGTGCGGTATAGACCGCCACCCCCACACCCCGCGCATCCATGTCAAAACGCGACCGCGTGAACACCCATCCCTCGACCGCCATCCGTCGCGTGAGCTGACGCATGAAGCTCAGCCGGCATTGATGCAGCGACCCAAGCCGCGACAGGGTCATGACCTGTTCCGGGGGGCGCAGCTCAACCATGCGTCTCTCCCATCGGCCCGAAGTTCTCGGCAAAGAAACGGTACCAGTTGCCGCCCATGATCCCCGCCACCTCATCTGCACTCATGCCAACACCGCGCAATCCCAGCTCGATATTGCCGAAATCACGGTTGTCCCGGAACCAATCCGGCATGGGCGGAAACCCGGGGGCCGCCTGCGAGCCTTCGCCATAGTCGATGTCCTTGGTCCAGCGTCCCACGCGCATCCACTCCACAACACTGTCGGGTTGATCCTGACACAGGTCCGACCCGATCCCCAAATGCGCCGTGCCGAACTTGTCCGCCGTCCGCGCAATCATCTCGCAAAAATCCGTTAGGCTGCAGGCCGACTTGCCCCGAAGGTGGTGCGGATAGAGCGAGAACCCGAACATGCCGCCGTTCTGGGTGACGGCCCGGATCACCTCGTCCCGCTTGTTGCGCAGGGCCGGTTGCCATTCATGTGGGTTGGCATGGGTGATCGCGATCGGCCGCTGCGAATGATCGGCGGCCTCGATGGTCGAACGGTCGCCAGAATGGCTCATGTCCACGACAAGCCCGACCCGGTTCATCTCTTTCACCACCTGTTTGCCCATCCGGGTCAAACCGCTGTCTTCGGCCTCGTAGCAACCGGTCGCCAGAAGGGACTGGTTGTTATAGGTGAGCTGCATGAACCGCGCACCCAGCGTGTGCAGAATTTCGACCAGCCCGATATCGTCCTCGATCGGGGACGGGTTCTGGAAACCGAAGAAAACCGCCGTGCGTCCGCTTTCGCGGGCCGCGTCAATATCGGACGCCCATTGCCCCTTCATGATCAGGTCAGGATATTGCTCGAACCACCGGTTCCACTTCTCAAAATTCAGAACGGTTTCCCGGAATGTCTCGTGATAGGCAACGGTCACGTGGATCGCGTCCACCCCGCCCTCGCGCAGCTGACGAAAGATCTTCTCGCTCCAGTTGGCATATTGCAGACCATCAATGCGCATCGCTTGCCCCCCTTCGTACCGGCTCTCCGCTCCTCCCAAGCGGCACAGATCGATGGTGGACTTGACCGCCGCCTTTCGTCAAACTCAAATTATTGAAGCCAATTTCAGAGTTTCTGAAGCATGACATTCAAGATCGAAACCTTGCGATGCTTTTGCGCCGTCGCCCGTGCAGGCAACCTGTCCGACGCCGCCCGCAAGCTGGGCCGCACGCAATCGGCCATCTCCATGACGCTCAAACAGTTCGAACACACCCTCGGCGGCGCGCTATTCGAAACCGAGCGCAAGAACCGTCTGACCAAACTTGGCGAACAGGTGCTCTTGCTGGCCGAAAGCCAGATCGCCCAGTTCGACAAGACGGTTCAGGCTATGGAAACACTGGCCAGCGCACCGCAGGGCGTGCTGCGCATCGCCGCCGTTCCCTCGGTGGCGGCTTTCGCTTTTCCACCCGTCGTACGGCACCTGACCACGCAACATCCCGGCGTGAAGATCGAACTGCGAGACGCCGATACACAACAGGTGTTCGATGCGCTTCTGCAAGGCTGGGCCGATATCGGCATCACCTCGGCAAAGCGCAACCTGAACGGCGTGACGGCAACCGCGTTGTTCCGGGAACCGTTCGGCCTTGTCCTGTCTGAAACCCACGCTCTCGCCAACCGGGCCGGACCCATCACAATCCGCGACGTCTTTGCCGCCCGATTCCTGCGCAACGGGCTGTGTGACCAGATCGACAACCCCGAAGTTCTGGATCGTCTGGCGGACGTGGACGTCAACATGCGCAACACCCAGTCTCTTCTGGCCATGCTGCTGGAAGGCGACTGGGTCACGCTGCTGCCTTGTTCGGCAGCGCGACTCGTGGGAACAGGGCTGACCTTTCGCCGCATCAGCGACCTGCCTGCACACCGCGAAGTGTTTCTCTACCAACGCACGGAACCGTCTTCTGCCCGTATTGTCGGGGATGCAACTGACGTGATCCGTGCCCTGAACTGGCCCGGATATGACTGATCCCATGCAAGCTGGTTCGCCTTTGCCTTGTCATTCGATAAACACTCCAAATGGCGCATGGCGTTGGGCATTGTGTCCCGTAGTCCCCTTTCAGGGACAATCACAGGAAATTTCACATAATGCCTTTTAAATTCAAAAAATGGAATATATAATGAAGCGAGTTTTGATTATTCATCCTGCACCAGATCGGAGGGCGTAAAGATGAAAGCCTTGAAAGTGATGTCCATGCTTGTGCTGCTGTCCGCCGCATGGCCGTTTCACGCCGTCGCAGAAACATCCCGCATCGCCGAGGTGCCGGAATGGAAAGCCGTCTTTGCCCGCATTGAAACCCGCGACCGCGTGCCCGCCCGGAGCCGCCTTGGCGGCACTTTGGATGAAATCAAGGTATCCGAAGGGGATACCGTTCAGAAAGACGACATCATCGGACTGGTCAAGGACGAGAAGCTGCGCCTTCAAATGGAAGCGATCGACTCGCAGGCGCGGTCTTTGGCATCCCAGCTTGAAAACGCGCAAAGCGAGCTTGCCCGCGGCGAAAACCTCCTGAAACAGGGCGTGACCACCGCCCAGAGGGTCGACGGGCTGCGCACCGAGGTCGAAGTGCTGCAGGGCCGAATCGACACGGTTGGCGCCGAGCGCGACGTTCTGCTGCAACGCATTGCCGAAGGCGCCGTGCTCGCCCCGATGACGGGCCGCGTGCTTCAGGTACCGGTCACTGCCGGTTCCGTAATCATGCCCGGCGAGCCAGTTGCCGTTATTGGCGGCGGAGGGTTTTACCTGCGCCTTGCCGTGCCCGAACGCCACGCTGCCACCTTGAAACAGGGGGACGAGATCCTGATCGGCAGCGACGGGTCAGAATTGCGTGGAACGCTGGCCAAGATTTACCCGCTGATCGAAAACGGCCGCATGATCGCGGATGTCGACGTGCCCGAGCTGGACACCGACTTCGTCGATGCCCGCGTGCTGGTACGCCTGCCGGTCGGCTCCAACAGCGCGGTCGTCGTGCCGCTGACGGCAGTGCAGTCCCGCATGGGGCTTGATTTCGTGACGGTCCGGAGGTCCGAGGGCGAACCGATCGAAAGAACCGTCGTGGTCGGCGAAACTCACTTGCTTGACGGGGCCACCGTTGTTGAAATCCTGTCGGGTCTGGGACCGGACGAAACCTTGGTGATCGGCCATGAGTAACGACCCCGTCAAAACGCCGCTGGGGATCGCCGGTGGTCTGACCAAGGCGTTCATCCAATCCGCCCTGACGCCGCTGATGATCCTCGCCGCGCTGGCGGTCGGGCTTGTCGCATTGGTCAGCCTGCCCCGCGAAGAAGAACCCCAGATTTCGGTGCCGCTGGTCGATATCCATATCCAGGCCCCCGGCCTTCAGGCCCAGGATGCCGTCAAGCTGATCACCGAACCGGTCGAGAGCATCGTCAAGAGCCTGAACGGTGTTGAACATGTCTACTCCCAGACCCAGGACGACTATGCAATGATCACCGCCCGCTTCATCGTGGGCACCTCCTCGGATACGGCAATCCTGCGCGTGCACGAAAAAATCCGCGCCAACATGGATCGCATCCCGGTCGGCATCGACGAACCCCTGATCGTCGGGCGCGGTATTGATGACGTGGCCATCGTGTCGCTGACGCTGACCCCGCGCCATGACGCCAAGAACATCACCGCCAACGATCTCACCCGCGTCGCGCGCGAGCTGCAGGTGGAACTGGCCAAGATCGGCGACGTGGGCTTTACCTATATCGTCGGCGAAACCGACGAAGCCATCCGCATCGCCCCCGATCCCGAAAGGCTGGCGCTTTACGGCGTGACCCTGCAACAGCTTGCGGGCAAGGTGCAGGGCGCGAACACCTCCTTCTCGACCGGCATGGTGCGCGATCAGGGCCAACAGATCATGCTCGTCGCCGGAGAGACCCTGAAAACCCCCTCCGAAATCGGCAACCTATTACTGACCTCGCGCGACAACCGGCCCGTCTATGTGCGTGACGTGGCCGACGTGACCTTTGTCGCCAATGGCGCGGAAAAGATCGTCTCCAACGTCACAAGGGATGAAAACGGCAACCTGCACCGGGTGCCTGCCGTCACCCTTGCCCTGGCCAAGCGCGCCGGGGCCAACGCCGTGTTCGTGGCCGAGGAAATTCTGCATTCGGTCCATGCGCTCGAAGGCAAGCTGATCCCTGACAGCATCGAAATCGCAGTGACCCGCGACTATGGCGAAACGGCGGACGAGAAGGCCAACGAGCTGCTGTTCCACCTTGGGCTTGCGACGATTTCAATCGTCGGCCTTGTGCTGATCGCCATTGGCTGGCGTGAAAGCATCGTCGTGGCCATCGTCATTCCGGTGACGATTCTGCTGACCCTCTTTGCCGCCTGGATTCTTGGATACACGCTGAATCGCGTGTCGCTCTTTGCGCTGATCTTTTCCATCGGCATCCTTGTCGATGACGCCATCGTGGTGATCGAGAATATCGCGCGGCACTGGGGCATGCCGGACAAGAGCGACCGCGTGACCAAGGCGGTGCGCGCTGTGGCCGAGGTTGGCAACCCCACCATCGTCGCCACCCTGACCGTGGTGGCCGCCCTTCTGCCGATGCTCTTCGTGTCCGGCCTCATGGGGCCTTATATGAGCCCGATCCCGGTCAACGCCTCCGCGGCGATGATCTTTTCCTTCTTCGTCGCGGTGATCATCACCCCATGGCTGATGGTCAAGGTCAGCGGCAAGGCCCCGGCCCACCATGACGACGCGGGCGCCCATTCCGGCGGCGCGCTCGGGCGCGCCTATGCTGCCGTCGCGAAACCGGTTCTGGCCTCCAAGGGGCGCAGCGGTCTGTTCCTGCTGGTCGCGGCGGGCCTGTCCTTTGGCTCGCTCGCCATGCTCTACACCAAGGATGTGACCGTCAAGCTGCTGCCTTTCGACAACAAATCCGAACTGTCGGTGGTCATCGACATGCCCGAAGGCAGCGCGGTCGAAGCGACAGATGCGGTGGCGCAACAGGTCGCCAACGCTGTTCTCGACCTGCCCGAGGTCCTGTCCGTGCAAACCCATGCAGGCGATGCCGCGCCGTTCAACTTCAACGGGCTGGTGCGCCATTACTACCTGCGCGAACGCCCCCATCTAGGTGACGTCCAGATCAACCTTGATGCCAAGCATCACCGCGACCGGACCAGCCATGACATCGCGCTGGACATACGTGAACGTCTGAACGCGCTCGACCTGCCCGCAGGGACCAGCCTCAAGACGGTCGAACCGCCCCCCGGACCGCCGGTCATTTCCACGCTTCTGGCCGAGGTTTACGGCCCCGACCCGGAAACCCGCCGCGAGACCGCCCGCAAGATCCGCGCCGCGTTCGAAAGCGTGCCGTTCATCGTGGATGTGGATGACAGTTTCGGCGAACAGCCCCGCAAGCTGCGCGCCAGCATTTCCCCGGACCAACTCGAATTCTTCGGGGTGCAGGAACAGGATGTGTTCTCGACGCTGGCCCTGCTCAACCATGGGTCGGTCGTGGGCTACTCCCACCGGGGCGAAGGGCGCTATCCCATCCCGATCCGCGTCGAGCGTGACAAATCCGACCGGGTCATGGACGAACGCTTCCTGTCCACCCCGGTTCCGGCCAACGTGCTGCCCGGTGCGCGGGGCGTGGTCGAACTGGGCGACGTGGTCGAAATTTCGGAAGAGTACGCCTCGTTCCCGATTTTCCGCCACAATGGCCGCGCCGCTGAGATGGTCATGGCCGAGCTGGCCGGCACCTATGAGAGCCCACTGTATGGCATGATGGCCGTGTCCGACGCGCTGGACCGGATGGACTGGCCCGAGGGGCAGAAACCGCAGATCAAGCTATTGGGGCAACCCACCGACGAAAGCCACCCGACCCTGCTCTGGGACGGCGAATGGGAGGTCACGGCGATTACCTTCCGGGACATGGGCGCCGCCTTTGCCGTCGCACTTCTGGGGATCTACATCCTTGTCGTGGCACAGTTCGGGTCGTTCCGTCTTCCGCTGGTGGTGCTGACGCCGGTTCCGCTGACCTTTCTCGGGATCATGCTTGGTCACTGGTGGCTGAACGCGCCCTTCTCGGCTCCGTCGATGATCGGGTTCATCGCACTGGCCGGGATCATCGTGCGCAACTCGATCCTGCTGGTCGATTTCATCCGCCACGCCGACCGCGACGGGAAATCCGAGCTGGACATCCTGATCGACGCGGGCGCCATCCGCTTCAAACCGATCCTCCTTACGGCCGTCGCCGCCATGATCGGGGCGGGTGTGATCCTGTTTGACCCGATCTTCCAGGGGTTGGCGATTTCGCTGCTCTTCGGCCTGCTCAGCTCGACCCTGCTTACGGTGCTGGTGATCCCCGCGATCTACCGGGTCTTCAAGACCTGACGCCAAAGCCCGCCCCTGTCGCCACGCGGCAAGGGGCGGGCAAGCCCATTGAAAACGCCCCTGCTACCGGACCTGCAAGCGCGGGTCGCTGGACTTGATCAACACCGCCCGCCCCTCGATCAACTCGAAACAACGCTCCAAGGTCTCGGTCTCAAGCCGCTCCATGGCTTGTCGGGTATAGAATGTCAGGTGCGGGGACAGGATGACATTCGGCAGGTCGAACAGGTCTTTCAACGGATGATCCGCCCGGTTCAACGGCTCCTGTGAAAACACATCCAGCCCGGCCCCCGCGATCCGGCTTTCAAGAATGGCATGGGCAAGCGCCGTCTCATCAACGATGGCCCCCCGCGCCGTGTTGATCAAAAAGGCGGTCGGCTTCATCGCCGCAATTTCGCTTGCGCCGAACATGCCACGGGACTCCGCCGAAAGCGTCGCGTGGATCGTGACAAAATCCGACTGCGCCGCCAGCACCTCAAGACTGTCGACCTTGGTAGCACCCAGCGAAAGCATCTCTTCTGCGGTCGCGCGCCGATCAAAGGCGATCACGTTGGCCCGGAATCCCTGCCCAGCCATGCGCGCCATGCTGCGCCCGATCTTGCCAAACCCGACGATCCCCACCGTCTGCCCGGCAATATCCGACCCCAGCCACCGCGACTCGGGCCATGTCCACCCCGCCCGGTTCATCTCGTCCCGCAGTGCCGGAAGCCGCTTGGCCAAAGCGATCATCAGCGCAAACGCCCCCTCGGCCACGGTTTCCTCGGCGTATTCGGGGATATTGACGACACTCACGCCGTGTTCATGGGCCGCCACAGTGTCGATGGCATCAATGCCCACGCCGTATTTCACGATCCCACGCAGCTTGGGCGCGGCTTCGATCACCGCGCGCGGCACGGGCGTATAACACATCAGCAGGATCTCGGCATCACGCACAGCGGCGATCAGCTCGTCCTGCGGCACCCCATCGGGCAACAAGACCAGCTCATGCCCGGCCTCGCGCAGCGTCTTGTCCACGAGCGGCGTTTCCAGCTCGCAGTCGGTTCGAACAATCTTCATCGGCTTGGCAGGACCTCCCTCGCCCGGATCAGCTTTCCGCCGGCTCCATATCCTCGATCAACCGCGTTTCGAGCAGTTGTCCGTTGCGGTACAGGATCGGATAGGCCACGGCGGCAATGTGGCTGTTGAATTCGCGGAACGCGCGGATCGTCTCGAGATGCATGTCGCTTGATTGCATGCTGTCCCGGTCACCGTTCTGAAGCCGCTTCAGATGGCGTTTGCGGCTCGTATATTCCATTCGTTTGACTTCGGTTTTCTCGGTCATCAAGAGGCGCGCACTCTCAAGGTCATCTGACAATAGCACATTCTTGGCAAGGCGCAGATTGGCCAGAATGGATTCCTGAATGCGGATCAGTTCCGACCAGCCTTCGCGCGAAAACCGCGCACCTGCCTCGCGTCTTTCCTCGGCAATCGCGGTCAGGCGTTTGGCCACCACGTCTCCCGCCGTTTCAAGCCGGATGGCATATTCCATCAATCCCCGGATGGTCTTCAACTCGGCCTTCGAGCAAGTCTTGCGCGGAATGGACGCAACATAGTCCCGGATGCTGGCAAGGCTGTCATTCACCTCGAGATCGCGGGCACGCACTGCCGCGATGCTTTCCGGGTCGGTGTCTTCATAAATACTGAGGACTGGGCGGAACATGCCCTCGACACGCTCAGTCATACGCAGCAGTTCCTGCTTGATGCAGGCAATTGCGCGCGCCGGTCGGTCCACCGCCTCGGGGTCCAGCGCCGCGCCGGGCACATCCTTGGTCGGGTCATGTTCCTGCGTGGTCTGCGGGTCCGGGAAAAGCTGCCGCACCGGCGCCTCCAGAAGACGGCACACCGGAAGGGCCAACACCAGAAGCACAAGGTTGAACCCGATATGGGCATAGATCAGTGACTGCGCCGGGGACGCGATGATCAACATCGCGGGATCGAACAGGGTGTTCAAAATCACCAACGCCAGACTGGCGAGACTGCCGCGCAATCCAAGGTTGGCATAGGGAATGCGCCGCGCCGACACCGGCTGGCCCCGGCTCAACCAGACCGGAATGAAGGCACTTCCGAAATTGGCGCCCAACACCAGGGAAAGCCCCGCTGCAAAGGGAAGCGCGCCAATCTGCACAAGGGTCACGCACATCAGGATCGCAGCCACGCTGGAATGCATCACAAAGGCCAGCACCGCACCAACGATGAACGCGGTCACGTAATCCTGCGCGAGATAGTTCGAGATCGCGGGCAGAAAGGCGCTGTCGCGGATCGGGTCCATCGCCTCACGCAGAAAGCGCAGCGAAATCAGAATGAATGCCACCCCCATGAGGATACGCCCAAGCTGACGCCAGCGTTTCTGCTCGACCTTGACGAACATCCACCCGCCAAAGGCCAGCAGAACCGGCACCAGCCAATCCAGCCGGAAAGACAGCACCTGGATCACCAGCGCCGAGCCCAGATCACCCCCGAGCACCACCGCCAGCGCGGTCGCGAAACTCATGTAGCCCCCGGCAGAAAACCCGGTCGCCAGCAATGCCACGGCCGCCGAACTCTGCAAGACGATCGCCAGCGCGATCCCCACCGTGGCCGCGCCGACAAGGCTGTTGTTCGAGGTCAGCAACCTCTGGAACGACGCCCCGAAACTGCGCTCGATCCCCGTGCGCACCATGCGCACCGCGAACAGCAACAACATCGTGGCCCCAGCAAGACTGATCAGGAAACGGATGATATCCATGGGGTCAGGCTCCTGCCGTCAATGGTCTTTTCCCGCGCTCGGGAGGGTTCGAACGGCCATTATCCGATGCAATTCGCAAAAAGCACAGTCAAATTGCGGCCTTGATCGACGCGATGACGACACCCAGCGCCTTGTGCAGATCCTCATCCGAGATCGTCATCGGCGGCGACAGGGTCAACACGCAGCCCTGGCTGATCTTGAAACTGACCCCGCCTTCCAGACAGGCGTAATAGATCTGTTCCGCCAACGCATGGCCCGGTTCGCGTGTTGCGCGATCCATGACGATCTCGACGCCGAACATGGTGCCGCGCCCGCGGATGTCGCCCACGATGGGCACACGCGCCAGCTCGTCCCGCAGACGACCCATCGCGATCTCGCCGATCTCGGCGGCGCGTTCCACCAGCCCCTCCTCCTCGATCACCTCGATGGTCGCCAAGGCGGCGCGCGTCGTGACCGGGTTCTTTTCGTGGGTATAGTGACCAATCGCGAAATCACCGCACACATCCAGCGACTTGCGCGCGATACAGGCCGCAATGGGAAGAATGCCCCCGCCAAGCGCCTTGCCCATGGTCACGATGTCGGGAATGATGTCGTCATGTTCAAAGGCGAACATGCGTCCGGTCTTCCCCAACCCCGTCGGAATCTCATCCATGATCAACAGGGCGCCCCGGCGATTGCAGGCCTCGCGCACCGCCTTCCAGAACCCCGGCGGCGGCACGTAAGGCACGGCGCGCATCGGCTCGGCGATCACCGCCGCAACATCACCTTCGCGCTCGAGCACGAAATCGACCATGTTCGCACAGGCCAATCCGCAGCTCTCCGGCCCGGCATGCCCATAGGGGCAGCGATAACAGGCAAAGGGCGCGACATGTTCTGTCCCCGGCAAAAGCGGCCCCGCGATATGGCTGCGGAACGTCGCCTCACCCCCGACCGAGGCCGCGCCAAAACCCGCCCCGTGAAAGGAATCCCAGAACGAAATGGTTTTGAACCGCCCGGTCGCCGCCCGCGCGATCTTGAGCGCAACCTCGTTGGCGTCCGACCCGCCGGTGGTGAACAGAACCTTGCCAAGTTCACCTGGCGCAATGGCGGCGAGTTTCTCGGCCAGCGCAACAGCGGGCTCGTTGGTGAACCGGCGCGGCGCAAAGGGCAGCGTATCCAGCTGATCCTTGATCGCCGCGACGACCTTGGGGTGCCCATAGCCGATGTGATGCACCGAGTTGCCATGAAAATCCATGAACACCCGCCCGTCACGGTCGGTGATCCATATGCCTTCGGCCTTTTCGATCGTGCTCACGCAAGGGCTCGACAGGCTCTGGTGAAGGAACGCATCCGCATCCCGCGCCAGAAGCGGGGCAGATTTCGGGCCAACAGCCTTGTCTGCCCATGCGCGGCGGGCGTCGGAAGTATTGGACTCACCTTCCGTGTGAACGAGATTTACAGCCATTGTGCCCCCTGTGTTGCGCGGGCTCCCAGCGGCCCGCGCTCTTCGGTTTTTCATTTATTGCGGGCTGCTCACGCCCCCGGCCACGGCAACGAATAAGTCTTCTGGTTGGTGAAGAATTTCATCGCTTCCTGCACGCCTTCCTTGACCGCGTTGCCACTGTCCTTGATGCCGCCGAAGGGGGACATCTCGATCCGGTAGCCGGGCTGTTCCCAGATGTTGCAGGTGCCAACGTCGAGCCCGTTGATATAGGCAATCGCGCGGTTGAGATCGTTGGTGCAAACCCCCGAAGACAGACCGAACTGGGTCGAGTTGGAAATCCGCATGACTTCAACGTCATCATCCGGCACCCGCACGATCGGCACGATCGGGCCAAAGGTCTCTTCCATCACCAGCTCGCTGTCATGGCGCACGTGATCCACGACGATGGGCGGCAACAACGCGCCCTGGCGCCCCGGGTGATAGAGAATCTTGGCCCCTTCTTCCTCGGCCATGTAGACGCGCTTTTCAAACAGTTCCGCCGCCTGCTCATGCACCACGCAGCCCAGCTGGGTTTCCGGGTCCATCGGATCGCCGAACTTGAGCGCCTTGGCCTTTTCCAGAACCAGCGGCACGAACCTGTCGGCCACGCTTTCCTGAACGAGGATGCGCTTGACGGCGGTGCACCGCTGACCCGAGTTGCCAGTGGCCCCGGCCACGGCAATGGTGGCGGCCTTGTCGAGATCCGCATCATCCAGATCATTCAGAACGATCAGCGGATCATTCCCGCCCAGTTCCAGCGCCAGCCGCTTGTACCCCGCCTTCGACGCAATCAGCTTGCCCACGGGCACGCCGCCCGTGAAGGTGATGATGTCGATATTGTCGTTGAGCATCATCTCTTCGCCGATGTCCTGCGGCCATCCGGTCACGATCTGGAACATCTCGGGCGGCAAGCCCGCCTCATAGAGAATGTCCGCCAGCGCAATCGCCGTGAGCGGGGTCAGCTCGGTCGGCTTGCAGACAACACAGTTATTGGTAGCCACTGCGGGCGCGATCTTGTGGCTGACCATGTTGAGCGGATGGTTGAACGGCGTGATGGCCGAAATCGCCCGCACCGGCTCGCGCTTGGTAAAGATCTTGCGCTCTTTGCCGTTATGCGTGAGATCGCACGAGAAAATCTCGCCATCATCCACCAGCGCCATCTGCGCGGCAAAGCCAAACACATCCTGCGCCCGCTTGGTCTCGTAGATCGCGTGTTGGTGACAGATGCCAAGTTCCAGCGTCAGCCATTTCGCCAGCCAGTCGCGTTTCTCGCCAATCAGTTCACCCGCGCGGGTGAGAATCTGACTGCGTTCATAGCGGCTGAGTGTCGACTTGTAGTTGGCGGCAATCTCGAACGCGCGCGCGGCGTGTTCGGCCTTGCCCGCCGGAACCGTCCCAACCACCTCGTTGGTGTAGGGATAGTGCACCGGTACGACGTCGTCCGTAAAGACGACCTCGCCACCGATGCGCATGCCCTCGTTGCGGATTTCACTTTCGGTCATGACGCCGTCCATCTCAAAGCGCCGCCGCGGTCGTGGCATAGAAGAACGCATCGAAGTTGCGCAGTTCGGCCGGGTTCGACGGCAGGTCGACCTTGCGGTTAACGATGAACGGGACTTCCTGCTCGGTCAAACCACCGTGGCTGCGCAGCGGCTCTTTCAACGCGGCAAGGTCGTGGCGATGCTCCGAAGTGCCGATGCAGATATTTTCTCCCGACACCATCACGATATCACCGATCCGGTCGCCCGGAAGCTCGAACCGTTCAATCGCCTCTTCCTTGGTCAGGACATGGGTGATGCCCTTCTGCGCGCGCAGCTTCTCCATGACCTTGGCGCGATCCGCCTCTTCCGGAAGGTAGGCCGTGGCAAACGAGCCCAACGCTCCGTGGTGAACCACATAGGGGTCGGTGATCGGCAGGATCACGCGGGCCTCGTCCTTGCCCAGCCACACGTCCAGAAGGTCCTGCGCATAGATCACGTTCGGCGTGCCGTCGGCATGGTGCTTGGGCTTCATGCCATGGTCCGCAGTCACGACGATGGCTGCGCCCAGCGCGTCCAGCTCGCCAAGATAGCGGTCGAACATCTCGTAGAAGTCCAGCGCACCCTGCTGCTCCGGGGCGAACTTGTGCTGGATATAGTCCGTGGTCGAAAGGTACATCACGTCCGGCTTGAACTCTTTGAGAAGCTTCACACCGGCGGCAAAGACAAACTCGCTAAGTTCCGCCGAATAGACCTCGGGCACTTCCATGCCCAGCCACTCCGACGCGTTGTCGATACCGTGGTCCGCCTTGGTCGTTTCCCCGGACCGCTCCGACGAAAACGCAACTGCGCGGTCTTCGTCAAACTTCAGTCCCGCGCCCAGCAAGGCGCGCAGCTTGTCCTTGGCCGTCACCATCGCAACCCGGAACCCCGCATCGTAGAACTGCGAGAAAATCGTCGGCGCGCGCAGGAAGCGCACGTCGTTCATCATCACTTCTTCGCCCGTATCCGGGTCGATCAGGTAGTTGCCGCAGATGCCGTGCACAATCGGCGGACGCCCGGTGGCAATCGACAGGTTGTTGGGGTTGGTGAAGGACGGGATCACCGAATGCGCCAGCCGGTCCGTACCTTCCTCGCGCATGCGCTTGAGGTTGGGCATCAGCCCCTTGGCAATGGCCACATCCAGGTATTCCGGCTCGCAGCCATCCAGGCAGATCGCCACGGCGGGCACCTTGGGGGTCGGGTATACGCGCTCGTTCGCTTCGACGGGGGTGTGAATGGTCATGGTGGTTCCTTTTTTCGTCTCAGGCCGCCAGCTTGGCGCGTTCCTTGATTGCAATTTCCGGGGGCGCGGCGTTGGTCACGCCCATTTCATTCAGTGTCTCACGTGTTGCCTCGACAACCTGCCGCATCACGTGCTCATCCATCTGGCCAATACAGCCGACACGGAAGCTGTCGACAATGGTCAATTTGCCAGGATAGATGATGAAGTTCTTCGCCTTCATCAGGTCGTAGAAACGGTCAAAGCTGAACTTCGGATCATCCGGGCAGAAGAACGTCACGATGATCGGGCTCAGCCAGCGATCCTGCAACAGCGTCTCAAGCCCGATGTCGCGCATGCCCGCCACCAGCGTGTCCCGGTTGGCGGTGTAACGACCACCGCGACCGGCCACGCCACCTTCCGCTTCATGGGCGCGCAGCGCCGTCAGGAAAGCCGCGACCGCGTGGGTCGGGGGGGTAAACCGCCACTGCCCCGTCTTTTCCATATGCGCCCACTGATCATGCACATCCAGGCTCAGCGACTGGCAGTTGCCCTTGGCCGCTTCCAGCTCGGATTTGCGCGCCAGCACGAAGCCGAACCCCGGCACACCCTCGATGCACTTGTTCGCGGACGACACCAGCGCCTCGAACCGCACTTCCGACGGGCGCAGCTCGATCGCGCCAAAGGCCGACATCGAGTCGATCAGCAGCTTGCGTCCGGCGGCATAGACCGCTTCCGAGATTTCCCCAACCGGGTTCAGAATGCCCGACGAGGTTTCGCAATGAATGGCCACGACATGGGTGATCGCCGGATCATCCGCCAGGATCTGAGCGACCTCGTCGCCACGCGGCGGCAGGTAATCCCCCTTGTCCAGAACCACGTGATCCCGCCCCAGATAGGCCAGCGTCTTGGCCGAGCGTTGACCATAAGCGCCGTTCGCCAGAACGAGGATCTTGCTGTCCCGCGCTGTCAACGACCCCAGCATGGCCTCGACCGCAAAGGTTCCGCTGCCCTGCATCGGGACACAGTCGAACTCTTCTTTACCGGGCCCAAGCATGTCCAGCAGGCGGGCGCGCATCTCGGCCGTCATGGCCCGAAAATCGCCGTCCCAGCTGCCCCAGTCGCGCAGCATCGCTTCCTTGGTTTCATAGGCCGTGGTCAACGGACCCGGCGTCAGCAGGTACGGCTCGCCAAGCTTCGGAGGTGCAATCGGAGTTTTTTGGCTGGTCATGGCTTTGATTCCCAAACTGTTCTGAAAACAAATTGCCAAGCCTTGCGTCATATGAGAAATTGAAAATTGTGATTTATGTATAGGTCAACCCTATCCAAATAAGCGAGCCTTCCCCATGCGCCACAGTCAGCTCAGAGCCTTTCACTACGTCGCGCATCTTGGCGGCTTCTCAAAAGCTGCCGAGGTTCTGCACCTGACCCAGCCGGCGGTGTCGGAACAGGTCAAGAATCTCGAAGTCGAGAATGACGTCCTGCTGTTCGAACGCAAGAAACGTCAGGTTGTCCTGACAAGCGCGGGCGAAGAGCTGTTTCACCTGACCAAGCAGTATTTCGACATCGAAACCCAGATCGGCGAATACCTGTCCGAACGCAACGCCGCCGTGTCGGGAGAATTGCGCATCGTCGCGGACTCCGCCCAACACGTTACAGACGTGCTCGCAAAGTTTCGCGCCAAGTACCCCAATGTCCGCATTTCGCTGCGCTCGGGCAACTCCGAGGAAATCCTTGACCAGCTGCGCCAGTACAACGCCGAAATCGGCGTGGTCGGGCAGGTTCCCACGTCCCGCGAACTGACCTCGCTCAGCATCGGCGCGAGCGAGATCATCGCCTTTGCCCGACGCGGCACCCTCAAAGAAGGCGCTGCGGGCATGACCATGCAGCAAATCGCACAATACCCGCTCATTTTCCGCGAAGAGCGGTCCCGCACCCGCCAAATGGTCGTCGACGAGGCGGCAAAGCTCGGCGTGGCGCTGGAACCCGCCATCGTGGCCGAGGGGCGCGAGGCGGTGCGGTCCATTGTTCTGTCCGGCGGCGGTATCGGCTTCGTGTCCGAAGCGGAATACAGCCATGACGACCGGATCGAGCAAATCCCCATCCTGAACGTCGACACCCGCATGCCTGAATCCATCGTTCACCTCGCCCAGCGCGGCGAGGTCCGTGTCATCCGGTCCTTCATGGATCTGGCCAACCGCTACCTCGCAACGGAAACGGGCGGCCCGGAGTAATCCGTGCCGCCCGTCTTCGCGAGTGTCCGGTCTTAACGGAACCGCCAGGCCTGGGTGCGAGTCAGCAACCCGCGTGAGACCAGCAGGTGTATGATCCGCGCCGCGGCATTCGTGTAGAAGATCATCATGCCCATCGCCGCAGCGGGGGCGATATCACCGGCGTCATCCATGTTCAGAACCGCGATCGAAGCCAGCGCCGTCTTGGGCGAATACAGGAACACCACCGCCGAAACCGTCGTCATCGCGTTCACGAACAGGTAGATCGAGATGTCCAGCAGCGCAGGCAGGCACACCGGCACGGTCACACGCCGGAACAGCTTCATCGTGGGCTGTTTCAATGACGCCGACACCGATTCAAACTCGCGATCCATCTGCTTGAGCGCGGTCACGGCCGTAAGGTGTGACACCGTGTAAAAATGCGTGACCGTGCAGACCACGAGAATGGCCATGGTGCCGTAAATCGCGTTCAGCGGGTTGGCGGGGTTGTTGAAGAAAAAGATGTAGGCAAGACCCAGCACCATCCCCGGCACCGCCATCGGCAGCATCGCAACCATCTGGAAAAAGCCGCGTCCCATTTCGAACCCGTTTGCCTTTTCCACAAGGTATGCCCCGAAGAACACGACCCCTGTCCCGACAATCGCCGTCAGAAGCCCCAGCTTGATCGAGTTGAAATAGCTGCCCCAGCCGCCTCCGTCCATCAGGTCGAACTGATAGTTGTTCAGGCTCAGCGACAGGTCATAGGGCCAGAACTTGATCAAGGCCGCATACTGGCAGATGGCCAGCAGCCCGATGATGAAGACGCCGATGACCGAGCAGTAGATCATCGCGACCCGATCCCGCCCCTTCTGTGGTTTGGGCTCGTAAGGCACCGACCGCGCCGACAGCTGCGCCACCTGGCGGCGCTGCACGATACGGTCAATGGCAAACGCAAAGACCGCCGGGATCAGCAGGACAACCGACACCACCGCACCCATTTCAAAGTTCTGCTGCCCGATCACCTGCTTGTAGATGTCGACCGCCAGCACATTGAACTGCCCGCCAATCACCTTGGGCAGGCCAAAATCGGTGATGACAAGGTTGAAGACCACGAAGGTTGCCGAGATGATACCGTACCGCGCGCCGGGGATCGTTACCGTCCAGAACGTTTTCCACGGCGAGGTCTTGAGACTGTCGGCAGCCTCGTAAAGCCGCGCATCCGAGATCGCCAGCGCCGTCGACAGGATCAGGAACGCATGCGGAAAGGTGAAGAACACCGACCCGATCAGGATACCGATCGGGCCATAGATGCTCTGCCCCATCAGCAATTCCTTCAGCATGCCCTGATTGCCGAACAGGTAAACCAGCGCGATACCGGGCAACAGCGACGGCACGAGGATCGGCGCCATGGCGATGATCCGGAACGCCCCCTTGAACCGCAGGCAGGACCGGTTGAGCGCATAGGCAAATCCAAAGGCCAGCGTCACCGTCAGCACGGTCGCAATGGTCGAGATCACCAGCGAATTCTTGATCGAGTTGGAAAGCGCCGGTGTCGAGAAATAGGTGACAAAGTTGCCAAAGCCCGTCCCCGACACGGGACGCATCTGCACACGGCGGAAGGTGTTGGAATCCAGCTCCTGCCACGCGGTCCCGCTGTGACGCGTCGACCCGACAAGATAGACCGCGTCGTCACTGGTCCCGCGCACGCGATACATCTTCGAACTGCGAAAGCTGAAATCCGGGAACAGCTTGGTGGCCGGGAGGCGTCCGTCACTGCCCGCACGCAGATCGGCTTCGCCGAACACGCCCAGCTGATCGTTCAGCGTGCTGGCCAGAACCGGATCGGTCGCAAAGACGCCATCGTCGTCCGAAACCTGGAACTCGAACTGACCGAGGTCGAAATGGTAGGTCGAGAACGACTTGGACAGCATCGCATAAAGCGGAAACACCAGCGTCACCACAAGGTAAAGCGCGATCACGATCATCCATGATCGCATCATCACGTCATCACGGCTCAGGCGTGGTTTCACGTACCGTCCGGGCGGAAGAGTGGCGGCGTCAGTCATCGTCGCCCCCTTGTGCTTCGGGTGCGAACGCAATCAGGTTTTCGCGCGGCAGCTCCACATGGATTTCCTGCCCGGTGGCCAGCGACAGGCGGCGCACCGCGTTGACCGAGAAGTCCGCGATCAGTTCGGCACCATGGAAGTCATCGCTGATCAGGTGGCAGCGCCAGAACGACCCGAGGAACTCCATGTCCCCGATACGTACCAGCTCACAGTTCTTCGCGTCGGCGTCCGGCACGAAATCCGACCCGTGCGGCACCACGTCATCCGGGCGGATCGCCGCAACGACGGTTGTGCCCGGATCAAAGTCATGGTCGCGGCACTCGAACTCATGCTTGCCGATGCGCAGACGGTTTTCGCTCAGGATCTGTGCTTCAAGCTGGTTCATCTCACCGATGAAACCCGCGACGAAAAGTGATGCCGGGTTCTTGTATACCTCGGTCGGAGCGCCCACCTGCTCGATCACGCCATGGTTCATGACCACGATGCGGTCCGCCATGGACAGCGCCTCTTCCTGGTCATGCGTCACCATAACGGTCGTGACGCCCAGCTTGCGCTGAAGCTCCTTGATCTCGTGGCGCAGATGCACACGCACCTTGGCATCCAACGCCGACAGTGGTTCATCCAGCAAGAGCAGCCCCGGCGACGTGGCGATGGCGCGTGCCAGCGCGATCCGCTGCTGCTGCCCGCCCGAAAGCTGCGCCGGATACTTGTTGCCCTGCTCGCTCAGGCCCACCATGTCCAGAAGCTCGGTGACGCGCACCGTGATCTCTTCCTTGCTACGTCCCGCGTTTTCCAGCCCATAGGCGATATTCTTGCGAATGGTCAGGTTGGGGAACAGGGCATACGACTGGAACACGATCCCGAAATCGCGGCGCGATGGCGGCAGGTTGGAAACATCCTGTCCATTCTGGATGACCGTGCCGCGTGTCTGCAGGTCAAGCCCCGCAATGGCGCGCAACAGGGTGGTCTTGCCACAACCCGACGGCCCCAGGAAACAGACGAACTCGCCCTCTTCAACTTTGAGCGACACGTCGCGCAGCGCGACGAAATCTCCGTACAACTTCCAGAGATCGGAAATCTCCAGATAAGGGTCTTTGGCCGGGACTTCGTGGGCAAGCACGGGGGCCGATTTTAGCGCGTTCATAATGAGTGCCTCGGATCGTTTTCGGCGGGAAGGGAATGGGATGGGAGGTTGCGCAGGCCTTCAAGGCCCGCGCAAAAGGGGCCGGCGAGGGGGGAGGAACCCCGCCGGCACAGGGGTCTTACTTGGGGTCCGACTTGCCGTCGTAGCGGCTCTGCCACTCAGCCAGGATCGCCGCGCGGTTGTTGGCGGCCCACTCGAAATCGTTCTCGATCAGGGCGTCCTTCAGACCGTCGGGGAAATGCTCGACCGGCTTGGCAAGGCTCGGGATGCCGATGATGGCATAGCCAACATTGTACATTTCCATGGCCTTCGTGCTCACTGCAAAGTCCAGAAGCGTCTGCGCGGCCTCAAGGTTCGCGGTCCCGGCAATGATACCGCCCGCTTCCATGTCCCAGCCAACACCTTCGCTCGGCACGATCACTTCAAGCGGCGCGCCTGCGGCTTTCGACTTGGCGCCACGGAACGCAAAGGAGATCCCGATCGGAATTTCACCCGACGCGGCCAGTTTGCAGGGCTTTGAACCGGAATGGGTATAGCGCGCGATATTCTCGTGCAGCCCGTCCATGTAGTCCCAGCCGGCTTCTTCGCCAAACATCTGCAACCAGCTCGAAACGTCCAGGAACCCGGTGCCCGACGAGTTCGGGTTGGGCATGATAATATGGCCCTTGTACATCGGGTCATGCAGGTCTTTCCACGACGTCGGCGGTGTCAGGCCATTCTTCTCGGCCTCAACCGTGTTGTAGCAGATCGCGCCGGCCCAGGCGTCCTGCCCGACCCAGTAGGGCGGGTTGTCGGAATCGACGAATTTGGGATCGAGCGCCTCCACACCCTTGGGGGCGTAAGGCTCCAGCATGTCTTCGCTCTTGAGCAGCAGAAGCGACGTTGCCGCCAGCCCCCAGACAACATCGGCTTGCGGGTTGTCCTTTTCCGCGAGAAGCTTCGCGGTCACGATACCCGTGGAGTCACGCACCCAGTTGATCTTGATGTCCGGATGCACTTCGTTGAACGTGTCGGCATACCGCTTGAGATCTTCTGCCTCAAAGGCGGTATAGACCGTCAGCTCGGTTTCGGCGAAGACCCCTGTGGCCGCAATGGCGGCGGCCGCCGCGATGGTCAGGGTTTTTGACGTTGTTTTCATGGATTGCTCCTCTGTTGGTTCGGTTTTGCCCGGCCATCCGACCTCAGGCATCACCTGTGACGGTGAGACTGTTAATTTTCCAACATCAGGGGAAATCGTTTTTTCCTAATGGATTATAAGCTCAGCCTATGCAATTGCCTGCATCAAGGCTGTAAACCCTCAAATCGACTTCACCGCCATATACGGAAAATAGTCAATAATTACTGGCAAATAGAGGAGCAGACCACCCGGTAAATCCCCACAAATCCGGGCATTCCGCCAATCTGGCAAACCTTTGCCCGGTCTGCCATCAATCCCATTGATTTCCACGGTAAGCGCCGCATCGTCTGCTTGTGTGTTGAGCAGGCTTTCATAAAGGCGCCCCCTCCCGAGACATCGAGGGTGCACCCAAACAGGGGCCGGGTCGCCGATGAGCTTCATTCACAAAAGGTAAAGTAAACTTTCTACCTTTTAGATTTTTCAACCTGATCATGCGTGCCACCCTCGCCCCAACGTGGCCTTGAACCGGTCGCATGTCCTTGCCTTCGCAATCTCAGGGAGCCCCCATGACCAACCTGTTCCTACGCTCAACCGCCATCGCGATGGTGTCGCTGCTGCCAATGACATTACCCGTCGCCGCCGAGTACCCCGAAAAGCCTGTTTCCTTCGTTGTTCCCTGGCCGCCGGGAGGGGAAGAAGACGTGCTGACGCGCATGATCGCTGACGAGTTCCAGGCCTTGTACGGATCGCCTGCAGCTGTGGTGAACAAGCCCGGCGGCGGCGGTGGCCCGTTTCCCGGCGCGATCGAGGTCGCGGCGGCCCCGGCTGATGGATACACCGTCGGGTCCTTCGTGATCGGTGTGCCCGTCGTCGGACCGGCCATCGGGATCGAGGAACTGGACCCCGATCCGTTTGTCCCGGTCGGCGTCTTCCTGACCTACCCCTTCCTGCTCGTGGCCGCCAAGGACGCGCCGTATGAAACCATGGAAGAACTGGCGGCCTATGCACAGGATAACGACGTCGCGCTTGGCCATTTCGGCGCGGGTCTTGTGCCAACCCACGTCACCTTTGGTCTGGCCGAGAAATTCGGGTTCGAATTCGGCTCGGACGCAGCCTACGACAATCTCGACTGCAACACGCTTGCATCCGGCGATGTCGACGTGATGAACTCGGTTGCGGGCCTTGTGCAGCCCTGCCTTGATGACCTGAAAGTGCTGGCCACCGTCACGTCCGACCGCATATCCCTGACCCCCGACGCCCCAACCGTGGCTGAGCTTGTCCCGGAACTCGACATTGTCCTGTGGAACGGGTTGTTCGTGCGCAAGGGCACCCCCGAAGACGTCATCCAGAAACTCGAGGCCGCTGCGCTCAAGGCGATCTCAAGCGACGCCGCCAAGGACTACGTCGCCTCGAACGGCGCCCAGATCTACTGGAAACCCCGCGCCGAAGCCGAAGCCCTCATTGCAAAAGATATCAAGACCTTCCAGGCGCTGACGGCCGAGTAACCCGACCTCCCTGATGGCGCGGTGTGGCATCTGCCCGCCGCGTCATTCCTTTTGCGGCCTGCCATGCGCGCGCAACACATCGGCGATGAAAACGTCGACAACGTTATTGTCCCGCCCGCCGCGCCTGGTGATGAGGTGGAACGGAATATCGGTGCTGAACCGTTCGGGCATAACTGCACGCACCATATCCCTGCGTCGCCATGTTTCGGCAAAATGTGTCGGCAGAAATCCAAGGTAACACCCCGACAGGATCAAAAGCATCGCCGCATCCATGTCCTCGGTAAAGGCCGTTGGCTCCGGCAGGGTCGCAGGTTTGCTGATCGCGCGTTCCAACCCGGTTCCCGATGACACCAGCTTGAATTTTCCAAGCTGCCTTTCGATCTCGGACGGATCCTCCATGCCCGCCAGCGGATGCTCGGAGGCACAATAGAGCGCGACCGTCTCGGAAAAGAGCTCAGTGTAATCCAGCCCGGAAATCCGGTTGGGATAAAGCCCGATACTCAGATCATAGCGCCCCTCCAGCGTGCGGCTTTGCTGATCCGCAGACCGGGTTTCCTCAAGCCGGAAAACAACCTCGTTTTCCCGGGTTTGAAACTGCCGGATTGCTTCGGACAACTTCAAGGCCGGGTTGGTGGCCATGTTCGCCTGCATGCCGATCTTCACCTCTCCGACCAGCCGGTTCTGTATTTCCGCCGTGGCCAGGTTGAAGTTGCTGAACGCGCCCAACACGTTCTGCGCCGCGTCATACACCGCCCGCCCCTGCTCGGTCATCCGAAACCCCGATCGCCCGCGATGACAAAGCGTCATGCCCAGTTGCTCTTCGAGTTCCTTCATCTGGATACTGATGGTGGCAGCCGACGCCCCCAAGACGTTCTGCGCTGCCGAGAACCCGCCGCAATCCGCGACGGTGACAAAGATGCGTAGCTTGCGGATCGAGTTTTCATGCAGGCTGAGCATTTTAGATCTCTTTTTTCAAAAGTAAACTTTCATCATTTTGGATTTATTTGATCTATTTCACCAGACAAAATGCTCTCACCGTCCCCACACCGACAGACGAGAGACCCTGATGCCCCAGACCAAACTCGACCAACTTCGCGCCCTTGCCGAGAAAACCGATCTCAACGACCGGGAATTGCAGGCTTTTCTGGATGGCGGCGGCGCCCATGGCGGTGACAAGCGCGAACATGTGGCGCCCTATGCCGGATTTTCCTCCTTCCTGCGCGCCCCGATGCAGGAAGGCTTCGAAGGGCTTGATATCGCGCTTCTGGGGGTGCCGTTCGATCTGGCCGTGACCAACCGTCCGGGAACCCGCTTCGGCCCGGCGCAGGTGCGCGAGATGTCGGTTCTGGCCGCAGGTCCCAAGCACCACGTCAGCGGCACGATCCCCGCCGCGATTGCCCGCTATGCCGATTGTGGCGACGTGCCAATCCCGAACACCTACAATCTCGATCAGGCGACGCAGGATATCGAGGATTTCTATCACGGCGTCGTGGATGCCGGGGTCGTGCCGCTCTCGGTGGGCGGGGATCACTCGATCAGCTATCCGATCCTCAAGGCCGTGGGCCGGGACGCGCCCGTGGGCATGATCCATATCGACGCCCATGCCGATACCGGCGGCCCGTTCAACGGTTCCCGCTTCCATCATGGCGGCCCGTTCCGCAATGCCGCCCTTGCCGGTGTTCTCGCCCCGGAACGCGTTGTCCAGATCGGCATTCGCGGCCGCGCCGAACCGCATTGGGATTTCTCCTATGACAGCGGCATGCGGGTGATCCATATCGAGGAGTTCTACGAGATGGGCCTCGACGCGGTGCTGCGCGAAGCCCGGTCCATTGTCGGGGACGGCCCGACATATGTGAGCTTCGACGTCGACAGCATCGACCCGGCCTTCACCCCCGGTACCGGCACCCCCGAAACCGGCGGCCTTACCCCGCGCGAAGTCCAGTCCCTGATCCGCGGGCTTCACGGGCTCAACTTGATTGGCGGCGACGTTGTCGAGGTGTCTCCCCCCTTCGATCAATCCGGCAATACCGCACTTGTCGCCGCCACGATGCTTTGGGAACTTCTCTGTGTCCTGTCCGTGTCGGTCGCCGGAAGGCGCTAGCGACGCCCCCACTCCGCACCTCGCCGGGAGACAATTTGCGCATCTGCATTCAAGCGGGCGATCCGATCTGAAAAACACATCAAAAAAGACACGACACCAACCACGCATGAGCCATGCGTGGTGCGCGCCTTAACCACGAAAAACAATGTATGGAGGCGGAGGTGTCAGACCAACTCGAACCAGTCTCCACAAGGGCAGTATAGCTGTCCTTTATGCTGCGCGGAGATTGCGCCACTCCGAGAGAGCAGCGGTGCGGTTCTTCTTGAATTTGGTTCGTGAGGAAAGGCTGCGCTCCGAATTGAAATGGTTGAAAACTGAGGCGTGGACAGATGCAAACATTTGTGGACTTCGCATCCACCGAAAGCGCAGCATCGCCCGCTCGCGTCGTCGAAACGGAAGGTGCGAATTCTCAGCCCGATTGTTCAGCCAAGGGCCGTTTTCCTGGCGGCCTGCAGCTCCGACGCCCTTCATCGCCGCACCGTAAGACCGCAGACATTCAGTCACAAAGACATCGGCCAGGCCGTGACGTTTCATTGTTTTTCTGAGGAATTTCAAGGCCGCTTTCTCATACCGCGTCTTTGTCACGAAGCTTTCGGGGACCTCGCCCTCATGATCGACCGCGCGCGAAAGGTAGTGCCGCTCACCGTTGATCTTCGCGAACAGTTCGTCCAGATGCCAACGCCATTGCGGCTAGGGCCGACGCAGATCGGCGCGTTGCTTGCGGACCTCCGAGGTGAAGATCGGGCCGATACGCGGCCACCAGATTCGGGCCCTGTTTTGATATGGTGTTGATTTCCGCTGAGAAGTGACCCGGTAGCCCCCTAAGTTTCCACTGAGAATTGACCCATGTGAACACGTTGCCCTGACGGATTCGGTCGGGGAGATTTGGAGTGATCGACATGGGATTTTTGAGTGTTATCCGACGCTGGGCATTGCGTGACAAAATGCCAATCCGCGAGATTTCAAGGCGCACCGGCCTGTCTCGCAACACCATCAGAAAGTACCTACGCGAGGGCGCGGTTGAGCCGAAGTTCAAGACGCCATCTCGTCCAAGCAAGTTGGATCCGTATGCGGATCGGTTGTCGGCCTGGTTGCTGGCGCAGACGCGGAAGCCACGCAAGGAACGTCGAACCGTGAAGCAAATGCATGCTGACTTGGTCAAGCTTGGCTATGATGGGTCGTACGGTCGCGTGGCGGCCTTTGCCCGAGCTTGGCGTGCCGATCGGCATCGAGCGGAACAAACGACCGGGCGCGGAACCTTTGTGCCCTTGGTGTTTCAACCCGGCGAGGCATTCCAGTTCGACTGGAGCGAAGACTGGGCCAATATCGGTGGCGAGCGGGTCAAGCTGCAGGTCGCCCATATCAAGTTGTCACACAGCCGGGCGTTCCTGGTGCGGGCCTACCCGCTGCAAACACATGAGATGCTATTCGACGCCCACTGGCACGCGTTCCGCGTCTTCGGCGGCGTGCCCGGTCGCGGGATCTACGACAACATGAAGACGGCCGTAGATCGTGTTGGCAAAGGCAAGCAGCGCGATATCAACGCACGTTTCAAGGCCATGGCCAGCCACTATGTGTTTGAGCCTGAGTTCTGCAACCCGGCAGCCGGTTGGGAGAAGGGACAGGTGGAGAAGAACGTTCAGGACGCTCGGAATCGCCTATGGCAGGTCATGCCTGTCTTCGGCGATCTGAATGAGCTGAACCAATGGCTTGAGGATCGTTGCATCGCCTTATGGGCAGAGACACCACACAAGGCTTTGCCTGGTTCTATCGCCGATGTCTGGGAAGCCGAGAAGCCCACGCTCATGGTACTGCCCCCGGCCTTCGATGGGTTTGTGGAGCACAGCAAGCGGGTGTCGCCCACCTGCCTGATCACCTTCGAACGCAATCGCTACAGCGTCCCGGCCAGCTTTGCGAACCGCCGCGTCAGCCTGCATGTCTATCCGGATCGGCTGGTTGTGGTGGCCGAAGGCCATACCGTTTGCGCCCATGACCGCATCATCGAGCGATCTCACCACAAACCAGGCAGGGTGATCTATGATTGGCGTCATTATCTTGCTGTTATCCAACGCAAACCCGGCGCCCTGCGCAATGGTGCGCCGTTCGTCGAGATGCCGGACGCCTTCCGCCGTCTGCAGGATCATATGTTGCGCAAGGAGGGCGGTGACCGCGAGATGGTCGATATCTTATCCCTGGTTCTGCACCATGACGAAGACGCCGTTCTGTGTGCTGTAGAACTCGCGCTGGAAGCAGGCGTGCCCACCAAGACGCATGTCCTGAACCTGCTTCACAGGCCAATCGATAAGAAGCAGACAGACTTGCCAGAGGTCGATCCGCCAGAGGCTCTGGCCCTGGACACAGCGCCAAAGGCCAATGTCGATCGCTATGATGATCTGAGACAGGCCGGGGAGAAGCGCCATGCGTCATGATCCTGCAGGCGCTTCGGTCGTGATCATGCTCCGCAGCCTGAAGTTGCATGACATGGCGCAAGCCGTTGACGATCTCGTTGCCCAGGGCGCACCGGCGTTCGAAGCGGCAACGCCAATGTTGTCCCAACTTCTCAAGGCGGAAATGGCCGAACGGGAAGTCCGGTCCATTGCCTACCAAACTAAGGTGGCGCGCTTCCCGTCCTACAAGGACCTCGCAGGCTTTGACTTCAAGTCCAGCGAGATCAACGAGGCCAGCGTTCGGCAGTTGCACCGTGGCGAGTTCATGGAGAACGCGGAAAACGTCGTCCTGATCGGTGGCCCCGGCACGGGCAAAAGCCACATCGCCACAGCTCTCGGCGTCCAGGCCATCGAGCATCACAGATGCAAGGTGCGCTTCTACTCGACGGTGGAACTCGTCAACTCCCTGGAGCAGGAAAAGGCGCTCGGAAAGGCCGGCAAACTGGCCGAGATGCTGACCAAGATCGACTTGGTCATCCTCGACGAACTCGGCTATCTGCCGTTCAGTTCATCCGGCGGCGCGCTGTTGTTCCACCTCCTCAGCAAACTCTACGAACGCACCAGTGTGGTCATCACCACCAACCTCAGCTTCTCAGAGTGGGCCCAGGTCTTCGGCGACGCAAAAATGACCACAGCGCTTCTCGACAGGCTCACACACCGCTGCCACATCCTGGAAACCGGCAACGACAGCTACCGCTACAAAGCCAGCTCAGAAGCCGCAAAAAAAAGAGAAAGGAGACACCCGCATTGACCACAACATGACCGCTGAGACATAAACGAAGGTGGGTCAGTTCTCGGTGAAAATACCGGGTCACTTCTCAGCGGAAATCAACACAAGAAGGCATACTTTTCCGTCGTAGGACGCTTCGAAGGCGACAATACCGCGATTGACACGACTGAAATTGAAATTTTCGAACCCAACGAGACGCTGGAGGAGTTGGTTGCTTCAATCAGGCGAGACCTCGAAGCCAAGCGACCTCAAGCGGGTCTAGATCGGCTGCATACATATTGTATGAAACGTTTTGGATCGCTCGTTTTTAAGCGTTCCGGAGAGACAGTCGGCAACAATGATGCACTTCACGCTAGAGTGGGAAAGTATGTCAAGATACTAGCCGGGAACGATCAGCTGACCCCCATGTCGGACCGGATCATCAGAAGCTCAATCAGTGTATTTGAGGCATTCAATCCGATAAGAAATGACAAATCCTTAGCGCACGACAATGAAGATTTGGTCAACATGGATGAAGCGCGTTTTATCTTCGACAGCGTCACTGCCATCTTGAGATTCTTCAAAGCCTTAGACGCGGACCTATTTGAGGACCAATAGTCGAGCGTTGGTGCAACTTGGGAACAACGAAACGCGGGTCCACGCCCAACAGATGCACAACTTCCTGAAAAAAGAGAAAAAGCTAGCCTGCTCAACCTTGCTTTCTGCACGGATTTTGCACGGTTTTCGCCGGTCTTCACTTGCGAATTTCGCCAAATTTAGGAAATTTACCCAAATTTGCGACAATACTCAGGAATTTCTCCCTGTGAGAAAAATTCCGCGCAGGCCTTTCGGCCTATGAAAATACAACAAATTCAACAACATACATGAAAGTGGCGGAGACGAAGGGATTCGAACCCTCGAAACGGTTTCCCGTTTACTCCCTTAGCAGGGGAGCGCCTTCGACCACTCGGCCACGTCTCCGCTGACCCGTATATCCTTGCAAGCCGCAGAAGCACAAGGCCCATTTTCAATGGAAAATCAGGAAATTTGGCGACGCGGGACATCCCCGCGCCGTCCGCTTCAATCCTGCCGCACCACCAGCACCGAACAGGGTGCATGGCGGGCCACGCGGGCCGAGTTCGGTCCCTGAAGCCGGTCCATCAGGTCCGGCTTGTGCGCGCCCATCACCACAAGGTCCGCCTTGGAGCGCTTGATCGCGTCAAGGATCATCTCGTAGGCCGTGCCGACCTCGACGATATGCTGCACATGCCCGAAATCCGGCAGGGTCTCGGCCACGAACTTGTGCAATTCGTCATTCGCCGCCGCCACCGCCTTTTCGAGTGTGCCGTCCTTGAAATAGGATCCGACGATCGACATCCCGTAATCCGGCACCACGGTGACAACACTCAGGGTCGCCCCGTAATGCTTGGCAAGGTCGGCGGCCTTGAGCAGCAGCTTTTCTTCCGCGTCACGTTTATGCGTCAGGTCGATGGCGCAGAGCACATGATTGGTCATGCCATTTCTCCCGTTGGTTCATTACGTTGACGCCGCCGCTGCGCGAGGGCCACCAGCCCAAGGAGCAGCAGCGCTGGAATATACATGATTTCCTTTGGCAACTGGTCCGCCGGCGCCTTGACCGAGGCAATCACCACCGGGTCGTCAGCGTAGAAATCGAACCCCTGCATGGTGTCGGCAAAGGGCGTGCCGAACATCGGCTCATCCAGCTTCACAACCCCGTCCTCTTCCAGCAGCATCAGGCCAAAGCTATCCAGCCGTTCGCTGCCCGAGCCGTCACCGCTGACCTGAAGCACCAGCGTGGTCTCTTTCATGTCACCCGTGTCGAAATCCGGCCCCGCAACGATCACCCGCAGCTCCGATCCGTCCTTGGCCGCGTCCAACGCGCTCTCAAGCCCCGCCGGTTCGATCATCTCGAAGGGCGGCTGGATGCGGTTGATCAGGTAATCCGGGCGGAACAGGGCAAAGGCCACCATGACCAGAATCAGGCTTTCATAGATGCGGCTCTTGGTGAGGAAATAGCCCATGGTCCCTGCCGTGAACACAAGGATCGCGATTGTCGCCACCACCGCGACCAATATGCCCTGCACCCATCCAACGTCGATCAGCAACAGATCGGTGTTGAAGATGAACACGAAAGGCAGGGCCACGGTGCGCAAGCTGTAGAAGAACGCCGTGAACCCGGTGCGGATCGCATCCCCACCCGACACGGCGGCGGCGGCAAAGCTTGCCAGGCCCACGGGCGGCGTCACATCTGCCATGATGCCAAAGTAGAAAACGAAGAGGTGCACCGCGATCAGCGGCACGATCAGCCCCGATTGCGCACCCAGTTCGACAACCACACCCGCCATCAGCGAGCTGACCACGATATAGTTCGCCGTCGTCGGCAGCCCCATCCCCAGAACGAGAGACAGCAAGCCCACCATAACCAGCATCAGGATCAGGTTGCCGCCTGACAGGAACTCGACAAGATCGGCCATCACCTGCCCCACCCCGGTCAGCGTCACCGTGCCCACGATCACACCCGCCGTCGCCGTGGCAAGGCCAATCCCGATCATGTTGCGCGCGCCGTCAATCAACCCCTGCCAAAGGTCCGCGACACCATCACGGAACGCATTGCCAAAGGCGCTCTCGCCTCGGAACATCGCCTTTAGCGGGCGCTGCGTGAGCAGGATCACAAAGAGCAGCATCGTCGCCCAGAACGCCGAAAGCCCCGGCGATTTCTGTTCGATCATCAGGAAATAGACCAGCACGATGATCGGCAGCAGGAAATAGAGACCGGTCTTGTAGATCTCGCCCACCACGGGCAGTTCCACATGTTCCGCATTGGGGTCATCCGGCTCAAGATCCGGCGCCTTGGACGCCAGCCACAACAGCAGCACATAGACCAGAACGATCAGTGCCGACAGCACCAGCCCCGATGAGGGCAACACGGACGTGATCCAGCGCACCGGGTATTGCACCCCGTAACACAGCGCCGCGAAACCTGCGAAAAACACCGCCATGCCGCCAATGGTCTTGCCAAGGCTCACCACCCGGTCGCCCAGCGTCGGCATGTTGTTCTTCACCGCTTCAAGGTGAACGATATAGACCAGCGCGACATAGGAAATTGCGGCTGGCAGGAAGGCGTGGGTGATCACCTCGACATAGGAGATGCCGACATATTCCACCATGAGAAAGGCCGCAGCCCCCATCACCGGCGGCATGATCTGACCGTTGACCGAAGACGCCACTTCCACAGCGCCGCCCTTTTCGGCACTGAACCCAACCCGCTTCATCAGCGGAATGGTGAAGGTGCCCGTGGTCACGACATTGGCAATCGACGAGCCTGAGATCAGGCCGGTCGCTGCCGAGCCCACAACCGCGGCCTTGGCCGGACCACCGCGCAGATGCCCCAGCGCGCCAAACGCCATCTTGATGAAATAATTCCCGGCCCCCGCCTTTTCGAGCAGGGCGCCAAACAGCACGAACAGGAACACGAACTTGGTCGACACACCCAGCGCAATGCCGAACACACCTTCGGACGTGATCCACATATGGCTCATCGCTTTCTTCAGCGACGCGCCTTTCCAGCGGATCACTTCTGGCACCCATTCGGACGAGCCAAAGAACACGTAAACAAGGAAAATCGTGGCGATGATCGCCATCGCCGGCCCCAGCGCGCGGCGCGCACCTTCGAACAGCAACAGCAGGCCAACCAGCGCAAACCACTTGTCCATATCATCCGCAAGGCCGCCCGCATTGACGATCTTGTCATAGAAAATGAACCCGTACATCGCGATTGCGGCCCCCAACAGGGCCATGATCCAATCCGCGATGGGAATATAGGTCCGCGGGGATGACCGGAACGCCGGATAAGCCATGAAAGCCAGGAAGATCGCAAAGGCCAGGTGAATCTGGCGGCTGTTGTTGATCAGGTCGCCGGGCAACACATAATTCGAAACCGGCGAGGCCAGCACAACCTGGAACAGAGACCAGACCACAGCCACAATCGCCAGCATCTGGCCCACTGGCCCTGCCGGATTTCGCGCACCCGAGTCGGTCGAAGCCACCAGATCCTGAAGTTCTTCCTCGCTCAACGCGCGGTTGCCGCTGTCATTCTCGGCCATGGCAATCTCTCCCTGAAAATCTGCTTTTTGCAGAAAAGGCGCGCATCTTGGGGCGCGCTCATTATTGGTAAAAGGGGCGGCATCCCGCCCCTTTTGGTATCTTGGTCAAGCGGACGGGCTTATTCCATCCAGCCTTTTTCCTTGTAGTATTTGGCCGCGCCATCATGCAGCGGCGCCGACAGACCAGCCGAGATCATGTCTTCCGGCTTCAGGACGGCAAAGGCCGGGTGCAGCTTCTTGAAGTCGTCAAAGTTTTCGAACACCGACTTCACCACCGCGTAAACCGCATCTTCGCTCACATCCGCCGAGGTGACAAAGGTCGCGCCCACACCAAAGGTCATCGTGTCCGCGTCCGACCCGCGATACATGCCGCCCGGAATCGTGGCAGACCGATAGAACGAGTTGTCCGCGATCAGCTTTTCAACGGCCGCACCATCCACGGTCACGAGAACCGAGTCACAGGCGGTGGTGGCTTCCTGGATCGACCCCGACGGGTGGCCGACGGTATAGACCATCGCGTCGATCTGGTTGTCGCACAGCGCTGCCGACTGTTCCGCCGCTTTCAGCTCGGTTGCCAGCGCGAAATCGCCCGTGGTCCAGCCCTTGGCCTCCAGCAGAACTTCCATCGTGCCGCGCTGACCGGAGCCGGGGTTGCCGATATTCACGCGCTTGCCCTTGAGGTCGTCAAAGGTCTTGATGCCGCTGTCGGCGCGCGCCACCACGGTAAAGGGCTCTGGATGCACCGAGAACACCGCACGCAGCTTTTCGAACTTGCCCGCATCAGCGAATTTCGAGGTGCCGTTATAGGCGTGGTACTGCCAGTCCGACTGCGCCACACCGAACTCCAGCTCGCCTTCGCGGATGGTGTTGATGTTGTAGACCGACCCACCGGTGGATTCGACCGAACAGCGGATGCCGTGTTCCTTGCGGCCCTTGTTCACCAGACGGCAGATTGCGCCACCGGTCGGGTAATACACGCCGGTCACGCCGCCGGTGCCGATGGTGACGAATTGCTGGTCTGCGGCGATGGCGGCACCGCCAACGGTCATGCTGATCGCAGCCGCAACGCCGCAAATCTTTGTTTTCATATTCATATCTGTTTTCTCCCAACTGAAATAGCAGACGCATTACACGCGCCCATTTTTGTAGACCCTAAGCTGGCCAAAGTTATTTCCCATGTCACCCAAAAACTAATGTTTTTTTTGAGCGATCCAGTACGCGTTGTTGTCCTTGCGCAGATCTTCGTAAGACTTGATTCGCGCCCGCGCCGCATCGCCCCCCAGATCCACCAACAGCGCCAGCAGCGTTTCCAGAACCGCCATCAGCCCGGCAAAACAGCCGAAATGATGGGATGAAACCACCGAAGCCACCAGCGTTTCATGCGCCGAGAACTCGGAACTGATCACGTCGCTATCCGAAACCATCACCAGCCGCACCCCACGTGCGAGGGCGAATTTGCAGGCTTCGATGGTCTCGCGAGAATAAGGCGTCACGCTGATCGCGATCATCACGTCCCCGGGCCCGGCATAGTTCAGTTCGTCAATCGCGCTGTTCATGTGGCGCGGAATTAATTGCAATGACGGCAACGCCATACGCCCGACATAGTGGAAATAATACGCCATCGCATAGCTCGCCCGCACCGCCGTCAGATAGACGTTGTCGGCCTCCAGAAGCATATGTGCCACCCGCGCCATGCGCGCCGGGTCCTGCCGCTCCAGCGAACGCTGCACGATCGACATGGCATTCATCGAGGCATCGGCCTGCACCTGCCCAAGGTGCCCGCTCTCATGCAGGCTTTCCACCCAGTCGGGCCGTTCCACCACTGTCGTGGACGACACCAGCGCGTGCCGGAACGGTTCGCGCATCTCGTCATAGCTGGCAAACCCCGTCCGTTCGGCCATCCGAACTAGGGTGTAGGTGCTCACGCCGCATTTGCGCGCCGTCTCCCGGATCGGGTCCAACCCAAAGTCCGACGGGTGGTCGACGATGTACTTGGCCACCGTGCGCAGGCGCGGAGACAGCTCGGGCAACATCTTTTTAAGCGCTGAAATCGTTCTGTTTTTCAGTGTCGGATCCATGCCGAATCGGTGCCTTTGCTTCTCCCTGGATGAATAACATACGTTATTTTTCCTTCCCGTTGACTGTTTTTGATTTTCCGCCATTCTTTTTTGAAAGCGTCTCGCCTTTTTCCTGAGACAGGGGAAAGGCGAGGCGCGGTAAGACGCCTTTATGATGTGAGCGTTCCGCCACAAACCCGTGAGTCAGGTTCATGGCGGAACGCTTTAGAATATTTCCAACGCCCGATCCGGGCCCAGCGAGACCCCGCAGATGCCTGACCCTTTCATCATGGTCGCCCCCAACGGCGCACGGCGCACCAAGGCTGATCACCTGGCCCTGCCCGTGACCCTGCCCGAAATCGTTGATACCGCCCGCACCTGTTTCGCAGCGGGTGCGCATGGATTGCATTTGCATGTGCGTGACGCCTCCGGTGCGCATTCGCTCGACGCAGGCCGCTACCGCGAGACGCTGGATGAACTGGCCCGCGCGGTGCCCGACATGCGCCTGCAAATCACCACCGAGGCCGTGGGCCTCTATTCGGTCGCACAGCAACTCGACTGCCTCGAACAGGTCCGCCCCGGCTGGGCCTCGATCGCCGTACGCGAAACCGCGCGCGATATGGACCTCGCCCCGCGCGTCTATGCCGCCTGCGCCGACATGGGCTGCGACGTGCAGCACATCCTTTATGACACCGACGACATTGCCTTGCTCAAGGACTGGCAGGCGCGCGGCATCATCCACCCGGATCAATCCAGCGTGCTCTTCGTGCTGGGCCGCTATTCCGCCGGTCAGGTCTCAGCCCCCTCCGACCTTGCCCCCTTCCTTGCCGCCCTGCCCGATGCCCCCGACTGGATGCTCTGCGCCTTCGGCCCGCAGGAACACGCCTGCCTGATCCACGCCGCGAAACACGGCGGCAACCTGCGCGTCGGATTTGAAAACAGCCTCGTTGATGCCAACGGCGCCCCCCACGCCAACAACGCCGCCTCTGTCGCGGCCCTCGTTCACTCTCTTGAAAGCGCGTCCTCATGAGCCACGTCTTCCCCCGCCACTGCCACGCCGCCAACCCCACCGCCGCCACCGGCGACGGGTGTTTCGTGATCGACCAGAACGGCAAGCGCTACTTTGACGGCTCCGGCGGCGCCGCGGTATCCTGTCTCGGCCACTCCAACCAACGTGTTGCACAGGCGATCAAGGACCAACTCGACAAGCTCGCCTTTGCCCATACCGGCTTCTTCACCTCCGAACCCGCCGAAGCGCTGGCCGATCTTCTCATCGCCAACGCCCCCGGTGATCTGGACCGCGTCTACTTTGTCTCCGGCGGTTCCGAAGCCGTGGAAAGCGCCATCAAGCTCGCCCGGCAATTCCACATCGAGAACGGCGAACCCCAGCGCCGCCACCTGATCGCGCGCCGCCAGAGTTACCACGGCAACACGCTTGGCGCGCTGGCCGCAGGCGGCAACGCATGGCGGCGCCAGCAATTCGCGCCGCTTCTGGTCGATGTCTCCCATATCGCGCCCTGTTACGAATATGCCGAGCGCAACGCGGATGAATCGCTCGCTGATTACGGTCAGCGCGTCGCGCAGGAGCTGGAAGACGAAATCCTCCGCCTTGGCCCCGACACCGTCATGGCCTTCATGGCCGAACCCGTGGTCGGCGCCACGCTCGGTGCCGTGCCGCCCGTCGAAGGATATTACACCCGCATCCGCGAAATCTGCGACAAATACGGCGTGCTGCTGATTTTGGACGAGGTCATGTGCGGCATGGGGCGCACCGGGCATCTCTTTGCCTGCGACGCCGAGGGCATCGCCCCCGATATCCTCTGCATCGCCAAGGGTTTGGGCGCGGGCTACCAGCCCATCGGCGCCATGCTCTGCTCCAAGCGCATCTATGACACCATTGCCGCAGGCACCGGGTTCTTCCAGCACGGCCACACCTATCTCGGCCACCCCGTCGCTGCCGCCGCCGGTCTCGCCGTGCTGCGTGAAATGCTCGACAACGACCTGCCTGCCCAGGTGCAGTCACGCGGCCAGTATCTCGAAACCCAGCTGCGCCGCCGCTTTGGTCAGCACGCCCATATCGGCGACATTCGCGGGCGCGGGTTGTTCTGGGGCGTGGAATTTGTCGCGGATCGCGAGACCAAGACCCCCTTCGACCCGTCCCTGGGGCTCGCTGGCAAGCTCAAGAAAGCAGCCTTTGCCAACGGCCTGATCTGCTACCCGATGCCCGGCACCCGTGATGGCAAAAACGGCGATCACGTCTTGCTCGCCCCGCCCTTCATCGCCTCCGAAGCGGAGCTGGACGGCGCGCTCGACTGCCTCGAACGCGCCGTCGCGGAAGTCATTCCGGCCTGACGCAAGAGCGCCATCGCCAGCCCGTCCGGGCGGTGTGGCGATGGCGCGGCGGTGCCGTTGGCACCTTGTCTCCGCGCCCGAGCCCTACTCCTCCACAGGTGGAAAGCGATAGACCTTGTCCGCCACGGTCCAGTCCATGTGATTGCGCACATATTGCTGGCTGGCATCGCTGGGCGGGTTGTAATCCCAATGCTGCCCGGCCCCCGCTTCCATCGCCGCGTGCAATGCACGCCGCGATTTCTGCGTCGCAATCACATCCGCTCGCAACTTCGCACTGTCCCAGCGCTGCGCCACCTCCTCGGCAAAGGCTTGCGCCGCGTCGCGATAAGCCGGGTCCGTCGCCACGTTGACCTTCTCCAGCGGGTCCACCGAAAGATCGAACATCAGCGGCGGATCGGGATCACAGTGAATGTACTTGAGCGATCCCCGCCGGATCATGAACACCGGCCATGGCGTCATCTCGGCACAATATTCGCCAATCGCCTCATCCACCGGGTCCGCTTCGCCCCGCGCCAAAGGCATCAGGCTGCGCCCGTCCACTGGCTCGCCCAAAACGCTCTCATCTGCCCCGGCAATCTCCAGAAACGTCGGCAACAGGTCCACCAGCGAACAGGCATTCCCTGCCACCCCCTGCGCCACGCCCGGCCCGGTCATGATCAACGGCACGCGGCCCGAATGCTCAAAGAAGTTCATCTTGTACCACAGCCCGCGCTCGCCCAGCATGTCGCCGTGATCGGCCGTGACCATGACAATCGTGTTGTCCAACTCGCCAATCTCTTCCAGCGTTTTGACGATCTCTCCAATCTTGCTGTCGAAATAGCTGACATTGGCCAGATACCCATGCCGCGCCCGGCGCACCTCTTCATCCGTGAGCGGCGTATAGCTGGCTTCAATCCCGTCCATCACCCGCCGCGACCCCGGATCCTGCTCCTCGGGCGTCAACACGAACTCGGGCAGGTCGATGTCATCATCGTCATAAAGGTCCCAGAACTCGGGCCGCGCCACATAAGGGTCATGCGGATGGATAAAGCTTGCCACCATCATGAAAGGCGACATGTCGCCCCCTGTCCGGCTGCGCCCGATATTCATCAGCCAGCGCCGCGCCGCGAACCCGACCTCCTCGTCATAATCGATCTGATAGGTCGCCTGCGCCACGCCGCTTTCCTTGACGGTCTGCATGTTGTGATACCACTTGTCGATTCGCTCGTCCGGCGCTTCCCAATCCGGCGTCCAGGCGAAATCGGACGGGTAGACATCCGTCGTCACCCGGTCCTGGAACCCGTGTTTCTGGTCCGGCCCCACGAAATGCATCTTGCCCGAAAGGCAGGTTCGGTATCCCAGCGCCTTGAGGTAATGCGCAAAGGTCGGCACCGACGCCCGGAACTCCGATGCGTTGTCATAGGCCGCGATTCGGCTGATGAGCTGCCCGGCCATGAAACTGAACCGGGACGGCGCGCAAAGCGGGCTGTTGCAATAGGCGGCGTCAAATCGCATGCCGCGCGCCGCCAAAGCATCCATGTTGGGGGTCTTGGCCGTCCTGTGGCCATAGGCACCACAAAAATGCGGCGCCAGCTGATCGGCCATGATGACCACGATATTAGGGCGTTTTGTCATATCTCTTCTCCCTGTTGAACCAATGCAAATTCGATCCGCCGCCACGGGGCGGGGGCTGGTAATGCATCGGTTTGTTCGCGGGATGGCCCACGCAACAGGGGTGCGACATCTACGGAATGTCCCATCGCAGATTGTGATGACCGGAGCATGATCCCCGCCGCGCCATCCGGTCAAGCGATTTGCGCTCAAAGCACATGAAAAGCGCCGCAAACCACCCCGTTAAACGACAAAACGCACCGGTCCCGGCGCGTGATTTTCTTTGGCGATGAGGAAATTTGGTGGAGCCTAGGAGGATCGAACTCCTGACCTCTACAATGCCATTGTAGCGCTCTCCCAGCTGAGCTAAGGCCCCAAATTTTCCAAGCTTGTCAGCTTGTGACGCGCTATTTAGGCGCTCGCCGGGGCGGGATCAAGCGAAAAAATCCCGCCCCGCCAAAATTATTCGTCGTCGTCATTGCTCGGAACGTCGGCGATCTCATCGAGCGACATGTCGTCGTCCTCTTCGTCGTCCAGAACATCGTCATCGAGGTCCAGATCGACGGAATCATCATCTTCCAGAACCGAATCCGCATCATCGGACGCCATGGCTTTTGCCTTCATGGTTTCCGCATCCTCGGAATCAGCTGCGATCATCCGGCTCTTGCCGGCTTCGACTTCCACGACATCGCCCGTGTAGGGGCTGATGATTGGGTTTTTGTTCAGGTCATAAAAGCGTTTGCCGGTGGTCGGGCACACGCGCTTGACGCCCCATTCTTCTTTGGGCATGGGTAATCCCCTTCAATTCGGTGTGAGTTGTTTCTCGACGATCCGCGCCACCTGCCATATCAGGAACGGCGTGTCAAAGGGTAACACGCGACAACCGGCCAAGGAGCGCGCATGACGCAACATATCCTCCCCGGATCGCCGCCGCTGACGGTGAATCTGCGCCGCGCGCCGCGCGCCCGCCGGATCAGCCTGCGCGTGTCGCGACTCGACGGCACCGTGACCCTGACCATCCCCCCCGGCGTGTCCGAACGCGAAGCCCTCGCCTTTGCGCTTGAAAAACGCGACTGGCTGCGCGCGCAACAGGCCAAAAGCCCGGATCGCATCGCCGTCGGCCTTGGCACCACGCTGCCCGTGGCCGGCCGCCCCCGCGAGGTTGTTCCCGGCACCGGGCGCTCGGTCGTACTCGGCGCCGACACCCTTGCTGCCCCCGGCACAGCCGACGACGTGGGTGCGCGCCTCCAGGGCTACCTGCGCGAACTGGCCCGCCACCGGCTTGCCGAGGCCGTGGATCACTACGCCGCCCGGCTTGGCCGCCCCTATACCCGTCTCACCCTGCGCGATACCCGCTCGCGCTGGGGCTCCTGTTCGTCACGTGGCGCGCTCATGTTCTCATGGCGCCTCGTCATGGCCCCGCCCGAGATCCTCGACTACGTTGCCGCCCACGAGGTTGCACATCTTGCAGAGATGAACCACGCACCCGCCTTCTGGAACACCGTCACCCGGATTCACGGCCCCTATGACACGGCGCGCCACTGGCTGCGCGACCAGGGGCAGGAACTGCACAAGTACCGTTTCACCCGCGACTGAAACGCGCAATTGACCCGGCGCGGTTTTGTGATCACATTCACCCCATGATCACATCCGGCCGCTCCGCTCAGGACCCTTCCAGCTCCGCCCATGACCGCGTCTACCGCACCTTGCGCGCGCGCATCATGTATGGCCGCCTCTCTCCGGGCGAAGCCCTGACCCTGCGCGGCATCGGCAAGGAATTCGATGTCTCCATGACCCCCGCGCGCGAAGCGGTGCGCCGCCTTGTTGCCGAAGGCGCACTGTTCCTGTCCAACTCCGGCCGGGTCTCCACCCCGGAACTCACCCCCGAGCGGATCGAAGAGCTTGCGGCCCTGCGCGCCCTGATCGAGGTCGAACTCGCCAGCCGCGCCCTGCCGCGCGCCCACATGGCCCTGATCGACCGACTCACGGCGATCAACGGCAACGTCGCCGAAGCGGTCGCCCGGCGCGACGCGGTCAGCTATATTCAGTCCAACCTCGAATTCCACCGCACGCTCTACCTGCGCGCCCAGGCCCCGGCGATGCTCGCCATGGCCGAAACCGTCTGGCTGCAACTCGGCCCCACCATGCGCGCGCTCTATGGCCGGCTGCGCAAGACCGAACCCCCGCATTACCACCGCCTGATCATCGCCGCCCTGCGCGCCGGAGACGAACCCGGCCTGCGCCTCGCGGTGCGCTCGGATGTCACCCAGGGGCTGCGTCTGCTCGCCGGCTGACCCCTCTTTCTTTTTCCCCAAATACCCCGGGGGGAGTCGCAGCCCCGCTGTGACGGGGGGCAGCGCCCCCCTCTACCCCTGTGTTGGCCAGACCCGGTGTTCATCGTCGATCACCACCGCGTGACGATGCCTTCGTCCACCATGTTCCAGAATATGCGGATGATCCTCCGGCAGGTCGGGATGCACATGCTCCACGACGCGCGCCCCCCGCCACAGCCACAACGCCGCCCCCGTACTCACTGCTGCTATCGCCCCCATGAGCACCAGCGCCCCCCAAAGCGAGCCATAAGTGGCGCCATATCCCGCAAGCGGATATGTCACCAGCCAGCACAGGTGGCTCAGCGCGAATTGCGCCGTGAACACTGCCGGACGGTCCTCGGCGTGGGCCGATCGCCGCAACAGCCGCCCCGACGGGGTCAGCACCGCCGAATAGAGCGCCCCGGTCACGGCCCAGACGCCGAGGAAGACCCCCCAGGTCAGCGGTCCCTGCATGGCCATCCACAGCCCATGTGCCAGGGTCAGCACCGCCAGTAGAACCGCCGCGCACGCCATCACCCGGCGATCCCGCAACCGTTCCAGCACCCCCGGCAGGATCAGCGCTGCCGCCATGCTGCCCGCGCCAAACGCCGCCATCGCCACGGCCAGCGCACTTTCGCCCAACCCATATGTCTCGCGCACCATCACCACCGTGTTGACCAGCACAAAGGCCCCGACCGCCGCCGCCCCCATGTTAAAGGCCAGCAACCCGCGCAGACGCGGTGTGTTGAGGTAAATCCAGATCCCACGCGTCACCCGCTCGCGAAACGGACGCGGCACATCGCTGCCACGCTGCGGTATCCGCGCCTGCCACACCAGCAGGGCGGATCCGAGAAACCCAAAAGCCGTCCCCACGAACAAACCGTGATAACTCATCACCAAGAGCAACAAACCGGCCAGCATCGGCGACAGCAGGTTTTCCAGATCATACGCCACGCGCGACAGCGACAGCGCCCGCGTATAGGCCCCCTCGTCTTCCAGAATATCCGGGATCGTCGCCTGAAAGGTCGGCGTGAACGTGGCCGAAGCCGCCTGTAACAGGAATATCAGCCCATAGACCTGCCCCACGGTCTCGACAAAGGGCAGGCACAGCGCCACCCCCATCCGCACCACGTCCATCCCGATCAACACCGCGCGGCGTGGCAGCCGCGCCACCAGCGCGCCGGTGATGGGGGACAAGCCGACATAGGCCACCATCTTGACCGCATAAGCCGTGCCCAGCACCGCCCCCGCCGCCGGTCCCGCAAGATCATAGGCCAGCAGGCCCAGCGCCACGGTCAACAGCCCGGTGCCGATCAACGCCACCACCTGTGCTGCGAACAGGCGCGCAAAATCCCGATGTTTCAGAATCTCCAGCATGGCGCCAGCCTACCCGCCGCGCCGCCGGGCGCAATGGCTCATGCCGTGTCGTCCGGGTCCGCGATCACACCCGTCCACTGTGCCCGCGCGGCGAAAGTCTGCAGCAATTGCCAGCCATAGGTCTCGCGAACCCCGGTCGCCTGCCCGTGACTGGCCGGGGTCACCGGCGCCGACAGCGCCGGTTCAAGGAAAAACCCGACCGATTGGCGCGGCCCCGGACGGCTCAGCACCCGATGCGGCGTCGCGGGCACCGCGCCATCCGTCAGCCGGGTCATCACGTCCCCCACATGCACCGAAATCGCATTTTCGCGGACCGGGATATCCCGGAACACCCCGTCCGGCCCCTCGGCCTGCAACCCCGGCGCGGCCTGCCACAACAGCGACAGGCCCGACGCATCCGTATGCCGCCCGGCGGACACCATCGCACCGCCCGCCGCCGGGTCCGCCGCCGCCGCCCCCGCAGGATAGCTGAGAAACCGCAAGGTCGAATGGTCCCCCTCGAACCGGACGCGGATCGTCGCCTCGTCAAACCCCGCCGAGCGCCCGATGGACAGGATCATCGCCTGCGCCACCCGGTTCAGATGCGCGTAATGCGCCCGCACGGTCGCTCGCCACCCCGGTTCCGGCTCCGGATCGGGCCAGGGCGTCGGCTCGGTCAGGATCTCCATCCCTGGCAAATCCGGCCCCTTTGCGGGCCGCTCCGGCCCCACGTCATAAATGTCGTTCTGCAAAAGCCGTTCCGGGCTGCGCGGCCAGTATCCGCGATAATAAAAGCCGTTCTCCGGCGCCATATGCCGTGTCGTGATCGCGCGACGCGTGTCCTCGGGCAAGTCGAAAACCCTGAGACCCGCCCGCGCCCGCGCATCCACCTTGTCGGCATCCGGATAGCCGGTGACAACCACCGCCCCGGTGCGTCTCAACCCATCCCATAGCGCCGCATCACAGGCGTCCCGCGCCGCCCCTTCGGGGCCAAACAACGCGGAAATATCAACGCTTTCAACAGCTTCTGGCGCAGGCATATCGGTCACGGGCACACCTCTCGGTGTCCGAGTGTAGCGCGCCGCCCCGACCTGTCAATTCAGGGGATCAGGCCGCCAGCCCCTTGGAGCCAAGCCCGAGGAACTTCTCGCGCCGCGCCTTGATCAGCTCTTTCGGCCCCTGGTTGTCCATTTCCTTGAGCATCCCGGCAATCGCCGCACCCACGGCCTTGATCGTCGCCGCGCGGTCCCGATGCGCGCCCCCCTTGGGTTCGCCAATCACCCGGTCCGCGACGCCCAGCTTCTTGAGGTCCTGCGCCGTCAGGCGCAGCGCCTCGGCCGCTTCACGCATCTTTTCGGCATCCTTCCACAGGATCGACGCACAGCCCTCGGGCGAGATCACCGAATAGACCGAATGCTCGAGCATCGCGACTCGGTTCGCCGTGGCAAAGGCCACCGCCCCGCCCGATCCGCCTTCGCCGATCACCACCGACACCACCGGCACACCGATCTGCAGGCATTTTTCCGTCGAGCGCGCAATCGCCTCGGACTGGCCGCGTTCTTCCGCGCCCTTGCCCGGATAGGCGCCGGGCGTATCCACCAGCGTTACCACCGGCAGGCCGAACTTGTCCGCCATTTCCATCAGCCGGATCGCCTTGCGATAGCCCTCGGGCCGCGCCATGCCGAAATTGCGCTCGATGCGCGATTTGGTGTCGTTGCCCTTTTCGTGGCCGATCACCATCACCGGCCTGTCGTTGAACCGTGCCAGACCGCCCATGACCGCGTGGTCATCGGCAAAGTTCCGGTCCCCGGCCAGCGGCGTGTACTCGGTGAACAGCGCCTCGATGTAATCCTTGCAATGGGGCCGCTCGGGATGCCGAGCCACCTGGCATTTGCGCCACGGCGTCAGGTCCTTGTAGAGCTCATCCAGAAGCGCGGCCGCCTTGCGGTCCAGCGCCGCCGCCTCTTCGGACACATCCATCTCTTCGTTCTGCCGCGCCATCGCGCGCAGTTCTTCTGCCTTGCCTTCGATTTCGGCCAGCGGTTTTTCGAAGTCGAGATAGTTGGTCATTGGGCACTCCGGACGACTTTATTTCCCTCGCTATATGACCTTGACCAAGGGTAATTGCAACGGTCCGATGACAAGGGCAGCGATCGCCATGAACTCAGCAAGATTTGTGACATCGGCCTGTGCCAGGGCTTGGGACGTGACAAGGAAACTGTGATGCAAAGCTACGAAGACCGCCTGATGCGCGTTTTGCGCTACATCCACGACAACCCAGCCGCGGACCTGTCGCTGGATCGCCTCGCAGACGTCGCCGCGCTGTCGCGGTTTCACTGGCATCGTGTGTTTCACGCCATGACCGGGGAAACCTGCGCACAGGCCGTGCGCCGCGTGCGCCTGCACCGCGCCGGAGAAATTCCGCGCACTCCTGCGTCAGCCGGTTCAGCCCGCCACAAGCACCGGATAAAGCGACGCCAGCAGCAGCCCGGCCATGCTCCAGTTGAACACCGCCAGCCGCCGCGGCGAGGTCAGCACCCGCTGCATCTGCTGGCCCAAAAGGGTCCAGCAACTCACACTCGGCAGGTTGATCGCCCCGAACACCGCCGCCACAAGGCCAATCGCCCAGAGCGTCCGGTCCGGCGCATAAAGCGTGATCGCGGTCAGCGCCATGCTCCACGCCTTGGGATTGACCCATTGGAACAGCGCCGCCTGCAGGAACGTCAAAGGCCGCCCGCCCTCCTGCCCCGCCTCGGGCGCCCCGGCATGGGCAATCTTCCACGCCAGCCACACCAGATAAGCCACCGAAAGCACTTTCAAAACGATGTAGGACACTGGAAAGGCCTCAAACACCTGCATCAGCCCGACCCCGACCAAAACGATCATAACCGTGAACCCGACCCCGATCCCCAGCATATGCGGGATCGTGCGCCAGAACCCGAAATTTGCGCCCGACGCCATCAGCATCAGGTTGTTCGGCCCCGGTGTGATCGAGGAAACGAAGGCATAAAGGCTCAGCGCCGCAAGAAGGTCAGTCGTCATGACCGAAATCTTGCCCCAATGTCACCCGCCATGGAAATCAATATGTGTGACCTGCCAGCGCACATTTCCTGATGGGCCCCACCCGACCGGCAGGCGCTCCCGCCCTTTTCGGGGCCTGACGGCCCCTGCCAGAGCTTGGGCCCGGCTCAGCAAGCTGAGCCTGCCCTTTCATGACAAGCCGCCTCAGAACCCCGCCAGCCGTTCAGCCAGCCAGAAGGTTGCAACGCAACCGATCCCATACCCCGCGACCCGCTCGCCCAGACGCATCACCGCCGGACCGCCAAGCCCGATGCCGTTCACGACCCGGCCCGCGATGAACATCCCTGCAAGGATGACCGCCACGAAGACAAGCTGCCCGGCCTCCACCCCGATATTGAACGCAAGCAGCGCAACAGCGACATCCGACTCGGGCAACCCGATCTCGCGCAGCGCCCCGGCAAACCCCAGCCCATGCAACAGCCCGAAGGCAAAAGCGACCATCCATGGCGCCCGCTCGGACAACCGGGGATGTGCTTGGTTGCGCTTGAGCATTTCGATGGCAAGGAACACGACGGAAAGCGCAATGATCGCCTCGACCGGTGGGCCCGGGATCGACAGATGCCCCAGCGCCGCCAGCGCGAGGGTGATACTATGCGCCACGGTAAAGGCGGTGATCGCACCGACCAGCCGCCGGGGGGCGCGGATCAGAAGCACGAGGGCCAGCACGAAAAGCAGGTGGTCCCACCCTTCGAGAATATGCTCGAACCCCAAGACCCCGTATGTCCCTAGAACCCCCCACACGGTTTGCACCTCCGGCACGACGAATTCCTGTGCAGACGGGGTCAACCGGAACGTCACGGGCGACTGTTCCAGAGCCTCGAAACGCACCAGAACATCCGTGGCCTGCCGCTCAAGCCCCTCGATACGGATCGTCCGACCGGCCATCCCTTCGGGACAGATCGCCGTCCAGCCAGAAGCCCACGCCTGCCCGTCCGACACCGGCGCCGGCCCTGTTGCAGGCGCACAGCCTTCGGGCAACCGGGCGGTGATCGCCATGGGTGTACCCTGCACATCCGGCTTGCGCCAGAACACCTGCCACGCCCGCGCATCAAGCTGACGCAGGCTCAGATAGCCCGGATCAAGCGCATGCGCGCGCGCACCAGTCGCCGCAACCACGAACAGGCAACAAACCATCAAAGCACGCAAAAGGCTCATTGCGACATCCAGTTCGCAATGTCGTCTGCGCTGGGCTGCTCTACCTCGTAAAGCCCCAGAAGCGACGTCACATAGGCTTCGGTGATCTCGGCACCCAGCGCCCTGCGCCAATCGGCCAGCACGTCGTCCCGGATATCGTCAAGGCGGGGCAGTTCACCCGGCTGATACGTCGAAACCCGCACAAGATGCGGCCCATAACCGGACATCACCGGACCGGCCCACTCCCCGACCGGCAGCGCCTGTACCTGCGCAAAGAACCCGGTTCCGAACACCCCGTCCACCTGTCGGTCGGTGCTGAGCGCAAAATCGGTCGGCAGCAATTGCTGTCGGCGCGCCATCGCAGGGTCCTCCCCCCGCTGCAACACCTCCAAAGTGGCTGCAATCGTCGAGCTGTCCGCGCCGCGCGGCAGGCCATATTGCGCAAACGCGATCTGCGGGCTTCTGGTGTAGCGGCTGGCATTTTCTTCCAGATGCGCCTGCAGCGTCGCATCGTCGGGGATCATGGCCTGCGCCTGCGACGTGGTCAAAAACCCCATCTTCTGAACCAGCCGGTTGCGGATGATTCCGTCCCCCTGATCCAACCCCATCGCACGCGCTTCGCGCACCATCACCTCTTCCTGCACATAGTTCTCGACAAGTGCAAACAATTCATCAGGCGTCGGCGCCCGGTTCAGCTTGGCTTCGAACTGGGCGGCCATCGTCTCGACCATGGGTCGTGCGACCTGAATGCGCTTCGCATCCGGCTCCGGCTCTGGCGGCGCGTCCGCGTTTGCCAACGCAAACCATGCAAAAATGGCGATACCGATGGCGGCAAAATGAACGAAAGGTTCCTTGAGAAATGACATGGCCTGCCTGTGATTTTATGTGAATTAGATGTCCTGAACTTGTCTCGGGCAAAGTCTGCACCAGCGCCCTCAACATTTTCCAGAACCGCACGATTGTCCAGCCTTCACGCGTGACAATCGCCCAATGCCCTATCCCGACAGGCGCGCATTGGTCTGGGACGGTAGCTCGCCATAGACGGCCCTGTATTGCGCGCTGAAACGGCCCAGCTCGGTGAACCCCTGCCCAAGCGCGGCCGCCTTGACCGGTGCAGCGCCCGGCCCGCGCCTTGTCAGGGCTGAACGCGCACGCGCAAGCCGTTGCAGCATGAAAAACCGGTTCGGGGTTTGCCCGGTCATGTCGCGAAACACGCTGATCAACGTGGGGGCGCTCATGGAAAACGCGGCGCAAAGCTGCGCCATGGACACGGTTCCCGGATCTCTTTCATCGACATAATCCCGGATGCGCCTGACCAATGCCGCCTTGTTGCGAAGCTGTGTCTTTTGATCGGCATCCCGGAGAGAAGACACCGCCACCGATGCCGCCAGCAGCCGGACCAGCGCCTGTTCGCCACCATGGCCATCCCCGCCCAAGCTTCTCTGCTCAAGGATGTGATCCATCTCGAATAGAAGCCGCCTGTATTGCGCGGCCGGCAAACGGCACAACAACGTCAGGCTGTGCCCATCCGGCAGGTCGCGCCCGGTCAGGGCCTGCAATTCCTCAAGGAAGGGCACAAGCGGCACGAAGCCGCACAGCCCCTTGCGCCTTTCGGCCAGCAACTCGTTTTCATCCGCAAACAGGTTCATGAAGAACGTGTCTCGTTCAAGGATATGACCGTTGATCCTCCAATGGCTGCCGCCGTTGTAGGGCACCGTGAAATTGGCATTCAGCCTGCGCTGTGCCGTATTAATCAGCGCCTGTGGTTCGAAGCCCAGCCTCAGAAGACGAGAGACGCCGAGTTTCGCGACAATCAACTCGCCCTCGTCCAACCCCTTGCCATATTGCACAATTTTTCCATCCACCAATCCCGACGCATAGGCTTCGCGGATTGACGTGTGCAGGACTTTGGTCGCGGGTTTTAAATTTTGCATATCGAATTTCGTAACAAAGCGAAGCAGGGGGACTATGCTGACTGCATCTGATTTAGCTGGAGTATACCATGCGAAACTTCGTTCTGAAGGCGCTTATGTCAATTTCAACTGCGATTGCCCCAATTGTAGCGGTGGCTCAGGATAACGGAGCAGACGGTTCGCCCAATGCTGTTCTGATTCGCGGGGCCAGTATTTTCACCGGCTGTTCGCCCGACCTTCTCGAAGGTCAGGACGTCTATGTCGCGGGCAACCTGATTTCCAGGATCGGCCCCAACCTCGAGGCCCCCGATTTCGCCACCGTGATCGAAGCCGACGGACACGTACTGATCCCCGGCCTGATCGACATGCACTGGCACGGGGTCTACGCGACGGCGACCATCGGTCAGCTGATGACAACCAACGAAGGGTATTGGAACCTGCTGACCTCGGTCGCCCAGCGCGACGTGCTCTATCGCGGCTTCACCACCGTGCGTGACACCGCCGGTCCGATGTTCGACATCGCACGTGCCACCGATGAAGGCCTGATCGAAGGTCCACGGGTGTTCCCCTCAGGCCCGGCCATCTCGCAAACCGCAGGGCACATGGATTTCCGCATGACCAAGGACGTGCCCGCCACACCGGACAAGCTGCACCCCTTCGAAACCGCCGACATGTTCTATATCGCCGATGGCGTTCCCGAGGTTCTGCGCCGCATTCGCGAGAACCTCATGCAGGGCGCAACCCAGATCAAGCTCATGGCCGGGGGAGGTGTCACCTCGAGCTACGATCCGATCCACACCATGCAGTACACCAATGCGGAACTCGAAGCCGCCGTCGAACAGGCCAGCAACTGGGGCACCTACGTGCTGACCCACGCCATCAATGACGAAGCAGTGAACCATTCCATCGACGCGGGCGTCAAAAGCATCGAACACGGCCACATGGCCACACGCGAAACGCTTCAGCGGTTTGTCGAAAACGATGTGTGGCTCTCCATGCAGCCCTTCCTGGATGACGTGGACGCGCCCAAGCTGAACGACTTCCAGAAAGCGAAGTACAAGTTCGTCACCGACGGTACCGATTTTGTCTACCGCACAGCCAAGGAACTGGGGGTCAAGATCGCCTTCGGCACCGACACACTGTTCAGCGCCGATCTGGCCAAACGTCAGGGCGCGCAGCTTGCCAAGCTGCAGAACTGGTTCACACCTTACGAAGCCCTCAAGATGGCCACCTGCGACAACGCCGAATTGCTCAAGCTTGGCGAAAAGCTCACGCCCTATCCCCTCGGCCCGCTTGGCGTCATCGAGGAAGGCGCCTATGCCGACATGATCCTCGTGGCTGGCAACCCGCTTGAAAATCTCGACCTCGTGGCCGATCCCGAGGCGAATTTCGACGTCATCATGAAGGACGGCGTGGTCTACAAGAACACGCTCAACTGACCCTGCTCGCGGCGCGCGTCAATGTGCGCCGCGACAATACACCCGGCCCATACGCGCCGAGGCTATCTCCTAAACACAGCATACAAAAAGTACTCTAGGAGTCTGACGTGACCTATCCGACGATACGTCTCACCGGCATGAATGTCCTTGCCGCTACATTGGCCACAGGCTTTGCTCTGGCCTCTCCTGTCGAGGCGCAGGACGGTTCCAACCTCAACCAGGTTCAGGGCGCGGTCGAAGAAATCAACAACGGCACCAACCCGACCCTGCTGACCACCCAAATGGGCCTGCAGTACCAATACAACCGGATCAACGCGTCCCTGAACACCGGGCTGCTCGAAGCGTTCTACGTCAAGCCGTTCGGTGACGGCAGCAAGGCGTTTCGCTTCAATCTTCCGGTCTCTGACAGCCCATTCAATGCCGCGCCCAACTTCGGCGGGGCATCGGCCGCCGGAAGCATTACGGGGCTGGGCGGTGACGAAATGCGCCTTGGTGACATCAGCGTCACCTATATCGACGTGTTCCACCTGACCAAAAAGAACGGCGCGGCCTTCACGGCGGAACTGTTCCTCGATACCGCGGAAACACCAACCTCCGGCTACGGTCAATTTGCGCTGGAAACTACGCTGTTCTATGCATGGTTCCTTGAAAACGGGTCCATCTTCGCGCCCGCGTGGGTCCAGACATTCGGTCTTGAGGGCGGCAACAAGGACGGCGTCGACCTTAATACGACAACGATCGACTTCTATTATGTGCCCAAGCTCGCCAACCCCAAGTATTACATGACCTTTGATCCGGCTATCATTCATGACTGGGAAAGCGACGACACGTTTGGCAGCCTCCAGATCACCATGGGCATGATGACGGGCAAGGCTTTTGGCGGCGATGGTCAACTCTTCATCAAACCCGGTGTGGTGTTCGGCGGCGACGCCCCGGCGGACTGGTCGATCCAGGTCGGTTTCAAGGTTCTGAATTTCTGAACCGACCGGGCGCGTGCGCGCTCAGAACGGCGCTTTCGCGCGAAACTTCATGCCTTGCCCGCTTTCGGGATGGTTGATGCGCAATTCCTCGGAATGCAGCATCAGCCGGTCATGGGCCGCCGCGTCCCCCTCGGCATAAAGCGGATCGCCAAGGATCACGTGCCCCAGCGCCAGCATGTGCACCCGAAGCTGGTGCGACCGACCGGTCTTGGGCATCAACCGCACGCGGCTCTCGGTATCCGACTGTTTCAGCACCCGCCAATCGGTCACGGCGGGCTTGCCGTTTTCATGATCCACCATCTGGCGCGGCCGGTTCGGCCAGTCCACGATCAACGGCAGGTCCACCGTCCCGGTCTTTGGCTCCAGTCGGCCCCAGACCCGCGCCACATAGGTTTTCTTGGTCTTGCGCTGCTCGAACTGCATCGACAGGTGCCGCTGGGCATGCGGGGTAAGGGCGAAAACCATCACCCCCGACGTGTCCCGGTCCAGCCGGTGCACCAACAGGGCGGTCGGAAACGCCGCCTGCACGCGGGTCAGCAGGCAATCGGCAAGGTGCGCCCCCCGCCCCGGCACGGACAACAACCCCGAAGGTTTGTCCACCACGACAATGTCACTGTCCTCATGCAGGACCACCAGCGGGTCCATGGGCGGGTCATATTCGGTCGAAAAACTCATGCGCCCGCAATAGAGCGCCGACGCGGCGGCGGCAACCCGACGTCAGCCTTGCCTGACGCTCCGGAATGGGCAGGCTGATACGCAACAAGAGGAGGTCCCCCATGCACCCCACGATCCAGCGCATGACCGAAATCGTCGCCTCGGGCGATGACAGCAAGATCATCGACATCCTGGCCCCAGACGTGGCCTTTCTGCCCCCGACCTACTGGAAAACATGGACCGGCGCCGAACCCGTGGCCGCAATCCTCGGCCATGTCGGGCAGATCTTCGAGGATTTCACCTATCGCCGCATCATGGGCGAAGGTGCCGACTGGGCACTCGAATTCCAGTGCAGGATCGGCGATCTCGACGCGGTTGGCGTCGACCTGATCACGCTGAATGACGACGGCCTGATCCAGACCTTCGAAGTGGTCATGCGCCCGCTCAAATCCATCGCCGTCCTGCGCGAAGAGATGATGTCCCGGATCAGCAAGGACGCGCGCTTCCTGAAATACATGAGCGCCATGCGCTGAACGCCAATGGCCTTGGATCGCCTCCTGCGCCTGCCCCTTTCCCCGCTCCTTCTGGCGCAGGGGCTCTGGGTACGTTTCAGCGCCCTGAAACTGCCCGAACCACCGGGCGCACGCGCCGGGGGCGACGCGGGCCCGCGCCTCCTCATCCTGGGCGATTCCTCGGCCGCCGGGGTCGGCGCCACGCACCAGTCCACCGCCCTCTCGGGGCAGCTCTCGCAGGCGCTCGCCCCCCTGACATGGCATCTTCAGGCGGAAACCGGCGCCACCACCAAAACCTCTCTGGCCCGGCTCGACCGCCTGCCGGATACCCCCTTTGACGCGGCCCTTCTCGTGCATGGCGTCAACGACACAACCCGTTTCACGCACCCGCACCGCTTCCGCAGCCGCCAGACAACCCTGATCAACGCGTTGCGCCAGCGCCACGCCGTGGCACACATCATCCTCTCCGGCGTGCCGCCCATGCATCATTTTCCGCTGCTGCCCCAGCCCCTGCGCTGGGTGCTCGGGTGCCACGCCGAGCGGCTCGACCGGGTGCTCGCCGACATCGCACGCGACGATCCCGCCGTCACCCACCTGCCGCTGGACCTGCCTTACGAGCCCCGCTTCGTGGCCCGCGACGGCTTCCACCCCTCCGAGGCGGCCTATACCGTCTGGGCCGACCTCCTCGCCGCTCAGCTGCGCCGCACCTGACGCAGCATCGGCAGCGTATAGACCACCAACCCCGCCCAGATCAGCGGAAAGGCGATCATCCGCCCACGTCCGATCTCTTCCCCGAACAGGAACACCGCCGTCAAAAGGATCATCGAGGGCGCGATATATTGCAGGATGCCGATGGTCGACAGCCGCACCAGCTTGGCCGCATTGGCATAGATCATCAGCGGCGCCGCCGTCACCGGCCCAAGCCCGATCAGCAACAACGTATCCACCCAGCCCTGCCCGAACGTGCCCTGCCCCGTCCCCCCAAGCCAGACCACATAGGCCAGCGCCGGCAGACACAGGATCAGCACCTCCAGCAGGAACCCCTGGTTCGGGCCGATCGGCAGCGACCGCTTGAACAGCGCGTAAAACCCCCAGCTCACGGTCAGGGCCAGCGATACCCACGGCAGGTCCCCCGCCTCGATCACCAGCACAAGAACCCCGCAGGCCGCCAACCCGATGGCAATCAGCTGATTACGTGCCAGCCTCTCGCGCAACACCAGCGCGCCAAGCGCCACACTGAACAGCGGGTTGATGTAATAGCCCAGCGCCGCATCAATCGCCTGCCCATTGGAAATCGCCCAGACAAAGATCGCCCAGTTCACCGAGATCAGCCCCGAGGTCAGAAACGCCATGCGCAGCATCTTCGGGTCCCGCAACGCCGCCACAAGATCATCCGTGCGCCGGAGCAGGATCAGCACGATCCCCGCCACGGGAAGCGACCATAACACGCGATGCGCCACGAACTCGACCGCGGGCACATGCGCCATCAACTTCATGTAGATCGGCGCCACACCCCAAAGAAGATAGGCCGTGACCGCAAGCGCCACGCCCCTCGGCTCATCCCGCCCCGTGTCCTGCATCACCAACCCCTGTTTCACCCACTGCCCAACCGGCATAGCGCCGCTTCACTTCGGGGAAAATCCGCATTTTGTGAACACATTCATCACACCCAGTGATGCACATTCACTTTCTTTTTCCCGAAATACCCCGGAGCGCGAGGCAGCGCCTCGCACCGCACGCCCCCTTGTGGGCGTGCAAAACCTGCGCGCCTACAAGGCGCCCCTTTTAAAAACCGTCAAAAGTCATACACCCTGCCCAAGGCAAACCGCCCCAAGCGCCAGGCACAGCGGCCCATAGACCCGACGGTCCAGCGTGGCAAAAGGCTCTTCCGGGGTCAGCCGCCGCCATCCCGGCAGATAGGCCGCCACGCCACGCCCCAGGAACACCGCCGCCGCGCCCCAGATCGCCAGCCCGTAAACCCAGCCGGGCACGAGCGCCGCCGCCAGACCCGCACGCACCAAAAGCACATGCGCGACGCCCGCCAGAACCAGCGCCACGAACAGGCTTGCCGGTTTGGGCGGCATCGTCCGCATGCCTTCGAACCCGGCCACCCGGCGCGCCAGCCGCGCCTCGTCTCCGCCGGGAAACCAGATCCCCATTGCCCAAAGCCCATGCAGCCCAGCAATCCCGCCAAGCACGACCACCGCCAAGATCACCACGACCATCCTGCGCCCTCCTGTCCTTTGGGCGCAGATTAGACCGCGTCAGGCAAAAGGCCAGCCCCCTCGGGCTGGCCTTCTCAGTGTTACACCTTCACGCGTTCCGCCTTGGGATCATACATCGGCTTCAGACTGGCCTCCGCCCTGACCCGCGTGCCCATCACGTCGATCTCGTAGCTCGACGCCAGCACATCCGCCGCACTCTCGCCTTCGCAGGGCACATAGCCCATGCCGATGGCCCCACCCAGCGTGTGGCCGTAATTTCCGGAACTGATATAGCTGACAATCTCGCCGTCGCGAATGAGCGGCTCGTTGTGATACAAGAGCGGCTCGGGATCGGTCAGCTTGAACTGCACCATCCGCATCTTCGGCCCGCTTTCCTTGCGCGCCGCCACCGCCGCCTTGCCGATGAAATCCGCCTTTGACATATCCACGGCAAAGCCCAACCCCGCGTCGATCACGTGGTCCTCGCTGGTGATGTCATGACCAAAGTGACGGAACCCCTTCTCGATCCGGCAGCTGTCCATCATGTGCATGCCACACAGCTTGAGGTCCATGTCCTGCCCGGCCGCCCACAAGGTCTCGAATACATGTTCGGCCATGTCCGAAGAGGCATAGATTTCCCATCCCAACTCGCCGACATAGGTCACCCGATGCGCCCGCGCGAGGCCCATGCCGATCTCGATCTCCTGCGCTGTGCCAAACGGGTTCACCGCGTTCGAGAAATCATTGGGCGATACTTTCTGCAACAAGGCGCGCGCATTCGGCCCCATCACCGCCAGCACCGCCTCACCTGCGGTGACATCGGTGATCACGACCCGCAGATCGCCTGCGTGCCGCTGAAGCCGTGTTTGATCCGCGAGCCGCGTGCCCGACGGCGTCACCACCAGATAAGCGGTTTCGCTCAGGCGCGTCACGGTCACGTCCGCCTCGATCCCGCCTTTGGAATTGAGGAACTGCGTATAGACGATCTTGCCCACCGGCACCGACATGTTGGCCCCGCAGACATGGTTCAACAGGGTTTCCGCATCCGGCCCCTCGACCCGCAGTTTGCCAAAGGACGACATGTCATACATGCCCACGTTCTCACGCACCGCACGATGCTCAGCGGCCGAGTTCTCGAACCAGTTCTGGCGCTTCCACGTGTACTGGTATTCACGTTCCTGACCTTCGTTTGCAAACCAGTTGGCCCGCTCCCAACCCGCCGTCTCTCCAAACACCGCCCCGTTCTGCTCCAGCAGACGGTGGAACGGCGTCCGCCGCACCCCCCGCGCCGTGGCTTTCTGGCGATAGGGAAAATGGTCCGCGTAAAGCAGGCCCAGCGTCTCCTTGGAACGCTCAAAGAGGTAATGCTTGTTACCCTGGAAAGGCTGCATCCGGCTGATGTCCACACCGCCAAGATCAAACGGCTTCTCGCCTGCTTCCATCCACTCGGCCAGCGCCTTCCCGGCGCCCCCTGCGGACTGGATCCCGATCGAGTTGAACCCCGCGGCGACATAGTAGTTGCGCAGCTCGGGCGCCTCGCCAAGGTGATAGGCATCGTCCGGCGTAAAGCTTTCCGGTCCGTTGAAGAACGTATGAATCCCCGCCTCGGCCAGCATCGGCATGCGGTTCACCGCCATTTCAAGGATCGGCTCGAAATGGTCGAAATCCTCGGGCAGCTGGTCGAAACAGAAATCTTCCGAGATGCCGTTCATGCCCCACGGCTTGGCGTGCGGCTCAAAACACCCAAGCAGGATCTTGCCCGCATCTTCCTTGTAATAGGCGCATTCATCCGGCACCCGCAGCACCGGCAATTCCGTCAGTTCCGGGATCGCCTCGGTCACGATGTAGAAATGCTCGCAGGCATGCAGCGGCACGTTCACCCCCGCCATCCGGCCCACCTCATGCCCCCACATCCCGGCACAGTTGACGACGAACTCCGCCTCGATATGGCCCGTCTCCTCGCCCGCGGCCCAATCCACCCCGGTGACACGGCCCTCGGCCCGGCTCACCCCCGTGACCTTGATGTTCTCGCGGATCATCGCCCCCATCATGCGCGCGCCCTTGGCCAGCGCCAGCGCCACGTTGGCCGGATCGCCCTGCCCGTCATTGGGCAGGTACACCGCGCCGCACACATCCTCGATGTTGAGATGCGGGTACATCTTCTTGGCGGTCTCGGGCGAGATTTCCTCGACATCGACGTCAAAGGCCCGCGCCATCGCGGCGGCCCGGTAAAGCTCTTCCTTGCGCTCTTCCGTGATCGCCACCGAGATCGACCCGTTGGCCTTGATGCCGGTCGAGATCCCGGTTTCCGCTTCCAGCTTGTGATAAAGATCGGTGGTGTATTTCGCCAGCTTGGTCATCGTGGACGACGCGCGCAACTGCCCGATCAACCCGGCAGCATGCCATGTCGTGCCGCTGGTCAGCTGCTTGCGTTCCAGAAGCACGATGTCCTTCCAGCCCTGTTTTGCAAGGTGATAGGCCACGGAACAGCCAATCACACCACCGCCGATGATGACCACGCGGGCCTTGTTTGGAAGATCAGCCATTTCGCTCTCCTGTCATGCCGATTTGGCCACAGCCTGCCACGACAACGCGACAGCAAATGTGGCAAAAACGTCAGCTGTTATTCGATAATCTCCGCACCCCGCCCGGCCCCGGCCCACGTGCCTTGCGCCGGGCTGCCGGGGTGATCCCGAAAAAGCTTTTGTAAAGCCCGCTGAACCCGGTCGCGAATCCACAGGCCAGCCCGATATCGCGCACGCTCATCGTGGTGTTCATCAACAGGTTATTGGCGCGCGCCATGCGCAGCTCGCGGTAATAGGTGTTCGGCGTCGAGCCAAGGATATCCCGGAACTTGCGCTCCAGCGACCGGCTCGAAATCCCCAACAGCGCCACGATCTCCTTGATCGGCAACGGCTCTTCGATATTGGCCCGCATCAGCTCGATACATTCATCCAGCTCCGCATCCCCGGTCTCGGTGCCCCGCACCCCGCTGAACGGCTGCTGGGTCGAGAAATCCCTGATCCTCTCATGCAGCATGACATCGGCAATCGTCATCTGCTGCGCCTTGCTGACATGCCGCCCCATCAGCCACAGAACAAGGTCGATGGTCGATTCCATGCCCGCACAGGTCACGATCCGCCCGTCCTCCGTCACAAGCGACGATCCCGCCTCGAACACGCCTCCGCGCTCGCGCAACAGGGCGCTGTTTTCCCAATGGGTCGTCAGATGCGCATGGCGGTCCCCGTGCTCGGCAATATAGCGGCTCGCCGCCTCGGCCAGCAAAAACACCTGCGCTCCGCGAAACGTGTAATCCGACACCAACTTGCCCACCGACAGCGCCGGGTTGTCCGGGTTCGAATTGCCGAGCACGAAAAGGTATTCCGCGCTGATCCGCGCGGGCACCTTTTCCGTCTCCACGATCACCCCGGTCCGGCTGCGCATCGCGCCGCCCTTTGCCGACAGGAAATGCCATTCGAACAGGGGCCGCGCCCCGACCCGGTTGGCAATCGACAGCACCTCCAGAAGCCCGGCCAGCTCGATCAGCACGAATTCCTCGGAGACATAAATGTCAAAACGCACCAAAGGCGCTTGCCCCTCTGGTATGGCCTGATCCCCGGTCATTCAGACAATCTCATACCCGGCCCCGCGCAACTGCGTGGCCAGCTCCGCGATATGCGCCGGACCGACCTCGCAACAGCCCCCCGCAAACTGCAAGCCATCCCTGACCCACCCCATGCAGAACCCGGCATAGGCCACTGGATCAAGATCCGTGCGCGCCTTCAATGCATCCACCGTGCCCCCGATCTTCAGCGCATCAATCCCCGTGAACCCATTGGCATAGGCCCCCACCGCAAGGCCCGCCGCCCGGACGGTGTCCAGATTGGCCGACACCACCTCGGGCTTGCAGCAATTGAGCCCGATCCCGGCAATGCCCGATCCCTCCAGCGCGGCAACTGCATCCGCCAACGCCTCGCCCGAGCGCAACTGCCCGCTCCCGTCATCCTTCAGGGTCAAAAACACCCAAGTCGGCTTGCCGGTTTCCACTCCGGCCTCTGCCGCCGCCGTCGCCTCGGAAATCGCCGACAGGGTTTCGCACAGGATCAGGTCGCTGGCCCCGGCCTGCCCTTCCACGATCTCGCGATAAAGCGGCAACAGGTCGGCATGGCTCTTGCTCATGTCCGGCTGATAGGACCCGTGCAGGGGCGACAGGCAGGCGGCAATGCGCACCCCCTCGGCCCCGACCTCGTCGCGCGCCGCCTCGACCAGCTCGATCGCGCGCTTCTGCAGGGGATGAAACAGCTCCGGCGCCCCTTCGCGCGCCAACCGTTCCGGCGTCGCGGCATAGGTGTTGAGCGTGATCAGCCGCGCCCCCGCCCGGATGAAATCCGCATGCACGCCCTGTACCACCTGCGGTTCTTCCATCATCACCTTGGCCGACCACAGCGGATGTGCAGGCATCGACGAACGCCGGATCAACTCCTGTCCGGTGCCGCCATCCTTGAGGATCACTTTTGTCATGTCTCGGTCTCCTGTGGGGGAATCAACACCAGCTTGCCCGGCAGCGTCTTCGAGGAAAAGTCTTCCTGCGCCCGCGCGATGTCCTGCAACGGATAGGTGCGCGACACCAGCGGGTGAATATCCCCGGACCGCATCAGCCCGACCAGACGTTCGAACACGGCGGGCGGCTGGTAGGTACAGCCATGAATGGTAATGTCCGGCAGGTAAATCTCGCGCAGGTCCGCTGTCACCATCGGCCCGGCAATCGCGCCCGACACGGCGTAATGCCCCCCCGGTTTCAGCGCGCGGATCAGGTCGGGCCAGAACGGCCCGCCCACCACGTCAATCACCACGTCAAAACAACCCGGCGCCGGCACCTTGCCCCGCCCAAGAATATCTGTCGCACCGGCTTCGCGCACGATACTGGCCTTGGCCGGAGCGGTCTGTCCCGTCACACGCGCACCGCGCAGCCGCGCGAGCTGCACCGCCGCCAACCCGACCCCGCCTGATGCGCCGGTGATCAGCACGTCATGCCCCTCTTGCACCCCGGCGCGCGTCAAAAGGTTCTCCGCCGTGCCAAAGGCACACGGAATGGCCGCAATTTCAATATCGCTGAGGGGCGATGCGCTCACATCGTACACATCCGCCGCGTCCACACAGCAGTATTGCGCGAACGCGCCGTCCACTTCCGAGCCAAGCGCGATATAAGCGGTCGGGTTTTCCGCCGTCGGGCGCGGAAGGTTGATCGGCCCCGTGACCCGCGCGCCGACTGGCAGGGCGACACCCTCGCCCACCGCAACAACGCGCCCGCACAGATCACCGCCCTGAATGCGTGGAAAATCCAGCGCCCCGGCATGACCACCCGCCTCGCCAACCTCGCCGCTCTCCGTGGCTCCGGTCACATCGCTGGAATACCAGCCGATGCGGGTGTTGATGTCGGTATTGTTCACCCCCGCCGCCAGCACCTGCACCAGAACCTGCCCCGGTCCCGGCACAGGCACCGGGATATCCTCGCGCCACTTCAGCGCCTCCGGCCCGCCGTGGCGGGTCAGGTATACGCCTTTCATTGTACGAGGGATCATGACGATCTTCCCCACAAATGGGCAGAGGGCAGCGCCTGCCTGTGGAGGCGCAAAGCGCCTGCCGGGGGGCAGGCAGGCGCTACCCGACGGTGCCGGGCTGAGCTATTCGTCAACGCGAGCCTCACGCCCTCAACCGCGCATTCTCCGGGTCCCAAAGCGGCTGGTCCTCCTGCACCACGGCGCGGCATTTCTCGCCATAGATTTCCACCGCCAGCTCTGTTCCCGGCACCGCCAGGTCACTGCGCACCATGCCCAGCGCGATCGAGGCATTCACCCGGTATCCCCAACCGCCCGACGTGGTTTCCCCGACGATCTCGTCGCCGTGCCAGATGCAGGACATGTACGGCGCATCCGCCTCGCCCGCATCCACGGTCAGGGTCACGAAACGCTTCTTCACCCCCTGCTGTTTCTCGGCCATGATCGCCGCTTTGCCGGGGAAGTCCTGCGGCTTGTCAAGCTTCACGAACCGCTCCAAACCGCCTTCCAGCAGCGAGTAATCCGTCGAAAGGTCGCCCTTCCACGCCCGGTACCCTTTCTCCAGCCGCAAGCTGTTCAGCGCCCACATGCCAAAGGGCTTCGCGCCCGCATTCAACACGGCATCATAGATCGCGGGCATGTCGGCATTCTCGGCATGGATTTCCCAGCCCAGCTCCCCTGCGAAAGACAGCCGCACCAACGCCGCCCAGCGCCCGACAACCTCGGTCTCCTGCATGCTCAGCCACGGCATTGAAAGATCCGCCGGGGTCAACCCAGCCAGCACCTCCCGCGATGTCGGGCCGGTCACGATCAGCGTCGACATACGGTCCGTCCAGTCCTCGAAGACAAGGCTCCCGTCACGCGGCAGACGCGCCTTGAGAAGCTCACCGTCATGCCACTGCGCCGTGGCCGCGGTGATCAGGATGTAATTGTCCTCGGCTTCCCGCGCGACGCTCATCTCGGTCAGGATACGCCCCCGCGCATCCGCGAAATAGACCAGCCCCGCGCGCCCGATCTTGGGCAGCGCCCCGGTGATCTGACACCGCAACCATTCATCTGCGCCCGCACCCTTGATCTTGAATCGCGAGAACCCCGGCAGGTCCAGAACCCCGCACCCGTCGCGCACCGCCTCGCACTCTTCCTTGATCCGTTGTTCCCACGGCCCCGACCGGCCCCATGTGTGGGTGCTTTCCTCCGAGGTGTCATCGCCTGCTTTCGCGAACCAGTTGGCCCGCTCCCAGCCGTTGTAAACGCCCATCACGCCGCCCAGCGCCTTGACCTTGTCATGCACCGGCGACAGCTTCCTGTCCGGCGCGGCGGGCCAGCGGTGCCACGGGAAGTGCATCGCGTATTCGTTGCCATACACCTCCATGCCCTTTTGCACACAGTATTCATGATCGGTGTAATCGGTATAACGGCGCGGATCGACCGACCACATGTCCCACTCGGTCGCGCCATCCACGATCCACTCGGCCAGAACCTTCCCGGCGCCGCCACCCTGCGCGATCCCGAAGGTGAAGACACAGTTCTCGAACGCGTTCTTCACCCCCGGCATCGGCCCGATCAGCGGCAATCCATCCGGCGCATAGGGGATCGGCCCGTTGATGATGCGGCTCACTCCGGCTTCGCCCGACACCGGCACCCGCTCCATCGCGTCCGCCACGATATCGGCAATCCGGTCAAGGTCATCCGACCACAGCTGGAAGCTGAAATCATCCGGCATCGGGTCGCCCTCATGCTCCCAATGCGCCCGGCAATTCGGCTCATAAGGGCCGATATTGATGCCGTTCTTTTCCTGCCGCAGGTAATAAGACACGTCCACGTCGCGCAAAAGCGGCAGCTTGCGCCCGTTCTCCTGAGACCACGCCTCCAATTCAGGTATCTGCTCGGTCAACAGGTATTGGTGGCTCATCACCATCATCGGCACCGTGCGCCCGCCATATGGCTTGAACCATTCCCCAACCCGCTGCGCGTAATACCCGGCGGCATTGACCACGTAGTCGCACGCAATATCGCCCTTCTCGGTATGCACGATCCACGTATCATCCGCCTGCTGTGTCACCCCGGTCGCAGGCGTGAACCGCAAGATGCGCGCGCCCATGTCCCGCGCGCCCTTGGCCAAGGCCTGCGTGAGCTGCGCCGGGTCGATATCTCCGTCCGATGGATCAAACAGGGCGCCCTCAAGATCATGCGTCTCGAGGAAGGGATACCGTTCCTTCGCCTCTTCAGGCGTCAGCATCTCCATGCCGATCCCCTGGTACCGCCCCATCGCACAGGCCCGTTCGAACTCCTGCATCCGCTCCCGCGTATGCGCCAGCCGGATCGAGCCCGTCTGGTGATAGTTCATCGGGTAATCCACCTCGTCCCCCAACCGCGCATAAAGCTCGGTGGAATAACGCTGCATGTTCATGATTGCCCAGCTGGTCGAAAAGGTCGGCACGTTGCCCGCCGCATGCCATGTGCTACCGGCCGTCAACTCGTTCTTCTCCAGCAGGACACAATCGGTCCAGCCCTTCTTGGCCAGATGATAGAGCGAAGACGTGCCAACCACACCGCCGCCAATAATCACCACGCGGGCCTTATTCGGAAAATCAGACATCTCGCTCTCCTTCAGTCCAACAATAGCCGGGCCGCAAGCCCGCCAAACACGATAGCCGTCACTTTGTTCATGATCCCCGACACCCGGCGCAGCGCCGTGCCGAAAACCCCCGCCGCCGCGCCATATCCGGCGGTCACAAAAAACCCGGTCACGCAGAACAGCACGCCAAGGATCAGGATCTGCTGCCAGATCGGCCCGACCTCCGGGCGCGTGAACTGGGGCAGGAATGCCAGCACGAACAGCGCCACCTTGGGATTGAGCATATTGGTCAGAAATCCACGCGCTGCCGCGCGCCGCAGGCTGGTCGCACCCCTTGCGGCACCAATCTCGGCCGGTGCCCGCCACGCTTTCACGGCAAGAAACATCAGGTACGCCGCCCCGGCATAGCGGATCGCATCATAGGCCCCCGGCATCGCCATCAGCATCGTCGACACGCCCACCGCCGCCAGCACCGTATGGCCCAGCCCGCCAAGCGAAATTCCCGCCGCCGCCGCCACCCCGCTGCGCCATCCGCCCGACACGCCACAGGCGGTGGCAAACACCACATCCGCCCCCGGCGTCAGGTTCAGCACGATCCCCGCCGACACGAAGGTCAGGATCAGCACCGGGTCCATGGCCAACAGCGTATCGATCATGCGTCGCCCTCAAACTGCGGTGCGCTACACGCGATGTCGTAATAGTCGCCCTTGTCTTCGACATGGATATGGCGCGCGACCTGCAGCCCGGTCGGCGCGTCCAGCGTCCCGGCGCCGATCGAGATCGTGTCCGCGCTCTCGTGATCCCAGAACAGGCTTGATCCGCAATAAGCACAGAACCCGCGCCGCGCCGTTTCCGACGATGCAAACCATCGCAGCCCCCGGTCCGCGATCATCGTCAGCCCCTCGCGCATCACGGCGGTCGCCGCCCAGAAATGCCCGCTGGTGCGGCGGCACTGGCCGCAATGACAGGCAATGACCGGGCGCAGTGGCCCGCGTGTCTCGAACCGGACCGCGCCGCATTCGCAGCGCCCGGTGCGGCGAGGCTCAGTGTGGCGCGGCTCAGTCATGTTGCACCACCCCGTCCGCAATGTCGTAGTAATCGCCCTTGCCGGCCACGAAGATATGTTTCTCAAGCCGCACCCCCGTCGGCCCGTCTATCGCGCCCAGGGCAAAACTGATCGTGTCCTCGTCATGCGCCTTCCAGAACAGGAAGGACGCACAGCGCGGGCAAGATCCGCGTTTGGCCACATCGCTGGCCGCGTACCACTGCACGTCGCCGATGATCTCAAGATCCGTGTCCCGCACATGGGCCGAGGACCAGATCCCGCCCGATTGCTTGCGGCATTGTGCGCAATGGCACATCGATGCCCCCTCGGGCGTGCCGCGGACCACGAACCGAACATCGCCACACAAACAGCTTCCCTTGAGCATGATCGTGTCTCCTCAATAGACCGGTGGCGCGATCACCCAGATCGCAACGCAAGGCGCGTCATAAGGGTTGGCCCATTTGTAAAGCTCGTTCCGGAACCGGAAACTGTCGCCCGCGCCAACCGTGAATTTCCGCTCGCCAATCGTCAGGTCGAGACGCCCGGAGATGATATAGCCCACCTCCTGTGTCGGCCGCTTGGCCGGAAGCTGCATCTCGGAATGCGGTTCAAAGGTGGAATGCACCATCTCGAAATCGTCGGTCAGGTCGGGGGACAGCAGTTCCTCGACCAGCCCTTCCTCATAAGAGCCCATCTGCCGCCGCGCACCCGCGCGCACGACATAGCCCTGCTCTTCGGCAGGGCCGCGCGACTGGCCGAACAGCATCGACATGGGCACATCCATAAGCATCGCGATTTGCCGCAGGTCGGAAATCGTCGGTTCCGATTTGTCCCGCTCGACCTGGCTCAACCAGCCAACCGAGCGGCCCAGAGCCTCGGCCAGCTCCGCCAGCGTCACGCCCCGCGCCTTGCGCAGGGCGCGGATATCGGCTCCCAGCGTGCCAAGATCGTCCGGTAACTGGTGCAGCATGCCCGCCCCCGTGAAAAAATCATCTCAATTTTCACGCTGCACCGGGAGCGATGAAATTTTCAAGCAAAATTTCACGCCGCAGCGCGGCGCCTTGCCTCGAGAGGGGGATAAACGCAGCGCGCGCTGCGTTCACCGCACGATTTTGGCGTTGGATACCGACGCAACACCGACGTGATACCGACGTTCTACCGCAGCCGATTTTGTCAATTAACCAAGGGGAGTCAGGATGATTCGCACGGTCAGGCTCAAACCCGCCCGAACACCGCGCTTAAGATTCTGTTCATCTCTTCGGCGTCCTTCCGGGTAAAGGCGTCCGGCTGATCGCTGTCGATGTCAAAGACTCCAATCAGCGCTCCGTCCTTGTCCCACACCGGCAAAACCAGCTCCGATCGGGTCGAGGAGGAGCAGGCGATATGGCCTGAGAACGCCTCCACATCCGGCACCAGCTGCACCTCGCCCGTGCGCGCGGCAGCCCCGCAAACGCCCCGTTCAAACGGGATCACAAGGCAGCCGTGGCCGCCCTGATAGGGGCCTATTTTCAACAGGTTGGGCGCGGTCACGCGATAAAAACCGGTCCAGTCGAACCGGTCGTCCGAATGATGCACCTCGCAGGCCACCGTCGCCATAAGCGCAACCACATCGGCCTCGCCTTCTGTCAGGGCGGCGATGGTTTGAGAAAGCGTGTCGTAGTCAACCTGCATGGCGGTCCTGCGTGTTGGGGTGGGAGGGGGGCTGTCTGCCCCCCGGTTTCAAAACAGGTTTTGAAACGCTCCCCCCGAGGGGTATTTTTGGAAAAAGAAAGATCAGACCCGCTCAATCGCGATGGCCGTGCCTTCGCCGCCACCGATGCAGATCGCCGCGACGCCGCGTTTCAGGCCGCGTTTTTCCAATGCATTCAAAAGGGTAACGATGATCCGCGCGCCCGACGCGCCGATCGGGTGGCCCAGCGCGCAGGCACCGCCATTGACGTTGACCACATCGCGGCTCAACCCCATTTCATGCATGAACGCCATCGGCACCACGGCAAAGGCTTCGTTCACTTCCCAGAGGTCGACATCGTCCTTGGACCAGCCGATTTTCTCCAGCAATTTCTGTGCCGCCGGCACCGGCGCGGTGGTGAACAGGCCCGGCGCCTGGGCGTGGCTGGCATGACCCACGATACGCGCACGCACCTGCAGCCCTTGCGCTTCAGCGGCCTCCTCCGAGGCAATCACCAGCGCCGCGGCCCCGTCCGAGATCGACGAGGAATTGGCCGGTGTGACCGTGCCATCCTTGCGGAAGGCGGGCTTGAGATGCGGGATCTTTTCGGGGCGCGCATTGCCCGGCTGTTCGTCCTCGGACACCTCGACATCGCCCTTGCGGGTCTTGAGCGTCACCGGTGCGATCTCGCCTTCGAAAGCCCCGGATTTCTGGGCTTCGAGCGCGTTGGACAGGGATTTCAGCGCGTATTCATCCTGTGCCTCACGGGTGAACTGGAAGCTTTCGGCGCAATCCTCGGCGAAGGTGCCCATCAAGCGCCCCTTGTCATAGGCATCTTCGAGCCCGTCGAGGAACATGTGATCCTGTACCTGCTGATGCCCGATCCGGGCCCCGCCGCGCATTTTCGGCAGGATGTAAGGGGCGTTGGTCATGCTCTCCATGCCGCCTGCGATCATGACCTCGCGATCGCCCAAAGCGACCGCGTCAAACGCCATCATCGCCGCTTTCATACCCGATCCGCACATCTTGTTGAGCGTGGTGGCGGGCACCTCTTCGCCCAGGCCGCCCTTGAACCCGGCCTGGCGCGCGGGGGCCTGGCCCTGTCCGGCGGGCAGAACGCAGCCCATCAGAACCTCGTCCACCGTCTTGGCGCCTGCGTTTTCCAGCGCCGCGCGAATCGCCGCGCCGCCCAGTTCCGCCGCCTCGATGCCGTCAAATACCCCCTGAAAGCCGCCCATCGGCGTGCGGGCTGCCCCTGCAATCACCACGTTTTTCATGCCAATTCTCCTCGGATTTGTATCGCTGGCCCATTCCTGCCCCGCAACTGTTGCAGGGGTGTTGCAAGCAGATTGCGCGTTGCGCGGCAAAGCGCAAGTCGCACCCTGCTCACGGATTGGTAAGGAATCGCGCCTATGCTTGGCCAAACTCTGCAAGGAAGGAACGGCAGGCATGGATTTGTCCAGCGCGGTTGAGGGCGACATACTCGTGGTCACGGTCAATGAATCCCGTATCGACGCCTCGGTGGCGATCCAGTTCAAGGATCGCATGCGGGAAGAAACCGACGCGGTCACGGGCCGCGTCGTGCTTAATCTCGAACAGGTGGATTTCATCGACTCAAGCGGGCTTGGCGCGATTGTCGCCGCCATGAAGCAGCTTGGCACAAACCACCGGATGGATCTGTCCTGTCTCAACGAAAACGTCGACAAGGTGTTTCGCCTCACTCGCATGGACACGGTGTTCCGTATCCACGGGACGGTGGGCGAGGCGCTTTCCCAGTAACCCGGCATGGTCCCAGAAAAGGAGCGCGCTGCAGCGTGACCAATTCTCCTTCGCCCATCCATATCGAACTGGAAGGCACCCCGCAGGAGGTGCGCGCGGCCCTGGTCCGGCTGCGAAGCAAGCTCTCGCTGCCGCGCTTCGCCCATATTGACGTCGGAACCCTTGAAATTGTCTTGGGAGAGGTGCTCAACAACGTGGTCGAACATGCACTCGCGGGGCGCAAGGATGGGCGGATCGCGTTGACCTGCGACCTTGGTGAAAACTGCTGGAACGTATTGGTGCGCGACAACGGTGCGCCCATGCCGGACAACAACCTGCCCTCGGGCATCGCGCCGGATGTCAGCATTGCCATGGCGGACCTGCCCGAAGGGGGGTTTGGCTGGTCCTTGGTTCGCATGCTTGCGCATGACATTCATTACCACCGTAACAACGGCTGGAACACGTTGTCCTTGCGGGTCGATTGCTGAGCCTTGGCATCCCGTGTGCGCGCGCCTAGTCTCGCGTGGCGAGCAAGGGGAAAACAACGATGAGAGATTTGCAACGTCCGGGGCGTTCGGCGGTGATGGCCATGAATGGCATCTGCGCCACGTCCCATCCGATTGCGGCCGAAGCCGCCGTCGACATTCTCAAGCGCGGCGGCACGGCAATGGATGCCGCCATTGCCGGCGCGGTGCTGCTGGGCTTGTGCGAGCCGCAATCCACCGGGATCGGCGGCGATTGTTTTGCACTGATCTCCCCGGCGGGCAGCGACGATGTACTGGCCTTCAACGGATCGGGCACCGCACCGGCCGCCGCGGACGCGGCCGACCTGCGCAATAAGGGTTTGGCAACCATTCCGCTGCATTCTGTGGATGCCATCACGTTGCCCGGCGCTATCGACATGTTCTGCACCCTGTCCGAACGGTTCGGCAAACTGGGCCTCGACGTCAGCCTTGCCCCGGCGATCCATTATGCCGAAGCCGGGGTGCCGATTGCGCATCGTGTCGCCTTTGACCTCGCCCGCGAGGCCAAGGTGCTTCAGGGCGCGGCCCGTCGGCACTTTCTGCACGACGATGCCGCGCCGGCGCTTGGGTCGATCTTCCGCGCGCCCGGCCAGGCCGAGGTGCTGCGCCGTATCGCCCGCGATGGGCGTGATGCTTTCTACTCGGGCGAGATTGCCGAAGACATGGTGACCTCGCTGAACGCCGTTGGCGGTGTGCACACAATGGCTGATTTTTCCGCCGTTTCCGGCATGGAAACCGCTCCTGTTTCAGGGACTTACAAGGACTCCGAACTGGTCGAGCATCCGCCCAACGGGCAAGGCGCGACCGCGATCCTGTTGCTCAACATCCTCAAGCACTTCGACATTGCCGGCATGGATCCGTTTGGTGCCGAGCGGGTCCACATCGAAGCCGAGGCCGCCAAGCTGGCCTATGACGCGCGCAATCGCTTCATCGCCGACCCGGATCATACCGCGCGGCTCGATCACATGCTGTCATCCGACACCGCCGCGAAACTGGCCGCACTTATTGATCCAAATAAGGCCATGACCGCCCCCGCCACGCTCGGAGAGGCGGTGCACAAGGACACCGTCTATATCACCGTGGTCGACAAGGATCGCATGGCCGTGTCGCTCATCTATTCGATTTTTCACGGTCTCGGGTCCGGCATCGCCTCCGAGAAATTCGGTATCCTGTTCCAGAACCGCGGCGCGGGTTTCACCCTGCAAGAGGGGCATCCGAACGAACTCAAGGGCGGCAAACGCCCGATGCACACGATCATTCCGGGCATGCTGCGCCGTGATGGCCGTGTCGAGATGCCCTTTGGCGTGATGGGGGGGCAATACCAGCCCAACGGCCATGCCCGTTTTCTTTCGAACATGGCCGATTTCGGCATGGAACCGCAAAGCGCCATCGACGCCCCGCGCAGTTTTGCCGATGGCGGCAGGCTCAAGGTCGAACGCGGATATTCGGGCAAGGTGCAGCAAACGCTGGCCGATATGGGGCATGACATCGAGGTCCCGGACGCTCCCATCGGCGGCGCACAGGCCATTCGCATTCACGAGAACGGGGTGCTTGAAGGCGCATCCGATCCCCGCAAGGACGGTTGCGCAATCGGGTACTAAGCAGGCAAAAGGCGCGTCCCGACGTGCCTTTTCCGTCAGTTCAAATGGAAATGAAGCGGGTAGGTGCCGTCTTCGAACGGTCCGAACATCTCGTCGAGATCCGGGTGGCTGACCGGCTCCCCCGAGTAATCCGCGACAAGGTTCTGTTCGGAGACATATGCCACGTAATAGCTCTGATCATTCTCCGCCAGAAGGTGATAGAACGGTTGCTCTTTCGACGGCCGGCTGTCTTCGGGAATGGCTTCATACCACTCTTGGGTATTCGCGAACTCTGGATCGACGTCAAACACCACACCTCGGAACGGATGCTTGCGGTGACGGACGACCTGACCCAGATGATATTTTGCGCGTGTTCTCAACATTGCTTGCAGCCCCTACCCCCCAAAGGTAGACCCTTCAAGGGGGTTTTGTCCAATTTTTGCCACATTTTCACGGGAAACAGTCTGTGAACCTTATCTTGACAGTTCTTGAAATCGTCGCGCCTGTCTTTCTCTTGGCGGGGCTTGGCTTCCTGTGGGTCAAGGCGGGATTCGAGTATAGAATTCAATTTGTTACACGGCTGGCAATGACCGTGGCCGTGCCCTGCCTGATCTTCACGGCGCTGATGAAAACCGAGGCGGATCTGGCTTCGCTCGTCACGCTGACGCTCGCCGGCACTGTCGGCTATGCCGCGATTGGCGCGCTCGGATTGTCCCTTCTGGTTGTGGCAAAGCTGAATCTCCGCACCTATCTGGCCCCCTTCATTTTCGGAAATACGGGCAATCTTGGCATCCCTTTGGCGCTTTTTGCATTCGGTCAGCCGGGGCTGGAAAAAGCCGTCGTGATGCTGGCGCTTTCGGCAATCCTGTCTTTCACCATTGGTATCTGGCTCGTGGCCGGACGCGGTTCGTTCGGCAAGATGATGAAGGAACCGATGATCTGGGCAACAATTCTCGGGGCGTTGTTTCTCTGGCAGGACTGGGAAACGCCGCGCTTTCTCACCAACACGCTTGACCTGATCGGACAGATGGCAATCCCGCTGATGCTGATCACCCTTGGCGTGGCCGTTGCCCGCCTCACGCCGGGGCGCGTGGTGACGGCGGTCTGGCTGTCGCTGGTCAAGCTTGTGCTTTGTGCGGCCGTTGGCTGGGGCGTGGCCCGCCTCTTTGGCCTGACCGGGACAAGCTTTGGCGTGCTCGTCCTGCAACTGGCCACCCCGGTTGCCGTGACCGCCTATCTTCTGGCCGAAAAATACGAGGCCGACAGCGAGGCGGTGGCCGGTTTCGTCGTGGTCTCGACCCTGACCTCGGTCATTGGCCTGCCGCTATTGCTGGGCCTGCTTGTCTGAGGTCAAATCCCCGGGGCAATTGTGATTTCCCCTTCCGGGCAAAATCCTCTAAACTGCAAAGAAAAAACAAGACATAGCGAGAGGCAGATGAGCAGACTTCTTCGCGCCCTGGTCATTCTTGTGCTCGTTGCCTCCTGTGGCGGCGGCGACAAGACGCCACCGCGCAATATGGAAAACGCGTGTTCCATCCTTCAGGAACGCAAGCATTTCAAACGCGCCTTCAAGGCAACGCAACGCAAATGGGGCGTGCCGATCAACGTGCAGATGGCCATCCTCTACCAGGAGAGCAAATTCGTCTCAAATGCGCGTACGCCCAACAAATACGTTCTGGGCGTGCTGCCGATGGGCCGCCAAAGCAGCGCCTATGGCTACGCACAGGCGCTGGATGCCACTTGGGATCATTACCGCCAAAGCACGGGTAACCGCAGTGCCAAGCGCACCAATATCCGTGATGCAACCGATTTCATGGGCTGGTACATGAACCAGACCAAAGAGCGCAACGGCGTCGCCTTGTCGGACGCGCGGGGTCAATATCTGGCCTATCACGAAGGGCACACCGGCTATAATCGCGGCACCTACAAGAACAAGTCCTGGCTTCTCCGCGTAGCGGATCAGGTCGACGACCGTTCACGCCGGTATCGCCACCAGCTCGAGAAATGCACGCGCCTTCGCTAAGGCGCGTTGATCCTCAGTTGTTCCGCTTGAGCAAAAGCTCGATATTGAAGATCGAGTTCTGCAGGGCAAGGTCCCGTTCGGTCTCTCCAAGGATCACGGTTGTCCGGCTGCCATTGCCGTCATTGATGATCCATTGCCGCAGCTCCACCGGATCAGCGGTGAATTTCAGCTGGATATTGCCATATTCCGGGTGCTCGGGGTCTTGCGCGGTGACGATGGTCGCCGTGCCATCATAGTCGTGGCCGACAACCATGTTCGCGCGTTTGAGATCGACATTCTTTGCCAAAATGATCGACAGTGGCGTGCGCTGAAGCGGATAGGTCTCGGGCGGCTGGTTCGACCGCCCGTCAAAGATTGCCACCGTGTTGCCGCTGGTCAGAACAAGCGCCTTTTCCGGCGGGTTGTATTCGAACCGCATCCGCCCCGGACGCTTGATATAAAGGTTGCCCGTCTGCACCGAGCCATCATCTGAAATCTGGGTGAATTCGGATTTCACGGTTTTCATGCCGTTGAGATAGGTCGAAAGCGCGTCCAGCGACAGCTTTTCAGCCATCGCAGGGAATGCCGTGGCCACCAAGAGGGCCGGCGCCAGAAGAAGTCGTTTCATCATCATGAGTCCCATCTAAACACAAACCGCCGGGATTTCAGCCCCGGCGGTTCATCACGAAATCGCGCGCGCAAATTATTGCTCAGGCACAAGAATCTCGCGCTTGCCCACATGGTTGGCCGGGCTGACCAGCCCCTCGTCTTCCATCTGCTCAACAAGCCGCGCGGCCTTGTTATAGCCGATGGCAAGCTTGCGCTGGATGTAAGATGTCGAACACTTGCGATCCTTGATCACGATGGCTACCGCCGCGTCATAAAGCGCGTCTTCGCCATTGGTATTGCCGCCGGTCGATAGGCCCAGAACCGCGTCGATATCATCGGCCTTTTCTTCATCCGGCCCTTCGACAACACCGCTCATGTATTTGGGCGGGCCAAAGCTCTTGAGATGGTTGACGATTTCCTCAACCTCTTCATCGCTCACGAACGGGCCGTGGCAGCGGGTGATCTTGGCGCCACCAGCCATGTAAAGCATGTCGCCCATGCCCAAAAGCTGCTCGGCGCCCATCTCGCCAAGGATCGTGCGGCTGTCCACTTTCGACGTCACCTGGAACGAAATCCGCGTCGGGAAGTTGGCCTTGATCGTGCCGGTGATCACGTCCACCGACGGGCGCTGCGTTGCCATGATGATATGGATGCCGCTGGCCCGCGCCATCTGTGCAAGGCGCTGGATACAGGCTTCGATCTCTTTGCCCGCCACCATCATCAGGTCGGCCATCTCGTCAACGACCACCACGATATAGGGCATCTTCTCGGGCATCAGCTCTTCGGTCTCGAACACGGGTTCGCCCGTCTCGTCGTCAAACCCGGTCTGCACCGTGCGGCTGAACATCTCGCCCTTGGCCAGCGCATCCGCCACGCGACTGTTATAGCCGTCGATGTTACGCACGCCCATCTTGGACATCTTGCGATAACGCTCTTCCATCTCGCCCACGGTCCATTTGAGCGCAACAACCGCCTTTTTTGGGTCGGTCACAACCGGCGAAAGAAGGTGCGGAATACCGTCATAGACGCTCAGTTCGAGCATCTTGGGGTCGATCATGATCAACCGGCACTCTTCCGGAGTCAGCTTGTAAAGCAGCGACAGGATCATGGTGTTGATCGCCACTGATTTACCGGACCCGGTGGTCCCCGCGATCAGGAGGTGGGGCATCTTGGCAAGGTTCGCCACGATTGGGTCGCCACCAATATCCTTGCCCAGCGCCAGCGGCAGCTTCTGATTGCCATCGCCATAATCCCGGCTCGACAGAATTTCGCGGAAGCCCACCATCTCGCGGTTTTCATTGGGAAGTTCGATCCCGATCACGCTCCGGCCCGGCACGGTCGACACACGGGCAGACAGGGCTGACATCGAACGCGCGATGTCATCGGCCAAGCCAATCACGCGGCTCGCCTTGAGCCCCGGAGCAGGCTCCAGTTCATACATGGTCACGACAGGGCCGGGGCGGACGCTGACGATCTCGCCCTTGACGCCATAGTCATCCAGCACGGTTTCCAGCATCCGCGCATTTTCTTCCAGCGCCTCGTCGCTCAGGTGATGGCGCTGAATGTCCATCGGGTTGGACAACAGGCTCAGCGGCGGAAGCTCGTATTCCACCTGGTTTTCCTCAAACGCCAGCGACGGCTGGGCCTCGGCCTTGGCCCGGCTCGACGGTTGCACCGTTTTGCGGGTGCGCGGCTGAACAACCTTCTTGGGCTCTGCCGCGGGGATCGGCTGATAGGCCGCTGCCGCTGGGGCCGGGCTTTGCAGGGGAAGCGCTTCTTCGTCCACATCCATCGCCAACGGCGCATCCTGCACAGGTGCAGAAAGCGGTGGCTCCGCCCTCAGAGGCACGGATGCCGTCAGCGGCGGTTCCGGTCGCAGTTCAACATGCGCATGCTCGGGGTGTGGCTGTTCCTCAAGAACCAACGGATCCGGGCCACGCCCCCGGCCACGCGTCAGGGGTTTGTCCGGATGCAGGTCGGGCGGCGCAACCGGCGCCCCCCGGCGCGCACGGCTGCGCACCACATCGGCAATCTTGGCCTTGATGCGGTCTTCACCCGGCGCATCGTCAATCTCGTCGACAAAGATGTTCTCGACCAGTTCCGGCTCCGGCATTGGCTCGGGCGCTGGCTCGGCCCGTTTGATCAGGGACGGCATCCGCAGCCGCGGTTTTGGCGCAGGCGCGACGTCCATCGGTTCGGCCATGTCTTCCTCGATCACGGCCGCGTCCTGCCAGCCAGCCTCGGCGGCAGCCTGCACCCTGGCCTCGGCTTCACTACGCCGTTCCTGCCGACGAGCCTTTACAGTCTTTGCGGCGGCAAAAGCCCCGTTGGCCCCACGCCCGATCACAGTCATCAACCCGGCATAGGCCAGCACAATCCCGACAATCGCCATCCGCGCGAGGCGCTGGAGTTCTTCACGGGTGAATCCCAAGACAAACAGGCTCATCGCCACGAACGCCAGCCCCATGACCAGCGACAAAAGCTTGACCCCGGTCGACGCGCTCACCGGAAGAATGGTCAACAGTGCGCCCGTAACGGTGTCGCCGAACATGCCCCCTAGCCCGAAACTGTTCGTCCAGGTTTCGCCCGGTGTCAGGGTCGAGGCATAGACCGCGCCCAGAGCAAGCATGATCGGCGCCAGGATCACGCGGTTGATTGCCCGTTCCTCGCCCCAATGCATCGCGAACCGCAAGCCCCATGCGCCCAGCACAAAGGCCAATCCCCAGCTGCTCCAGCCAATGATCATGAACAGTGGCGCGGCAATCGACGCGCCAATCCGCCCCATCCAGTTCTGCACCGGTGCATCCGTGACGGAAATCCAGCTCGGATCGTTGGGCGTGTACGAGGCGATCATCGCAGCCGACATCAAGGCCAGCCCGATCAGCACGATCCCGATCAGCTCCTTGCCGCGTTTCTCGATTGCTGCCTGCATGTTGCTGTCCAACAGCGGGTCCCGCCCTCGTGCCTGAAATGCCATCTCGATCCCTCGTCCTTCTTATCCGTAGAGACAGGCGCGCAGCTTTTTCAGCGCATCTGCCACCTCGGTCTTTGGGGCCACCAGCGCGACCCGAACATACCCTTTACCGGGGTTTTCCCCGTTTACTTCCCGGCTCAGATAGGCACCGGGCAACACCCGGACCCCTGTTTCCGTCCACGCCTTCACCGCTGCTGCCTCGCCATCTTCCACCGGCAGCCACAGGAAAAACCCGGCCCGCGGGCTGACATAGCCCGGCACATCCGTGAAAATCTCATCCGCCAGGTCAAACTTCTCGGCATACAGCCGGCGGTTTTCCTCGACATGCGCCTCATCCGCCCAAACCTTTTCCGCCGCGCGCTGCAACGGCAATGGCAAGGGTGCCCCGGAATAGGCCCGCAGCTGCTTGATCCGTTTGAGGCTCTCCGGCCCGCCCGCAACAAAACCCGACCGCAGCCCCGGCAAGTTCGACCGCTTGGAAAGCGAATGGAAAATCACCACCCGCTCAGGATCGACTTCCATCTCCGCAGCAACCTGCAACGCGCCCACCGGTGCCTCGCCCCGGTAAATCTCTGAATAACATTCATCCGCGAAAATGCGGAAATCATACCGCTCGGCCAGCGTGATCAGTGCTTCCCAATAGGCGCGATCCGCCACCGCGCCCTGCGGGTTGGCGGGCGAACAAAGATAGGCAATTGCCGTGCGCCGCAGCACGTCTTCGGGCAAGGCGCCATAGTCCGGCAGGAACCCGTTTTCCACCCGCGCTGCGACATAAACGGGCTCCGCCCCGACCGAGATCGCCGCCACGGCATAGACCTGGTAGAACGGGTTCGGCGTGAGAATGACAGGCGCCTGCCCGTCCTTCTCTTCAGGACAAAGCGCCATGGCGGCATTGTATAGCCCTTCGCGCGTGCCATTGAGCGCCATCACCTGCGTTGCCGGGTCCACGGCAACGCCATAGCGCCGCGCGATCCAATCCGAAATCGCCTGCTGCAACTCCGGTGTGCCGTCATTGGGAGGATATTGATTGAACCCTTCGGCATGTTCGGAAATCACATCGGTGACCCATGCGGGAAAAGCATGCTTGGGTTCGCCAATCGTCATGTGCACCACCGGACCGCCCGGGTCCAGATGGTCCAAAAGCGCCCGCAAGCGCGGAAACGCATAGGCCGGTAGGTTCGAAAACCGCTCGGGGAACACCATTCTTCAACTGCCTCAGCTTCGGGATCATTTCGCCCCGTTTGCACCCAAGTTACCGAAACCCGCTCCGCTCGTCCAGAAAAATGCCCGCGAATCCGCGTCTTGTGGCCTCTGCGCCACCACGACCACGTCGTACCCTGTTTCTCAATGGTTCCATACACCCCGGGGGAGTCGCCGTGCACGGCAACGGGGGCAGCGCCCCCTACCCCAGCGCGGCCTCTGCCGCAGCCGCGACCCGCAAGAGACGTTCTTCCTGCATGGGTCTCCCCAGCATCATCAATCCACAGCTCGGCAGTCCGGTCGGCAGGCTGACCCCGCAACTGCCCATCAGGTTGCCGATCCTTGTGTTGCGCAACGCCAGCAGGTTCTCTGTCACGTAATAGTCCTCGTCCTGCATCAACCTCTGCGCATCGGGCGGCAGAATCGGTGACGTCGGCAAAAGCACCGCATCAAAACCGGCCACTCGCGCATTCCACCGGCGCCGCAAATCCCTGAGCAGGTTCCAGGCGGCCACGAAATCCGGCCCGGAAAACTGCGCCCCGGCGCGGAACCGCTCAAGGATCTGGTCGAACATCAGATCCGGCGCGGCCTCGATATCCTCGCGCCACTCACCATAGGCTTCTGATGTGAACAGGACCCCACTCAGTTCCAGCGCCCGCGCCACCTCCGGCGCCCGGATCACATGGACCTCCGCCCCACCGTCCCGAAGCCGTGTAACGGCACTTTCGAATCCGGCCAGGGGCGCCTCGCGTACATCCTCCAGAGCCACGGTCTCCAGCACCGCCAGCCGCACACCACGCAGATCCGCCCCGCGCAAGTCTGCCGCGCGCGCCCCTTCCAGAACCGCCAGCAAGAGCGCGGCGTCCTCCACCGTCCGGCACAAGGGCCCTACCGTATCGAAACTCCGGCACAAGGGCACAACGCCTTCGTTGGACACCCGCCCGGCGGTGGTTTTCAACCCGACAAGGTCATTCCACGCCGACGGGATCCGCACCGACCCTCCCGTGTCCGACCCGATCCCGGCCGCCGCCAGACCAAAAGCCACCGACGCCGCCGCGCCCGACGATGATCCCCCCGGCACCGCCTTGGGATCATTGATGCAGGGCGGCGTCGCCGTCACCGGGTTGAGGCCGAGACCGGAAAAGGCCAGCTCGGACATGTGGGTCTTGCCAAGGCACACCAGGCCTTGCGCCGTCGCATTGCGCAACACCTCGGCATCTTGCCCCGGAACGCGATCCTTCAATAGCGCGGACCCAGCCTCGGTTTCGACCCCGGCACTGTCAAACAGGTCCTTCCAGCTGATCGGCACCCCATCCAGCAGCGACAGGCGCATCCCCGCCCGCGCGCGCTCGGCGGCTGCCTCAGCCTCGGCCAGCGCACGCTCATGGGTCACTTTCGAATAGATCCGATCCCGATGATCATGGCTGTCGATCGCACCCAGGAACGCCTGAGTCAGCGCCACCGGATCGATTGCCCCTTCCCCGATTGCGCGCCCCAGGTCCCCTGCACTCATGCCCAGCCAGTGAAACATCGTCTGCCCTCTCCCAATCTTGTTGGAAATAACGGTAGCGACGCAGATGCGCATGGACAATCCCGAAGCAGCACCCATATTGGCCCCATGACTTACAACAGCGACATTCTGATCGCCGGCGGAGGGCTGAACGGCCCCGCCCTGGCGCTGGCCCTGGCCCAATCCGGTTTCAACGTAACCGTGGTCGATGCCCGTCCCGCCCCGGACCGTGCAGGCGACAATTTTGACGGGCGCGGCTATGCCCTGGCGCTCGCTTCACAGCGCCTTCTGAGCGCCATTGGCGTTTGGGACGACGTGGCGAACAATGCCCAGCCCCTGCTCGAAATCAAAGTCTCGGACGGGCGCGCTGGAGAAGGGCCTTCGCCTTTCTTCCTGCATTTTGATCACGCCGAGATCGAAGAAGGCCCAATGGGCTACATGCTCGAAGATCGCTACCTCTACCGTGCCTTCCTGACCGCGATGCGGAACCAGCCGCGCATCACGCTCCTCTCTGAAACAGGCGTAATCAATCAGGATGTGGATGCCTCGGGCGTTACCGTGTCGCTCTCCACCGGCGAAACCCACCGCACCCGCCTGATGGTGGGGTGTGACGGGCGCGGCAGCGGTGTCGCCAAACGCGCTGGCATCCGGCGCACCGGCTGGGGCTATGGCCAAACCGCGCTGGTCTGTGCCATTGCGCATGAAAAACCCCATGGCGGCATCGCGCATCAGTTCTTCATGCCGCCGGGCCCGCTGGCCATCCTGCCGCTTCCCGGCAACATGTCCTCGATCGTCTGGTCGGAAACCGATGAAAACGCCACCCGTATCCAGGCACTCTCGGATGACGACTACATGCAGGTGTTGCGCCCCCGTTTCGGCGATTTCCTTGGCAAAATCGAACTGGTAGGCAATCGCTTCACCTATCCGCTCTCTCTAAGCGTCGCCAACCACTTCGTCGCCGATCATATCGCCCTTGTGGGTGATGCCGCCCACGGCATGCACCCGATTGCCGGGCAGGGACTTAACGCGGGGCTGCGCGATGTGGCCGCCCTCGCCCAGGTTCTGACCGAGGCCCGACAGCGCGGCGAAGACATCGCTTCCACCCTGGTCCTCGAGCGCTACCAGGAATGGCGCCGCTTTGACACTGCCGCCCTAGTGATGGCCACCGATCTCACCAACAAGCTGTTTTCGAACGACAATCCAATCCTGCGCGCTGGGCGTGACATCGGCATGGGTCTGGTCAACGCCGTCCCCGGCTTGCGCCGCACTTTCATCCGCGAAGCCGCCGGCCTGACCGGCGATCTGCCCGACCTGATGCGCTAATGAAACGCGCGCCCTGTTTCACAAGGCGCGCTTCCAGTCTTTCTTTTTCCAGAAATACCCCGGGGGGATCGCAGCCTCGCTGCGATGGGGGCAGCGCCCCCGCCTACCCGTCCAGTACCCGTGCCTCATCAATCAGCATGACCGGAATGCCATTGCGGATCGGAAAGGCCAACCCAGCCGCCTTGGAGATCAACTCCTGCGCCGCAGCATCATACTTCAGCGTCGTGCGCGTCTGCGGGCAGATCAGTGCCTCCAGCATACGACGGTCAAATTCACCTTGTTCACTCATTGCATCAAGTCCTCTCCGGCGCCGCCCCGCAGCGCAAATTCTATCAACGTCACCAACGTCTCGCGACGTGTCGACAACGATGGCGCCTCCAGCAACGCCTGCTTGTCCTCGGCCTCGAAATCCAGAAGCATCGACAACGAGTTGATCAGCAACTCATCACTGGCATCCTTGAGCGTTTCCCAATCCGTGGACAGCTCCAGCGTCTCGAAATACCGCCGCAGCAAAGCCATGAACCCGGTCCGGTCGAACCCGGCATCGCGCTCCGCAGGCCCAAGATCGCGCGCAAACCCGTCCCAGCTCACTTCGCAGCGCCGATAAGGGGTGAACCCCTCCACCTCGCTCAGGACCCGGAACCGCGACACGCCGGTCAGCGTGATGAGATACCTGTGATCCTCGGTCTCTGAAAACTGCGTGATCCGCCCGACACAACCGATCCGGTGCAACCCATTGTCTTCCCGGCCGGGGACCTCGTTGGGCTGCACCATTCCAATGAGCCGCCCCCCCGACTTCAGCGCATCGTCGAACATCGCGAGGTAGCGGGGTTCGAAAATGTGTAGCGGCAACCGTGCCCGGGGCAAGAGCAACGCCCCGGGCAAGGGGAACACGGCCAGTGTATCGGGCAGGTCTGCGGCTTTGATCATGTCACGAACCTAGCCCGGATTGCCCGATCAGGCAAAGATCATCGAGCTCAGCTTGCGCCGCCCGTTCAGCACAACCGGATCGTTGGGCTTCAATGCCTCAAAAATGGTGAACAACTGTGCCTTGGCAGCCCCATCGTTCCATTCGCGATCCCGCCGGAACAGCTCGAGCAATTCTGCGACGGCCTCTTCTACCTGCCCGGCGGCATGCAACGCCTGCGCAAGGTCAAGCCGCGCCGCGTGGTCATCCGGGTTGGCCTCGACCCTGGCGTGCAGCTCGGCCACCGGCCCGGCATTTTCCGCCTGCCGCGCCAGTTCAAGCTGCGCATGCGCGGCTTCGATCTCGGGCGCTCCGGAGTATTCTGCAGGCGTGCCATTCAGCACCGCCTCCGCCTGATCCAGCGCCCCCATAGCGATATTGGCCCGCGCCAGTCCGCCATAGGCGGCCACGACACTCTGGTCCTGTTCGATGATCGCGGCAAAGGTCTCACCCGCTGATTGCGCATCACCTTCGGCCAGCATCTCTTCGGCGGCGGCCAGCGCATCGTCCAACCCGTTGTCGGGCACCTGCCCGCCGGATGCTTCCACCACCTTGGTCACGAAAGCTTCGATCTCGCTGGGCGGCAACGCGCCCTGGAAACCGTCAATCGGCTGGCCCTGCCAAAAGGCATAAACCGTCGGGATCGACTGGACACGCATCTGCCCGGCAATCATCTGGTTCTCGTCTACATTGACCTTGGCCATCTTTACGGCCCCGCCCGCCGCCGTCACGGCGGCTTCCAAAGCTGGCCCCAAGGTCTTGCAGGGCCCGCACCACGGGGCCCAGAAATCCACGATCACCGGCACCGACATCGACGCATCCACAACGTCGGTCATGAACTCCGCTTCGCTGACATCCTTGATCAGATCGCCCGCAGGCGCCGCCGTGCCTTGTCCAAGTTCAAGCATCTCGTCATTCCTCATGTCTGTTGGCCCCTATATGACCCCCTGCAACGGGGTTTCAAAGTGCCTTTGCATGATTTTTCGCTCAGATCACCATCAGGGCGCCTCGAATGGCAGACCAAAGCGCTCCCCGTTGAAGGTATGCGTGCAACAGGCGCAATCTGGACGCATCGACGATGCGTCCAACCCGGGATCGACCTTGGCCAGCCGCCCGGCCTCATCAACATGAAGCCCGCTGTAAAAACTCGACTCCCCGCACCGCACCACCGCGCGCCGCTCAACTTCCGAGCGCGCGACCAGATGCCAGATGGCCGCATCCTCCTCCAGGCGCGCCACCGCCTCGGAATAGACTGCATCCCAGGGCTGGCCCACCTTGGAAAGCAGGAACTTGTAAAGCGGCGTATAGTCCAGCCCGTGCCGCAACCCCTGCCGCATGCCCTGCTGCGTGGCCTCGCTCACGCGCGCTTTTTTGGTGTTGCCATCACGGCCCTCCAGTCGCGGACACCCGTGCCGGACACGAAACGTGCGCGTGTTCACCTTGCGAAAAAGCGGCTTCTTGTGCGGGCCGCCGCGCATCAGAGATCAAAACTGGCAAAGACCGGTGCGTGATCGCTGGGCTTCTCCCAGCCCCGCGCCGCCCGCAGGATACGGCTGGAATGGCCCGCGTTCGAAATATCCGGCGTCGCCCACACATGGTCCAGACGCCGCCCCTTGTCCGCCGCATCCCAATCCCGCGCACGATAACTCCACCAGCTGTACAGCAGCCCTTCTGGAATATCCTGCCGGGTGATGTCCACCCAGCCGCCGGCCTCCTGTGTCTGCGCGAGGTGCTCCACCTCTATCGGCGTATGGCTCACGACCTTCAGCAACTGCTTGTGGCTCCAGACATCATCCTCGCGCGGCGCGATATTGAGATCCCCCACCAAAATCGACTTCTCCGGCCTGTCTCCATGAAACCAGTCCCGCATCTCGGTAAGATAGTCGAGCTTTTGCCCGAATTTCTCATTCACCTCCCGGTCCGGCTTGTCCCCCCCTGCCGGAACATAGAAGTTATGGATCGTCACCCCGTTTTCCAGCCGCCCCGCGACATGGCGGGCATGGCCCAGCCCCGCGAAATCCTTATCCCCGACATCCTCGATCGGCAGCTTGGACAGGATCGCTACACCGTTATATCCCTTCTGTCCGCGCGCGATCATATGGTGATACCCCAATGCGGCGAACCCCTCGGTCGGGATCTTGTCCACCGGGCTCTTGCACTCCTGAAGGCACAGAACGTCCGGCGCCTCTTCCTGCAACAGCTTGAGGACGATCGGCTCACGCAACCGCACCGAATTGATATTCCAAGTTGCCAGTGAAAAGCTCATGCCGCGCTCCCGTTGCCTGTGATCGGCGCACCCTACCCCGCCCGATCACGGCTTGCCAACGCATATGCGCCACGTCCCGCTTTCAATTTGCCAGAAATACTCCGGGGGAGTCGCAGCTTGCTGCGACGGCGGCTGCGCCCCCTGCCCCATGAACAAACCTGCCCAAAACAAAAAAGAGCCCGGATCATATCCGGGCTCAGTCCAACAGGGAGGTGCATGTCATAACCCGGACATGCGCGGGATCCGTAAAGACTTGATATAAGGTATCGTTCATATGCTTCTTTGATACATATCAAGAATTCGCTCATTCTGCCATGCGCTTATCAACAAAAGGTTGAAAACTGCGGCAAAGGAGTCACGCCACCAGCCGATAGCCCCCCGACTCCGTGATCAACAGGCGGGCGTTTGAAGGGTCGGGTTCGATCTTCTGACGCAGCCTGTAAATATGGGTTTCAAGCGTATGTGTCGTCACACCCGCATTGTATCCCCAGACCTCGTGCAACAGCACATCACGCGCCACGACACCATCTGTCGACCGGTACAAGAACTTGAGAATATTGGTTTCTTTCTCGGTCAGCCTGATCTTGCGCTCGTCTTCGGTGATCAGCATCTTCATGCTCGGTTTGAACGTGTACGGCCCAAGCTGGAACACGGCATCTTCGCTCTGCTCGTGCTGACGCAGCTGCGCCCGAATCCGCGCCAGAAGTACCGGAAACTTGAACGGCTTGGTCACATAGTCGTTCGCTCCGGAATCAAGGCCAAGGATCGTATCGGCATCGCTGTCATGCCCGGTAAGCATGAGGATCGGGCTTTTCACCCCCTGCTTGCGCATCAGCCGACAAAGCTCCCTCCCGTCCGTATCCGGCAACCCGACATCGAGAATGACCATGTCATACAGGCCTTCCTTGACCCGGCTCATTGCCTCCGAACCGTTGCCTGCTTCGAACACGTCGAAATCTTCGGTCATGATCAACTGCTCGGACAATGCCTCGCGCAGGTCCTCGTCGTCATCCACCAACAGGATTTTCTTGAGCTGTGCCATGTGACCTCCTCGCCCTCTCTTGCGTACACTCGCGATGTGGACCCGCTTCACGTCCACGACAAGATTTGCTGCATTTCGCTCACGGCCTCGTGTACGAGCACTGGTAAATGTTTCATATTGCTGCCATCACAGCTATATCCATTACGCCTTTCTTCGCCGGACAGATCACCTTCCCATGAGCTTTTCGCCCGATATCATCGAACGCCTCGCCCGCGCCCGTGCAGATCTGCGCATGGGCGTGCCCATCGTGCTGACGGGGGACGGGCAGGCGCTTCTGGTGCTGGCGGCTGAAACCCTGACCGACGCCCGGCTCTGCGATCTGCGCGCCCTGCCCGGAACGCCAGTGTTGGTCCTGACATCGCGCCGAGCCGAAACGCTCAAGGCGCGCGCTTATGATGGCGATGTCGCCCGAATCCTGCTGCCCTCCGATGCGGGTCTCGCCTGGGTGCTGTCCATCGCCAACCCGGATGACGACTTGCGCAGCCCGATGAAAGGCCCCTTGGCCAGCGATCGTGACGGCCCCGCCATCCTGCACCGCGCCGCAACGCAGTTGGTGAAAACCGCGCAACTCCTACCCGCCGCCGTGGTCCTTCCCCTTGCCGATGCTGCCCGTTTCGCCTTGGAGCATGGCCTCACCGTGATTCCCGCCGACCTCGCCGCACCGCATCTGGCAGCTACCAGCCCCCTGCACCCGGTTGTGCATGCCCGCCTTCCCATGGCGGCCGCCGAAGCGGGCCGCCTGCACATCTTCCGGCCCGAAGACGGCGGCGAAGAGCACTACGCCATCGAAATCGGCCGTCCGCCCCGTGACAAACCCGTCCTCGCCCGCCTGCATTCGGCCTGTTTCACCGGCGACGTTCTGGGCTCGCTTAAATGCGACTGTGGCCCTCAACTGCGCGGCGCGCTGGCCCAGATGGGGGCCGAGGGCACGGGCGTTCTGCTCTACCTCAACCAGGAAGGGCGCGGCATTGGGCTGGCCAACAAGATGCGCGCGTATTCGCTGCAGGACCAGGGGTTCGACACCGTTGAAGCCAATCACCGGTTGGGTTTCGAAGACGACGAACGCGATTTCCGAATCGGCGCCAAGATACTGAAGGAAATGGGGTTTTCCTCGGTCCGCCTGCTCACCAACAACCCCCGCAAGATCGAGATGATGGAGAAAACCGGAATCTCCGTGGCCGAGCGCGTGCCGCTCAAGGTGGGCGAAACCGTTCAGAACCGCACCTATCTCGCCACCAAGGCCGCCAAGTCCGGCCACCTGCTGTGACCCCTGTAGACCTTGTTCTGACCCCGCGCGGTCTGCGCTTTATTGGGCAGCTTTTTCCCTGCACTATCGGGCGCGGCGGTCTATCAGCCACCAAGCGCGAGGGGGATGGTGCGACACCTCGCGGTACGCACCGTATCACCGGCCTGCTCTATCGCCCTGACCGGATGACCTGTCCAGCGCCCTGGGCCATCCCGATTCGTTTGGGTGATCTGTGGTCCGACGACCCCGCCGACCCGGACTATAACCAACAGGTCCGCGCGCCCTACACCCCCAGCCATGAAACCCTGCGGCGGGCTGATCCTCTTTATGATCTGATCATGCTGACCGACTGGAACTGGCCCAAGGCTACGCCCGGACGCGGCTCGGCCATTTTCCTGCACCAATGGCGCCGCCCCGGATATCCAACCGAAGGATGCCTCGCCTTTTCGCGTGCTCACATACGCTGGATTGCCGCCAACGCTCCGCCCGGCACCCGGCTGATCATCCCCTGAGTGCAGTATTGGTCCGGCTTTTCTGAGGACGGCGGCAACGCCTTTAGTAAGCGCGATCCCCGAAGATGGCCGACCCGACCCGCACATGCGTGGCGCCCAACGCCACCGCGCGTTCGAAATCGCCGCTCATCCCCATGCTCAGACCGGTCAAACCATTGCGCGCCGCGATCTTGGCCAACAGCGCGAAATGCAGCGAAGGCTCTTCTTCCACAGGCGGAATACACATCAGCCCGACCACCGGCAGGTCGAGGCTACGGCACTCGGCCACAAATCCGTCCGCCTCGGCAGGCATCACACCGGCTTTCTGAGGCTCTTCGCCCGTATTGACCTGGATGAAAAGGTCCGGGCAATGCCCGATCTCCTGCGCCAGTCGGGCAAGCGTCTTGGCAAGCTTTGGTCGATCCAATGAATGAATGGCGTCAAACAACCCCATCGCCTGACGGGCCTTGTTGGTTTGCAACGGCCCCAGCAGATGCACTTCGACCCCGTCAAAGCGCGCGCGGAAATCTGGCCATTTGCCAGCCGCTTCCTGAACCTGGTTTTCGCCAAAAAGCCGATGTCCTTCGGCCAACACCGCTTCCACCCGCTCGTCCGGCTGGCGTTTGCTGACCGCGATCAGCTTCGTGGCGCCGATCTCGCGTCCGGCCGCGTCTTCGGCCTTGTGAATACGTGCGGTGATCTCTGTCAGCGACATCTTTCGTGATCCTTCTTGTCCCGGCGGGTCATCTGCCGGCAAGGAACACCAAATGCGCGCAAAAGAAAAGGGCAGGTCAAAAGACCTGCCCTCTCTTTGGATGGTTTGTCGTTCAGATTAGAACGAGAAACGCAGACCCAGGTCAGCAACGGTCGTCGAGGTTGCGCCGCCGAGCGAAGCAACACCACCTTCGAGGAAGGTGCCGCCGCCCAGACGATGCTGGAAGCCGATGCCGTAGTTTTCGTCACCCGAAGCGCCGAGGCCTTCGTCGTGGTTCACGTAACCGCGGATGAAGGTTGCTGCGCCAACCTGGTAGTCGCCAGCGATGCCGTACTTGGCGTTACCGTCGTTGTCAGCATATGCCAGGGTACCGGTGAAGTTGCCCCAGGTGCCGGTTGCGGTTGCGGCCCACTCGGTGTCACCAGCGTTGTCCGAATCCTGGAAACCAACAGCAAAGGTGTACTGACCGGTGCTGTACGAACCGTGGACTGCGGTGCGGTCGAAGCCGCGACCCGCGTTACCCGAACCGTCCCACGAATGCGACAGGTGAACGCCCCATGCGCCCGACGAGTAGATCACGTCAACACCCTGCGAACCGGTGGAACCCGAGGTGTATGCGTCTGCGCCGAAGTTATAAACAACGTTGCGGTAGCTCAGGCCGGTCAGACCGATCGAGCCGGTGTACATGCCGGGCATGTTTTCGAGTGCGCCCAGAACCTGGCCAACCGACACGGTGAAGCCGTTGGTCGAAACCCAGAAACGCGGGGTGTTGAACGCGGCGTTACCCTGGGGGGCGCCGTAACCGTCACGGTGCTCGTTCGACTGGTAGCGGATCTGTGCGCCGAACGACAGGCCGTTGTCCGACTCTGCGGTGCCGGTCACGATCAGACGGAAGCGGCTTTCCAGCGTAACTTCGGTAGCTGCGTTTTCGTTGTAGTAGACACCAAAGCGGCCCAGGCCGCCGAAGGTCACGTCTGCTGCGGCGACACCGGCGGTGGCGACGAGAGCAGTCGTTGCGAAGAGAACTTTTTTCATAGTTTTTCCCTCGGTTTTCCAATTCATGCGCCCAGCCGGAGAATCCCAAACTGGGTATGCGTAGTCTCTCGCTCTTTTCGGGGGGTCTTTGCAAGTACGGGCATATGCCTCGGGGCAAAGTCGCCGGATATGGTGCAGACATGTCACAGTTCTTCGGCCCGCCCCACGTCCACCAACCCCAAACTGCTGTCTGGCCGCCCAAAACCGGGCGCGCCTACTATAACCCTTGCCCATCCAGCCCCTGTTGGCTAGGACGTTAGGCAAAGCTACGCTTGGGGCAGAAAGATGAAGAAATCCGGCATTTTCGGCATCACGGTCGCGATGGTCGCGCTCCTGACGATTGGCGCTTGTGGCGGCAGGACGGTTGTTATTCAGGGCGACGCCGAGGGGTATCTGGAACGTGACGACGTCGGCAACCCCATTGAAAACCAGCAGATCACTGGGACCAAGACCGGCTCGACCATCTGGGATATTTTCAAGGACGACAACTCTGATGTCACGGTTCGGGTCAACAAATACCTCTGGGCCGCATCGCTTGAAGTTCTCGACTTCCTGCCCATCGAAAGTGTTGATCCGTTCTCCGGTGTGATCTCCACCGGATACGGCGTGCCGCCGGGCGGTGGGCGCGCTTATCGCGCCACTGTATATATCCGTGACCCAGCACTTGATGCACGTTCCCTGAACGTCGCGATGCAGACCCGCGGTGGCGGTTCGGTTAATGCGGGTACGGTGCGTGCCGTTGAAGACGCCATCCTGACCCGTGCCCGCCAACTGCGGATTGCAGACGGCAGGCTCTGATCAATCCGTTCCGAATGCTTCGCGGGCCGTACTCTTCTAAGGGTGCGGCCCTTTTTCGTTGAATCAGGTCCGCACCGGACGGGGGCTCATTTCAAAAAGCCGGTCGATCCAGTCAAGCTGCCGTGGAAGGCAGACTCCCTGCAAATCATAGGTTTCAACCGCAAGTCGCCGCGCGTTTCGTCCCAGCGCCTCGCGCATCTCCGCGCTATCCAGAACAGTGCAAACCTCTTCAACCAACCGCGCGCCATCGAAAAACGGGAACAATCGGCCGGTTTCGCCATGCCGGATCACCTCTTTCAAAGGCGCCGTGTCGCTCGCTACGATCGGCGCCCCCGCCGCCATGGCCTCGATGAGCGACCAGCTCAGGACAAACGGATACGTCAGGTAGACATGCGCCCTGCTGATCTGCAGCAGGCGCAGGAACTGATCATATGGAATGCGTCCCAGAAAATGCACCCGCTCCCAGTCTTTCGTCGGAATTCGCCCACGCACTTCGTCGATGAAAATCTGCTTCCACGTCTGTCCCTTGGGCGGTCGGGCACCATAGCTCACCTCGTCCCCACCCACGATCAACACCCGCGCATCGGGACGCGCCTTGAGCAGCTCCGGCAGGGCCCGCATGAAAACATGATACCCGCGATAGGGTTCAAGGTTGCGATTGACAAAGGTGATCACCTCGTCGCCGCGATCAAGAACCGTTCCGTCCGACAAGGAAAACCTCACGTCCGGGTTGGGGCGCACCACGTCCGTGTCGATCCCGTCGTGGATCACGTCGATGATCTCACGATACTCCTCGGGAAAGCTGGACGCCTGGAACTCGGTCGGACATATGCCCCGATCCGCGATCTGCTGATGCATCATGTTGTTGAGGTTCTTCAGCCGCAGCCGGATCGTGTCGGTCTGCTGATCGAACTTGGAGAATTCCGAATCGAAGCCGACATCGTTGTCGTTGTTGGAATAATACAGCTCGAAATACAGCCCGATCCGCGCGTTGGGCCACAGGTCGCGCAGGAACATCGACTCACCCCAGCCCGGATGCGCCACGATGACATCCGGCTCAAACCCTTCGGCCTTCAGCTTGCGCGCCGCAACAAAACAGGACTCACCCCGCAGCAGCTTGGTTTCGAAATCCACAAGCCACGGATGCAGCCCCTGCGATGGCTTGCGCTGGATCGAATAGGGAAGCACCCGCACCCCTTTCCAAAGAGAGGGCTCCTTTACACGCAAGGTCAGGCACACGACCTCGTGCCCCTTTTCGGCAAGTGTTGGCGCCAGATGTTTGAACTGGCCGGGAAAATTCTGGTGGATAAAAAGGATTTTCATAAAAACGTGCCCAACATAGTCGCGGTTGCGACCTGTATATCGCAGTTTTTCCCACAACAAAGCCCGCCCAATTTACGATTTGCAACAGCATCGGCACTGGACCACAGGGAAAAGCACGCATATCACCGCTTGCGAACCGCGCCGCGAGACCAGCGGCACCACGAGAATCAAAAGGGTGAACCCGACCATGTCGCGCTACAGCACCGCAGAGATCGAAGCCAAATGGCAGGAAGCCTGGGCCAAAGCACAAACCTTCAAGGCCGTCCGGGACGAAAGCAAACCGAAATACTACGTGCTCGAGATGTTCCCCTACCCCTCGGGCAAGCTGCATATCGGCCACGTGCGCAACTACACGATGGGCGACGTGATCGCGCGCTACAAGATCTCGACCGGGCATAACGTTCTGCATCCGATGGGGTTCGACGCTTTCGGCATGCCCGCCGAAAACGCCGCCATGGCCATCGGCGGCCACCCCAAGGAATGGACCTATTCCAACATCGACACCATGGTCGAACAGATGAAGCCGCTGGGCCTCTCGCTCGACTGGTCGCGCATGTTTGCCACCTGTGACCCGGAATATTACGGCCAGCAACAGGCGCTGTTCCTCGATTTCCTTGAATATGACCTCGTCTACCGCAAGAACGCGGTGGTGAACTGGGATCCGGTCGACATGACCGTTCTGGCCAACGAACAGGTCGAAGGCGGACGCGGCTGGCGCTCCGGCGCGCTGGTCGAGCGCCGCGAGCTGACCCAATGGTTCTTCAAGATCTCGGACTATTCCGAAGAACTGCTCGACGCGCTCGACACGCTCGACAACTGGCCCGCCAAGGTGCGCCTGATGCAGGAGAACTGGATCGGCAAATCCCGCGGTCTGGAGTTTTCCTTTGACCGCACCGATGGCGGCGACCCGATCACCGTCTATACCACCCGCCCCGATACGCTCATGGGCGCATCCTTCGTAGGCATCTCGCCGGATCACCCGATTTCCAAGGCGCTGGAAGCGGACAATCCCGAACTGGCCGGTTTCCTCGCCGAGTGCCGCAAGGGCGGCACCACCGAAGAAGCCATCGAAACCGCCGAGAAACTGGGCTATGACACCGGCATCCGGGTGAAACACCCGCTTGACCCGAACTGGGAACTCCCGGTCTGGATCGCCAACTTCATCCTGATGGACTATGGCACCGGCGCGATCTTTGCCTGCCCGGCGCATGACCAGCGCGACCTTGATTTCTGCCGCAAATACGACTTGCCGGTGATCGACACCTTCTTCGACCTCGATGATCCGAAACCCGTCGAGAATGAAGCCTTCGTGCCGCCCAAAGAGCAAAAGGTGAAATGGATCAACCACTTCGCCGGTCTCGATGAGGCCACCGGACAAGAAGCGATCGACGTCACCATCGACTTTGCCGAAAAGGCCGGCTGGGGCAAGGGTGTGACCAAGTTCCGCCTGCGAGACTGGGGTCTTAGCCGCCAGCGTTACTGGGGCTGCCCGATTCCTGTCGTACATTGTGATGCCTGCGGCGTGGTGCCCGAGAAGAAAGAAAACCTGCCGATCGAACTGCCCGATGACGTGTCGTTCGACAAACCCGGCAACCCGCTTGACCGCCACCCGACATGGCGCGATTGCGCCTGCCCGTCCTGCGGCGCGCCCGCCAAGCGTGAAACCGACACGATGGACACCTTTGTGGACAGCTCGTGGTATTTCGCACGCTTCACCGCGCCGCGCGCCGAAACGCCGACCTCGATGGAGGACGCGGAGTACTGGATGAATGTCGACCAGTATATCGGCGGCATTGAACACGCGATCCTGCACCTGCTCTATTCGCGCTTCTTCGCCCGCGCGATGCATATCTGCGGCCACCTGCCCGCGAAGTCCAAAGAGCCGTTTGACGCGCTCTTTACCCAAGGCATGGTGACACACGCGATCTTCAAGAACGCCGAACGCACCGACGAAAACGGCCGCGCGATCTATCACTACCCGGCCGAAGTCGAAGAACGGGACGGCGGCGTTTTTGTCAAGGAAACCGGGGAGAAGATCGAGGTCATCCCCTCGGCCAAGATGTCGAAATCCAAGAACAACGTGGTCGATCCGGTCGAGATCATCAAAAGCTATGGCGCCGACACCGCGCGCTGGTTCGTGCTTTCGGATTCGCCCCCGGAACGCGACGTGGAATGGACCGCCTCCGGTGCGGAAGCGGCCTATAAACACCTCGCCCGCGTGCACCGCATCGCCAGCGACGTCGCAACGGCCGAAGACGGCCCGCAAGGGGCGGATGAGGAGCTGCTCCGCGAGATGCACAAGGCGATCCGCGACGTGACCCTTGGCATCGAAAGCTTCGGCTTCAACGCCTCCATCGCCAAGCTTTATGCCTTCACCAATACGCTCGCCAAAACCAAGGCGGGCGCGGCGGCCAAGCGCGAAGCCGCACTGGTTCTGGCACAGCTCATGTCCCCCATGACTCCGCACCTCTCCGAGGAAATCTGGGCCATGCTTGGCGGAGAGGGCCTGTTGATCGACGCGCCGTGGCCGCAGGCGGACGAGGCGATGCTTGTTGAATCCACCGTCACTTTGCCGATCCAGATCAACGGTAAGCGCCGCGCGGAAATCAGCGTGCCCAAGGACATGCCGAAGGAAGAGGTTGAAAAACTGGTCCTCGCCCACGAAGCTGTCACCAGCCGGCTGGAAGGGGCCCAGCCCAAGAAACTCATCGTTGTCCCCGGTCGGATCGTGAATGTCGTCTTGTAACCGCCGAATCTTCCTGCTCTCTGCCGCTGCCCTTGTCGGGGGCTGCGGCTTCACGCCGGTCTATGGCCCCGGCGGCGGCGCCCGCGGGCTGCACCAGAACGTCTTGGTGGACGAACCCACCGATAACGCGTCCTACCTGCTCGTGCGCGAACTCGAAGACCGGCTGGGCCGTGGGACGGGGGGCGAAGCCTATGGCCTCACCCTGTCGCTCAAGACCCGGCAGGAATCGGTCGGCAAGACGGTGGCGCAGGTCACATCCCGTTACAACGTCGTGGGCGAGGTGACCTATGCGCTGCGCGATATCGGCACGAACGAGGTGATGACCACGGGCAAGGTTGATACGTTCACAAGCTATTCGACCACCGGCTCGACCGTGTCCGAACTCGCTGCCGAGAAAGACGCCTATCAACGTCTCATGGTCATCCTTGCCGATCGGATCGTGACCGATCTGCAGGTCTACGCCACCTCGAACCCACTATGAAGCTGTCTGCCCGCGACAGTGCGAGGTATTTCGCCAAACCCGATCCCGATCGCACGGGTCTCCTGATCTATGGGCCGGACGCGATGCGCACAGCCCTAAAGCGGCAAGAGGTCATCGCTGCCCTGATCGGCCCAGCGGGCGAAGAGGAAATGCGCCTCACCCGCATCCCCGGCGCCGAGTTGCGCAAGGACCCCGCACGCCTCAATGACGCCATCAAGGAAGTCAGCTTTTTCCCCGGCCCCCGGGTCGCCTTTGTCGAAGACGCTACCGATGTGGCGGCCTCCGCGATCCTCTCCGCGCTCGAAGACTGGGCGCCGGGTGACGCCCAGATCATCGTCACCGCAGGGCAGCTCAAGGCCAGCTCCAAGATCCGCAAGGCGTTCGAAACGCATCCCAATGCCTATGCCGTCGGCATCTACAACGATCCGCCCAGCCGTGAAGAGATCGAGGCCGAACTCAAACGCTCTGGCCTGAACAATATCGACCACGACGCGATGACCGACCTGACCAACCTGTCACGCGAACTGGACCCGGGGGATTTCCGGCAAACCCTTGAAAAGCTTTCGCTCTACAAGCTGAACGACGATCTGCCCGTGACCTCGCAGGATGTCATCGACTGCGCCCCGGTCTCGACCGAGGCCGCGCTGGACGACATTCTCAACATCGTTGCCGAAGGCCGCCCCCAGGAAATCGGCCCCGTGTTGCGAAAACTCGAGGCTCAGGGGGTCAACCCCGTGGCACTGATCATCTCTGCCACCCGCCATTTCCGTGCGCTCTATACCGCAGCCTCCGACCCCGGCGGCGCGGCGGCAGGCATTGCCCGTATGCGCCCGCCCATCTTCGGCCCGCGTCGCGACCGCATGTTACGGCAGGCGTCGAACTGGGGCCCGGCCAAGCTCGAACAGGCGCTCACCGGCCTGACCGACACCGACCTGCAACTCCGCTCTGCCGGACAACGCGCCCCCGAAATGGCGCTCGTGGAACGGCTGTTCCTACGGCTTGCCATGTTGGCGCGCAGGTGACCGCACCCGCCGGACCTAGCCAAGCGCGTCCTGCAAAAGCAATCGGCCATATTGGGCGTTCATGTGCACGAAATCGTTGCTCGGGTGCTGTGCATCCACCTCCGGCTTAAACAGCATCGACCCCTTGCAATACGCGGACCGGGTGAAAAACCCGCTGTCCTCCAGCGCGTCGGCGGGCGGGGCTTTCATCCTGAAATTCCCGGCGGATCGCGCGACAACACTTCGGTCGATCATGGTTCTCAGATTTCGAGCGCGCACGCCGACACCCGTATCCCGATCATGGTATTGCGCCAGGAACTTTTGGGCACGCGGGCTGTCGACCGAAATCAACGGGCTGCCCACAAAGGACACCTGCACCGAACCGCTCACTTCGGCAATCAGGCGCGCCAGGCCAATGGCCCAGTCCTGTTCCATGTGGTGCGTTATGATGGCATCGGCCATCTCGCTGCTGATCGTCGGCAGGTCGGGCCCGGCCTGATAATGCGCCGATGAAAAAACCGATATCCCGGCGAGAATGACGATCTCGTCATACCGTGCGATTTCAACCTCTGACATGCCGCCCGACGTCCAGCGGAAATTCTTCTGCACAAAAGCACTGGATGATCCAACAACCCCATTCCTGACAGTGGCCGTGCGCAGTGAATTGCGCTGGCTTCCGAACACGTCGACCTCCACGTCTTCAAGCCCACCTTCCGCGCGCATGTCATTCAACGCCGCCCGAACCGCCGCCACATGCGAATTTCCGAGGAAACAAAGCCGCTTCACCGACCAAAAGCCTCCAGCATCTGCTCGTCACACTGCACATCCTCATTGGCCGGAACCTCGGTTGGGCGTGGTCCCGTCTCCTCCTTCCGCAAACGGGGCGGATGGGCGGCGAAAAAGGCGTTCATGACAACCTCGACCCCTTCCGTCATGACCGACCGCAGATTGGATTCGAAAAACGTCCCCCGTGCGGCAGGGTTGGTGATGATCTCATAGCTGGGAAAGTAATCGACGTTGTTACAGGTCTCGCAAAGCCACCCTGCCACCGCGCGTAGCACGGATTTCGAATAAGTCGCCGCCGCAAGAACATGCTGCCCGCTGGCCGTCGCGGTCAATGGCACAGGCGACACCGTCAACAGATAGCGCAACGGCCTTTTCCGGCCGCGCAAATCGTCCAGCATCTGCATGACGGCTCTGAAGTCAGCCTCAATCGCACCATAGGAAAAATTGACAAATTCATAGTCCTGCGCCCGATCTTCCCCCGCAACAATTCCCGGTGCCAAAGGAACCACCTGCCCGCTTTCCTTGTGCACCCACGCCTCAGTCAGTCCCAATGTGAAAACAAAGACGTCGACCTCAAGGAAAAGCCGCCGCACGCAGCGCAAATGGTATCTTCGCGCCTCGATTACTTCGTCGCGCGACAGAAACCCGTTTGGCTCGATAGTCGGGCGGAACGCATCAAAAAACCGCCCCTCGCGTTCCCAGATCAGGAACGGTCCCGGATCGTCGCTGAACGCTGCCTCGACCAACTGGCGCAATTGCCGCGCGGAATACAGGTTGCCATAGCGCGCCGAATACATCCCGTACCCGAACGCCGCATGTTGCGCCTCGGGCAGTCCCCTCGGCGCCGGTTCCACATCCAATACCCTATACCCGTTTTGGGTCAAATGCCGTGCGATATGCTGCGCAAAACAACTCCCGGCCGTCCCGATCTTCTGATCCGGACCGATCTCCCATTTTTTTCGGTAGATGTCCGGCACGGCCAAATGGCTCGGTGCGACGACACCGGACTTCCAGAACGCCCGCTTGTCGAGGTCTGAATAGTAATTCTTCACGCGCGCCCCAAAGCCCTGCAACTGCCCATATACGCCAGATCCTGCGGTTTCTCCGCCTTGCCGGAAATTATGCCAAAGGCTACAAGCCTTGTCACCCTGTCCCGCGAAAATGATCCTGCGCGCCACCACCGCACGACCCTGCGCAAAGCGACCACGCGCGGCGATGACCCTGCGTCAGGCCGCCATTCGTGACTTGCCTTCTTCCCCTACCGCCTGACACTCTCACTGGCATCAGATAGGAGGAAACCGCCATGTACGAAGTCATCGGCAATATCGCCAGCCGCGCCTTTCGTGTCATGTGGATGCTCGAGGAGCTCGGCCAACCTTATGAGTTTTCCCCTGAAAAGCCCCACTCCGAACGGGTCCGCTCGCTGAACCCCACCGGCAAGATCCCGATCCTGAAAGACGGCGACGCGATCATCTCTGACTCCACCGCCATCCTGACCTATCTCGCCGACAAGCATGGCGCCCTCACCTATCCGGCGGGCACCGTCGAACGCGCCCAACAGGACAGCCTCACCCACCAGATTCTCGACGAGATCGACGCCGTGCTGTGGACCGCCGCCCGCCACAGCTTTGTCCTGCCCGAAGACAAGCGCGTCTCCGACGTCAAACCCTCGCTGATGTGGGAATACAGCCGCAACGTTGCGAACATCATGGCGCGCGCCAAGGGCCCCTACCTGATGGGCGACATGATGACGATCCCCGACATCATCCTGACCCATTGCGGCGGCTGGGCCCTGTCGGCCAAGTTTCCGACCGACAATGGCGAATTCAAGGCCTACCTGAAAAACGCCCGCAACCGCCCCGCCTTCCAGAAGCTTCGTAAATAAGGCCCCCGCGCCCCTTCTCAATGGTCCGAAATACCCTGGGGGAGTCGCCCGCAGGGCGACGGGGGCAACGCCCCCTTGCGTCAAAGCGGCGGCACGCGCCCCTGAAGGCAAAACCGCAAACGTCCCGCCGGGCGCGCGTCCTGGATCACCCCGTCCGGCGCGTCCCGATAGAGCTTGAGCAAGGCAAGCGTGTCCGCCACATCTTCCCCCGGGCGCACCCCGGAAAACAGATAGGCCACCTTGCCCGGCCCTCTCAACGCCAATGCAAGCGGCGCGTCGCACATGTTGAGACAGGACGTCGTGCGCACTTCCACCCCAACCGGGGCTGCCATTCTCAAATCGGCCGCAAACCCCGCCCCGTCGGGTGTTTCACCCGGCGCCGCGCAGGTGTCGCAGATATAGACAACATCACCCAATGAGCAGGCCTCCCGTTTCACAAGAACTGGACTAACGGGCCGGGGAATGCGACACAAGGCTTCGCACAACGCAACGGAGATCGAAACACCGTGATCAAGAAAGCTTCTGCCATTCGTGTTGTTCCCGGCAACCCGCGTGACCGTCAGGCAACGGCCCTCCTGCAGGCCAGCCACGCCCTGATGCGATCCCTGTTCAACCCCGAGGAAAACCACTTCCTCTCGGTCGATGAACTGTGCACGCCCGATATCCGTTTCTTTATCGCCCGAGAGGACGACAAGACACTTGGCTGCGCCGCGCTGGCAAACCGGGGGGAGTATGGAGAGATCAAATCCATGTTCGTGGACCCCATTGCACGCGGCAAGGGCATAGCGCACAAACTCATGCAGCGCCTTGATGCCGAGGCACGCGCGCAGCGGCTCAGCGCGCTCAAGCTGGAAACCGGTGACAAGCTGGAACAGGCGCATTCGCTTTACAAGGCGCACGGCTTTGTCGAATGCGGGCCCTTTGGTGACTACGAAGCCAATTCCACCTCGATCTTCATGACAAAAGCGCTCGACTAGGGATCAGCATTCCGCTTCGAGATAGCCCGTACTGCCGCCACTCGGCACCCAGATATCGACCACTTCGCAATCCTGATAAAGCGGCACATAGCTCGCCAGGGGCGGTGTGCGCGCACCATCGCCGCAATCCATGATCCCAAGGATCAGCGCCGCATCGCCGCGAATTTCTATCACGTCACATCCCGTCACCGCCTCCATGGCAATTTCCGCGCGACGCCCGATCGGACCAAGTCGCGGAGCATATTCCGAATTGACGCGAATGGCTTCGGCAAGACGCCCGCGATGGCGAATATCAAATGTGCTGCCCTGCACCGAGACACGCGTTACCTCCGCCCCTCGAAAATGGGGCGTTGGCGCATTACAGGCCACAGCCACCAGGCAAGTCATCAATAACACCCATCGCATGAGCGATACTCTCTCAAACAGGGGTTAACGCCTCCTTAACTTCCGCACCTACCCTGTGCGTCTTTGTCACACTCACATTCTATTTTTCGCATATATTATACATTCCATGTTTAGAATGTAATGGGAGAGTCGTCATGACCACCACGGCCCAAAGACCTGCCGACAGCTACTCGCCGCTCTACTTTCTCGCCTCGCTTGGCGCGGGCGGCCTGTCTGTCACGTTTTTCATGTACCTGATGTTCTGGGTGCCCCACACAGGCAAACCCGTTCCCACCTTCGAGGATATCGCAGTCGCGTTTCAGACAGGCGACCTGCCAATGCAGGCCGCCATCGTGATTGCCGTGCTGGGCATTGCCGTTTTCTCGGTCCTGAACGTCAAATCCCTGATCTGGAATCTGCGCGCCCTGTCTGCCTTCAAGGAAACCGGTGCCTATCTCAAACTGGTAAACTCCAACGCCGAATCCGCGCTTCTTGCGATGCCGCTGGCCATGGCGATGACGGTAAACGCGCTGTTCATCGTGGGGCTTGTGTTCGTGCCCGGCCTCTGGAGCATCGTGGAATACCTGTTCCCCGCCGCGCTTGTCGCATTTGTCCTGATCGGCATCCTGGCATTCCGCCTGATCGCCAGTTTTCTCGGGCGCGTGCTCTCGCAGGGCGGCATCTTTGACGTCACCGCCAATAATAGCTTTGCCCAGATGCTCCCGGCCTTTGCCCTTTCGATGGTCGCCGTCGGGCTCTCGGCCCCCGCTGCCATGAGCACCGCACAGACCACCGTCGGCATTTCGCTGGTCCTGTCCACCTTCATGGGCACCGCCGCCATCGTTTACGCACTGGTGGCGATCTTCACCGCCTTCAACTCGATGCTGCATCACGGAACCGCCAAAGAGGCTGGCCCGACCCTGATGGTGGTGGTCCCGATCCTGACCGTTCTGGGCATCATGTTCCTGCGCCAGAACCATGGGCTGCACGCGACTTTCGAAGTCCATGGCACAGCCGCCGAAACCATGATCTTCCTTGCACGCCTTCTGTCGATCCAGATTCTGTTCCTGCTGCTCGGGCTGCTCGTTCTGCGCCGCCAGGGCTACTTCGCGGACTTCGTGTTCGGCTCGAAAACTTCGCCCGGTTCCTATGCGCTGGTCTGCCCCGGTGTAGCCCTTTCGGTGATGACCCAGTTCTTTGTGAACAAGGGGCTGGTCGGCGCCGGGATCATCGCCAAGTTCGGGATTGCCTATTGGTCGATTACCGCCATCGCGATTGCCTTTCAGATTGCCATGGTGGTGCTGGTGCTGCGCCTCAACCGGCAGCATTTCGGCAAACCCGCCCCGGGTGCCGCTGTCCCGGCAGAGTGAGCTTTTTCCTCCGCAAGAAGGAGAGGGGCGCCTTCGGGCGCCCTTTTCACGTGCACTTACCGACGTGATACCGACGTGTTACCAAACGCCCGAATTGGTCAGATCAGCGCCCCACGTAGCACCCGTCCCAGCCGCCGCATACCTTCGTCAATCTGTTCCAATGTCGGGCTGGAAAAGTTCAAACGCAGTGTATTTGCCCCCGATCCATCCGCAAAGAACGCGCTGCCTGGCACAAAGGCAACCTTTTCACTGCGCAACGCCTCTGCCAACAATTCGGCCCCGTCCAACCCCTTGGGTAATGTCATCCAGACGAACATTCCCCCCTCGGGACGGGTCCATTTCACCCCTTCGGGCATGTGTTTTTCAAGGGCGGCAAGCATGCCATCCCGGCGCGCTCCATAGCTCTGGCGCAGGGTGGCGACATGGCTCTCGAACATCCGGGCGGCGACTTCGTGCACGACGATCTGGTTGACCGTCGGAGAATGCAGATCACTGGCCTGTTTGGTCAAAACCAACTGTCGGATCACAGGCTTTGCACCCACCACCCAACCTACCCGCAATCCGGGGGTCAAGGTCTTGGAAAAGCTCCCACAATAGATGGTTCGGCACGCTTCAAGATCGCCTTTGCGCGCAACCTCAAGGGCGAGGATCGGCGGCACCGGATCCCCGTCATAGCGCAGCGCCTGATATGCCGCATCCTCGATCAACGCCACGTCCAGCGCCTCGGTCAGGTCCAGCACGCTTTCTCGTCCGCGCAGGTCCATCGTTTTCCCCGTCGGATTTGCAAAATCAGGGGTGAGATAGGAAAATTTCACTTTTCCCCCAGCCGCTTGCGCGGCATCCGCATAATCTTGAGCGGGACGGTTTCCATTGACGCTCAACCGATCAAAGCGCGGCTCATACGCCCGGAACGCGCCCAAGGCACCCATGTAGGTCGGCCCTTCGACAAGAGCGGTATCGCCTGCGTTCAGGAACAGCTTGCCCAAGTAATCCAACGCCTGCTGGGAGCCCGACGTGATCAGGATATTGTCAACGTCACACGGCACCCCCATGCGCTCCATCTGCCCCACCAGCCAACGGCGCAGCGGCAGGTATCCTTCACTCACCGAATACTGCAACGCCACCGCCTGGTTCTCCGGCGAGAGCGCGCGGGCATAGGCCTCAGAAAACGCCTCGGCCGGAAACAGGTTGGGGTCCGGAATGCCGCCAGCAAAGGACAAGATACCGGGTTGTTCCAGAAGCTTGAGCAATTCGCGAATTTCGGACGCCTTCATCTGGCTGGCGCGGCTGGCAAAAACCTGTTCGAGACTCATGACGCTTCCTCCCCGTCTGGTCAGGTCCAAGCTAGAAGCCCGGCTCATTATAAGTCAATAATATTGACCTACATGACATAATTCGTGAAGTTCCCCAAGCCCCCTTGCCCTTTCCGCGCGCCCATGGTCAACTCACTTGACCAATCCTGCGAGGTTTCAGAATGCCCTTCCAGAAGGTCCAGCCCGAAAAACTCTCCACCTCCGTCGTCCGCCAGATCGAACTCCTGATCCTGCGCGGCATCCTGCGCCCCGGAGAACGCCTGCCTGCCGAGCGCGAATTGAGCGAGCGACTGGGCGTTTCGCGCCCGTCGCTGCGCGAGGCAATTTCAACACTTCAGGACAAAGGATTGCTGACCTCAAAGGCCGGTGCGGGCATTTTCGTGGCCGACGTTCTGGGCAGCGCCTTTTCTGCGGCCCTCGTGCAACTTTTTGCCGCGCATGACGAAGCCGTGTTCGACTATATTTCGTTCCGCCGGGACATGGAGGGGCTGGCTGCGGAACGCGCCGCGACTTTGGCATCTGACACGGATCTGCAGGTCATTCAGACCGTCTTTGAAAAGATGGAAGCCGCACATACCAAGCGCAACCCGTCCGAAGAGGCTCAGCTGGACGCCGACTTTCACCTCGCCATTATCGAGGCCAGCCACAACGTCATCATGCTGCACATGATGCGCTCGATGTATCAGCTCCTTCGCGAAGGCGTATTCTACAACCGTTCGATCATGTTCAAGCAACGCACCACGCGTTCGGACCTGCTTGAGCAACACCGCGCCATCAACACGGCCCTTCAGGCGCGCGACGCCGACGCCGCACGCGCCGCCGTGACCGCGCATCTCGACTATGTCGAACAGGCGCTGTCAGACCACCAGAAATTCAAGAAGAACGAGGCCATTGCCCAACAGCGCTACGTGCATGAGATGACCCGCTAGGCGCGTCAGGCAACCTTCAGGACAATCTTCCCGATATGCCCACTGGTTTCCATCCGCGCATGGGCTGCGGCAGCTTCGGCCAGCGCGAACTCACTGTCCATGACCGGCGCAACACGACCCGCGTTCAGAAGCGGCCAGGCGTTTTGCCGAAGCGCATCAGCAATCTTGGCCTTGGCCAGGTCGCTCTGCGGGCGTAGAGTCGACCCAGTGATGGTCAGACGCCGCGTCATGATTTGAGCAAAATTCAGCTCTACCTTCGGACCGCTCAGGAATGCGATCTGAACAAGGCGGCCATCATCAGCCAATGACTTGATATTGCGCGGAATATAGTCGCCCCCCACCATGTCGAGGATCAGGTTTGCACCGCCCTCGACCCGTATCACTTCGACAAAATCCTCGGCGCGGTAGTTGATGGCCCGCTCCGCCCCAAGGTCAAGGCAGGCACGACATTTTTCATCCGAGCCAGCCGTTGTGAAGACCCGCGCCCCCAGAACGCTGGCCAACTGGATCGCCGTCGTGCCGATCCCACTTGATCCACCATGCACAAGGAACACTTCGCCTGCCTGCAATCCGCCGCGCTGAAACACGTTCGACCACACCGTGAAAAACGTTTCGGGCAAACAGGCCGCTTCTTTCAATCCCATACCATCCGGGATCGGCAGGCAATGCGCCGCCGGGGTCAGCGCGTATTCGGCATATCCCCCACCAGGCAAGAGCGCGCAAACTTCGTCGCCCTCCGCCCATTCACTCACCCCTTCTCCAACCGCGACAACGGTCCCCGACGCCTCCAATCCGGGAAGATCGGACGCATTCGGCGGCGGCGCGTACATGCCCGCGCGCTGCAGTGCATCCGGGCGGTTCACCCCCGCATAGGCAATCTTGAGCAACACCTCACCAGCGCCGGGCTGCGGCACGGTGCGTTCGGTCAGCTGCAGCACATCGGGGCCACCGGGTTTGGTGATTTCAACAGCTTTCATAAGGTGCGACATGCGGGGCTCCTTGGGTTGTGAAGAACAGGTTGCCCGATCCTTAACATTGACGTGCATCTGCGCAACAGGGGCTTTCGGGTAACGCCCTCGCTGCCCCTTTGTCCGACATGGCTTTGCGGCGTTGCCCAGATCGCCACTCTGCGCTACTCATGCGCAACGCTAAACAAGAGACGGCCCATGTCCCATATCAGCCAGATCGAGATCGACGACCGCAACCTGCCCCCTCCCACGCCGGAGATCGAACAGGAGCGCAAGGTGGCCATGTTTGACCTGTTGGAAGAGAACACATTTGCCCTTCCCAAGAGGGACGATCGCTTGGTACCGGACGGCCCCTACAAGGTGGACCTTTCGATCCGTGAAAAACGGCTGGTATTCGATGTCGCCACCGAAGACGGCGACAAGGCCGCTGAGTTCCACCTGAGCCTGTCGCCCTTCCGTCAGGTCGTCAAAGACTATTGGGCCATTTGCGAAAGCTACTTTGATGCAGTGAAATCATTGCCGCCCAGCCAGATCGAAACCATCGACATGGCGCGACGCGGCATTCACAACGAAGGGGCCCGCATTCTTCAGGAGCGACTGGAAGGCAAGGCCGACATCGACATCGACACGGCGCGCCGCCTTTTCACCCTGATCTGCGTCCTGCATTTCGGAGGCTGAGGCGCGTGGCCGAAGAACTTCCTCAGTCGGTTCTCTTCTGCTGCGACCATAACGCAGTGCGCTCTCCCATGGCCGAAGGAATCATGAAAAAGTTCTTTGGCACCGACGTCTATGTTCAGTCTGCCGGCATTCGCAACGATCTGGAAATTGATGGATTTGCGATCTCGGTCTGCGAAGAGATCGGTGTGGAACTGTCGCGCCACCGCTCGCGCAGCTTTGAAGAGATGGAGAAATGGGGCGATCAGCTTTCGTCCTTCGATCTCGTCGTAGCCCTCACTCCGGCAAGCCGCGCCGAAGCCCGAGACCTGACCCGGTTCTATCACCTCGACCTCGAATACTGGCCGATCTCGGACCCTTCCGGCATGGGTGAAAACCGCGAAACCCGGCTGGAGGCCTATCGCAAATCCCGCGATGAGATCATCGGACACCTTGTCGAGCGTTGGGGCGATCCGCGCGCGACCTGAAACAGGTCGCTTTCGACCCAACGGGCACACAGACTCGCCGCTAGGATTCGTGTGTGATCGACGAGGGGAACCACATGAGCACAGATACGATTCGCGCCTACTACAACGCCTTCAACGCCGGTGATATCAATGGCATGGTGGATTGCCTGTCTGACGCCTTTGTCCATGACGTGAACGAAGGGCAGCGCCGCGATGGCAAGGCGGCCTTTGCCGATTTCTGCGCGCATATGAATCGTTGTTACAAGGAGACGCTGACCGACATGGTAATCATGGTCAGCGAAGATGGCACGCGCGCTGCGGCCGAGTTCACCGTCAACGGCACCTATCTTGAAACAGACGGGTCTCTGCCAAAGGCACATGGCCAGTCCTACGTCCTGCCAGCAGGTGGATTTTTTACACTTGAGGATGGCAAAATCACGCGCGTGACAACCTATTACAACCTCAACGACTGGATCAGGCAGGTGTCGTGATGGAAGTGCGCAAGCTGGTCGGCGATGCGCTGGCGAACGCGCTGGACGACGTCGCGCGCTTGCGTATCGAGGTATTTCGCGCTTTCCCATATCTTTATGATGGCGACCTTGCCTATGAGCGCGACTATCTCAGGCCCTATGTCGAAAGCGATTCGGCCATCATCGTTGGCGCATTTGATGGCGATCGGCTTGTCGGGGCTGCGACAGGCACCCCGCTGCGCGACCATGCCGACGATTTCGCAGCCGCCTTTGCAGAAACCCACATCTCGCTGAACGACGTGTTCTATTGCGCTGAGTCTGTCCTTCTTCCCGAGTATCGGGGAATGGGACTCGGTCATGACTTTTTTGATCACCGCGAAGCACACGCGCGGTCGCTGGGGTTTTCCAAGGCTGCATTCTGTGCTGTTCTGCGTGAAAATGGCCATCCCCTCCGACCGGAAGGCTACGTGCCGCTCGATGGTTTTTGGCGCAAGCGCGGCTATGCCCCGCTTAAAGGGGCCGTGGCCGGGTTTGAGTGGAAAGACATCGACAAGGGTGCGGAAACAGAAAAGGCACTGCAATTCTGGATCCGGGACCTGTGACAAGGAAGACATCCATGAGACTTGCAACCGCCGGATACCCGCTCGATTTTTTTGATAGCTGGGCAGCCTACGAAGACAAGCTGCATCGATGGGTCTCCGATGCAGCGACAAACGGCGCGGACCTTTTGGTCTTCCCCGAATATGGCGCGATGGAACTGGCCACGCTTGCGGGGGCCGATGCGGCCCGGGATCTTGAACAATCGCTGCATGCCGTGTCCGAACGCATGCCCGAAGCCAATGCCCTGCACGCCCGCCTGGCGCAAGAATTCGGCGTGCATATCCTCGGCGCCTCCGCCCCGGTTTTTGACGGTGGCCCGCGCCCGGTAAACCGCGCTCACATCTTCGCGCCTTCCGGTGCAATCGGGTTCCAGGACAAGCAGATCATGACACGGTTCGAAACCGATCCGTGGAATGTCGTTCCGGGCGGGGAGTTGAAGGTTTTCGACACCACCATCGGCAAGATCGGAGTGCTGATATGTTATGACAGCGAATTCCCCCTGCTCGGCAAGGCGCTGGAAGCGTGCGACGTGATCCTAACGCCAAGCTGCACGGAACAGCTCTCCGGCTATTGGCGCGTGCGTGTCGGGTCCATGGCGCGCGCCCTCGAAAATCAGTGCGTTGTCGCCATGGCGTCACTGGTTGGCACGGCAGAATGGTCCGAAGCCGTCGACATGAACACCGGCATGGGAGGCATCTTTGGCCCACCCGACACCGGCTTCCCTGACACGGGCGTCATTGCCGAAGGCACCCTGAACCAACCCGGCTGGACATATGGGGATGTCGACCTGCAAACCATTGACGCAGTGCGCGAAACCGGCAGGGTGCGCAACCGCTGGGACTGGGCCAATCAACTGGGCCGTGATTCCCAAGTCACAAACCAGATTTTGCGCTGAGATTGCCCTTGAAAACCTGTGCATATAGGCCCATTTAAGGGCAGCCCGCGCAAATGGCGGGTATTATGTAAAGGAGAAACCATGGCCAAGGAAGAACTGCTCGAATTTCCCGGTGTCGTGAAGGAACTCCTGCCCAATGCGACGTTTCGGGTCGAGCTGGAAAACGGCCATGAGATCATCGCACACACGGCAGGCAAGATGCGCAAGAACCGCATCCGTGTTCTGGCTGGCGACAAGGTGCAGGTCGAAATGACCCCGTATGATCTGACCAAGGGTCGGATCAACTATCGCTTTAAATAAGCGCCCCGCGCGGGCGGATCGAGGATTTCGGATGAAACTGATCCTGGGTTCGGGAAGCCCGCGCCGCCGGGAACTCCTGGCACAAATCGGGGTGGTGGCGGATGATATCCGCCCGCCCGACATCAACGAAGATCCCCTGACAAACGAACTCCCGCGGCCCTATTGCCAGCGCATCGCATATGAAAAGGCCATGGCGGTCAAGGCGGATGCGGACGATATCGTGCTGTGTGCGGACACGACCGTCGCACTCGGGCGCCGGATCATGGGCAAACCGCGCGACGCGGGCGAAGCAGCAGAGTTCCTGCTGGCGCTGGCCGGGCGTCGGCACCGGGTGATTACTGCCGTGGCCATCCGCCGGGGCGACCAGATCTGGCAGCGCGACGTCGTCAGCGCCGTCAAGATGAAGCGCCTCTCGGACAATGAGTTGAACGCCTATCTCGTCAGCGACGACTGGCAGGGCAAGGCCGGCGGCTATGCCATTCAGGGCCCAGCGGGCGCGTTCATCCCGTGGATCAGCGGATCGTTTTCCGCCATCATGGGCCTGCCCGTCGCCGAAACCGCCACGCTTTTGCAGGCCGCAGGCTATCCGTTATACAAGGAGCGCACATGAAAGGCCGCCAGATCATTCTCGACCATATCGAAGGCCGCGAAGCCGCCGCGCTAATGGTAGACGGGCAGCTTGACGACATTCTGGTCGACGGCGATGCCCCCCGCCCCGGAACGGTTTACCGCGCGATTGCCGACCGACCGGTCAAGGGTCAGGGCGGCATGTTCCTCAAGACGCCGGACGGCCCGGCCTTCCTGCGCCAGGTCAAGGGTCTCGCGCCGGGACAGGCTCTGCTCGTTCAGGTGACAGGCTATGCCGAGCCGGGCAAAGCCATTCCAGTGACGCAAAAGCTCTTGTTCAAGAGCCGCTTTGCCATCGTCACTCCTGACGCACCCGGCCTGAATATCAGTCGCGCGATCCGCGACGAGGATACACGCGACACCCTGCTCGAAATCGCGCATGACGTCGCCGGGGACGCCGACATGGGTCTGATCCTGCGGTCGGCCTGTGACGGCGCAGATGAGGACGAGATCGCCGAAGACATCGCCGCGATGCTGGATCTGGCGCGCGCGGTTCTGAAAGACACGGAAGGCGGCGCTGAACTGCTGGCAGAGGGCGACGGCCCGCACGTAGCGGCCTGGCGCGACTGGACTGACCGGGCCGAGATCGTCACCGAGGCTGGCAGCTTTGAGACCCACGGCGTGCTTGACGCGCTAGAAGAGGCGCAGGGCCCCAGGGTTCCGCTTGGTGGCGGCGCCAGCCTGTTCGTGGAACCCACCCGCGCCCTTGTCGCAGTGGATGTGAACACAGGCGCCGACACATCACCCGCATCCGGGCTGAAGGCGAACATGGCCACTGCCAAACTGCTGCCGCGCGCACTGCGGGTACGGGGCCTTGGCGGGCAGATCGTCGTTGACCTTGCCCCAATGCCCAAGAAGGACCGCCGCGCCTTTGAAAGCGCTCTACGGGCTGCTTTCCGCCGGGACACGATCGACACAACGCTGGTGGGCTGGACCCCGCTGGGGCATTACGAATTGCAGCGCAAGAACGCCCGCATCGCCTTGTCCGAGGTGCTGTCATGAGCTGCCCGATATGCAAGAAAGACACGGTCGCCAAGTATCGCCCCTTCTGCTCGAAACGCTGCGCAGACGTTGATTTGGGCAAGTGGCTCGGCGGAGATTATGCCGTACCATCTGACGATCCCGAAGATGCGGAAAAGGCCATTGACGAGATATCGCAACACGCCCCGCATCTGCACTGATTTTTTTGTCGAATCCCTCTGGACACGCCTCCTAGCCTGACATAGAACGCCGCAACCCGAACGCAAGTCGTTCACCCGTGCCCGGGTAGCTCAGGGGTAGAGCAGTGGATTGAAAATCCTCGTGTCGGTGGTTCGATTCCGCCCCCGGGCACCACAAAACCTTCCATCCGCGTCCATTGAAGTCTATTATTGCTTTGAAATACAGGGCTTTTTCAGGCTCTTGTGTCTAGCATAGTCCAGCGGCGTCTTACCGCATCTACCCCGAGAGGGGGTACATGTTGGGGTACCCCTTGGGCATTCATGAGAAGGATACCCCCAGATTGCCCAACCTGACAGATGCCAAGATTCGAAACCTGAAGCCTAAGGACAAGAACTACAAAGTTTCGGATTTCGACGGTCTTTACATTCTTGTGTCGAAGTCGGGGTCCAAGCTGTGGCGATTTAAGTACCGGATTCGTGGGAAAGAGAAGCTGCTGGCCTTCGGTCGCTATCCCGAGGTTGGTCTCAAGTATGCACGGGAGTTGCGAGATACAGCCAGAGAGGCTTTGGCAAAGGGCTTGGATCCATCTGAGTTGCGCAAGCAAGAAGCACAACAAAAGCAGGAAGACGAAGAACACACATTCGCAATGTTCGCGGAAGAAGTTCTCAACAAGAAGATCCAAGAAGGCAAAGCCTCGGCAACTCTGTCAAAGACAGTGTGGCTACATGGCTTACTGTGCGAAGACCTTGGCGGGATGTCGATCGGCAAGATTACGCCACGAGATGTCCTAGTTCCGCTGAAGAAACAGGAAAGCAGAGGGAAGTTCGAGACAGCCCTACGCCTGCGATCTGCCGCGAGTGCAGTGTTCCGCTACGCAATCGCCATTGGGCATCTCGACAACGATCCAACCTACGCACTCAAGGACGCCTTGGTTCGACCAAAAGTCAGGCATCGATCAGCAATCACGGATCCTACTCGGGTAGGTGGCTTGCTTCGTGCGATAGATGGCTATGAAGGCGATCCATTGACGAGGATCGCACTGTCTCTCCTGGCGTTGACTGCTCTCCGACAGGGTGAGGTCAGGTTTGCTCAGTGGTCGCACATTAACCTTGAAGAGGCTGTCTGGACCGTACCAGAGCATCTCGCGAAGACCCGCCGCGAACACATTATTCCCTTGTCGAGGCAAGCGATGTCAGTGCTCAAGGAACTTCGCACTCTTACAGGTGAACGGGATGGAATTCTTCACTCGACCAGATCCAAGAGCAGGGTGATGAGCGAAAACACCTTGAACGCCGCCCTGCGAACCATGGGGTATTCAGGCGATACAATGACAGCGCATGGCTTTAGGTCAATCTTCTCAACTTTAGCCAACGAGAGCGGCCTTTGGCACCCCGATGCGATTGAAAGAGCATTGGCTCATGTCGAAGGCAATGAGGTCCGCCGAGCTTATGCTCGGGGCGCTCACTGGCAAGAACGGGTCAAGATGGCGCAGTGGTGGGCTGATCATCTGGATGACCTGAAGCACCAGCGTGAGGATCCTTGAGTGGATCGCCTTCGAGCCGGCCGGCCAACGAAAATCTGTCGAAAAAAAATTCGCAGATTCGCAGGATTCGCAGGGGTGTAGCTGCTCCTTAATCTCGAAGCAGCACTTCCGCCAACCCATCTAGGTGGTGTTTTGCGGCTCTCCAGTCTGCATCATAGTCGTCGATCAGTGCCCAGAACTTTGGGCTGTGATTGTGGTGCTTCAGGTGAGCCAACTCATGCAGCAGCACATAGTCGATGCACTGGCGGGGCGCCTTGATGAGATGCGGGTTCAGGATAATCTCCCCTTTGGCAGAACAACTGCCCCACTGGCGTGTCATCTCCATGAACCGAAAGGGTGGCGAAACGTCGACCCATGGCAAGCCTTTGACCAAACTGGCTAACCGGCGAGCCACATAGTCCCGCCCCTTGACGCGATACCAGGCACGGACATGGGAACGGACAGCCCTTGGTTCTCTTGACTTGGTGATCACTTCGAGCCGGTTTCCCTTCAACCTCACTGTCGCTAGCCCACCATCTGCATCAACGAGCTTCAACTGGTATCTGCGCCCCAAGTATAGGATCTGTTCACCTGACACATACTCCCGTGGACGGACATGAGCATAGCGCTGCTGGGCCTCTGCCACATGGTTGACCACCCATCTGGCTCGTTTCTGTACCGCGCCTCTGATGGCCGCATCGGCAAAGCCATCGGGAGCGTCTACGCTAACGGTTCCATCAGGGTTCACATGTATGGCCACCCGGTCCGATCGCTTTGGATCGACGAATACCTCGTAAGGGATACGTTGGTCGCCATAGACGAGTGTGAACTTACTCATGGGGTGCCTTTTGCCGAGCCGGCGCGAACTATGGAGATTATTTCATCGATCATCGCGTTGGCGGCATCCAAACCATCGAGAAGTTTGAAATACCGTGGCAAAAGCGCCTTCTTGATCTCGGCCTCGATGCTAGCGGGGTTGATTGAGTGCGCCTGAACGGCGTTGTTGACGACCTCATCTATGTGGAAGGCTTCTTCTACCAGACTGTCTTCATCTTGATCAGTTCCCGAAGGCATCCTGTCCAGCAACGCCCCATAGTAAGCCTGCGCATGGGGGCGGCCTTCAAAGCGGTCAGGCACTCCGGGCGTTGATCGGCTGGTGACCTGCTCCTCCAGATCCTTGAACAAAGTGTATTGCTTGTGAGGATGTTCGAACAGAGCCTCAGCTTCGCGGATAGCTTCCATCAGCAGTTCCGAGAACACACGCTGAGCATAGGGATCGTCGATGAGGTCCTGTTCGATGGTCTTTCGAAGCCGAGTCTTGATGATGTCTGACTCTGTTCGGGTTTTCTCTTCGGACCATTCTTCAGGGTGGCTTGTGTCCCCGAGATCATCGACCCGAATGAAGCCATCTGGCTCTTCGATATCCTGACCGACGACTTGCTTATCAACCAGTCTTCTTATCTGGACCTCATATTCGCTGAAGTCCACGACCTCTTGTGCGTCCCGCTTGGCCTGGACTCGGAGTTCAGTGAAAAACTTGAGATCACGCTTGTAGGTCTTAACGGTTTTCTCGTCGAAGGTGCTGTCCTCGAAGAATGCACGGGAGGACAAGGCCAGCTTGAGGCACATGCCGAAGTTCGTCAGGGCATCGTAGAAGTCTTCCCGAATCTTCTGGTTCCGGTCGAAGCTCTCACCAGCTTCTCCGATCTCATGGACCGGCGCCAACACGCGACGAAACTGTTCCCAGTCGGCCTTGTTCTTCACCCTTCGGAAGATCGCCCACAGGGCATCGTGCAAGGATGGCAGGCGCTTGTATTCCGTCGATACGTTCTGAACCAACCCAACCAGATCCTCGATCTCGTAGCCTGCCTGCGTCTGCTCGGCCAGATCCTGGTAGTCCTGGATCGACGTGTCCAACTCCGCCAGGATACCACGGTAGTCGATCAGGTATCCGAACTGCTTCGCCTCGTGTAGCCGGTTTACTCTGGCGATAGCTTGGAGCAGGTTATGCCCCTTTAGATGTTTGTCGATGTAGAGGACCGCGTTCCGGGGTTCGTCGAACCCAGTCAACAGCTTGTCAACGACGATCAGGATGTCTGGTGGGCCCTCCGTGCCGAAGTCTTCGATCACCTTGGCCTCGTACTCAGCGGGTTCATTCCCAACATTCGCTTTCCACCAGGTTTGCACCTCCGGGGCCTTGCTTTCGTCGGCCTCATCATGACCCTCCCGCGTATCTGGTGGTGATATGACCACCGCGCTGGTCACGAGGCCGGTCGCATCCAGTGCTGCTTTGTACCGGATTGCCGAGAGTTTGCTGTCTGTCGCCAGCTGCGCTTTCAGTCCCAGATCAAGCTTTGCGAAGTTCTCGTTGAAGTGGGTGGCGATGTCATAGGCGATCAAGTCGATCCTGTTGGCGGCGCCATAGACTTGTCCACGGGTTGAGAACTTCTTCTTCAGGTCCCCTTGTTGGCGCTCGCTCAGACCTGCGGTGATCTTGTTGAACCAGGCATCAATGGCGGCCTCGTTGATATCCAGGACAGGCTTACGCTCTTCATAAACAAGCGGGGTCACTGCCCCGTCAGCCACGGCATCCTGCATCGTATAGGCGTGAAGGATCGGGCCGAACTTGTTCCGTGTCTTGTCCTCCTTAAGCAGGGGGGTGCCTGTGAATGCGATGAAGGCTGCATTGGGCAGTGCCTGCCGCATACGTTCATGGTTCTCGCCACCCTGGCTCCTGTGTCCCTCATCGACAAGAACCACGATCTTATCCGACGGGTTGCGGCATTCGGGCAGGCGTGTGGCAGAGTTAAACTTTTGAAGGAGAGTAAAGATGATCCGGTCGTTTCCTTTGCCGATCCGCTCGGCCAGATCTCGGCCTGACTGAACTTTGGCCCGCTCTCCTTCTTTCTTCGTCGCTACGTCTGACCCAAAAGCTCCGCCTGTCAGGAAGGTGCCCGCCAGCTGTTTCTCCAGGTCCACCCGATCCGTCACAATGATGACACGAGACCCGGACATCTCGGCATCGAGAAGCAGCGCCTTGGTCAGGAAAACCATCAGGTTCGACTTGCCGGATCCTGTGGTGTGCCAGATCACGCCACCCTCACGACTGCCATCGGGCTTTACCTGATTGATTTGCTCGATGATTGCCTTGGTTCCCTGAACCTGCTGGTATCGCGCCGCCATCTTCCCAAGTTTCCGGTCGAAGAACACGAAGCGTCGGGTGAAATCCAAGAGCCGGTCGGGTCGCAACAACCCTATGATCATCCGATCCTGCTCGGTGATGGCTACAGGGCTGCTGTGCAGTCGATCATATCCCTTCACCGCCCACTGGGGTCTGTCGGCGAAGAGAGCAGTTCTCTGAGGTTCTGAGAGGTTCTCGTTGCGGATACCAGCCATCTCGGCCTCAGTGATTCCCTCCTCCCGCCAGATCGACCAGAACTTCTTGGGTGTCGCTGTGGTGGCATAGCGGCCATCGGAGCCAGAAATCGACAGCAAGAGCTGAGAGTATGCGTAGAGATCCTGAATACCATCGGCCATCTGGTTCCGCAGATGTTGGGATATTCCTTCGTCTACCATGGCCTTGTCCTTGGTCGAGGACACTGGACGTTTGGCTTCGATCACTGCCAAGGGAATGCCATTCACGTAACACACGACATCTGGCCGGTAATGCCCCATGCCTGCCGGACGCTCGACGCTCACCTCCTCGGTCACATGGAAGGTGTTGGCCGACACATCCGCCCAGTCGATCAACGGGACGGTCTTGTTCGTCTTCTCGCCGTTCACGAACTCGGTGACAGTGATACCCTTGGTTAAGTGGGTGTAGATCGCTTCGTTGGCTGGGTTCAGGCCCTCGGAAAGGCCGGTGAGCGAGATCGTCCGGATCACCTGATCGATCCCGCCGGAGGAAAGCGGATAGGTCTTCCCACGATGATCAAATCGATAGGCCGTCAACCGCTCCCGCAGCACTGGTTCCAGCAGCACCCCTCGCTCAGATCCTCGCATTGCCAGCGCCTGCGCCGGGGAGAGATAGTTCCAGCCTAATACCATGAGTACATGCAGGGCAGGCAGCTTAGCAGCGGCCTCTTCGCGGGTGTCTGGGGCGTGGCTAACCATCGCCTGACTTCCGTTCATCAATCAGTCTGGCGAGTTCGATCTTAATCCCGTTGAACACATCCGAATTCTGGTTCGATTCCCAGTGCCGCAGGATTTCGTCGCTATCCTTCACCGGATCAACCTTTCCCAGATATTCGGTCTGTTCCTCGTTGTACGGCGCAAATAATCCAACAGGCGAATCCGCGTCGCCGACAATGACGTATCCCAAAGACTTGCAGTCAATCGGCCTGTGGGACAGCGTATCATCTTGGAATTTCAAGGGTTGGCCCGGCTCGACGGCTATACGGAATACCTTCGGCAGGACAATCTCATAATATGTTCGTCCTTGCCCCGGAGAGTGAAACCAGAGGTGGTTCGGGGCAACAGTCTCTACATCAACCCAAAACCGCAGGGTGTGATCGCGGTCCCCTGTAGATTGACGGTAGACTTGCAAAGGCTGAGCGAACTGCGGGTCATATGGAAGATGGGTAGGCACAAAGTGTGCCACGCCCTGGCTAGACATGGCGATCTCCAAGAGTTGGGCCTCATCTTCAATCTTGGGAACGCTCGTAAAATACCCGTAAGCCACATTCTCCAGTTCTCTTGTCCCCTGGATATTCCAAGCAGAACTCCAGATTTCCCCTGATCCAAGTATCCCGGCATGTCCGTCGCCGGTTGTATGGTGGAAAAGGGCAATCTCGATGCGGTCATCCTGTGATCGCCACTCTCCCTGAGCCTCGGGCAACAACTGGGGATCGATCCGAAACACGCAGTGATAGATGAACGATCCGTCCTCGCACCTTTTGACAAAGCCGTGATTGAAGAAGGCCACCTGGACATCGACTGATCCAATCAACTCAATAGGCAAGATGCAGAGATCAGCTTTCTCATCGGCTGCCCCAAAGAAAATCCTGTTGGGGTCAAAGAACTTCGGGGAATAGAACCGCTGTTCATCTCCGTTCAAACAAAGCAGATCGGGAATTATGATCGACCGATCCAACATGTGAACAAGTCTGCATTTAAGGAAACCGGAAACGAAATCGCCGGTTTCCAGCATCTCGGCGTATCCGAGTTCAGGAGGTGGTGAATCATAGATACTCATTGGTGTGGTCTGTCATTGTGTTTGATTTGTTCAAATTTTCACCCGCCGCTTGCCGGTCAGGAGTTGCTGCATCAGGGCCTTCTTCTCGGTGCGGAGTTTTTCGATCTGGGCTTCGAGATCGTCGATTTCCTGATCCGCCGCCGCCAACACCTCATTGATACGGCGCTGCTCGTCTAAGGTCGGCAATTTGACCTTGATGGTCGAGAAGGCTTTCCATCTCAAGCTTCCTCGCCGGTCCACTGAGGCGTTGGTCGCTGCCGCGAAAATCTGTCGATATCGCTCCGTCTTCAGGACTCGGAACAAGAACATGGGATCAACATCGGCACCAGGCTCGAATGTCGTGTAAATCGGGCTGACCAGTGCCGCATCGTAGAGGTTCTGAATGCCGATTGACCCCTCTTCCACATGGTTTGAAGGGTATCCAATCTGGTTCCGGCGGATAATCTTGTACCCGGTCAGGTCGTTGCTGAAGACCTGCTTCTTGAAGTAGTCGAGCGAATTCACAAAACCGATGGTCTTGGTGCATGAAATGACTGTGTAGTCCGCGTCGGCCTTGTTCCGTTCGGAGACCTCTCTGGCGATATCGCCGATCCGCACCTCTCTCCACTCTTGCCCCCAAAACTCGGGAAACCTGCGGTTGCCGGTGAGGAGGCTTTGCATGAGGGCTCGTTTCTGGGTGCGGGCGGTGGCCAGCAGGGCCTCGGTCGTCTCGATGGCCTTGTCCCAGTTCGAAAGGATTTCCGCGATCTTCCGTTGTTCGGGGAGCGGGGGGAGTTTCACTGGTATGCTGCGGATTGTCGGCAAACTGAGTCCGGCTTTTGCACCGGCGTCGTTGAGCCGCTGAATGGTCTTGCTCATCTCGACCGATGAAAGTGCGTATGCGACGAATTCTGGTTCAATCTTTCGCGTGTCAAGTCTCACTAAAGCCACGTGTTGGTTAATGTAGTGAGGGAGATCTGGTTCATCTCTGATATATCCGATTACCCCCAGGTCAGCAGTGATGGAGATTAGGATATCGCCTTTCTTGAGTCTGGTCCGCAGGCCCTCTTTCATTCCGTCTGGTAGTATGACGTGTTTCGTGTTCGACCAATCCGGTCGGATCGAACTACGTCGTAGGTTGGTAATGCGGACAAAAACATCACCCTGATCCGCATAGTATTCAGCCCATCCCCTTGATCCGCTCGTCACATGGACAGCATCGCGATCAAGGCGAATTAGCTCCCACCCCTCAGGAACCATACCCAAGCTCCCTCAGGTATCCTTCCATCCGAGTTTCCAACTCGGCCAGGTCGGCCTTCAACCGGGTTCGTTCGTCACGAACGGCCATCAGGTCGATCTCTTCTTCCTCTTCGAACGTGTCCACAAACCGTGGAATGTTTAGGTTGAAACCGTTCTCGGCAATCTCTTCCCGGCTGGCCCGGAAGGCATACTTGTCCACCGTCTGACGCGCCTGATAGGTCGCCACGATCTTCTCGAGATGGCTGGGATCGAGCGCATTCTGGTTGGTGCCCGCCACGAATTCCCGGCTGGCATCGATGAACAGAACGCTGTCGTCATCCTTCCGCTTGCGGAACACCAACACCGCCGCCGGGATGCCGGTACCGAAGAACAGCTTTTCCGGCAGGCCGATGACGGCATCCAGAAGGTTTTCCTCGATCAGTTTCTGCCTGATCTTCCCTTCAGATGATCCCCGGAACAGCACCCCATGCGGCACCACCACCGCCATGCGGCCCGAGCGGGGCTTCAGCGTCTCGATCATGTGCAGGATGAACGCATAGTCTCCCTTGGTCTTGGGCGGCACACCTCTTCGGAAGCGGGCGAACTTGTCGGTCTCGGCACTCTCGTGGCCCCACTTGTCGAGGGAGAACGGTGGATTTGCCACGACGATATCGAAGTGCCGGAGCATGTCGTCACTGGTCCGCAGCTTGGGGTTCCGGATGGTGTCGCCCCATTCGACCTGGTGGTTCTCTTCGCCATGCAGGAAGAGGTTCATCTTGGCCAGTGCCCAGGTGGAACCGATGGCCTCCTGCCCATAAAGCGCATACTTCTTGGTTCCGGTGCGTTCCCGGATCAGCCTGCCGCATTTCATCAAGAGCGAGGCAGAACCACAGGTTGGATCACAGATATCATCTCCTTCCCGTGGATCCACCAGCCGGGACATGAGTTCGGAGACCTCGGCGGGGGTGTAGAACTCCCCGGCCTTCTTCCCAGCCGTAGCTGCGAACCTAGAGATCAGGTATTCATAAGCCCCGCCTATGATATCGAGGTTCCCCACGCGGGAAGGGCGGAGATCGAGGGCAGGTTTCGCGAAGTCTTCCAGCAGGTGGCGGAGGATGTCGTTCTTCTGGTCTTCATCGCCGAGTTTGTTGGAGTTGAAGCTGATATCCTGGAACACATCCCTAAGCTTGGTTCCGTTGGCTTCTTCGATGGCATGGAGCGCCTTGTCGATCCGCTCACCGTTTCCAGCCTCATGCCGGCGGGTATATAGGGCATCAAAGCTGGCACCCGTGGGGAGGACAAAGGCCTCTTGCTGCATCAGCGCATCTACCAGGTCCGGCGCATTGGGGTGTTCGGCTTCGTAGCGGGCACGGTGGTCCTTCCATACGTCGCTGACGTATTTCAGGAACAGCATGGTCAGGACGTAATCTTTGTAGATGCTGGGATCGACAACGCCACGGAAGGTGTCACACGCCCCCCAGGCGGCCTTGTTGATCTCTGACTGGGTGATAGGGGTCATGCCATGCCTCGGTTCTGTGTCGGTCAGGTCTGCGGGAGCCTGAGTTTTCTCTAACTGACTATTCACGGAAACCACCCGGATGCGCAATCCGACGCTGCAGAAAAATCGCCCGAGGGTTGTGTCTCAGAGGTATTGTTCGTTTGGTTCCTTGCGTCAGAAGCTTTCTGACAGAGGGAGCAAGCATGTTCTCTCCCTCCCGACATTGACACAGGGATTGCGTGCGAATCCTGCGAATCTGCGAAAAAAATGAAAAGGGCGATGTATCGCCCTCTTCGCTTTTTGGTTCGGGACTGATGTGTATCACTTTTCGATTTGCCAAGCCTGCTTGCGTTTCGCGCCCCTGATAACGGTGCCCTCTTCCAGCGGTTCGACCCAGCCATTCTGCACCAGAATACCCATGGCTTCGCGTGCCAAGTTTGCTTGCCGAATTGCTTTCGGCCCCTTGTGCATGATCTCGCTCATAGCGATGTTGTCATGAGGCCATTTGTCGATCAGCCATGTCTTGAGAGTCTCCGCTTTGCGTGTGCCTTCGGAGATCTCAGCTTCCCCGCCTAGCCTGACGGCTTCGGAGAGATAGTAGTCGGCCAGAGCGATGGCATTCTCCATCTCCTGCTCTTCGACGCTCATTGCATCGAGATCCGGCCACATAGTCAGAACACCAGCCAGCCGAGCGGCCTGTTCGGTGATCTTTGAAGCATATCCGCTGACACTTTCGTACAGGCCACCCGGTTTCTGCTGTGTCTCCACATCATTGTAGAAATCCACAAGAAGCTTGTGCGCAGCTTTTGAAAACTTCAGTTTCCGTGGTACAAGGTTCATGGTTCCCGTTTCGGTTGGCAACGGCATACCCAGTATGTCTTTCACGCGCTCTCCGAACTGCTGCACAGGCAACATGTCTACCTGAGAGTCCTGGTGTAGCCGCGTTCCGATCTTGCTTTCGGGTTCACATAACAAGAACCGCGGAAGAAACCCGATCTCCTCCGAAAGACCTTGAGACATGAAGCTACGCAGGATTTCCGGCTGAACCATCAAGTGGGTGGCAAAGCGCTTTCCGTGGAGAGAAAAGTGTCCGTCGTTGCTGTTGTTGGAACGAGTGCGTTTGATCGGGTCCCCGTGCCACAGCTTGTTCATACCTGCCAGAGTTTTCTGTTGGTTCTCACGGCTCATGGCGTGTCCACCAAGGAATTGAGCGCCTTCATCCGTGAAGATTCCGATGGAGGGCTGCCCAGTTTTCAACAGCTGAGTCAAAGCCTCGAAGGTTGGCTCGGTGACAATCCTGTCGGTCGAAGTCGGCTCTCTCGGTTCAGGCCCCAAGGCGGACAGGTCAGCCTTGATCTGTGACACGTCCGTGTCCGGATTTTTCGAGGCCAGTTGCTTCTGGAGCTTATCCCGCTGGCCTTTCCATGCGCTGTGATCAATATGCCAGGAACCATAGCTCTCCTTGAGCTTTTTCTCTTCTTCGCGCTCGAACTCTTCCACTGGTCCGGCGAAGAGCTTGTATACTGCTGACTTGCGCTCGCCGCTAAATGCGCTGGTCATGAAGAAGAGAGACAGGGGCGACGTGCTGCTGACGTTAAGCGTTTCAACGTCGGCAAAGCCTTGGACACAGAGAGAAGCCACAGCAAGAGCAGACGAGGCGGCAAGTGCCGGCGGAGCTTGGGTCGAGGCGGCAACAGCTTCAACGGCATCTTTCAGCGCCCCTAAAGCCTCAATTGGATATGCCCTGCCAGGAGGCGTAGGCCGTACCAGGGGAATAGGGCCTTCGAAAGGCTGCTGGGATCCAGGCTGCGGAGAATTTGCGGGTGTGCGCTGCATCGTGTTTGCCGTTGTGCTGCTCGTGGCGCTGAGTGAATTTTTCTTGGGGGTTCGCGGGTGCTTCCTCCCGCTTCCGAAGCCGCTCTTGATCGTCGCATCGATCTCGTGGAGCTCAAGCCCAATGCGTTCTGCGGTTTCCGCCAGCGCCTCGTAAGCCTCATCCTCGTCCAACTCGCCAGATTCCAGGAGTTGCCCCAGGGAGAACGCGCACTTGTAAAGAGTGTCGTTCCGGCTTCCTTCCTTGGCTCCCCCCAGCTTGGTCAGTTCTCCTTTCAGGGCTGTGGCTCCGTAAGGAGTCGATGCCCGGCAGTCGCTGATCCCATCGAACTGGTTTGGGGCAGAGACGGTGCAACGAGGGGATTCTCGATGCGTGGTTTTCTGGCTTTTGAGGATGAGGTCGAGCAGCCACCGGGGACATTCAGCAAGTTCGTGATCCCATGGCGAGTTGAGCCAACTGTAGTGTGCGCCACGATCTTTCCGATAGGTCGGCGGAGCAATGATGCAGCCGCCTTGACCACGTACATCGATGCCTTCGCCTAAGACACCAGCACTGCTCGGAACATCGACATGGTTCGGCCACTTGAAGTAAAAATGCAGAGAACCCGATGGTGTCTCAGCCAAAACAGTCTTTGGCAGAAGACCATGTTGGGCGACCAATGCTTGGAAATTGGCGATCCCGTCCACGCCATGACCATCCACAGTGTCAACATCGATGACGAAGAATCCGCTTTCATGACCGGTCACGAGGCCGAGGCCGGCATCAGGCCATTCAGCCCAGTCATACATCACTTCGTTGGCGTCTTTCGTGGCGCCCCATTTGCGGCCACCACTGAACTTCGCAGACTTATGGCTTCCGCGCTTATTGTCTTTCGCAGGGAAAACCGGCCACCCCATGGCGGCGTAATCCAACGCGGCTTGATAGACGGCATCTTCCCAGGGCGCCAAGTACTGGAAGGGATGGGGTGGTTCATCACGCGGTTCGGGCGGAACAATACTGATCATTGTTTCTTCAGGGATAGCCAAGGTCTGGCTTTCGTCAGTTTGGCCCTCTGTGCCCAAGGCTTCGACCTTGCCGAAAATCGAGTCGCCGTTCTCATAATCGGATGCCATTTCGAACGCTTGGCGTTCGGTCGCTATCAACGGGTTATCTTTCATTTCTTATCTCCCTTGCAGGGCGCATGGTTTTCATTGTCGTGAGGCCAGGAGTTTCCGCAGCTTTCAGGACGGGAGTGGATCCACTCCTCGATGTCGCTGGCGAGCCAACCCACGCGACGGGTCGACAGTTTCAGGGGACGGGGAAAGTTGCCTTGCTTGATCCATAAGTAGATCGTTGATCTGGCAACGCCGGTCATTTCGATGACCTGGGGCAGGCGCAGCACCTTGGTGTTAGATGCGCTGTAGGTATCAGCCATTCAGGGCTTCCTTATGAGAGGCCGAGCTTTTGGGGAGCCATGCACGTCGCATGATCAATCGCTGCTGTTCGCAAAGCTCCTTGGAGCAAGGCGCAGCCGCAAATCATGGCACGCGAAAGCGCGGCATTTTTGCTCGGCAGATGGGGATGTCAAATGAAGGCTCGAGTGTACTTGCGCTGATGCGCCTGGGTCGCTCGTATCCACCCTAGACTCGTGCTTCCGCCCGTTGGTCTTGTGGATCTAGTGGAGTGCTGTAGCGCTCCAGCCAAGAACAGGATCGTCCAACAAGACGACGGGGTGCAATACAAAAAATTCGTTTGTGGAGACGGGTGCTATGTTCAGACGACCTTGGTTCTTAGGGTGCACTTAGGTACTTCTATAGCTCAAAGAAGGGACGGCCACTTAGGTTAGGAACCCCATGGTTCTTCGATCATGGATATCAGTTTTGGCCGGATTAGCCTTTGTTTATGGGACCGATCGATTTGCAATAAAGGAGGACAGTTAGTGGACTTTCTTAGGGTTTCCTTAGGTCGCCGACAGAAAGAATCAGGCTTTAGGTCTGGGGCTTTGTGGTTTTCTTGGATATCCGGCTGATGGCATCCTTGCAGACAACCGTCGAACGCTGTTTTCTCATCAAGAGCGACCGTACTTGCCCGAATCACTTGGGTCTCAACAGCCATTTTGCCCATTTGATTGACAAGGTTTGAGGCCTTCGAAGCAAAAGATCTGTGGCGTTCGTTTATCAAACGCTCGTGGGCAACAAGGCAAAAAGCCCGCACCCCATAGGTTCTACAAGGTACGCTCAATCAAATGGTACTAGTTGCTATCAGCCCCCGTATCTTGGCCACCTACAGCGGATCCGGTGTAACCGATTGCCAACTTGCACGGATACGGGATCGCCACCCTCTGGGAATACAGGGACTAAGCCCTGTTTTTGGCGATCATCGATTGAGTTTTCTGACCCGCTCAAGGGTAAGTCGAACCACAAGTCTGTCCGATCATTCACCCGTCTCGCAGAATCCAGGGCCGCAACGAACCCTTCGCCGGCACTCGCCGGCAAAGGCCCAAGCCCTGCATCGTCTCGGGAGCGAAGCCCCTTGACCATGTTCATATGAAGAGCATGCAGCTTGGTGCCCTTCCTGATTTGTTTCTTGAGTATCATCGCGCCCCGTCGGGCGATCTGTACCCCCGCGTTGTAGTCCGCATGGGCCGACATCCCGCAATCCCGACAGACGAACTCTGCTTGGCTGCGCCGGTTCTCGGCCGCCCTGCAACCACATGCCGAGCAGGTTTGAGATGTGCCGCCTGGGACAACCTCCAGCAATGGCGGCAGACCATTGTAACGGAGTTTGTATCTCAGGATCTCCTCGAGCTTGCGAAGCTGCATCGTCTTCCAGGTCTTTTGCCAACGTGATCGGCGACGACCCTTCTTTCGTTTCGTCTGTGCGGCGGAGATCAGTCCGTCCAGCTTTTCGAGTGCCAGTGCAACACGGTAACCTTTCATGATCGCGATGATCTCGTTGACGATCTCATGCAGGATCTGATCAATGGCCGCTTTGTACCCCTTGCGAGGGCGCCCTTTGCGCATTTGGTGGGCACGGTTTCGTTTTTCGTAATCTTTGATCACCTGTGCAAGATCAGAGCCAGGGGTTCCAACTAGTTCTTTGACATGGCCGTCCATGCCGACAATGGCGCCGGCGAAGCTTGTGCAAACGCCGCGATCCAGACCAAGCACTCCCTCTTGTTCAATGGTTGGAGGGGCGCTCTTCTTTAACTGTGCGTTCATCTCGAACTTTGCGTACATGAACCAGCTGGTTTCATCGCGAACGATCTCGGAGCTACGCAACTTGTGTGCGCCATTCAAGAATGTGTGCTCATGCCATTTGGACATTTCGACGGGGATCAGTACGAAGCGTTCCGACGTCATGCCGTTCACAACACATCCCGTGTCAGCTTTGATGCCGGGGATGATGGTGGTCTTTCGCCCCTTTGAGTGTTCTTTCCCCACCAGATCAAGGCGGGCGACTAACGCTCCAGTTGGGGACTGACGCAGAAGGCAGCACTCGCGACATCGAGCCAAAACTAAAGGCCGAAGGTATTCTTTCTGACTTCCACGGAAAACGTCGTATCTGGCAGAGTTTTCCTCTTCGAGCGTCACTGATCTTGCCAGGGCATCAAGGGCGCTTTCGTGAGTGTCTTCTCTAAACTTCCGCTTTGGCCATTCGGGCTTGTGCCCTCCGCATTTCAGCTCCACGTATGACAAAGCCTGGGACCTGAGCTCTCGTGCGACACCATCGCGAACGGGACTGCGCAACCCGTACCGGTGAAGCGTCTTTGGGTCGATGAGCTCTTTCAAACGTGCCTTGCGATCCAGTTTGCTTGGGAGTGCTGAAATCTGTTCGACTTCAGGTCGGATCACTTCAAGCTGTCGCCAGAATGCATCCTCGGCAGCGGACCGAGCCTTCTCGAGCAAAGCGGCTTTGCGCTTTGTCGGGCGCAGTTTGAAAACAGCCGTCATGTAGAGCGGCGAGTCAGCAGATGGGTGCCGAACACGAGTGTTCTGTTTCGCACTGTCTTCCATCGCCATCACCGATCCCTTTCTGTCCGGCTGTGATGTGTCCAAGTTGGCTTCTCTCATCCCTTCAAAAGCATGGCCTTTGTAGCTCGAGCTCTTGGGGGTGTACTCCAAACCATCACAAATCAAAATAATCCACAACCATATGATTCAACACAATAAATTATGTAAGTCGGGTACATGCGTTACATCTTGGCCATCACCTTGAAATTACTAATGCCCTCATTTCTGACCATTGAGTGAACATTGATTTTTTTCCATTGCAGGCCGTGCGCTGCCACCGACTTTTTGACGTTTCTTGGAGCTATTGAAGGTTTGGTAGATGAGCATTCCGACACGAATCAGTCCAAGTGTACGCGGCTTTTGAAAAGCGGAAACTGAGCCCGCTAAATCGTGCTGCTGAGCGATGCCTTGGTATTCCCACAGGACCGCAGAACCGGACATTACGTAGCACCGGAATGAATGAAATGATGCCCCTTCCGTATAGACCTGCAGTGATCGACCGGACGACCCAAAACCACTTCTCCGAACCTCTATCCGGGCGACAGGGTTGCAGTGTGCCGGCTTCACAGTGTGTCAGTGTGAGAACACTCAGCGCAGACGCTAATGCCGGTATTCGCTTTGGGTCATGCCTTGGTTCAGGATGGAAGATGCAGCCCGATGTCCGCCAGTTGCCAATGGAGCCGCGGATCAGTGTGGACAGTGTTCCTCCCGGATCCCTTACAATGCTTCATGGCTTGAGGCAGGTGGATGGAAAGCTGGGCTCTTCCCCTGAATTCACCTCGACCTCCCCGGGGGGGGGTATTTCGTTTTTTCGAGCTGTGTCGCCCTAGTATGCCCTCGGACGTAGATGAGACATTTTCCGCAATGGGTTTGGAGTCCGTCATCAAAAGCATTGGTCGTCTCTTCCACTCACAGTCGCATTGTGGTTTTCGTAACCGTGACAAAGAGAGCTCAGCGCTGTTTTTTACCAGCTTTTGGCGACCGCTTGGCAAAACGGTTAGGTTCGGCTGTTTCGAAGTTCCGCAGTCTTTTCCAGGTCAACCCAACCTCTTCCCCATTCTTTTACGGTCTTGCGAGAACGGCTTGTTTCGAGAGGCCAAAACTTTCGCTGATAGCGGCGCCCTTCAAATACAACTATCTGTTTGCTTTTGGCGTAGGGAAAGGCCTCATCAAGTTTTTTCTCCAGTAGCTCTTGGGCCGTAAGGGGTAGTTTGCCTGAAGCTTTCAACTCTTTTTCGATTATTCGAACAAGTCGTGAGGCGTCTCGTCGTTCGGCGTAATACTTGTTGGGGTTGTTGCTTCTATTGTCGGCAAATCTTGTGTTCCAGTAGTTTTGATTTTTGCGAGCTTCATCTAGATCAGTCAGTGTGTACATTGATTAGGCTTCTGATTTTGCTTGAGTTTCTTGAGTTCTGCGCATGATACGTTAAACTGGCGTCTGCGCAATGCTAAGACTAGTGCAGTTAATATCCGCGCGTTCGCACGCACTGGGGCCACTTCAACTAGCGGAGATGCGCAACCGTATTCGGCACAGCCGGACTACTGACGAGATATCGCGAACGGACAGAAGCAGCGTTGCTGTGGTTTGAGAAGGTGCACCGAATGACTGATCAATTGACAGCTCATGGATTTGATTCCGCTTCCCAAGAGGAGGTGGGCGCGTGACCAACACCATCGACGATCTGAAAGTCTTCATTCAAGCACAACTTAGCGCCAACTGCGACCCTGTGCCATCGAAGACGGCGACGAGTCAACAAGTGCATCTGTCGGTCTGGGCAACACGAGGGCGACGCCGCGTGATCGGTGTAGAACTTGACCACAAGGAACGCGTCAATCTGTGGGTTGTCAGCATGTATGCTCCAGCGTCGCCTCCGGCGACCGTGGACGTGGCTAAAAAGGTCTGGAAGGGGTCTGCTTGGCAGGACAAGCATCCCGATCCTGCGCGAAAGGGGCGCGACGGGGCGAACAGTAATCTCAAGGGGTATGACGAGTTTCGAAGCAAACCTATCACACGTTTGGGTGTTCAGTGCATCGATGACGCCAAGGCGATATTAGGTCATTTGATTTCATGACTGAGATTTCCACTAGACACACCGAATGGGCAACAGTTTCCCGAATGCGCGAGATGCTCCCAAGCGTGCGTCGTGACTTCGAGATTACGCAGACCTTTTCCCTGTTCACAGGCATCGTGTGTTGGACGATGCAGCGGATCAGGTGGAAGGAGGACAACACCGAAATTGCACAATCCATGTCAGATTTTCGGTCGCGATTAAAAGATATCACGTTCGCGGAGTTCGCGCCTGGTCTGCGCCCACGACCGGCACCAGCAAATTCAGCAGATGACATGCCGTTCAATGACCTGTCAGCGTTCAATCGAACCGGACAACATAAGAACGCTCTGTCTGTCTTGGTCGCTCTGCGCAATGCTGTCGCCCACGGCGACGCGCGACGCATTTCGCCTTTGAACAAAGGCGGACGCCTTGTCGGGTATCGTTTGGACTGCCAGAATGAAAACCGTGACTGGGTTGTGCCTGTATCACTCAATGCTAAGGGTATGTCGATCATCGCGGACGAGTTGGCACGGCAATATTGTGAAGCGGCGATCCACCCTGACGACCAACAGAGCATTGTCGCGGCACAGCGATTGAGGGAGACCGGATAGTAGTCGAAACCCACCCACTGCCAGTATTTGCCACGAAAAGGTCTTCGGGGAGCGCATTATCGCCTGCCTGGTTGGTCACCGCGGGGAAAAATAAGTTAAGAAAGGCCTATGTTGGCGCTCGGAATGCGCGGATCAGACTACGTTTCTCGGCCAGTGTTTGGGGCGTCTCGTTGACGGTTTTGATGCGACTGACTGTTGCTAGGAGGATGGCCGAGGTTGACCGCATGAAATCTTTAGGGAAATACGGTGTTCGGGCCTGACATAACGGTGCCCACGTTGAGTTGGGGGTATGATTGGGGGTACATGATTGAATCATCAAAATAAAAGTGTTTTTTGCCAAGTATTTGGGTGATGTATTTGATTCCGCCCCCGGGCACCATTTTCCAGCTTTCGGCTCAAGTTTCCAACAAACGGTTGATTGGGTTTTTGTTTTAAATCAGTCACTTAGGTGAAAGCGCCTCGTTAATACTGCTACTTTTGCCCCGTGTTTGGACGTGTAATTTGCTGCTTTTTTGCTGCTTTTTCTGTAACCCAATTGGTGATACCCAAAACTTAAGCAGCAGAAGAAGCAAGACGTAGTTGAAACTGCTGCTTGCGGCGTGAATGGTAAGCGTTGCATCTGGCCCCCGACTTGAGGTCTATCGACCATGCAGCATCTCGCGTATATTGGCGCTACGCGCCAATAGAGGCACAGTTTTTCACAACATCTACGTCGATTTAAAATTGCGTAAGGCTTGCAGCACGCCATTTAGCGCGTTCTGTCGAGCACCGTGCCGATTTTTGAGCTTAACCCTTACCACAGCAACGTTTGTATTTTTTACCGCTGCCGCACGGACACTTCTCATTGCGCCCAACTTTTCCTCGCGCGGCCTGCCGCAAGACATCCTCAGTTTTGACCATGGGTCTTGCAGAGGCCTTCAATGCTTCAAGCTCATAGTCGAAAACATGTTTTTGCCGAACATAAGCGCCAAAACGGACAAGCCTCGTCGACGGGTCAACGTTGAGACCCAACCATTTGTCAGCTTTCTGAAAATACTTGCGTCGGACCATGTGCTGCCGCAGCGACGGCTCTGCAACAAACTGAGGATCAGAGTTGCAGTGGACTGTTAAACCAGAGGAGCGGTTTTCCATGGGTAGAGTGACGTCACCTCTTCCCTTTGCGGCCATTTGCGCAACGAGCGCCTCAATTTGGAGGATACCGTCTTCTCCCATCTCCAGAAAGGACAGCCCCAATTCAACGCAGAGGGCGTTAGGGTTTCGATCAACTTCGTCGATTACACGAACGACGAACGTATCTTTGAAACGCGTTAGCAAACCTTCTGGCGTTGCCTTTCCCGGAAGACCTTCCCTACGAACAATCATGGCGGCATCAATATCGCTCGCCAGACTGTCATCAAGGTTCAAATAATCATTTTCGTTTTCAAGCCAGAGGTTTGCCTTCAGGAAGTACCCAAGAACCCCCAACTCGTTTGTCGTCATGATCCTATCGTAGTAGAGGGCGCGGCGCTCTAAGTAGGCTAGGACACGAATGGGAGATGGAACGAGTTCAGACAGAACGTCTAAGGTGAACAGATCGACGCAAAGTGGTTTTTCAAATCCTTCCGCAGAATCGGTCTTCAGGAATTGCCGAACTTGAATGCTCAGTGCTGGATAGTGATCCGAGATAACCGTAACCGGAAACACTCGCTCTGGTGTGTGCAACTCCACAACATTTCCGGCTGCATCCTTTGCCACAATGTTCGCAGTTTGCAGGCCATCAAAGCATGCTCGGCATTGACCGTAAGCCTCCTGAATTGCGAGTTGGAAATCTTTTTGAATTTTAACCAAATTGCCGCCCCGAGAGGCAGCCGTAAGCTTTTGAGACTTGCACTGAAAAACGATCCCGATTTCACCGAAAGAGACGTAAACATCAATTTCGCCAACTTTCTTTGTGCCATCGAAAAGGTCTAAGTTTTGATAAACATGTTCGTCACCGAAGACCCTTTTTAGGAATTCAAAGGTCATTTCCTCTGTGAAATGTCCTTTGTTTGCAGATGCCGTCGCTCTGTATGCGGTATCTTGGTACATCCAATGTGTCGGAGACTCATAAATTGCTTCTGTTAGGCTAACGTATTGAAACAAAAAATACCGCCCATCCAAAAGGACGATTGGCCTTGCGGAGGTGATGTTAAAGTCCGTCACCGAATGAAAAGCCCCATTCTCGGAGCTTGCGTCACAGGAAAACGCATCGAAGAAATGCTGGACCGTTTTCTCCGGCAAGCCTGATGCTTCGACTACCTGTGCCTGTTCTAGCTGGAATGCCGGAAGCATCGTCCAAAGCGTTGGGTCAGTTTTTCGAAGGCTTTCGAGGTGATCCATTGCTCTTTGAGATTGGATGTCAACAATTACGTCGGCAATCACTTTGGCATCTTGGAGGGTAAACCCTACGTTGTCGGTAAGCCATTGCTCATCTTGCTGGTAACGAACTTTTGCAAGGTTGCTATACTGAAATGCATATGCGCTTTCGGTCGCATAAAATGCTGCTTCTCTGATTGCTTCTCCTGTGGAAAGGGGGGAACTATCCGCCTGCCAATCGGAAAAAGCGTCTTTGACCATGCATTGATGTATTTCTTCAAGTAGGCGTTCCGCTCGCTCTAGGTATTCTGCGATTACGCTCTGATCTGGAAGCTCGATTGATCCAGTGCCTCCGAGCAGTCCACCGATAAGCGACGCAATCTCGGTTCGTACAAGGCGTTGCGGTGTTTTTTTGTCCGAAATCAACTCGCCGGTCATCTGGTCTTTGAAGGCGATCCAATTGTCGCGGAAGCAGAACATCGCGATTGCGTGGGAAAAGCCGGGACTTCGACACAGTTCCATAAGTTCCTGAAAGCAAACTTCCTCTGATCGCATTGGCGGTAACTCCTCAAAAGTTTTTTCCGCAACATCCGCGTAAAGATTGTATGCGCTTCGCTGGGGTTGTCGCCAAAATACCACAACCTATTGGGGATACCAGTCGAAACAATACACTTCTTCACTCATCTTTCACCGACAACAAATAGATCGTAGGTGCGACGAACAATCCTGTGTCTCAGATATGCTCGGAAGTGGCGCCAAGATGTTGAGACTTCTGACTCAGAGTGCGGCAATCAACTTGAGTTTTGGTCGGAGCATACGCATGACTCATCTGGGCTACCGTTTCACGTGCGGCACAAAGTTGTATCTCTTTTTCACAAACCAGTCGATGGTTCAAAGTCTGCATTAGGGTCAGGACTCATAGCCAGAAAATGACGAGTGCCGCCAGCGCGATGGCTGACAGGAATACCTTTGGGGATCTGTCGTAACGGGTCGCGACCCGCCGCCAATCCTTGAGCCTGCCGAACATGATTTCTATGCGGTTGCGCCGTTTGTAGCGGCGCTTGTCGTACTTCACCGTTTTCTTCCGCTGTTTTCGACCGGGGATGCAGGCGCGTATCCCTTTGTCTTTCAAAGCTTCTCTGAACCAATCGGCGTCGTAACCACGATCTCCGAGCAGCCAATCTACTTTTGGCAGGCTGCCAACGAGAACCCGTGCGCCGGTGTAATCACTGACCTGACCGGCTGTCACAAAGAGGTTCAGAGGACGTCCTTGGCTGTCGCAAATGGCGTGCAGCTTTGTGTTCATGCCGCCCTTGGTGCGCCCAATCAGACGCCCACGCCCCCCTTTTTCACGCCCAGACTGGACGCCGTGCGATGAGCCTTCAGATAGGTGGCGTCGATCATGACCGTTTTCTCTTCACCATGATCAGCAGCCAAACCAATCAGCATCTCGGCGAAGATGCCCTTGTCGCTCCAACGCTTCCAGCGATTGTAGAGTGTCTTGTGCGGGCCGTATTCCTTGGGAGCATCACGCCATCGTAACCCGTTGCGATTGATGAAGATAATGCCGCTCAGCACCCGGCGATCATCCACACGAGGTTTGCCATGGGACTTGGGGAAGAAGGGCTCAAGGCGCGCCATCTGCGCGTCGCTCAACCAGAAAAGATCAGACATGTTTACCGCTCGTTTTTCGAGTCGTGAATCATGCCGCCAACCGGAAATCAATGGGTCCTGACCCTATGTAAGCGAAGCCGTTATTGTTGAAAGTGAGAAGTTAATTTTCAAATATAGCACTTTGTAAGAAGTACCACATCTAAATATAGAGCATTACTAACGATTAAGCCTATCAACAATATGAGGTGCGACAATAGAAGCACCATAATATGAAAGATGGTTGCCATCACTATAAAATGCGTAATCGTCATTACGACTTAAGCAATGGTTTTCATTACACAATGCTTCTGAAGGATAGTAAGTTTCAAATCCAAACTTGATAGAGTAACGTGCTAATATTTCGTTAACGATGCCACTCCGCTTTCTATATTCATCAATTGTAATAACCAATTTATCACTGTTCACGAATGGTAACTTTGAATTCAATGTCTTGGGCACATTAAAATCCAATTCTGGAACCGACATTACAATCAATACATTTTTATTTGACTTAAACAAAGCTTCAAAAGTAAACGCTATAGCTTTTTCTAATTCAGTTAGATTTTCAGAAATCGTTGCACTTTGAAAATCTAAAACTCCATTTTCATTGAAAACATACGCTGCATGGTTGTTATCACCCCATCTATTTCCAATGTGGTAGTTTGCCCATTCGGCATGTAAGACAACATTTCGTATGCTTTCGTCGTTCAAAACTTGCTTGTATGCTGCATTAATTTCATCGATGCACCCATTCTTGCCCATTGCGTCGGTTGCAAAATTGATCAATGGAGCACACCAACTCCCATTGAAAGCGAAAAAGCCACGCTTAGTTAGCGATAACTCAGATTTAAGTGCGTCGGTAATTACTGATGCATGAGAGTCACCGATGACTGCTATATCAATTGTATCGTCACTCGAATTTCTGACAATACAACGCTTACCGTTTAAGATATCAACTGACTCTAATCCATTATGGCAGCCACTAGTATCTCCTTTCTTAGGCATTGTTAAGTGCAACTCATCGTCTGTATATCTGTTCTTATATCCATCGTTTAAGTGCCCACAAAACCCAAACAACGATAAAAGTATGAGCGAAGCTACCGAGGATTTAAATATGGTATTTCTTTCCACTTTAGTTTGTCGAAATGGTTTTTCTATATACTTCCAACTAAGGTAGGCTAGTGCTAAGCTTAAAACCGATAAAGAGAAATAAACTCCACTCGAAAATGTATTTGCTGATGATATTCTTGCAAATGCAAATAAAGGCTGGTGCCAAAGATATGCTGAATAGCTAATTAAGCCAATTCCAACAAAGCCTTTAGTGCTGAGTAGTCTAGCAGCAATTGTTTCTTTATCTGCATACAGTACTAGCATTACAACGCCAAGCACTGGCACAAGCGCATAAACACTTGGAAAAGGTGTAGTCTCATCGTAAAAGAAAATTGAAAAGACAATTGCAGCTAAGCCAATTAGAGCAAGTAAATTATTCTTTTGAACGCCTTGCTTATGCACTATAAACGCAGCAATCGAGCCAGCGAACAATTCCCACGCACGAGTCGGCGCTAGATAAAAGTTCGCCGTAGCTTTGTTACGCCAACCCCACTCACTTAGCATTAAGCTGATTGCAGCCATGACTACAATCATCCAAAACACTCTGTTCTTGCCAAAGCGCCAAGCTAAAATTAAGAAAATAGGAAATAGGACGTAGTACTGTTCTTCAACAGCTAAACTCCATGTATGCAGCAATGGTTTTTCTTCTGCTGCTGCTGCAAAGTATCCACTTTCACGCCAAAACAAGATGTTTGATGCAAACAAACTTACGGCGACAAGACTTTGTGAAAAGTCTTTCATTTGACTTGGTAGCATCCACATCCAAGCAAACGGAATGCATACAAGCATTACAAAGAAAAGTGCTGGAAGTATTCGTCTAGCACGTCTCTCGTAGAAGTTAACGATACTAAAACGCTTGTTCTCTATGTCTTCAATAAGGATTTTTGTAATCAAGTAGCCACTGATTACAAAGAACACATCTACGCCAACAAACCCCCCACTAAACAATTCAAATCCAGCATGGAATAAAATAACAGGGACAACAGCAAGTGCTCGCAAGCCGTCAATTTCAGCGCGATATTTCAAGTTAACAATCCTTTAAGTGAAGTTTAGTGTTGATTTCCGCTGAGAAGTGACCCGGTATTTTCACCGAGAACTGACCCACCTTCGTTTATGTCTCAGCGGTCATGTTGTGGTCAATGCGGGTGTCTCCTTTCTCTTTTTTTTTGCGGCTTCTGAGCTGGCTTTGTAGCGGTAGCTGTCGTTGCCGGTTTCCAGGATGTGGCAGCGGTGTGTGAGCCTGTCGAGAAGCGCTGTGGTCATTTTTGCGTCGCCGAAGACCTGGGCCCACTCTGAGAAGCTGAGGTTGGTGGTGATGACCACACTGGTGCGTTCGTAGAGTTTGCTGAGGAGGTGGAACAACAGCGCGCCGCCGGATGAACTGAACGGCAGATAGCCGAGTTCGTCGAGGATGACCAAGTCGATCTTGGTCAGCATCTCGGCCAGTTTGCCGGCCTTTCCGAGCGCCTTTTCCTGCTCCAGGGAGTTGACGAGTTCCACCGTCGAGTAGAAGCGCACCTTGCATCTGTGATGCTCGATGGCCTGGACGCCGAGAGCTGTGGCGATGTGGCTTTTGCCCGTGCCGGGGCCACCGATCAGGACGACGTTTTCCGCGTTCTCCATGAACTCGCCACGGTGCAACTGCCGAACGCTGGCCTCGTTGATCTCGCTGGACTTGAAGTCAAAGCCTGCGAGGTCCTTGTAGGACGGGAAGCGCGCCACCTTAGTTTGGTAGGCAATGGACCGGACTTCCCGTTCGGCCATTTCCGCCTTGAGAAGTTGGGACAACATTGGCGTTGCCGCTTCGAACGCCGGTGCGCCCTGGGCAACGAGATCGTCAACGGCTTGCGCCATGTCATGCAACTTCAGGCTGCGGAGCATGATCACGACCGAAGCGCCTGCAGGATCATGACGCATGGCGCTTCTCCCCGGCCTGTCTCAGATCATCATAGCGATCGACATTGGCCTTTGGCGCTGTGTCCAGGGCCAGAGCCTCTGGCGGATCGACCTCTGGCAAGTCTGTCTGCTTCTTATCGATTGGCCTGTGAAGCAGGTTCAGGACATGCGTCTTGGTGGGCACGCCTGCTTCCAGCGCGAGTTCTACAGCACACAGAACGGCGTCTTCGTCATGGTGCAGAACCAGGGATAAGATATCGACCATCTCGCGGTCACCGCCCTCCTTGCGCAACATATGATCCTGCAGACGGCGGAAGGCGTCCGGCATCTCGACGAACGGCGCACCATTGCGCAGGGCGCCGGGTTTGCGTTGGATAACAGCAAGATAATGACGCCAATCATAGATCACCCTGCCTGGTTTGTGGTGAGATCGCTCGATGATGCGGTCATGGGCGCAAACGGTATGGCCTTCGGCCACCACAACCAGCCGATCCGGATAGACATGCAGGCTGACGCGGCGGTTCGCAAAGCTGGCCGGGACGCTGTAGCGATTGCGTTCGAAGGTGATCAGGCAGGTGGGCGACACCCGCTTGCTGTGCTCCACAAACCCATCGAAGGCCGGGGGCAGTACCATGAGCGTGGGCTTCTCGGCTTCCCAGACATCGGCGATAGAACCAGGCAAAGCCTTGTGTGGTGTCTCTGCCCATAAGGCGATGCAACGATCCTCAAGCCATTGGTTCAGCTCATTCAGATCGCCGAAGACAGGCATGACCTGCCATAGGCGATTCCGAGCGTCCTGAACGTTCTTCTCCACCTGTCCCTTCTCCCAACCGGCTGCCGGGTTGCAGAACTCAGGCTCAAACACATAGTGGCTGGCCATGGCCTTGAAACGTGCGTTGATATCGCGCTGCTTGCCTTTGCCAACACGATCTACGGCCGTCTTCATGTTGTCGTAGATCCCGCGACCGGGCACGCCGCCGAAGACGCGGAACGCGTGCCAGTGGGCGTCGAATAGCATCTCATGTGTTTGCAGCGGGTAGGCCCGCACCAGGAACGCCCGGCTGTGTGACAACTTGATATGGGCGACCTGCAGCTTGACCCGCTCGCCACCGATATTGGCCCAGTCTTCGCTCCAGTCGAACTGGAATGCCTCGCCGGGTTGAAACACCAAGGGCACAAAGGTTCCGCGCCCGGTCGTTTGTTCCGCTCGATGCCGATCGGCACGCCAAGCTCGGGCAAAGGCCGCCACGCGACCGTACGACCCATCATAGCCAAGCTTGACCAAGTCAGCATGCATTTGCTTCACGGTTCGACGTTCCTTGCGTGGCTTCCGCGTCTGCGCCAGCAACCAGGCCGACAACCGATCCGCATACGGATCCAACTTGCTTGGACGAGATGGCGTCTTGAACTTCGGCTCAACCGCGCCCTCGCGTAGGTACTTTCTGATGGTGTTGCGAGACAGGCCGGTGCGCCTTGAAATCTCGCGGATTGGCATTTTGTCACGCAATGCCCAGCGTCGGATAACACTCAAAAATCCCATGTCGATCACTCCAAATCTCCCCGACCGAATCCGTCAGGGCAACGTGTTCACATGGGTCAATTCTCAGTGGAAACTTAGGGGGCTACCGGGTCACTTCTCAGCGGAAATCAACAGTCTACGTGTTTTTTTGCCAACGATGGCCCTGTCTTCCGGCTGGCTCTGATGACGCGACCGCATGAATCCAGCCGCGGAACGGGTTCACCGTCATATTGAGCAAACCAAAGAAAAGAGGAAAACAAACAAGAAACCGAAAGGTATAGTTCCCAAGTTTCGAGACGTTGAGGCACTCATCACGCAAGACTTGTTCCGCCTTGATGCGATCAGGCGCGAGGCTTGCACCTAGCCGCCGGTTTACCTGCCTTCCGGCACTGATACGTAACCTCAATATCTTGTGTTCTTGCCAGCAGCTGACTTGCGATTCTCGAAGACCCGACGCTTTGCATTCCCAATGGTATTCGGGGGCAGAATACCATTCTCTCCACCAACAGGTCGCGGCGGCAAAGAAAGCGCCAGATGCAGCGCTCTCGCTTCAGAATTGATAGGTAGCGCCGAAAATCAGCCCGGATTGGCTGAACTCGAACGGGTTTCCGTTTACCACGCTCTCCATCGACAAATGCCGATAACCGCCGCGCAGAACCCAATTGTCATTGAGCTGGTAATCCGCCGTCAAGAGCGCCTGCCAGGTTTCATTCCCCTTTTCGAGCCCGCCATAGTCGAAAAAGGCCGTTCCGTTCCATCGCTCCGAAAACGCCACCCGTGCACGGAGGCCGACAACCGGGTCCACCCAGCCCGCTTTTGCGGTCGCGCTGCGCGGCGCCGCCGCTCCCGGCACAAGAGCCAGCGTAGTATTGGTGTCAAACCACCTGAAACCAGCGGCCAGATCAAGTTCAACCGCATCACTCTCATACACCTTATAGGCCACGTATCCATTCAGAATCTGCGTCGTCATCGACGCATTCATTTTCGAGTATGCTGGTCCGGGCCTGGGATTGCTGAAAGACAGATCATTGTACATGTAGTCCGCCAGAAAGCTCCATTTTCCATTGGAGGCGCCAAAGGCGCCCATGAATGCAAAATCCAGGTTAGCCAACGCATCTGCAAAGCTGAGCGTGCCTTCGATCCGCCCGCCCGGCGTGGTAATCGCCGTGTTCGTCTCCGGCATGAAAAGATAGACTGTCGCCTCGTAGTTCCAGTTGCTTTGCTGGGCAAACGCTGGCGCCGCAACGGCGCTGAACGCGGCAAGGGCTGCCGAGAGCGTCGTACAAGTTTTCATTCCTGACCTCCTTCATGTCGGACCTGTGCGGTGCACCTCCAGTTCAAAAGACGATCTGGCCCCGCCTGGCGAGGCGGGACAGCGCAATGCCGGATACAACCCGCATGTGGCAATACTATCGCACGAAATGCGGTTTGTCCCACGCGCCGTTCAATCGTGACGCCTAATGTCCGGCTGCCACTCAAGTCCTGCAAAACGGGCCGCCTGCCCCCCGGCCCAACGCCCCGTAGCCAGGCAGGCCGTCAACAGGTAGCCACCTGTCGGCGCCTCCCAGTCCAGCATTTCACCAGCCGCGAACACGCCGGGGAACCGATGTAGCATCAATTCCTGGTTCACTTCCGAAAACGGAATACCCCCGGCGGTCGAAATTGCTTCGTCCATCGGTCGCGGCCCGGAATGCCGGAGCCGCAACGCCTTGATAAGCGGCGCAGGATCGTCCGGCAGAGGGCGGGCAAACTCCATCAAGAGCGCCTGTTTTACGGGATCGAGCCGCAGCGCCTTGCGCAGGTGGTTGGCCATGCTCGCCTTGCCCCGCGGTTTGCTCAGCCGTTTGCGAATTTCTGCGACTTCCAGATCCGGCAAAAGGTCCAGCGTCAGGACCTGCCCCTCGCGCATCGGCTTGGATACAGCATAGACCCCGCCCCCCTCGATCCCGCGTTGCGAAATCACGAACTCGGCCCGCACCGCCTTGTCCCCTGCCCGGAGAACGACGTTCTTGACCGGGCTCCCGAAAAAGCGCGCCATGTGGGGCGACCAGTCGACGAGATACCCCATATTGGCCGGCTGGAATGGCGCCACCGGCACCCCGACGAACTCGGCCCACGCCCCATCCGATCCAAGCCGCGCCCAGCTGGCCCCGCCACAGGCCAGAACCGCCACCTTCGGGACAATCTCCTCGACGCCTTGCGGCGTGTCGAACCGAAATCCCCCACCCACCCATCGCCACCTGCGCCGCAGGCTGACGCCCTGCGCCTCCAACCGTGCCAGCCAGGCCCGCAACAGGGGGGATGCCTTCATCACCTTGGGGAAAACCCGGCCCGACGACCCGGTGAACATCTCCTGCCCCAGAGTCTTTGCCCAATGCGTCACCTCGTCCGGCCCAAACGCCTCAAGCATGGGGCGCAGGTGCGGCGCGGCCTCGTCATAGGCCGCAAGGAATGTCTCGAAAGGTTCGGCCTTGGTCAGGTTCAGCCCCGACTTGCCGGCCATCAGGAACTTGCGCGCGGGTGAAGGCTTGGCCTCGGCAATTACCACCTCCAGCCCCGCCGCCGACATCACGTCCGCCGCCATCAGCCCGGCAGGACCGGCCCCGATGACCAGCGCCTCCGTCATGAAGACCGGGTCTCGATCGACCCCTTGAGCTCGACCACACGCTGCGGATAGGGAATCTCGATGCCATTGTCCTTGAGCGCATTCCAGATCAGGAAGAGCACGTCCGACATGAACTTGTTCTTGCCGTCATCTATGCCCTCGACCCAGAATTCCACCGCGAAATCGACCCCGCTATCTCCAAATCCACGCAACTCGCAATCCGGCGGGAAGGGTTTGTCCAGAACACCCGGATGCTTGGCCACGGCGGCCTCCACGATATCCGGGATTAGGTTGATATCCGTGTCGTAGCTCACCGAAAAGGGCGCCTCGTAGCGGTTGGCGCTTCCCTGGTCCGAGAAATTCACCACCCGCGTAGTGATGAAGTCCTCGTTCGGCACCACGATCCAGCGCCCATCAAAGGTTTCCAGGATTGTAGCGCGTGCGGTCATCTTGACAATGGTACCCGCCTCGCCGCCGTCCAGCTCGACATAGTCCCCCACCGTGGCCTGCCCCTCGAGCAGAAGGATCACACCGGAAATGAAGTTCGACGCAATCTTCTGGAGGCCAAAGCCCAGCCCGACACCGATAACACCGGTCAATACCGCCAGCGACGTGAGCGATATGCCCATGATGTTCATCACCAACAGGAAAGCGACGCCGAAAATGGCGATTTCCACCGCCTTCGCAGTCAGCTCCCGCATGGCCGGGCGCATCTCTTCCTGCTTCTTGATGAACTGGTTTGACTGCTCGTTCGACCACCTTCCCAGCCAGAATATCGCGCCCCCGACGATCAAGAAGCGAATTGCGAACAGCAACGAAAAGGACAGGTTGCCCAGAGGCACGATGGTCTCGTCCAGCTTCTGCATCGCCGGATCGAGAAGACCCAGCGCATAAAGCGCAGCAACCGGGATCAGCACATAACGGCCGAGCACTTTCATCAGCGGATCATGGATGATTTCGCGTACGAGAATACGCACCGCGATGAACAGGAACACCCGTTTGCCAAAGGCAATCACCGCGCCCGATCCGAACACCGACCGCGTGACGCTTTCCCCCAATCCGGTGAACAGGTACGCCAGCAGGGGCAGCAGCAACGGCACGAAGACAAGAACAAAGCGCCGCAGGCGGGCAAGCGCGTGGGTCTGCTCTTCCGGCGGCGTCAGCAAACGGGTCAACAGCGGCCGCGCCTTTCGCGCCATCAACAACGCCATCAGGAAGGCCGCGACCAGCAAGGCAAACTGTGACCACGCCGCCGGGCTCATTACCCAGCCCTCGGCGAATGACCACATCTGCTGCGCCTGTTCCAGCGCTTCCTGCGCGATTTCCGACCCTTCCATCATACCCTCATACCGAGTTACCCTCCCGACAATCTCATGCCCGCAAGTCATGGCAAACTCAAGGGAAACCCCGTGTCGGATCCGATATGCCCCCTATGTGGCCGCCCGATTCCGCCCGATGCGCCCCAAAGCCTGCACCATCTCATCCCCAGGCTCAAAGGCGGCAAGGGGGGGCCGGTCGTGCGACTGCACCAGATCTGTCACAACGAGATTCACGCCACATTCACCGAGGCAGAATTGGCCCGGGACTATTACACGATCGAAGCCCTGCGCGCGCATCCGCGGCTTGCCCGCTTCACCCAATGGATCGCCAGACGTCCACCCTCGTTTCACTCGCGAACACCCGGCCCGCGACGCAAACGCTGAGCGCGCCAATGGGGCGCTCAGCCACACATCTGTTTGATGCCTTGCGCGATCTCCGGTTTCGCAGCGAGCGTATCCGCCACGATCTCCCGCGCGGCGTCCAAGAGCACCTCGCGCTCGACGATCCGGTCCACCAGCCCAAAGGCAAGTGCCTCATCGGCCAACAACTTCTGCCCTCCCATCAGTACGAGCTTGGTGCGAGCCGGGCCAATCAGCGCGGCCATGCGCCCGGGGTCGGAGGGTTGCGGCAGGAAGCCGAGTTTCATGACCGGATAAAAGAACTTGGCCCCGGGCACGGCCAGGCGGATGTCACAGGCCAGCGCCATACCCATCGCACCCCCGGCAAGGGTTCCGTTCAGGGCCGCAATGCTCAATCCCGGCAGAGCAGCAATGGCGCCCGACAGCCGTTCCCAGACATCGCTCGTGGCCAGACCAGCACGCGCCTCTTCAAGGTCGGCACCGGCGGAGAACACTTTTCCAGTGCCTGTGAGGACAAATGCACGCGCCTCTTGCGCGGACTCCGCGATGTCTGCCAGTTCCGAAAGCATCGCGTGTGTCAGAGAATTGGCCTTGTCGGGACGGTTGATCGTGACCACCCACAGACCGTTCTCCTCTTTGACAAGCTCAATCATACCAGGCCCACTTTCCGACGGATGTCTTCGTCACGCAGCGAAATTTCATCGCCAAGCCATGCGTCCGCCTCGGCACCGCACATCCAGAGCAGGCACCTTGCAGGCCATTCCGGTGGAATGTGATCAGACCACTCCAGCTGGCTTACCGGGTTGATACCGCTGGCCTTGATTTCGCGCTGCATCTGTGTGGCCACGGTGCCGGGCGACAGGCCAATTGCCCGGATCCCCTTGTCGCGTGCCTCCTTGTCGACACAACGGGTCAGCATGTTCACCGCCGCCTTGGAGGCGCAATAATGGCTCCAGGCCTCGACGGGTCCATGCGCCGCGCCCGAGCTGATCGTGAGGATCGAGCCACCTCCCGCGCGCTCCATCACCGGCATGACAGCACGCATGCCGTGGTAAACCCCCTTGAGGTTGATGTCGATCACCTGTCCCCACTCGTCCGGAACAGACTGGTCCAGATGGGCGATCGGCTCGACCACCCCGGCGTTGTTAATCAGAACATCCACCGCACCGAACCGCTCGACCGTAGCCGACACCATCGCTGCGACCTGGCCATAGTCGGCCACGTCACAGGGGATGGCCATGGCCTGCGGTCCGATTTCGTCCGCGATGGCGGCAATCGCTTCGGTGCTGCGAGCCGTGAGAACAACGCTGGCGCCGGCCTGTGCAAAGATCCGCGCCGCGCTTTCACCGATCCCGCGGCTTGCGCCTGTGATGATCACCGTTTTTTCCGACATATCCGCCATAAATCTTTCTCCTCGCGCAAGATTTGCCCCACTGGTAATCGCGAAGTGAAGCCGGGTCCACCCCTTCACCCTTGACCCCGCCGCGCCATCGTCCGAAGCTATGGCCGAAGATTAAGTGAGGGATGTCCCAATGAATTTCCAAAAACGTATTGCAGGGTCGGGCCTGCTGGCCACATTTTTGCTTTCCACCACTGCCATGGCCGATGTCGGCGCGCGCGATGTCTGGGAAAGCTGGCGCGGATATCTGGGGGGATTCGGATATGATATTTCCGCCTCGGAAAAGACCGACGGAAATACGCTCAGCATCAACGACTTGACGCTCGGCATGAGCATCCCTGACGAAGACGGCACCGTGACCGTCGAAATGGGCAGCCTGCAGTTTGTTGAAAACGGCGACGGCACGGTTGCAATCGTGATGCCGAACCAGATGCCGATGCGCATTCTTGCAGATGTCGATGGCGAAACGGTCGACGCGGTCGTCACGTTAAGCCACACCGGTTTCAGCACGATCGTTTCGGGCACGCCCGAAGAAATGACCTATACCTACAACGCCTCGGAACTCGGCGTGGCGCTGACCAGCCTTGTTGCCGATGGTGAACCGATGCCCGAGGGCATGGTCGTCAACGCCATCATGAGCGGTGTCATGGGGCGCTCAAAGATGGCCGTGGGGGAAACGATCACCACGCAACAGAAAATGAGCGTCGATACGCTTTCCTACGTTGTTCAGGCCGAGGACCCCGAAGGCGGTGGCGCCGTGGATATCAAGGGCAGCATGAACGGGCTGGAAATGGACGCGGACGCAGTTGTGCCGACCGGCGACTACGGCGAAGATCCCGCCGCGATGTTCGCCGCCGGGTTCGACATTGCCGGGTCCTACGCGCTCAAAGGCTCCGACCTCGCCTTCATGCTGACCGAGGACGGAGCGCAGACCAACGCCACGATTACCACCGGCGCCTCCAACATGGCCATCAAGATGAACGACATGGTCATGGCCTATTCCGGAACGCTTGCGGACATTCAGCTCAACGCGATGGGGCCGGATATCCCGTTGCCGATCGACGTGGCCATGGGCGAATTCGGGTACGGGTTCGAGGTACCGCTCAAGGCGGACGAACAGCCGCAGGATTTTGCCGCCAATCTCACACTCGCTGACCTTGCAGTCTCTGAAATGATCTGGGGCATGGTCGATCCGGGCCAGGTTCTGCCGCATGACCCGGCGACAATGATCATCGATATCGTCGGCAAGGCCACGGTCTTTACCGACATCATGACGCTGGACGAAAACTCCGACGAGGTGCCGGGCGAGCTGAACGCCATGTCGCTCAAGGATCTGCAACTGCGCATCGCCGGGGCAAGCCTGACCGGCATGGGTGCTTTCACCTTCGACAACTCCGACATGGAATCCTTTGACGGCCTGCCGCGCCCCGAAGGCGCGCTTGATCTCAACATCAAAGGCGTGAATGGCCTGATGGACAAGCTGGTTCAGATGGGCCTTTTGCCCGAGGATCAGGTCATGGGCGCGCGCATGATGCTGTCGATGTTCTCGGTTCCCGGCGCAGGCGAAGACGAACTGACCTCGCGGATCGAGGTCAACGAACAGGGCCATGTACTGGCCAATGGACAGCGCCTGAAGTAAGCCAGGACACAGCACGCAGAGGGGCCGCCGCGCGCGGCCCCTTTCGTTTTGCGGGACTTGCACCGGACCCCCACCCGGTCTACCTCAGGTGAAACAGATCACAGGGGCATCATGAGCCAAAATCTCCAAACCCTCGCAGAGCAGCTTCTTGACGCGGCCCAAAAGGCGGGTGCGGACGCCGCAGACGCGATGACGGTTCAGGGCACCTCGCTCTCCATCGACGTGCGCGAAGGCAAGCTGGAACAGGCCGAGCGCTCCGAGGGGCTCGATCTGGGGCTTCGGGTCTTTGTCGGTCAGCGTCAGGCCAACGTCTCCGTTTCCGACGCGCGCCCCGAAACCATCGCAACCATGGCCGAACGCGCCGTCGCCATGGCGCGTGAAGCGCCCGAAGACCCCTATATCGGACTCGCCGCGGCCGATCAGCTGGCCACCCGCTGGGATGTGGATGCGCTTGAACTTGCCGATCCCGCACCCGAGCCCGACCCGGCCGCACTTCAGGCCGACGCCATCGCCGCCGAAGCTGCTGCGCTGGCCGTATCGGGTGTCACGCAGGTGCAATCCGCGACTGCGGGATTCAGCCACACCCAGATGCACCTTGCCGCCACCAACGGCTTTTCAGGCGGCTATCATCGCACCAGCCGCGCCACCTACTGCACCGCCATCGCCGGTACCGGGGACGGCATGGAGCGCGACTATGACGGGGACGGACGCATCTTCCAGAGCGACCTGCGCCGCCCCGAAGACATCGGCACCACCGCCGGGCAGCGCGCAGTTGAACGGCTAGAGGCCCGCAAACCCGCAACCGGCGCTTACCCTGTGCTGTTTGACGAACGCATTTCCTCATCGCTGATCGGACACCTGCTGGTTGCCGCCAACGGCTCTTCGGTGGCGCGCGGCTCATCGTGGCTACGCGAAAAACTTGGGCAGCAGGTGCTGCCCGAGGGTCTTTCTCTGATCGAAGACCCCCTGCGCCCGCGCACCTCCGGGTCCCGCCCCTTTGACGGCGAGGGCCTTCCGACACGCGCCCGCAAGATCGTGGACAACGGCGTCCTCACCGGCTGGACACTCGACCTCGTGAACGCGCGCAAGCTGGGCATGGCCTCAACCGGCAATGCCGGGCGCGGTGTCTCGGCACCACCCTCGCCCTCCACATGGAACGTCGCCCTGACACAAGGTGACAAATCCCGCGAAGACCTGATCCGCGACATGGGCACCGGCCTTCTGGTCACATCCCTGATCGGCTCGACCATCAACCCCAATACCGGCGATTATTCCCGTGGGGCTGCGGGGTTCTGGGTCGAGAATGGCGAACTCACCTACCCGGTCAACGAATGCACCATCGCGGGCAATCTGCACGACATGCTGCGCGGGATGATCCCCGCCAATGACGCGCGCACCTATCTCTCCCGCGTGGTTCCTTCCCTGCTGGTCGAAGGGCTGACCCTTGCCGGGAACTGACCTCGACCTCCTGATCGACGCCGCGCGCGAGGCAGGACGCATTGCCACGCGCTTTTCCGGCCCCGAGGCCCAGGCTTGGCACAAGCCCGAGGGCGCTGGCCCCGTGACCGAGGCCGACCTTGCCGTCAACGAGATGCTCGAACGCGAATTGCGCGCAGCCCGGCCCGACTATGGCTGGCTGTCCGAGGAATCGCTCGACAGCGGCGACAGGCTCGCGGCGGAAAAGGTGTTCATCATCGACCCGATCGACGGTACCCGCAGCTTTATCGACGGCTCGAACACATGGGCGCATTCGCTGGCCATCGCGCAAAACGGCACCGTCACCGCCGCAGTCGTGTTCCTGCCGCTGCGCGACAAGCTCTATAGCGCGGCGGACGGCCGGGGTGCCCACCTCAACGGCGCACCCATTTCGCCAACCACGCGGGACAGGCTCACCGGGGCCAACATGCTGGTCGCGCGACCGGTGATGGACGCCAAGCACTGGAAAGCCGCACCCCCCAACGTATTCCGAAGCTACCGCCCCTCGCTGGCCTATCGCCTCGCGCTCGTGGCCGAGGGCCGCTATGACGCCATGCTCACGATCCGACCGACATGGGAATGGGACATTGCCGCCGGAGACCTGATCCTGCGCGAGGCCGGGGCCACCACCTCGGATCGCACAGGCGCGCGGCTGCGCTTCAACAACCCCGACCCGCGCGTCAAAGGGGTGATTGCCGCCAATGCCGCCGTGCATGGCGACATCAAAAACGCGCTCACGGGACGCTAAGCCGAGCGATAGCGCTCAACAAAGTTGCGCAGCACTTTTTCGGGTGCGTGCACATCCGCCGCGCGGCACATGTCGATCAGACCCTGCGCATCCTCGGGGCGGAAATAACCGCGATGCTTGTAGATGTTGATCCGCACTTCGAACCCATCACTATCGGCCTCCGGGTGAAACTGCGTGGCATAGACATTCTCACCGTAGCGGATCATCTGATAGGGGCAGGTCGGTGAACTGACCAGGTGCGCGCACCCGTCTGGCAGACGCTGCACCGCCTCCTTGTGACCGACAAAGGCATGGAACGCATCGGGGACACCCGCCAGAACTGGATCGGCTTTGCCGTCTTCCGTCAGCACGCAATCCGCCGTGCCCACCGCTTCCGAATAGTTTTCCTTGTTCACGACGCGGCCAAGATGATGCCCCAGAATGCCAATCCCGTAACAGCACCCAAGGAACGGAAAATCCTTCGCGGTGATCTCTGGCATTAACCCCAGGACGGCCGTTTCGATCTGCGCCTCGACCGGGGTTTTCTGGTCTTCCGGGTCGCTCACGCACCCCGGCCCACCGCCCACGATCACCCCGGCATACTCCTCGAGCTGCAACCCTTCGGGCAACGGTGATTGATCAAGCCGGATCCGGTGCACTTCAGCCTCGTCAAGCCCGCCTTTGCGCAGAATGGCTTGGAACTCGTCATCCGAGGCTTCGGTTTCGGGGCGCAGTTGCAGGATCAGAAAAGGTTTCATCGCTAGCCATCCAAAGTAATGCCGCCTGTGGTTGCCCGATTGCGCCGGATGCGTCAACAGGGCAAGGTTGCGCAAGCGCTCTGCCCTTGAGGCCGCGGCCCATCGGCCCTAGGTTGCCAGCGAACTCAAACTTCAGGAGTCATGCAATGACCCAGCGCCTGCACCTCGTCTTCGGCGGCGAGTTGGTGGACCCCACCAAATCCGCGTTCAAGAATGTCGACGACATCCATATCGTCGGGATCTTCCCGAACTACCAATCCGCGTATGACGCCTGGCGCGCCGAAGCGCAGCGCACGGTGGACAATGCCCACATGCGCTATTTCATCGCCCACCTGCATCGCCTGCGCGACGAAGAGGCCGAGGCGTCCTCGACCGAAGAACTGGGCTGATCCCCCCGATGGCGCGCTCGCTCAGCCTTGCGGCCTATCTGGCCTTTGCGCGCCGTCAACCGGCCAGCCTGTCCCGCATCACCACCCCGCGCCCCGACGGGGAACTGGTTTGGATGCATTGCGCCGATCCCTCGCGGGCGCGTGCCATGGCGCAAATGGGCCTGCGGCTTGCCGCGAACCGGCCCGGCACGCACCTGTTGCTGACCACGTCGCCCGGCCAGCGCCCGCCGCGCGGCCTGCCCCCCGGCATGACCTGGCAGGAAGGCCCCTCGGAAAACCCCGGTGACGTCCGCGTTTTTCTGAACCATTGGCGGCCCGATTTGCTTTTGTGGCACGGTCCCTGGCTGCGCCCGGCCCTGATCGACGCAGCCGCCCAACGCGACATACCGGCCGTCCTGCTCGAAGCTGACAATCCGGGTCTGGAAAACCGCCGCTGGCGTTGGGTTCCCGAACCGACCCGTGCGACCATCATGCGGTTCTCCGCCCTCATGACCCTTGATAAAGCCGCCTCCGAGCGGTTTCGCCGCTCCCTTCCGCTCGATGGCCCCACCGTCATCGACAGCGCCCGCCTTCTCGAAGAAAGCCCGGTCCTGCGCTACAATGAAACCGACCTGGAAGAGCTGCGCTCCGTACTGACCGGGCGTCCGGTCTGGCTCGCGGCACATATCCAGCCCGAGGAAACGCCCGCTGTTCTGAGCGCCTATCGCAAGGTGCTCAAACTTTCACACAGGATGCTTTTGATCCTCGCGGCGGACAGTCTTGAAAAGGCACCGGCCATCCGCCGCCAGATTGCCGACTCCGGGTTGCGGCTCGTGGATTGGGAAAATGGCGAGTTTCCCGACAACAACACCCATGTTCTCTTGGCCGAAACCCCGGACGAACTCGGGCTCTGGTACCGTGTTGCCCCGGTCACGCTGATGGGGTCGTCCATCGCGCCGGGCTTCGGAGGGCGTGATCCCCTCGAACCAGCGGCACTTGGCTCTGCCGTGCTCTACGGGCCGGGGGTGCGCAATCATCTTGACGCCTACAAGCGGCTGGTCGACGCGGGCGGCGCGCGCATTGTGCGGGACGCCTCAAGCCTCGCAGCCGCCCTGATCCACCTGCTGGCCCCCGATCAGGTCGCGGCAATGGCCCATGCCGGCTGGCAGGTGGTTTCAGACGGCGCCGAGGTCTCGGATGCCATCATCGCCCTGTCTCAGGACATGCTTGACGCAAAGGACAGTTTTACATGAAGGCGCCGCGTTTCTGGGATAACCCCGCCGACCGCCCCGGCTGGCAGGCCCTCCTGCTTGCTCCTCTTGGAGCACTCTATGCCCGCACGACGCGCAAACGCGTGGCCCAAGGCGAAAGCGGCCTGAAGGCCCGCGTCCCCGTGATCTGCATCGGAAACCTGAATGCGGGCGGCACGGGCAAGACCCCGACCACTATCGCCCTCGCGCAGCACCTTCAGGCGCGCGGCCTCACTCCGCATGTCGTGTCGCGCGGCTATGGCGGATCGCTTGAAGGGCCCGTGCGCGTCGATGAAATGCGCCACACTGCCAGCGAAACCGGAGACGAACCGCTCCTGCTCGCCGCCTTCACCCCGACATGGGTCGCCAAGAACCGCGCTGCAGGTGTCACCGCCGCGCAGGACGCCGGGGCGGACGTGATCCTACTGGACGACGGGTTCCAGAACCCCTCGGTCCAAAAGGACTTGTCGATCATCGTCGTGGACGCGGCCAAGGGCTTTGGAAACGGGCGCTGCATCCCGGCAGGCCCCCTGCGCGAACCTGTCGATGTGGGATTGAAACGTGCTGACGTTGTGCTGTCCATCGGCCCTGAAGCATCGCAATCCGCCTTCAAATCCGCTTGGGGAGGTCACATCACCCTGCCCCATCTGACCGGCCACCTGGCCCCGCTGCAAACCGGCATGGACTGGACCGGCACACGGTTCCTTGCCTTTGCCGGGATCGGCAACCCGACCAAGTTCTTTGCCACTCTGCGCGGTCTTGGCGCCGATATCGTGCGCGAACAGCCGCTGGATGATCACCAGACTCTGACTCCAGCCCTGCTCACACGCCTCGCCAAGGAAGCGGCACAACATAACGCACAGCTTGTCACCACGGAAAAGGACGCCGTACGCCTGCCCCGCGACATGCGCCCGCACGTTCTGACCCTGCCTGTCCGTTTGGAAATCGACGACTGGTCCGCGCTGGACACCGCCCTCGATAGAGTGCTGCCCGGACAGGACTGACCCGTCCGGGCAAAAAGCGGCTTAAAGCTTCGAATCCAGGATCGCCTTGAGATCCTTGTAGCTCATGTTCGAATGCTTTTCGCCATTGATGATCAATGTCGGCGTACCGGAAATATCATCGGCGCCTGCGTTCTTCTGATACCACGCGATCAACGCCTTGGCCTTGTCTTCATCCTGCAGGCAGGCCTGCAGCTGGTCATCCTCCAGCCCGGCCAGACGCCCGGTCTTGCGCAACGCGTCGGCAATCGCCACCGGATCACCGGCGCGGCTCCATTCCGACTGCGATTTCATCAAGAGATCCGCAATGCCAAAAAAGCGTTCCTGCCCGCCGCACCGCGCAACCATCGACGCCCACAGGCCAAAGCGGTCAAAATAGACATCCCGGAAAACGAACTTCACCTTGCCGGTATCCACGTAATCCGTCTTGAGCTGCTTCAGGACGTTTTCGTGAAAGCTGGCGCAATGCGGGCAGGTAAACGACGCGTATTCGATCAGCGTGATCGGCGCATCTTCCGCCCCCATGACCATCTCGACCACTTCCGAAGAAGAGGCTTCGGCCCCGTCGGACGAGACCAGTTCGACATTGGCCAGCGGCACGGTGGTGTTGGTGGACTGGCTGTACCAGTATCCGCCGCCCGCAACGGCAATCAGCGCCACAAGGACGATGGGTAGTAGACGGTTCATTCAGAAACCTTTCGTGTCGTTTTTTGTTTTGAAAGCACGTTCGACGCCAGTCGTTCAAGCGCCTGTCGCAAATCCGCATCTCCGACCGGCGCGGCCACTTCGGCGGCCTCTTTGCGCACCTCCGGGTCCGGCGCGGCCTCGCGTTTGGGTTTTGGTGCGAACTGCGCCTGCCCCTCGGCAAATCCTGTGGGCGCGGTCTGGGTGATACGCAGCCTTGCAATCGCGTTATAGCCATAGGCCGCATTCACCCGCGCCCGCAGCTTTTCCTTCTGCATCTCGAGCATCGGCGCTTGCGCCCCCGTGGTCAGCACGGTCAGCGTCGCGCCGAACCCCTGACGGCCGTATTTCACATCAACCGGCTTACAGATGCGCGCGACATCCTCTCCCACGATCTCGGCCCAATGGGTCAGTACCTTGGTCACGGCAAAGCCCCGACTTTCGCCAGCCTGCCGGATTCGGTCCCGCAATAGCGATGACGTACGTTTGAAACCTTTGGTCGTGGCGCGGCGCATGTCGAGTCTTGCATCCTTGGATCAGGCGCTATTGTAGTGTGCCTGCCGCGCTGTTCCAGCGAAACCGCTTCCATGGGGGGATAAAACTTGCGTGACCTGCCGGAACCTGCCGACCTGCTCGACTGGTATGATACCCACGCGCGCAAGATGCCGTGGCGCGTTGGCCCGGCAGAGCGCGCTTCGGGCCACCGCCCCGATCCTTACCGCGTCTGGCTGTCCGAGATCATGCTGCAGCAAACCACCGTGGCCGCGGTCAAGGACTATTTCCTGCGCTTCACGACGCTCTGGCCAGACGTGCACGCACTCGCGGCGGCGCGGGATGAGGATGTCATGGGCGCGTGGGCAGGGCTCGGCTATTACGCCCGCGCCCGCAACCTCCTGAAATGCGCCCGTGTGATCAGCGAGGATCTGAAAGGTGCATTCCCCGACACGCTGCCCGAGTTGCTGAAGCTTCCCGGCATTGGCCCCTACACGGCCGCCGCCATATCCGCCATCGCCTTTGACCGCCCCGAAACCGTGGTCGACGGAAATGTCGAACGGGTCATGGCGCGGCTCTTTGATGAACACACCCCCCTGCCTGCGTCCAAACCGCTACTGACCGAACACGCCGCTCGCCTGACACCCACGCAGCGCCCCGGCGACTATGCACAGGCGGTCATGGACCTTGGCGCCACGATCTGCACCCCGCGCAACCCGGCCTGCGGCATCTGCCCGTGGCGCACGCCCTGCAAGGCCCGCGACATGGGCACCGCCGTAGACCTGCCCAGGAAGACCCCGAAAAAGCCCAAGCCGATCCGCTTTGGCACCGTCTATATCGCCCGCCGTGTCGACGGCGCGGTCCTTCTCGAACGCCGCCCCGACAAGGGGCTGCTGGGCGGCATGCTGGGCTGGCCCGGCTCGGACTGGAGCGAGAACGAAACCCCGCCCCACGACACCCCGATCCGCGCCGAATGGAAGACATTGCCTGCCGAGGCGCGTCACACCTTCACCCATTTCCACCTGCGCCTCACGGTCAAGACCGCGCTTGTGCCCATGGACCGCACCGCCAGGGTGGGCGACTTCCTCGAACAGGCCGATTTCCGCCCATCCGACTTGCCCACGGTCATGCGCAAGGCGTTCGATCTCACGCGCAAAGGGTGAAGCCCGTTGCGGCTCCCGGCAAGGCACCGCATACTGCTCACGCGCGCAGCCCTTACGGAGCCAACACATGATCCCGTCCAAGAAAGTTGCCAAGCTTTCCAGCGCCCTGCCCTTCTGGTTGTCGCTGCTGCTGATCCCCCTGATCTGGATCGTCGCGGGGCTTGGCTCGTGGTGGGTTCTGCTTGTCCCGGCGGCCACCTGGTACCTGTTCTCCGCGCTCGACGCCGTCACCGGACTCAACCTTGAAAACGCCGATCTCGAAACCACCGAAGACGATCTCTACTGGTATCGCCTGATCACGATGATCTGGCCCTATATCCAGTTCGTCACCCTCTTCGGCCTGATCTATTTTGCCACCCACACCGACCACCTGTCCGTTGCAGCCAAGATCGGCCTCTTCTTTGGAGTCGGCGTGATTTCCGGCACCGTGGGCATCGTTTATTCCCACGAACTCATGCACCAGAAGAACAAAACCGAGCGCTGGCTCGGTGACTGGCTCATGGCCATGGTGCTTTATTCCCATTTCCGCTCCGAACACCTACTTGTGCATCACCGCTATGTTGGCACCCCGCGCGACCCGGTCACCGCGCGCTATAACGAAGGCTTCCACCGCTTCTTCCCCCGCGTCCTGATCGGCTCGCTGAAATCATCCTTCCGCGCCGAAAAGGAAATGCTGGCCCGCAAGGACTTGCCTTGGACCGACCTCTCCAATCCCTTCTGGCGCTACTGGGCGCTTCAGGCAGGCATGTTGCTGCTGGCGTTCCTGATTGGCGGCTGGGCCGGGTTTTTCTTGTTTGTCTGGCAGGCCTATATCGCAATCTGGCAGCTCGAGATCGTCAACTACGTCGAGCATTACGGCCTGACCCGCAAACATCTGGGCGAAGGCAAATACGAACACGTCAAACCGCACCATTCCTGGAACGCGGCCCACAAGGCGTCAAACTGGCTCCTGATCAACCTGCAGCGCCATTCGGACCATCACTACAAGCCCGACCGCCGTTTTCCGCTCTTGCAGAACTATACCGAGGCCGACGCGCCGCAGTTGCCCTATGGCTATCCGATGATGACCATGTTCGCGATGGTGCCGCCGCTCTGGAAACGTGTGATGAACCCCCGCGTGCGCAAATGGCGCGGCATGTATTATCCCGAGATCACTGACTGGAAACCCTACACCAAGGCCAAAACCCCAATGCCGCGTTAGCCCTGATCCGCAGGCCGCTCAAACGCCCAGACCGTCAACTTGTCCTCGACCCCGCGAATATCCTGATCTTCAAAACGGCGCAGGCCAGCCAGACAGGCATGCCCGCCTTCCTTGACCACTTCACCGCGCATTGAATCGCTGATCACCAACCGCGCATTCAACCCCCGCGTCAGTGCCTCAAGCCGCGAAGCCACATTTACCGTATTGCCCACCACCGCAAATTCGAGCCGGTTCGCCCCGATATCGGCCAGAACCGCAGGCCCGTAATGCGCCCCGAACCCCACCCGAAGCGGCGGCTGCCCGCGCGCGATGCGGTCAGTGTTCCATACATCAAGGTCGTCCATCATCTGGTGCACGCATTCCAACGCGTTGATCGCGTCCTTATCGGTCGGTTCAGGCGTGCCAAAGGTCACCATCAGCCCGTCGCCCAGATACTTGTCCAGCGTCCCGCCGTGATTAAATACCGCGTTTTCCATCAATCCATGGAACTCGCGCAAGGTTTCGATCACCTCTTCGGGGGCGCGTCGCGCGGCGAATTCCGTGAACCCGACGATATCCACGAACAGCACCGAGATCTCGTGATTGCGAATGCGCTTCAGCGGTTCGTCATTGGTCGACAACGCCTCGACTACGTTGGGCGAGAAATACCGGCTCAGGTTCGTGCGCTCCCGTTCAAGGGCGGCATTCGAACGCAACAGCCCGTTGAAGCGCCGCACCGACACCGCCATGATCATCGCCACGATCAGGAACACGGCAATCTCCTGAACCCGCATCTGGATCACATAGCTGTTGGGGTCCAGCCACGCGGCCATCTCGGGTTGATCCGGATAGGCTGCGATCATCGCCTCACTCAATCCGGGCAAGGGCTCTACAAACCACAACGACAGCAACAGCGCCCCAAGCCAAAGACCCGTTGTCCACGTCCCGATGGCCATCACCGTACGCCATGAATAGGCCAGCGTCCCGGCGGCGAGGATCACGAACAGGTAGATGAAATTGCCAAACCGATACTGCATCGCGTGCGGCCATGTATGTTCGCTGAGCGGGTTCGGCCCAACCATGCCCGCCGTCATCAGGGCCAGGTCGAAAAAAATCAGAAGCAGCTCGACGCGCGACAGTCCCACCTTGCCCACGCGCCGCATCAACCAGCCATTCAGCGCCAGAAGCACCAGAATACCCTCGTAATACCAGACATCCGGCATTGGCACGAGAAACAGCAACAGCACACCAATCACCAGCATCGCCGCCCAGCGCACCCGCACGGCCAGCTCGAGTCCCTGTTGCTTGTGCCGTTCCAGAACGGCTTCGGTGTATTGGTATTCCGGGCTGTCCTTGTGCGGCAGCTCATCCGGTTGGCGCCGTGAAAACAGGGACAGGATCGGGCTCTGGGTGTTCATTGCCTTGGGCCTTCCTGAAACGATCTGCCATAAATAGTGGCAACTGGAATAACTTAAAGCCCAAAAAAGCCCCGCCAACATGGGCGGGGCAAGTCAGGGTGCCTGTTCTTAATCGTCAGGCCACAGGCACCGGCGGTATTCTTTTGTCTTGGATAGAGGTATTGGGATCGTCTGTTAAATCAGTTCGGACGCTCGGCCATCTCTGCGCGGATCTGCTGGCGCAGCACGTCGATCGGCACACGTTTGCCATCCTGCTTGTAGCTCCAGTAGGTCCAGCCGTTACAGCTTGGCGCGCCTTCAAGATGTGCACCAACCTGATGGATCGAGCCTTTCACGTCATCCCCGATCAGCGTGCCATCGGCACGGACCTTGGCCTTGTGGCGGCCATTGATCGAATAGAGGTTCTCACCGGGACGCAGCATGCCGCGTTCCACCAGCTGACCAAAGGGGACACGCGGCTCTGCGCGTTTGCTTGCCGAAACCTGCAGCGCTTCACGGTCGAACTTGCGGGTATTCTTGAGCCGCTTCTCGGCCACCTTGCGATAGGCTTCCTCGCGCTCGATCCCGATGAACTCGCGACCCAGCATCTTGGCCACGGCGCCGGTCGTGCCCGTGCCGAAGAACGGGTCAAGCACCACGTCGCCGGGGTTTGTTGATCCCACCAGAACCCGGTGCAGCAGGCTCTCGGGTTTTTGTGTCGGATGCGCCTTGTCGCCGTTTTCATCCTTGAGCCGCTCATGGCCCGTGCAGATCGGCAGAACCCAGTCGCTGCGCATCTGCACACCTTCATTCAGCGCCTTGAGCGCTTCATAGTTGAACGTGTACTTCGCGCCTTCGGATTTCGATGCCCAGATCATCGTTTCATGGGCATTGGTAAAGCGTTTGCCACGGAAATTCGGCATCGGGTTCGACTTGCGCCACACCACATCATTCAGGATCCAGAACCCCTGGTTCTGCAATTCCGCACCCATGCGGAAGACATTGTGATAGCTGCCGATCACCCAGATCGCGCCGTTCGGCTTGAGAAGACGGCGCGCCGCCTTGAGCCAAGCACGGGTGAACTTGTCATAGGCGGCAAAGCTGGAAAACTGGTCCCATTCATCGTCGACCGCATCCACCTTGGAATTGTCGGGACGATGCAGATCGCCCTTCAATTGCAGGTTATAGGGCGGATCCGCAAAGATCAGATCAATCGAGTTTTCCGGCAGACTGTTCATCACTTCGATGCAGTCACCATCCAGAATCGTGTTGAGTGGGAGCGCAGTTGCGCCCTTCGCTTTGGTCATCGTTTTCATTCTCTGCCTCGTTCACGGCGCGGTTTTTTTGATGCGCTCGTTGATGAGACAAGGATGATTCAAACGTGATTCGGCGTCAATTTCTTTTTTGAATCAACAGCTTACATTTTACTCTTGATACAAGATATTGTGGACAGGCTTGAACGAACGTCTATGGTGTGGGGTCACACCAAGATTTTGGAGCGCCGCCTTGTGGCTTTTTGACGGATATCCGGCGTTTGTTTCCCAGCCATAGCCGGGGAACTGTTGCGCCAAATCCCACATGATGCGATCGCGCGTGATTTTTGCCACGATCGACGCGGCCGCAATCGACAAAGACCGGGCATCCCCTTTGACCACTGCCTGCGACCGAAGCGTCAGACCGCGCGGGATCATGTTGCCGTCAATGAGCAGGTAATCGGGCGCGTGCGGCAACCCCGCCACCGCCCGCTCCATCGCCAGATGACTGGCCCGCAAGATATTGATCTCGTCGATCTCTTCGACGCTGGCATGGGCAATACTGACTTCGGCCTTTTTCATGATCTCGACAAAGACCGCCTCGCGCCGTTTCGCGCTCAACTTCTTGGAATCGTTCAACCCCTCGGGAATATTGTCAGGGTCAAGCACCACCGCCGCCGCCGTCACTGGCCCGGCCAGCGGCCCGCGCCCCACTTCATCAACCCCGGCCACCCGCGTGGCCCCCTGCGCCAGCGCGCCCTGCTCCAAAGAATAATCCGGCATCTCCATGGCTCTTCACAACCACGCCCGCAGACCAATCGCAACATGAAAAAGGCCGGGCGGCTCCACACCGCCCGGCCCGCCAGCCGGTCTGCTGCCGGCCTTCTGCTCGATGTCTCAACGACGGCTCACGCGATAGCCGCTGCGGCGCAGGCATCCCGCCTTGTAGATCGTGCCGTACCCCCGGCGCGTTTCGACCTCGCGTTCGCAGCTACGCGGCAGGTGTGCCGTGGGAAAACCCGAGCGTGACAGGCAGCGCACACCGAACCCACGCACGGGCTCGCCGCTTGTGGTCCAGTAATCGCGCTTGCAGGCAAGCGGCAGTTCCCGGTTGAACCGGTGCGGATTGCCCCGGGGCGCAGGGCGCGGCGTGGCATAGGGGTTATAGGGATCGCGGGCTGGTTCGTACCGCCGCGTCGGCGCATCATAGACTTGGCGCCGCTTTTTTTTCTTGTTCTCGTCTTCCAGCGCCTTGCCGATGATCACGATCGCGGCCGTCCCGAAAAGAACCTTGGCAATATCATCAGCATCGGGCCCGGCATGCGCCTTGGCGGCGGTCAGCCCGGTTATGGCGATGGCGGCGGCGAGAACGGTGGTGATGAAGTGACGGGGTTGCATCTTGGGTCTTCCTTCCTGTCTGTGACAACTCAGTGCCCGGTCTTGCGCACCGGACGATGTGCCCCAACAATTCCGCACCATCGAAAAGCCACACAATATCAGCGCCTTGTTATCCCATATCAGGCACTCAAAACGGCTTGGTTATTGAATAACACGGGCCTTTGGCGCAAAGATTGACCCATGATGTACACGCTCAGACATATCGCCCTCATGGCGGCCATGCTGCTGGCGCTGGCGCTCCCCAACCCGGCAGCCGCCGCCGAATGCTATGCCGATTACAAGGCCAAGAAGGACAGCCCCCTGCGCCTGCATTACGGCGTCATGCAACTGCATCAGGGCTGCTCCAAGGCCGACGCCAAGAAAGAGGTCGCCGCCCGGATCAAGGGCGACGGCTGGAAACTTCTGAATGTCCTCTCCGTGTTCGATGGCTCGGAGCTTGCCGGAAAGGAATCCAGTGCCGGACAATTCTACCTCCGTTATTGACGCTCGCCGTCAGTCTGGCCGGGTCGTCACTCTTGGTCTCACCGCCATCGTCGCGATCCTCCTGATCGCAGCGGTCGTGCTCGTGTTCACCCTGCCCGATGCCAACGCCTTCAATGCGCGGGTGGAACAGCTGTTTCTGGAAAACGACACCCTGACCGGGCAGGCGGAAATCAAGCTTCTTGAAATCCTCGCCCAATCCGGCACCGCCTTTGCCGATACGCTGGCCAGCTATCGCATGGTCATCCTCGTGCTTCTGGTCTTTGCCACCGGCATGATGATCGCCGCGCTGGTCTTCCTGATCATGCTGATCACCATGAACCGCCGCATGGCCCAGATCGAGCGCGCCGGGATCCAGGTCAATTCCCTCCTGATCAGCCGGGATGAGAAAACCGTCTATCTCAACAACATGGGCTTCAAGCTCACCGACGCGGCCATGGAAACCCTCTCGGTTCTGGCCGAGGCCCGCATGGATGACGAGATGCTGTCCGGTGTCGAGATTGAAGCGATGATCTCCGGCAAATCCAGCAGCGATTGTGACGAGGCCGCAGGCGCGACCCGTATCAAGCGCCTGCGCGACAGTCTCGGCAACCAGATGGTGAGCGAACTTCTGGTCAAGAATATCGCCCGCAAAGGCTATATGCTGGCCATCGACAAGGACGTGATCCGGGTGCTCTAGCGGCCGCGCATCGGCGCCGCGCGCGGTGGCGACCCGAACTTTCTGGAACGCGGTTTATCTCGCCACCCCAACGCGCCTCCAAAATAAAGCGCCAAGCCTCATCAAATCGCCGCCGCGTGGGGGCGCGGTACCGATGCGCGGCGGCGCGCAAGCGCGCCTTTGTTCCGCGTAGACGCACATCACCTGAGCTTGGAAAAACCCCCCTCGCCCCCATATACTGTGTCTCACCCGGCATCAGAAAGGCCGCCCCATGGAAGGCTCCCGTTTCGGTTCCAATTCCGGCTACGGCATTCGCATCGAACCGCTTGACGGCACGGTGCGCGTCCTGCGTGATGGCCACGTCCTCGCCCAGAGCACCCGCGCCAAGGTGATGTATGAAACCCGCCTGCCGCCACAGGTCTATGTCCCGGTTGAAGACGTGCTGATTCCGCTTTCCGACCCAACCGATCTGCAAACCTTCTGCCCCTTCAAAGGCACCGCCCGCTATCGCGACATTCAACTCGACGGTCAAACCCTCGCGAACGGAACGTGGTCCTATGATGATGCCCTGCCAGAAAGCCGGGACATTCAGGGCCACATTGGCTTCCTGCCCAACACCTATACCGAGCTTGACCTCGGTGGCGCCGAGTTCAGCCCCGATGACTCCGGCAACATCTCCGGCCCTCTGGTTGATTGGCTCATGCGCGGGGCCTCCACGAACACCACGCCGGAAGATTTCACCCGCGCGCTTGCGGAAAAGATGCTCGAAAGCGGCATCGCCGTTTCCCGCATGAGCCTGATGATCTGGTCCCTGCACCCGATGATCGCGGGCAAGAACTATATCTGGCACAAGGGCAAGGACGAGATCACCACCTTCGCCCCGTCCTACGAGCTTTACGACCACCCCTCTTACGTCAACAGCCCCCTGCGCCACGTCGCCGCCGGGCTGGGCGGGGTGCGCCAGAAACTCGATGTGCCCGTGGACCGGATGCAATTCCCGATCATGGAAGACCTCAAGAAAGACGGGCACACCGACTATGTCGCCATGCCGCTGCCCTTTTCCAACGGGCAAATAAACGTCCTCACGCTGACCAGCGATCACCCGGACGGCTTCACCACGGCCAATCTCGGCCTGATCTTCGAGGTTTCGTCTGTCATCAGCCGCTTTTTCGAAGTCTTCACGCAGAAGGAAAACGCACAGAGCCTTCTCGAAACCTACGTTGGCCGCCGCACCGGGGCGCGGGTGCTGGGCGGTGAAATCCGGCGCGGCGACGGAGACGAGATCGACGCCGCGATCATGTTCTGTGACCTGCGCGGCTCGACCCGGCTTGAAGAAGAACTTGGCCGCGACGCCTATATCGACCTCCTGAACCAGTTCTTCGACACCGTCACCGCAGTGGTGAACGATCATGGCGGCGAGGTTCTGAAATTCATCGGTGACGCGGTGCTGGCCGTGTTTCCCAGCGATGCCAACGACGCCTGCGCCAACGCGCTTGTCGCCGCCAAGCAGATCGTGCGCGATCTGCGCGATGTGGCCGAGGCGGCTCACCTTGACTGCGAATGCTCCATCGGCATCGCCTATGGCCGCGTCACCTATGGCAATGTCGGCTCGCAAGAGCGGCTCGACTTCACGGTAATCGGCCAGCCTGCGAATATCGCGGCGCGACTGGGCGACTACGGCAAACGCGTCGGCCACCGCATCGTCGCCACCGCCGAGGTCGCCGCAGAGGACAAGGACGCAAAGCCGCTGGGCGCCCTCTCATTGCGCAATGTCTCGGAACCGGTCGAGAGTTTCGGCGTGTCTGTCGATTCCTGACACAATCCCGGCAATCCGCCGCGCATTGCCCTTGTCTCAACCCTTGACGATGGGGATTTAAAGGGAAAGAAGGGGCCTTTAGTCTACCATCGTCCATTTCCGAGGCGGATGGCGTCCCAAAAGGTGCGTGCATGAGCGAGCCCGACATCTCTGTTGTCGTTCCGGCCAAGAACGAAGAATCCAACTTGCCCACCCTGATCCAAGGCATTCAATCCGCCTTTGACGGGACGGGCCACGCAATCGAGATCATCATCGTCGATGACGGCTCCGAAGACGGCACCCTTGCACGCCTCAAGTCGTTGCAGGCTGACATGCCCAACCTGCGCGTCCTGCACACCCCCACATCCGGTGGCCAAAGCGCCGCCGTGCACACCGGTGTCAAAGCCGCACGCGCCCCGACCTGCTGCACGCTCGATGGCGACGGCCAGAACCCGCCATCCGAACTCCCGAAACTGGTCGCACCGCTGATGGCCGCCGATGCGCCGGCCAAGCTGGGCCTCGTCGCGGGCCAGCGCGTCAAACGTCAGGACACCATGTCCAAGAAACTCGCCTCCAAGGCGGCCAACGGCATCCGCTCCTTCGTACTCAAGGACAAGACCCGCGACACTGGCTGCGGCCTCAAGGCCTTCCGCCGCGACGCCTTTCTGGACCTGCCCTATTTCGATCATATGCACCGATACCTGCCTGCGCTCTTCTCGATGAACGGCTGGGACGTGGCCCATGTCGATGTCGCCCACGAAGCGCGCCATTCGGGCCGCTCGAACTATTCCAACCTGCAGCGCGGGCTGGTCGGGGCGGTCGACCTCTTCGGCGTGGCATGGCTGATCCGGCGGCGCAAAAAGGCGCGGGCAACAGAACTCAACGGAGACAGCTGATGGAAGCGGTTCTTTCCTTTCTCAAGGTCGACAACTGGGTCGAATTCTGGTGGGTCATGTTTGGCCTGTTTGGTCAGCTCATGTTCTCGGGCCGCTTCATCGTGCAGTGGATCGCCTCGGAAAAGGCGCGTCGTTCGACCGTGCCGCTGGCCTTCTGGTATTTCTCCATGGCGGGCGGCGTGATCCTCTTTACCTATGCCGTCTACCGCGCCGACCCGGTCTTTATCCTTGGCCAGTCGCTCGGCCTCTTCATCTATTCTCGCAACCTGTTCCTGATCTACCGCGAGCGCCGTGAAAATGCCGCTGGCTGAGACGCGCGACTGGCTCAAGCCGACCCTCGTCGCCGTTGGCCTGATCACGCTTCTGCGCGTGGTCGCCCTCTGGGGGAGCCCGACCGACCTTTATGTCGATGAATCGCAATACTGGCTCTGGGGTCAGAATTTCGATTTCGGCTATTATTCCAAACCCCCGATGATCGGCTGGGTGCTGCGCCTCTTTGACGAACTGGCCATCCACCGCAGCGCCTTTACCGTGCGCCTGCCCGCGCCACTGTTTCACGGCATCACCGCGCTGATCCTCGGCGCGTGGGCCCAAAGCCTTGCCCCGGCGCACCGCATGGCGGGTCTCTGGGTGGCGATGGCCTATCTCTCTCTGCCCATCGTCGCCGTCGGCAGCTTCCTGATCTCGACCGACACGATCATGGCCCCCTTCCTTGCCGGGGCGCTGTTGTTCTACTGGCGCCTCTGCGCGGGCGGTACCGCGCGCGACGCGATCCTTGGCGGCCTGCTGCTGGGATGCGCCTTCCTGTCGAAATACGCCGCGATCTATTTCCTGCCCGGCGCGCTGATTGCCTATCTGATCATCCCGTCGATGCGCCCCCGCGCTGGCCTGCTGGCGCTCTATGCGCTGGCCTTTCTTGCTGCGGCCTCCCCCAATATCCTGTGGAACTTCGCCAATGACCTGACCACGGTCAGTCATACGATGGACAATGCCGCATGGCTCAAGGCCGAAAGCGCAGGCCCGAAACCCAGCCTGCCCCGCGCGTTTGAATTCATCGCCTCGCAATTCCTCGTCTTCGGCCCGGTCTTCATGGTGCTCTGGATCGCCGCCCTGCGCGCGCCCGCTCCGGGGCGTCAACGCGCGCTGATCTGGTTCTCGATCCCCGTCTGGACCATCGTCCTGATCCAGGCCTTCATGTCGCGCGCCTATGCCAACTGGGCCTTTGCCGCGATCCCCGCGGCCACCATCGCCGCCCTGCTCTTTGCGCTCGATCGCGGTCGCATCCGCACGCTTTGGGCAGGTATTGCGCTCAATGCCGTGGTCTGCGTGGCCATCCCGCTGATGACGCTGTTTCCGACGCTGATCACCGACGCCAAGGGCCAGCCGCTGGCCAAGCGCTATGTCAATGTTGCCGACATCACCCGCGACGCCATCGCCGCGGCCCGCGCCGAAGGCCTGACGGTCATCGTCGGCAAGCATCGCGGCATTTTGGCCGATTTCTTCTTTACCGGCGCGGACAGCGACATGACCTTCTACGCCACGCCCCCCAAAGGCGCGCCGAACCACTATTATCAGCAGAAAAAAGCCCTGCCCGCCGACGTTATCGGCCCTGTGCTGTTTGTCACCGACGACATGGACCTGACCTGCAACGGGGAAACCCTGACCCCGGTGGCCGACCTCTCACAAGAGATCGGAAGCTGGGCGGGCAAACCCTTCCCGGCCTATGTCATCGACGCAGAGTGCCTGCGATGAGCAACAACACCAAAGCCCTGCGCGACGGGATCGTCCTGACCGCAATCCTCGCCATGATCTTCACGGTCTGGCCTGCCCTCGATCTCTGGGTCTCCGGCCTGTTCTATTCCGAAGGCCATGGCTTCTGGCTGGGCAAGGTCGACGTGATCCAGAACCTGCGCAAGGCGATCTGGTCGCTGATCCTGCTCACGCTTTTCTTTTCCCTCGCAGCTCTGATCTTCTCCAAGATCGTGCGCACCACCACGCCCCGGCTCGACAAGGTCTGGGAGGTGATCGTGCTCACCTATCTCCTTGGCCCGGCCCTTTTGGTCAACGCCATCCTCAAGGAACACTGGGGCCGCGCCCGCCCGTCAACCATCACCGAATTCGGCGGCACGCGCGACTTCACCCCGGCCCTGATCCCCTCCGATCAATGCGCCACCAACTGTTCCTTTGTCTCTGGCGAAGGTGCGGGGTCGACCGCACTCCTGATCGCGATCCTGCTGATTGTGCGCAACATGGCGCCGGGCCGTTATACAAGGCACGTAACCATCGCCGCTTTCATCATTGCGGGGATGGGTCTGTCCTTCCGCGTGCTGATGGGGCGGCATTTCCTGTCGGACACCATTCTGGCGGCGCTGTTCGTGACGCTGATCGCGCTCACCATCCTGCAGCTCAAACGCTACCGCAATATCCGCCTGTTCTGAGCCTTCAGAGCTTGTCAGCGAACTGCGCCAGAACCTCTTCGTAGACCGCCCGCTTGAACGGCACGATATTGGCCACCAACTCGTCCGCAGGCAGCCAGCGCCATTCCGAGAACTCCTGGTGCTCCTGCTCGATCTTCACCTGATCGTCCGTGCCGTGAAACCGCAGCAGATACCACTTCTGCTCCTGCCCCTTGAAGCGCCCCTTCCAGATGCGCGGCACGATGTCATGCGGCAGATCATAAGCCACCCACCCTTCGGTTTCGGCCTCGACCGTCACCAGATCGCGGGACACGCCGGTTTCCTCTTCCAATTCGCGCAACGCCGCCTCTTCCGGCGTCTCGCCCTTGTCGATCCCGCCCTGCGGCATCTGCCACGCGGGCACCTCGCTATCCAGTCGCTGCCCAACAAAGGCATGGCCCTCGGCATTGACCAGCATCACACCAACATTGCGGCGATAGGGCAGTTTCTCGATCTCTTCGGGGGTCATGACATCTCACTCTTTCTCAGGCTTGGCCAAGTCCTAACCAAGCCCATCACCACGCGCAACGCGGCAAATCCTCAATGCGCCTCGGCCCAGTTCTGACCCCGCCCCGCATCCACGATCAGCGGCACGTCCAGCTTCACCGCAGGCTCCGCCGCGCCCTGCATCACATCCCGCGCCACCGCGATTGCCTCGTCCACGGCTCCGTCATCCACCTCGAAAATCAGTTCGTCATGCACCTGCAACAACATCTTGGCGGGCAGGTCGGCAATCGCCGCCGGCATCCGCACCATGGCCCGACGGATCACATCCGCCGCCGTGCCCTGGATCGGGGCGTTGATCGCCGCGCGATAGGCAAAGCTGGCGCGCGGCCCCTTGGCGTTGATCTCGGGCGTATGAATCTTGCGCCCGAACAACGTCTGGACATAGCCATGTTCCTTGGCGAAGGCCTTGGTGTCATCCATATAGGTGCGAATACCGGGGAACCGCTCGAAATAGCGGTTGATGAAATCCTGCGCCTCGCCGCGCGGAATGCGCAGGTTGCGCGCAAGCCCAAAGCCCGAGATGCCATAGATCACACCAAAATTGATCGCCTTGGCCCGCCGTCGCAGCTCCGGCGTCATCTCTTCCATCGGCACATCAAACATCTCGGACGCGGTCATGGCGTGAATGTCCTGCCCGTCCTTGAACGCCTGCTTGAGCGCATCAATCCCAGCAATATGCGCCAAAATCCGCAGTTCGACCTGGCTATAGTCGAGGCTGACCAGCGTCTTGCCCGGCTCGCTGACAAACGCCTCGCGAATGCGCCGCCCTTCCTCGCTGCGCACCGGGATGTTCTGCAGGTTCGGATCGGTCGATGCGAGCCGCCCCGTATTGGCTCCAGTCTGCACATAAGACGTGTGCACCCGCCCGGTCTCGGCGTTGATGTGATCCTGCAAGGCGTCCGTATAGGTGCTCTTGAGCTTGCTCAATTGCCGCCAGTCCAGCACGCGGCGCGGCAATTCATGTTCCGTGGCAAGCTCTTCGAGAATATCGGCCCCGGTGGAATACTTGCCGTTCTTGCCCCGCTTGCCGCCTTCAATCCCCATCTTGTCAAACAGGATCTCGCCAAGCTGCGCGGGGCTGCCGACATTGAAGTTTTCGCCGGCCAGCTCGTGAATCTCCGCCTCCAGCCCCGCCATCTTCTGGGCAAAGGCGTTGGACATGCGGCTCAGCGTGTCGCGGTCCACCTTGATCCCGTGCATCTCCATCTCGGCCAGCACCGGCACCAGCGGCCGCTCCAGCGTTTCATAGACCGTCGTCACCTGTTTCTGATGCAGGCGCGGCTTGAACAGCTTCCAAAGGCGCAGGGTGATATCCGCATCCTCGGCGGCATACTTCACCGCCTCGTCAATCGGCACCTTGTCGAACGTGATCGCGGATTTTCCCGTGCCCAAAAGCGTCTTGATCGGGATCGGCGTGTGGCTCAGATACCGTTCAGAGAGCGCATCCATCCCGTGATTATGCTCGCCCGCATGCAGCGCGTAACTCAACAGCATCGTGTCATCAATCGGCGCAACCGCGATGCCGTAGCGGCTCAGAACCTTGCAGTCATACTTGGCGTTCTGGAAAATCTTGAGCACGGCCGCGTCTTCGAGCACCGGCTTGAGCATATCCAGCACCTCATTGAGCGCCATCTGCCCGGCCTGCAACTCCTCGCCGCCAAAAAGGTCGTCGCTCGCGCCCTTCTTGTGCCCGACAGGGATATAACAGGCCTCCCCCGGCTCGACGCTCAGACAGATCCCGGCCAGCTCCGCGACCATCTCGTTTAGCGAGGTGGTCTCGGTGTCCACGGCGACGTAGCCGCGATAATTGATCTTGTCGATCCACGCCTGCAACGCGGCGGCATCGCGCACACATTCATAGGCTTGGGGATCAATCGCCACCGACTCTTCGCCCTCATCCGACGCCTCCGCCGCCTGCGGTTCGGGAATGCTGGGGGCTTCGACCCCCAACTGGTCCGCCATCCGCTTGGAGAGCGTGCGGAACTCCATCTCGGCCAGAAAGCCCAACAAAACATCCGGCTCCGGCTCACGCACTTCCAATTCATCCAGCGTGAAATCCAGCTCCATATCGCAGTCGAGCTGCACCAGCCGCTTGGACAGTTCAATCTGGTCGCGTTTTTCGATAAGCGTCTGGCGGCGCTTGGGTTGCTTGATCTCTTCGGCCCGGTCCAGCAGGCTTTCCAGATCGCCGTATTCGTTGATCAGCAAAGCCGCCGTCTTGATGCCGATGCCCGGCGCGCCGGGCACGTTGTCCACGCTGTCCCCGGCCAACGCCTGCACATCGACCACCCGTTCGGGCCCAACCCCGAATTTTTCGATCACCCCGTCCCGATCAATGCGGCGGTTCTTCATGGCATCAAGCATTTCGACGCCATCCCCCACCAGCTGCATCAGGTCCTTGTCGGAACTGATGATCGTACACCGCCCCCCGGCATCCCGTGCCTGACAGGCCAGCGTGGCGATGATGTCATCCGCCTCGAAGCCCTCGATCTCTTTGCAGGCGATGTTGAACGCCTTGGTTGCCTCGCGGGTCAACGGAAACTGCGGCACAAGGTCTTCGGGCGCAGGCGGGCGGTTGGCTTTGTATTGATCGTACATGTCGTTCCGGAACGACTTGCCGGAATAGTCGAAGATCACCGCCACATGGGTCGGCGCATCCGGCCCGGTATTCGCCTCGACATAGCGGTGCAGCATGTTGCAGAACCCCGCCACCGCGCCCACGGGCAACCCATCGGATTTGCGCGTCAGGGGCGGCAGCGCGTGATAAGCGCGAAAAATGAAGGCCGATCCGTCGATCAGGTGAAGGTGACAACCCTTGCCGAAACTCATGTAACGCGCTCCCCGTTTCCTGTTGGTCCCGTTGTGCCATGCCGCGCGCGGTGGTGCCAGATGGAAAGCGGTGGATGAGGGGGCCAGCCCCCTCTTGAGCCGATGGCTCAATTCACCCCCGGGATATTTCTGGCAAAAGGAAGAGGTGGGTTGGGGATTGTTTTACCTGTTCAGGACTTGACGACTCCGCCACGAGAGCGTTTGTCTTGCGCTTCAAAGAGGGGAAACACATGACACATCTCTGGGTGCGGGCCGAGCAGCGGCCCAATGAAGAACGCGTGGGGCTGACCCCGAAAGGGGCAAAGGCGCTGCTGGACAAAGGCATCCGGGTCACGGTCGAGGAAAGCTCTGTCCGCGCGATCCCGATCGACGGCTACGTCGCGGCGGGTTGCGAGATTGCCGCAGAGAACAGCTGGCCCGACGCGCCGCGTGACGCGATTATCTTTGGTCTCAAGGAGCTGCCCGATGACGGCACGCCCCTGCCGCACCGCCACATCATGTTCGGCCATGCCTTCAAGGGCCAGCATTCCGGCAAAGCCCTGCTCGAACGGTTCAAGGCGGGGGGCGGCACGCTTTATGACCTCGAATATCTCGTTGACGACACCGGGCGCCGCGTCGCCGCCTTTGGCTATTGGGCCGGCTATGCCGGGGCCGCGGTCACGCTCAAGACTTGGGCCGCCCAACAGCGCGGCGAAACCTGCGGCCCTGTAGGGGTTTATCCGGGCAAGGACGCACTCCTGGCCGACCTCGGTGCAGAACTCGACGCCCTCAACACCGCCCGCCCCACCGCCATCGTCATCGGCGCGCTGGGGCGCGTCGGCACCGGCGCGGCGGACCTGCTTGAAGCGACGGGCTGTGCCGTGACCAAATGGGACATGGCGGAAACCGCCAGCGGCGGCCCCTTCCCGGAAATCCTTGATCACAACCTGTTCCTCAACTGCATCTTCGCCCGACCCGGCACGCCGGTCTTTGTGCCGCGCGAGGCACTCACCGCCCCCCGCGCCCTCACCGCGATCGGCGACGTGGCCTGTGATCCGGACAGCGATTACAACCCGGTGCCGGTCTATGACCGCGCCACCACATGGGACGCCCCCGCCCTGCGCGTGGCCACCGACCCGGTGCTCGACGTCATGGCCATCGACAACCTGCCTTCAATGCTGCCTGTCGAGTCCTCACAAGACTACGCCGACCAGCTTCTCGGCACGCTGCTGAGCCTCGGCGATCTCTCGGGCGGGGTCTGGACCCGCGCCGAGGCCGATTTCATCACCCATTCCAAAGACCTCTGAAAAGGAGCGCAAAACATGACCATTCACTGGTGTGGCACCGGCCTTTCGGCCATTCCCGGCCTGCGCCGCCTGATCGCGGCGGGCCATCCCGTTACCGTTTGGAACCGGACCGTCGAGAAGGCCCGCGAAACCGTGGGCGATCTGACCGACGACATTCGTACCTTTGACATCGACACGCTGGGCGCGGCGCTCAACAAGGGCGACGTGGTTGTCTCGATGCTTCCGGGCGACTGGCACGTCCCACTGGCCGAGCTGTGTATCGCCAAGGGCGCCAATTTCGTCAGCTCCTCCTACATCGCCCCCGAGATGAAGGCGCTCAACGACGCGGCGCAGGTCGCCGGTGTCGCCTGTGTCAACGAGGTTGGTCTCGATCCGGGCATCGACCACCTCATGGCGCATGCGCTCGTGGCCGACTACCGCGCGTCCGACGCCTTTGACACGGGCAATACGCTTTCGTTCATCTCCTACTGTGGCGGCATCCCCAAACATCCCAACCCGTTCCGCTACAAGTTCAGCTGGTCGCCGCTTGGCGTGCTCAAGGCGCTGCGTTCGCCTTCGCGCTCGATCCGCGATCACGCGCCACTTGACGTGGCCCGCCCGTGGGACGCGATCAGCAGCTACGAAGCCCCGCTGCCAAGCCCCGAAACCTTCGAGGTCTATCCCAACCGCGACTCGATCCCTTTCATGGAGGATTACAAGTTCGACCCGGATTGGTCCGTGAAGGAATTCGTGCGCGGCACCCTGCGGCTCAACGGCTGGGCCGACGCATGGGGCGACGTCTTCCGCGAGATCGAAACCCTTGCAGGACCCGAAGGCGACGCCCGCCTCAAGGAAATGTCGGACCAATTCTGGGCCGACAACGCCTATGACGAAGGCGAACCGGATCGCGTGGTGCTCTGCGTTGGTCTCAAGGCCGAGAAAGACGGCGAGACCGTCTGGCACAAGACCTACGTGATGGACGCATGGGGCGATGAAAACAGCACCGCCATGGCGCGGCTTGTCTCGGTCCCTGTATCGCTGGCCATCGAGTCCGTGCTCGCGGGCGACATCGCCCCCGGCGTGCACGCCGCCCCGAGCGAACCTGCGCTGTTCAACGCGTGGCTGGCCGAAGTCGGACAGCTGGCCCAGCATCTCGAGGTGGTCGACCACACCGCCTGATCAAAACAGGAAACGGGCGCGCAAATCCTGTTGCGCGCCCGTCTTTCAAACCGCTCTGAGCGCGATCAGTCGACCGGCAGGATTTCCGGGAATTGCCACGTCCCGTCAAGGATCTCTTCGCGCGGCAAATACAGACGCACGGTATAGTTCCAGCCCTCGGTGATCGGGATACAGTTCACCCGTCCATCGTCGCAGCCCCCGAAATGCAGCGTATAGGACCCATCTTCGTTCGGCGCGGCGGTCACATCATTATAACTGTTGCGCTTGAGCGCGTTCGGCTCAAGGAACCCCTTGGCATTGTAGACAGTCACCGACCAGAACGCATCCACCGGCACGTCCTTGACCGTCACCGCATAGGGCCTCACCCCGTCATTGCCGTCGACGCTGCTGATCACGCCAACCGCCGCTTCGGCCGGCTGTCCGGCCCATCCGGCAATGGCACCAACCAGGTGGTCAATCGGGTCCACCTCATCTTTGCGCCCAAAAGACCGCGCCGTGTCAAACCCGACCACCGACGCAAGATCGTTTACCGCCCTGCGGGCATCGGCAAGGCTCTCCAGATCCCAGTCCGGTGCCTCGAACGGACCAGTCCCGCCACCGCTCAGTGTCAGACCATCCTGCGCGGCATGGGCGATGGCCAGGTCTTCGGGATCGGAAGGATCCACGAAGGTACGGAACAGGACATAGGCAAACCGGGTGCCCACATCCTCCTTGGTCAACGCATAGGTGCCCGGCGTGGATTCAACGAAACTATAGTGGTCCTGGCTGATGACCAACATTGACTGGAACCGGCCGTCGGTTTCCGGAAGGGTGATGGACGCCGGTTCGGAAAGATCGACGATCACCATCGAATACAGCGTGTCCTGGTTGGCCCGGATGATCGGCTGCGGCTCTTCGGCAGAGACCGGTGCGCGTTCATGCGCGAACTCGCCGATACCGACCTTGCTGGTCGCCAAACCGGCCCGGATCATCGTGTCGGACTCGGCCCGTACAAGGTTCGCAATGGTGACACTTTCGGCCAGCGCCGGAACCGGCGCGCAAAGCGCGAGCGCGACAATACAGTGAAGTGCTTTCATGGTCTAAATCCCTTTTTCAAGGCCCAGCAAGGCCAAAAACGCGCTCAGCCTTGCTGCCCCTCAAAACGTTGTCCTTGATCCACCACAAAACGGTCCCGAACTGACGCCACGTTATGACCGCGTAGGCCCCCGTTACCCGGCCACGGCCCCGATTGCCGTCACCTTGCGCACCCATTTCTGCACCATCCCGTCCTTTGGATGACTGGCCCCGCTGAACTGGGTGATCTTCAGCGGCTTGATTCCGACGAAGCCAAGCACCTGCCCACGCAACTGCACCATCAACGCATTCCGGTAGAAAAGCCGGAACACCCAGTTCGGCGTGTCCGACAGGATCAGCACCCGCCCCGTGCGCCCTTTCAAAAGGGGCGCAGGCAACCCAATCGCCGTCGTGTTGCGCGTGTCAAAGGTCCGCCCCGGCAGGAACGCCCGGTCGATCAACCCCTTGAGCTTGGCCGGGAACCCGCCCCACCAGACCGGGGTCGCAACCACCACATGTTCGGCCCATTCGATATCCTGCAACACCTGCTCCAACCCCGGTTCCAGCGGCTTCTGGTTCACGTAACCGCCAAACCCGTAATCCGGGTCGAACTGCAAATCATGCAAATGCGTCAGGCGCACATCATGTCCCGCGTCCCGAGCCGCATCTGCATAAGCCTGCGCAAGGCTGCCCGTCAGAGAACTTTCCGCCGGATGCCCGTTCAATACAAAAACCCGTTTACCTTTCATGATTCTCACTCCTCGAATCCATTAAATTGACCACGGTCACTTTCTTAACCTCAATAATTGACCATGGTCAATATAAAATTTGACCACGGTCAGAAACCATGTCACAAGACCCCATGGCCAGAGCAGTTCAGAAACGCACATTGGAAACCCGCGCCCGCCTTGTGGCGGCGGCGGAATCCGTCATTGACGAAGTGGGGTACGAAGGGTTGCGTGTCGAACAGGTGGTTCAACGCGCCGGTGTCGCCAAAGGAACCTTCTTCGCACATTTCCCGGACAAGGACGCGCTGATGGATCTGTTGATGGGCGCACGCATGGACGCGATTCTGGACGAGGTTGGGCACCGCCCACCGCCGCGCTCAACCGCCGAACTCGTTGATTCCCTCATGCCCCTGCTGCGCTTCATGACCTGCGAACGCTATGTGTTCGATGTGATCCTGCGCCATTCGGGGGCCGCCGCGCGCAGCGAAATCGGGCCCATTGCGATGAATTTCGGTCGCCAGATCGACCTATTGGCAGACAAACTGACCAATGGCCCGTTCCGCTCCGATATCGACAGCGGGCTTCTGGCCGAGGGGGTGCAGGCCTTCGCGGTTCAGGCCATGGCGCTGGTATTCTGCGCCCTGCATAACGAAACCGACCTGCGCGCGCGGCTGACGGTTTATCTTGATGCCTGGCTGATGCCGCCCCGCTGACGCATAACCGCGCGGGGCGTTAATTGCCCGAATTACCGTAAACCGCACCGACGCGATACCGATGCAATACCGACGTTTTACCGAAACCGGTTTTTTAGGAAATTCAACGAATTAACCCCGATTCGCGGATCAACCGCCCCGAACGAGATCGTCTTCCTCATCCGCGAGCGACATGCCCAGCTCTTCCATCCCGTTTTCAAGATGGTCCGACAGGTGCGGCGTGCCGAGAAGGTAGTCCGCGGTCGGGGTCGTCGCCTCGGTCTTGGCGGTGCGGATCGCCTCTTCCAGCTCATCCGCCCCAAAAGCTTCCCGCCCGATCCACATGACAGCCACAAGGCTGGCCTGTTCCTCTTCGTTCAGCCGTTCGATAAAGCCACGCAGCTCACCTTCGGCCCGGTCCAGCTCGCGCGACATCAGCACAACCTGCGCCACTTTCCAGGGGGTAATCTCCAACATGTCACGTCTCCTTGCGGTCCGTCGTCTTAAGACCATCTGAGACATCATCATGCAACCCGTCCTTGATCTTGCGCAAATGATATTTCCGCGCACCCCGTTCAGGACGCCCGCGTTTTTACAACCGTCACGGCAAAGATCACCATCGACACGAGCGTCAGCACCGACCCCGCCTTGGCCAGCGTTTCCCCGGTCTGCTGCAAAGCCTGCACGATGCCCGGCACGATCAGCACAAGCCCCAGAACCGCCGCCCCGAAATGCGCCCGTGCCAACCAGTGATCCGCCGCTGCGGGAACGAGGTGATAATAAAAGCCGGCAATCGCAAACCCGACCCAGCCAATCAGGTTCAGATGGGCATGTGCCGGAGACAGATCGTGATTGTGGGTGGCGGACATCTGGATGCCCCAGCCCTTCCCGATCAGGGCGCAAAGCACTGCCAGCCCGAAAAACCAAAAAGAGATTCCACGCATTCCGTTTCCTTTCAACTCACTGTTCCGATTGCGTTATTCTTGCCCCTCAGACGCCAAGCGGCGGCCCGGTGAACGTCATGTTGTAGCGCGTTCCAATCGCGCCAATCGCGGCCATATCCTCGGGGATGCGATACTGCCCCTCGGCCATTTCGCCAAAGAACCCTTCGAAACCGCCCGGAGTCAGAATTGTCAGCATCCGTGCGGGGCGCGGCCCGATCACGCGGAACGCATGTTCCACGCCCCGAGGGACAAAAACCGTTTCCCCGGCCTGCGCCACCTGTTCCGCCCCCGCCAGCCAGAACAGCACCTCGCCGCTCAGCACATGAAACGTTTCGTCCTCTGCTTCGTGCACATGACGCGGCGGCCCGCTCTCGGGCGGGCAGACACTTGCGAACATCCCGATACATCCGCCTGTGTCTTCCGACGACAACTGGATCTGATATTCGGTTCCGTTCCAATCCATCGGGCGTGACACTGTCCGGTCCATGACGAATTCCTTTCTGTTTCGTCAAAGGCTGCCAGACACAAATTCATGATTGAAACGAATTGTTCTTATACTCAGTATGAGTATCATGAATTTATCGACGCTGGACCTCAATCTCCTGCGTGTTCTCGATGCGCTGCTGGCCGAAAACTCCACGACCCGCGCCGGCCAGCGTATCGGTTTGACGCAATCCGCCGTCTCGGCCGCGCTGGGGCGCCTGCGCCATGCGCTGAATGACCCCCTTTTCGTCCGCCAGGGCCAAAGTCTCGTGCCCACCGATTTCGCCCGCTCACTGGAAACTCCCCTGCGCCGGACGCTGGACGAATTGCAGACCTTGCTAAGCGGCCCCGAAGGCTTTGACCCCGCCCGCGCCACGTCGTCGTTCAAGCTGTCCGGCTCGGATTTCTATGCCACGCTCCTGATGCCGAAACTGGCCGAGCTCCTCGGGCGCAAGGCCCCCAACATGACCGTACAACTGGTCGACCTTGTCCCGGACAGCTATGTCGGCATTCTCGAGAACGCGGAGATCGACATCGCCCTGATCCCGAAATCCCCGTTCCCTGCATGGATCGCACACCACCCCATGCACCGATCACGGTTCGTGGTGATCGCCCGCGCCGGACATGATCGCCTGCATCGCGCCGGACTTCGCCCCGGCGACACCATCCCGATCGACCTCTTCTGCGACATGGGACACGTCCTGTTCTCGCCCGAGGGAAAACGGGCCGGAATGGGCGATGCGGCTCTCGCCGCCACCGGGCGCAAGCGGCGTGTCGTCATGACCCTGCCGGTGTTTTCCGGCGTTGTAAACGCCGTATCCGCAAGCGATCTGATCGCATTGTTGCCACACCAATTCGCCGAACACAGCGCGAAGCGCTATGGGCTGGAAATCTACCTTCCCCCGATGCCAACCCCCGAACCCGAGCTGTGCATGGTCTGGCACGAACGCGCGACGCTCAACCCTGCCCATCGCTGGCTTCGCGAGCAAGTCGCCAAGATCCTCGCCGACCTGAGAGACTGAGCCCACCGCGCGCGCGCCTCAGACCTTGGGCTTGCCCAACGGCACCACCTTCTTGTCTTCGGGTGCCAGTTCCTCGAAATCGAAATTGTCCAACCGCCGCGCCCTGCGCCCGGCCTTGTCGGCGCTGATCTTGATATCCGCGATATCCTTGGCCGCCTGCCCGAAATGCCGGTCAAGGTTCTCAACCCGCGTCCCCAGCCGCTCCACATCGCTGTAAAGCAGCCCCAACTCGCGCCGGATCGCGCCCGCCTGTTCGCGCATGCGCGCATCCTTGAGGATCGCCCGCATCGTATTGAGCGTCGCCATGCAGGTCGTGGGGGACACGATCCAAACCCGCGCCGCAAACCCTTCGCGCACCAGCTCGGGGAAATTCGCGTGCAGTTCCGCGTAAACTGCTTCCGAAGGCAGGAACATCAGCGCCCCATCCGCCGTTTCCCCCTCGAGGATATAGCGCTCGGAAATATCCTTGATGTGTTTCTTCACCGCGCCCCGCAGCATCCGCGCCGCTTCGTTAAGCTGACCCTGATTGTCGGCATTCCGGAGCGCCTCGTAGGCTTCCAGCGGAAACTTGCTGTCGATTACGATCGGCCCCGGCGGGTTGGGCAGATGGATCAGGCAATCCGCGCGCCGTCCATTCGACAGGGTTTTCTGCAACGAATAGCTGTCCGCAGGCAGCGCCTTGGACACGATATCGTTGAGCTGGATCTCCCCGAACGCCCCGCGCGTCTGCTTGTTGCTCAGGATGTCCTGCAAGGACAGCACATCTCCCGACAGGCGGGTAATGTTTTCCTGCGCCTTGTCGATGGTCTTGAGCCGCTCCTGCAATTCGCCAAGGCTATGCGCCGTGCGCCGCGCCGACCCTTGCAAATTCTCGGTCATCTGCTGGTTCACCTGTGCCAGCCGTTTTTCCAGATGCTGCAACAGGTTGGCCTGTGCCGCTGCCTGGCTTTCGACAACCTGTGTCAACCCACCCGCCAATTGCTGCTGCCCATCGCCCAACGCCTGCACCCGTTGCCCCAGCGCGCCCATCTGGTGCGCCAAAGGTTCTGCCATCCGCGCCGACCGTCCCGCCGCCCGGATCGACAGGATCAACAAAAGGACCACCAGCGCCGCAACACCACACCCGGCCAACTCGACTGGGCCAAGAACGTACTCGCCAACCGTTATCATGCCTGCCTCACCGCCTGTTCCGCCCGCCCCCTTTCCGGGGGTCGGGCCGCGCGCTTCGGCCCCTCCGCGGGGGCGAAGCGCGCGCCTCAACTCCGACCGAACAACCGCTCTATGTCGCTCAGCTTCAATTCCACGTAAGTGGGCCGCCCGTGGTTGCACTGGCCCGAATGCGGCGTCGCTTCCATCTCGCGCAACAGCGCGTTCATCTCATCCGCGCGCATCCGCCGCCCCGACCGGATCGACCCGTGACAGGCCACCCGGCTCAGGATCGCCTCGATCCGGGCCTGAACCAACATGCTCTCGCCCTGATCGTCCAGCTCGTCCAGAATATCGAGCACCATGGCCCGCGCGTTGACCTCACCCAGAATCGCAGGGGTCTCGCGCACCGCCACCGCGCCACCACCAAACGGCTCCAGCGTCAGCCCCAGCTTGCTCAGCTCGTCCGAGACTGCCAGCAGGCGCGCGCAATCGCCCTCGCTCAACTCGACGATCTCGGGGATCAAAAGCGCCTGTGCCGCCACGCCGTTTTCCGCCATCTGGCGTTTCAGCTTTTCATAGACCAGCCGTTCATGCGCCGCGTGCTGATCCACGATCACCATGCCGGTTTCGGTCTGGGCAATGATGTAATTCTCATGCACCTGCGCGCGCGCCGCGCCCAGCGGCAAAGCCTCGACCGGGCTTTCTTCAGCACCGTCCGGCACCTCTTCGAGCACCGGCTCCACCCGCGCGCTGTAGTTCTCTGAAAACCCTGCAAACCCGGGTTCCGGCGCCTGCGCCGCATACCCGGCAGACCGCACCCCCAACGAGGGCCGATCCATCTGATAGATCCGCGCCGCGCCCACCGGCTCGGGTCGCATCGCGCCAAGCGTGGCCCCCGCCACTGTGGTCGAAGCCCGGTGCCCCGCCTCGGCCAGAGCATGGCGCAGCGCGCTCACGATCAGCCCCCGCGCCAACCCCGGATCGCGGAACCGCACTTCGGATTTCGCCGGGTGCACGTTCACATCCACCAGATGCGGGTCGCAATCAATGAACAGCGCCGCCGCCGGATGCCGGTCGCGGCTCAGGAAATCGAAATAGGCCCCGCGCAATGCCCCGACCAACAGCTTGTCCTTCACCGGACGCCCATTCACGAACAGGTATTGCGCCACGGAACTCCCGCGCGAATAGGTCGGCAAGGCGGCATAGCCCAAAAGCCGCAAGCCTTCGCGCGTTGCATCAATCCGCAACGCGTTCTCGGCAAACTCGCGCCCCAAAATCGACGCCAGCCGCCCATGCAGCGCATCAAACAAGTCGCCATTCTCGGCCTCGGCGCGGAACGTCACGCGCCCCTCGCCGCCCCCGGTCACATCGCGCAAGGTGAAGGCAATGAACGGCTCGGCCATGGCCAGCCGCTTGACCACATCCGTGATCGCCTGCGCCTCGGCCCGATCCGAGCGCATGAATTTCAACCGCGCAGGCGTGGCATAGAAAAGATCGCGCAGTTCAACAATCGTCCCACCTGACAGCGCGGCGGGTTTTACCGCACTCATCTTGCCGCCTGAAACGCTGATCGACGCCGCATCGGCGCGCCCGACCCGGCTGGTGATCGTCAGCCGCCCTACCGCGCCCAAAGACGGCAGCGCCTCGCCGCGAAACCCGAAGGTGTGGATGTCGAGCAAATCCGTGCCATCAATCTTGGACGTGGCATGGCGCGACAGCGCCAGCGGCAGGGCCTCGGCCTCGATCCCGCAGCCATCATCCGTTACCCGGATCAGGGTCTTGCCCCCGTCCGAATAGGCCACCTCGATCCGCCGCGCGCCTGCGTCGATCGCATTCTCCACCAGCTCCTTAACTGCAGAAGCAGGGCGTTCCACCACCTCCCCGGCCGCAATCCGGTTGATCGCGGCATCATCCAACTGGCGGATTACGGGGCGATTTTCGCTTATCTTGGGGTCACTCTGGGCCATACCGCAAAACCTAGCACGGTCCGGTTTGATTCTGCCACCGACTTTGCACCCTCAAAGGATCACACGGATCGCGGCTTGAACCAGCTCAACCCGGTCCCGGTCTGGCCCTTGGGCCGATACTCTGCACTGACGAAACCGCCATAGCCGCGCGCATCCAGTCCCCGGAAAAACGCCGGGTAATCAAAGGCCCCGCCCATCGGCTCGTGCCGGTCCGGGATGCCGCCGATCTGGATATGCCCGACACGATCCGCATGCGCGTTCCAACACGCATCAACGTCCCCGGTGATCCGGTAAGCATGATAGGTGTCGAACTGCATTGCGAGGTTCGGCGCCGCGACCACATCCAGTATCTCAGCCGCTAGGTCAAAATCATCCAGGAAATAGCCGGGCATGTCGACGCTGTTGATCGGTTCGATGGTAAGCCGCTGCTTGGGCGCAAACTCCGTCGCCCATGTCAGGTTTTCGATGAAGGTTTCGCGCGCCTCTGCGCCCTCTGCCGCGCCGGCCATGATATGCAAAAGCCCAGCACCCAGCGCCTCGGCATAGCGCAGCGCCCGCTTGAAATCATACTGAAACCGCGCCTGCCCGCCGGGAATGGCCGCAAAGCCCCGCGCGCCACCCGTGTAATTTGGCGGCGGCGTGTTGATCAGCACCAGCTCAAGCTGATTGCGCCTGAGCGCCGCCTGAATATCGCGCGCTGGACATTCATAAGGGAACAAGACCTCCACCGCCCGGAATCCCGCCGCGCTGGCCGCGTCAAACCGCTCAAGGAAGGGCAGTTCCGTGAACAGCATGCTGAGATTGGCGGCGAATTTTGGCATGGGTGATCCTTTGCCACAGGGTTAGCGAAGCTTACGTAAAGGTCAATATTTTCCGGCGGGACAAGCAATAGCGCGCCAACCCGGCGTCAGCCCAACTCCTCCGCCCGCTGGATCGGGAAGAACACCCCTTCCGACCAGACTCCGAACCAGCTCTCGCCCTCGACGTCCGAGACCGCGCCAGCCTCTACCATCCGGTAAAAACTCTTGCGGTCAATCCGCGCCTCAAGGTTGGCCCGCACCAGCACGTAAGGCGCCGGTTCATCGTGCTCGGGACTGGTTGCCACCCGGATCGGGTTGTCCGGCCCCGCTGTGACCATGTCCCCCACATTGGTCTCAAACCGCAAGACCTGCCCCGCGCCCTCGCCCTCGACATCCACGTCCACCGCCACGAACGGCACGTCCTCGACCGTGATCCCGACCTTTTCCACCGGGGTGACAAGGAAATAATCCTCCCCTTCGCGCAACAAGATCGAGGCAAAAAGCTGCACCAAAGCCTCGCGGTTGATCCGGCCGCCCTCGTGATACCACGACCCGTCCCTTGCGATCCGCATGTCGATATCGCCCATGAATGGCGGATTCCAAAGGTGCACCGGAGCCGGTCCCCTGCCCTTTTTGGCGGCACGGGCGGCCTCTTCTATGCCTTTCGCATCCGGTTTCACAGGAATTTGTCCGCTCATTGTTTTTGCCATTTCATCTGCGCGCGCTAAGCTTCGTAAACATATAGGAGAGCAGGGAGCCTTGTCATGAGCGAAGAGACCGATCTGGTGGCGGAAATCGAACAGCTTGGCGTGAAACTGGCCGCGGCAAAGGACGCGATCACGCGGCGTTTCATCGGACAGGAACAGGTCGTCGACCTGACGCTTTCGGCCTTGCTTTGCGGGGGTCACGCGCTCCTGATCGGCCTGCCGGGGCTGGGCAAAACCCGGCTCGTGGACACGCTTTCCACTGTCATGGGGCTCAATGGCAACCGGGTTCAGTTCACACCCGACCTGATGCCCGCCGACATCTTGGGCTCCGAGATCCTCGAAAAGGTCAAGGGCGGCGGGCGCGATTTCCGATTCGTGCCGGGTCCGATCTTCTGCCAGCTGCTCATGGCCGACGAGATCAACCGCGCCAGCCCGCGGACCCAATCGGCCCTTTTGCAGGCGATGCAGGAAAAACGCGTCACCGTCGCCGGCGAAGACCGCCCGCTTGATGCCCCCTTCCACGTGCTTGCCACCCAGAACCCGATCGAACAGGAAGGCACCTACCCCCTGCCCGAAGCCCAGCTCGACCGCTTCCTCGTGCAGATCGACGTGCCCTACCCGGACCGCGACACCGAACGTGACATCCTTCTGGCCACCACCGGGGTCGAAGAGGACGACGCCCATCAGGTCTTCACCGCGCAGGAACTGATCGACGCCCAGACCCTTCTGCGCCGCATGCCCGTCGGGGACAGCGTCATGGAACTCATCCTCGATCTCGTGCGCGCCTGCCGCCCCGAGGACGAGACCGCCACAGATGCCGTGCGCGAACATGTGGCATGGGGCCCCGGCCCCCGCGCAGCGCAGGCGCTGATGCTAACGGTCCGCGCCCAGGCGCTTTTGCATGGCCGCCTCGCGCCCAGCGCGCAGGACGTGATCGACATGGCCCAACCCGTGCTCAGTCACCGCATGGCGCTCACCTTCGCCGCCCGCGCGCGCGGCGAAAGCCTGCCCGAACTGATCCGCGAGACCGTGCACCGCTTTGATCCGATGGGGGCCGCCGCGTGATCACCTCCGCCCACCTGCGCACGGGGGCCGAAGCCGAAGCCGCCAGCCTGCCGCCCTTGTTGGCGCAGGCCGAGCATCTGGCGGGCACCGTACTGCTTGGCGACCATGGCCGCCGCCGGGCCGGGCTGGGCGATGATTTCTGGCAATACCGCCCCGTGCAACCGGGCGACAGCCTGCGCATGATCGACTGGCGTCGCTCGGCCAAGACCGGCGCGCAATTCGTGCGCCAGCGCGAATGGCAGGTGGCACAATCGGTGATGCTCTGGGTTGATCAGGCCGCCTCGATGGGCTTTGCCAGCGACAAGTCTCTACCGACCAAGGCCGACCGTGCCCGCGTGCTGGCGCTGGCCGTGGCGATCCTGCTGATCCGGGGCGGCGAACGCGTCGGCCTGACCGGCACCCTCCTGCCTCCGCGCCGGGGCGAAGGCCAGATCCTGCGCCTGACGGACATGCTGATGCGCGACGAGGGCGGTGATTACGGCTCGCCCGAGGCGCGCGCCATGCTGCCCCATGCCCGCGCGCTCTTCATGTCCGACTTCATGGGCGATTTCGACAGTTTCGAAGCCGCCCTGACCAAGGCCGCCGATCGCGGCGTGCGCGGCGTCTGCCTGCAGGTTCTGGACCCGGCCGAGGAAAGCTTCCCCTTCAAGGGCCGCGCCATTTTTGAAAGCATGGGCGAAACCCTGCGCCATGAAACCCGCAAGGCCGACGACCTGCGCGACCGCTACATGGACCGCCTTCTTGAACGCAAGGACCGCCTGCGCGCCCTCTGCCGCATGACCGGCTGGCACTACGGCCAGCATCACACTGGCGAGTCGGCGCAAAGCGCGCTCCTCTGGCTGCACCGCGCGATGGAGAAGCGCTCATGATCCTTGGCCTGCCCATCGGTTTCACGGCCCCCTGGGTGCTGACGGCGCTGGCGCTTCTGCCGATCCTGTGGTTGATCCTGCGCGCGATTCCCCCCGCCCCGATCCGCCGGCGCTTTCCCGGCGTCGTGCTCCTCTTGGGGCTGAGCGACGACGACACCGTGACCGACCGAACCCCGTGGTGGCTCCTGCTCCTGCGCATGCTGGCGCTGGCGGCGGTGATCATCGGGCTGGCCGGGCCGCTCCTCAATCCCGAGAAATCGCAGGGCGGCAAAGGCCCCTTGCTGATCGCGATGGACGCAAGCTGGGCCTCCGCCGCCGATTGGGAGGCCCGCCGCACCATGGTATCCGCGCTGCTCGAAGAAGCCGCCCGCGACGGGCGCGCCGTGTCCCTGCAACGGCTCAACGACCCGCAAGACCTGCGATTCCTGCCCGCCGACAGCTGGGCGTCGCGTCTTGCCGGGGTCCTGCCCCAACCATGGGCCGCCACGCCCGACCAGATGACCGCCCTTGCCGGGGCCACGGATGGACAGCGCTTTGACACGATCTGGCTATCCGACGGGGTGGCGCGCGACGGGCGCGACACCCTGCTTGACGCGCTGCAGGCCGCCGGATCGGTGCGTGTCGTGCAAACCGGGCAGGGCGCGCTTGGCCTCAAACCCTCCACCTTCGAAGACGGCAAGGTTATCCTGACGGCCACCCGCTCGGAAACGGCGCTGGCGCGCGACATCACGGTGCAGGCCATCGGACAGGATCCCGGCGGCGCCGAACGGGTGCTGGCCGCCCTTCCCATGACCTTTGAAACCGGAAACGGCGAGGCGACCAACGCCCTCTCCCTGCCCGCCGAACTACGCGCCCGCATCTCCCGGTTCGAGGTACAGGGCCTGCGCTCTGCAGGTGCCGTCACGCTCTCCGACGACAGCCTGCGCCGCCGCGAGGTGGCCCTCATCGCCGGGCGCGAAGACCGCGAAGGTCTGCAGCTGCTCTCGCCGCTGCACTACCTGCGTCAGGCGCTCGTGGAAAACGCCGATGTGCTCGAAGGCGCCCTCACCGACCTGCTCCCGGCCAACCCGGACGTGATCGTACTGGCGGACGTCGCCGTGCTTTCCGAGGGCGAGGAACAGGCGGTGCTCGACTGGCTCGACAAGGGTGGGCTTCTCCTGCGCTTTGCCGGTCCCCGCCTTGCCGCCAGCGAAATCAGCCGCACCGAAGAAGACCCGCTTCTCCCCGTCCGCCTGCGCGCAGGCGGGCGCAGCGTCGGTGGCGCGATGAGCTGGGGCGAACCCAAATCCCTCGCCCCCTTCCCTGAGGACAGCCCGTTCTTCGGCCTTGAGGTTCCGGAAGAAGTCACCGTCACCGCACAGGTCATGGCCCAGCCCGATCCCACGCTGGCTTCCCGTGTGATCGCCTCTCTCAGCGACGGCACCCCCCTCGTGACCCGCAAGCAGATCGGTCAGGGGCAAGTGGTGCTTGTACATGTCACCGCCAACGCCGAATGGTCCGGCCTGCCGCTCTCGGGCCTTTTCGTGCAGATGCTCGAACGGCTCGCCGTCCTGAGCAGCACCGCCGCCGACCTTCAGGACCGCATGGCCGGTACCATCTGGCAGCCACTCAAGGTTCTTGACGGGTTCGGGCGGCTGGAAGACGGACAATCCCTGCCCGGCGTCCCCGGCGAAAACCTGCTCTCGGGCGCGATCAACCGCGATCTGCGCCCCGGCCTCTACCGCGACGGCGATCGCCTGCTGGCGCTCAACGTACTGGACGCGGAGACCACGCTCGCGCCCGCCCGCTGGCCGCTTTCCGTTCCGGTCGAAGGCCTGCGCGGCGCGGTCAGCAAGGACCTGTCGGGCTATCTTCTGGCCGCCGCCCTGATCCTTCTGGCCGCCGACGTGCTGGCTTCGCTGGCTGTGTCGGGGCGCCTCTGGGGCGTACGCGCCGCCGCCGTTCTGGCCTTGGCCGTTCTGATACCCGCGCCACAGGCGCAGGCCCAGTCCAACGATCCCCTCATCCGCGAAATGGTCCTCGCCCATGTACTGACCGGCAACCGCACAGTGGACGATACCGCCCGCGCCGGGCTGCACGGCCTCACCGAAACGCTCTTTTTCCGCACCTCTGTCGAACCCGGTCCGCCCGCCTCGGTCGATCTCGAACGCGACGAGCTGGCCTTTTACCCGATCCTCTACTGGCCCATCACCCCGGACCAGCCCAGCCCCTCGCGCGAAGCCTATGCCAGGCTCAATGACTACCTGCGCTCGGGCGGCATGATCCTGTTTGACACCCGCGACGCCGACGTCGCCCGCTTCGGCGCGGCAAGCCCCAACGGGCGCAAGCTGCAAAGCCTTGCCGCCGGGCTCGATATTCCCCCTCTTGATCCGCTGCCCGCCGACCACGTTCTGACCCGCACCTTCTATCTCCTGCAGGACTTTCCGGGTCGCTATGACAGCCGCGATGTCTGGGTTGAAGCGGCCCCACCCGACGCCGAACTGATCGAAGGCATGCCCTTCCGCAATCTCAATGACGGGGTCACGCCGGTGGTGATCGGTGGCAATGACTGGGCCGCGGCATGGGCCATGGATGAGCGGGGCAACGCGCTCTTTCCCGTGGGCCGCGGCCGCGCCGGAGAGCGCCAGCGCGAACTGGCCTTTCGCTTCGGCGTCAACCTCGTGATGCATGTGCTGACCGGAAACTACAAAAGCGATCAGGTCCACGTGCCTGCATTGCTGGACAGGCTGGGCCAATGACCGGACAGGTGCTTTTTGATCCTCTTGTGCCGCTTTGGGCATTGATCGCACTGGCCCTGCTCTGCGCCGTTGCGATCTCTGTCGCGCTCTGGCGCGGGTTGTCGGGCTGGGCCTATCGCGGTCTTGCCGGACTGGTGATCCTCGCCGCCCTCTCGGGACCTGTCCTGCAAACCGAGAACCGCGCACCCCTGACCGACATCGTTCTGATGCTGGTCGACCAAAGCGCCTCGCAGCGCCTTGCCGACCGGACCGAGCGCACAGAGACCGCCGCCGAGGCTCTGGCCACCCGCCTCGCCGCGCGCGACAACACCGAAATCCGCCGCATCGACGTACCGGACGGCGCGGGTGATGCGGGCACCGAAATGATGGCCGCCCTGACCGAAGCCCTCGCTCAGGAACCCGGCGGGCGGATTGCCGGGGTCATCGCGCTCAGCGACGGGCGCATACATGACATGGACCGCATGCCTGATGTGCCTGCCCCGGTGCACCTTCTGCACACCGGCAAATCCACCGACTGGGACCGTCGCCTCAGCGTGCGCAACGCCCCGGCCTTTGCCATTCTCGGCGAACCCGTCACCCTGACCCTGCGCATCGAAGACAGCGGTGCTTCTCCCGCTGGCGTTGATCGCGCCCCGCTCGACATCTCGATTGGTGGCGGGGAACCCGAGCGCTTCATGGTGCCCACGGGCCGCGACATCGACCTGCCCGTCACCCTTCCCCATGGCGGGCGCAACGTGATCCAGTTCTCCGTACCCGCCGAAGAGAGCGAGTTGACCGACCGCAACAATGCGGCCCTCGTGCAGATCAACGGCGTACGTGACCGCCTGCGCGTGCTTCTTGTCTCGGGTGAACCCCATCCCGGTGGGCGCACATGGCGCAACCTGCTGAAATCCGACGCTTCGGTGGACCTCGTGCATTTCACTATCCTGCGCCCCCCCGAGAAACAGGACGGCGTGCCGGTCTCCGAACTCTCCCTGATCGCCTTTCCCACCCGCGAGCTGTTCCTTGAAAAGATCGAGGATTTCGACCTGATCATCTTCGACCGCTACCAACGTCGCGGCATCCTGCCGTCGATCTACCTTGAAAACGTCGCCCGCTACGTGCGCGAAGGCGGCGCTGTGCTGGTCGCCGCCGGCCCGGATTTCGCCACCGCTGACAGCATCTACCGTTCCCCGCTCGCCGACGTCCTGCCCGCCAGCCCCACCGCCCGCGTTCTGGACGAGGCGTTCATGCCGCAAATCTCAGACATCGGCGCGCGCCACCCGGTCACTGCGGGCCTGCCCGACGCGGGCAGCTGGGGCCGCTGGTTGCGCCAGGTCGATGTGCTGCCCGATGCGGGCACCGTCCTGATGACCGGCCATGAAGAGCGACCGCTCCTTGTGCTGAACCGCGTCGACGAGGGGCGCGTCGCGCTTCTGGCCTCGGATCACGCCTGGCTCTGGGCGCGCGGCTACGAAGGCGGCGGCCCCCAGCTCGAACTGCTGCGCCGCCTCGCGCATTGGATGATGGGCGAGCCCGAGCTCGAGGAAGAAGCACTCTGGGCCGAAGCCACCGGCCAGTCCATGCGCATCATCCGCCGCAGCCTCGAAGACAGCGTCGGCCCGGTCACGGTCACAACCCCATCCGGCGACACCGTCGATGTCCCGTTGAACGAGGTGTCTCCCGGCCATTTCGAGGCCCAATACAATGGCCCCGAGATCGGCCTTTATCGGCTGAACAACGGCGACAAGGAGGCGGTGATCGGCCTCGGCCCCGCCGCCCCGCGCGAGTTCGAGGAAACCATTGCCAGCGCCGCGCCCATGTCGCCGCTGATCGACGCCCGGCGCGGCGGGGTCTTCGCGCTCGAAGACGGGCTGCCCACCATCCGCAACACCCGCGAGGGGCGCCCGGCGACAGGGCGTGGCTGGATCGGCCTGACCCCGCGCGGTGCTTATGAAACCCACGACATCGCCCGCGCGCCGCTCTTGCCCGCGTGGCTTGTGCTGGTGCTGACGGGTTTGCTGATCGTCACCGGCTGGCTGCGCGAGGGGCGGCGCTGATCCGCCCATCCTGCCAGTTGCGCCACTTGAGTATTTGAAGAACAATGAAAGACAATTGCCTCCTGCTTTCATTGTTCCAAAAATACTCAAACGCAACGCGCGCGCCGCGCATCTCGCATGAGGCGAATTGCGTCAGTTCACCAAAAACCGGTTCCCCCCAAGCGCCCCACGCGCTAGAACGCCCCCGATTTCACACGGGAGTTTTCGATGACCACGCCAAAGCCTGTCGTTCTGTGCATTCTCGATGGCTGGGGCCTCTCCGAGCGCACCAAGGACAACGCCCCGCATCTCGCGAACACCCCCGCCTTTGACGCGATGATGGCCGACTGCCCGAACAACACGCTGATCACCCACGGCCCGGATGTGGGCCTGCCCAGCGGTCAGATGGGCAACTCCGAAGTGGGCCACACCAATATCGGCGCCGGGCGCGTGGTCGCCATGGATCTGGGCCAGATCGACCTTGCCATCGAAGACGGCTCCTTCTTTGAAAACGCCGCGTTGCAGGCCTTCATCACCCGTCTGAGGGAAACCGGTGGCACCGCGCATCTCATGGGCATGATCTCGGACGGCGGTGTGCATGGCCACATCACTCATATCCTCGCCGCTGCTCGCGCTGTTGCGGATGCGGGCGTCCCGGTTGTGCTGCACGCGATCACCGACGGGCGCGACGTGGCCCCGAAATCCGCCTTCTCCTATCTCGAAACCCTCGCCGAGGGCCTGCCTGAAAACGCCCGCATCGCCACGATCACCGGGCGCTATTTCGCGATGGACCGCGACAATCGCTGGGAACGCGTGGCCGAAGCCTATAACGCGTGGATCAAGGGCGCAGGCCACAAGGCCAGCACCGCCCACGCTGCCGTGTCCAACGCTTATGAACGCTCTGAAACCGACGAGTTCATCTCCGCCACCGTGATCGGCGGCTATGGCGGTGCCAGGGACGGCGACGGCTTCTTCTGCCTCAATTTCCGCGCCGACCGCGCCCGCGAGATCCTCGCCGCCATCGGCCAGCCCGATTTCGACGCCTTTGACACCGGTGCCCGCCCCGATTGGGCGGGCCTCCTTGGCATGGTCGACTATTCCGACGCGCACAACGCCTACATGACAACCGCCTATCCCAAGCAGGAAATCGTCAACACACTGGGCGAATGGGTCGCCAAACAGGGCCTGCGCCAGTTTCACCTTGCCGAGACCGAGAAATACCCGCACGTGACCTTCTTCCTCAACGGCGGCAAAGAAGCGCCCGAAGCGGGCGAAGACCGTTACATGGCCGCCTCGCCCAAGGTCGCGACTTATGACCTGCAGCCCGAAATGTCCGCTGCCGAAGTGACCGAGCATTTCGTCGGTGCCATCGAAGAAGGCTATGACCTCATCGTCACCAACTACGCCAACCCAGACATGGTCGGCCACACCGGCAGCCTCAAGGCGGCCATGAAAGCCTGCGAAGCCGTGGACGATGGGCTGGCCGCCGTGCGCGCCGCGCTGGATGCGGCGGGCGGGGCGATGATCGTGACCGCGGATCACGGCAATTGCGAAACCATGTTCGACGATGCCACCGGCGGGCCACACACGGCCCACACCACCAACCCGGTGCCGGTGATCCTCGTGAACGGTCCCAAGGGCGCACAACTTCGCTCTGGCGGTCGGCTGGCCGATCTGGCACCCTCGCTTCTGGACCTGATGGGGATCGAGAAACCCCCAGAAATGACCGGAGAGAGCCTGATCATCCGATGAGATTTGCCGCGCTGCTTTTGCCATGGGGACTTGTCGCGGGACTTGTCGCGGGCCTCGCCCGTGCCGAAACCGATCCCGCAGAGGCCGCCCGCGCCGCCGCAGATCAGCTCGAAGCCGCCACGGTCGCCCTTGCCCAGACCGACAGCGCACGGGACCGCGTCAAGGCCCTGACCGAAGTGGTCCACGCCTACGAGGCGGGCTTGACGGCCTTGCGCGCCGGCTTGCGCCGCGCCGCCATCCGCCAGGCCCAGCTTGACCGCCAGCTCAAGGCACAGGAGGGCGAGATTGCCCGCCTGCTCGGCGCGCTGCAATCCATCGGCGCGGGCCCCCCGCCGGTCATGCTTCTGCATCCCCATGGCCCCGAAGGCACCGCGCGCGCGGGCATGATCCTGGCTGATGTCACACCGGGGCTGGAAAGCGAAGCCGCCCGCCTGCGCCGTGACCTCGAAGAGGTGGTGATCCTGCGCGACCTTCAGGAGGGCGCCGCCGAAACCCTTCAGGACGGGCTGGCCGGGGTACAGGCCGCGCGCACCCAACTCAGCAAGGCGATTGCCGACCGCACCGACCTGCCCAAACGCTATGACGAAGACCCGGTCCAGACCGCGCTCCTGATTGCCTCGACCGAAACGCTCGAAGGCTTTGCCAGCGCGCTGGTCGACCTGCAGGTCGAGGGCATGGACGAGATCGACCTGCCAGACGCCACAGCCTTCAAGGGCGTCCTGCCGCTGCCGGTCGATTCCATGGTTCTGCGCCGCGCGGGCGAGGCCGACGCCGCAGGCATCCGCCGCCCCGGCCTTGTTGTCGCCACCCGTCCCAATGCGCTCGTGGTCGCGCCGCTCGCGGCCACGATCCGCTATCGCGGCCCGCTGCTCGATTATGGCAACGTCATGATCCTCGAACCCCAACCGGGCCTGCTCTTTGTTCTGGCGGGCATGGAAAAGGTGTTCGGCGCGCCCGGTCAGGTGCTGCCAGAAGGCTCTCCCGTGGGTCTGATGGGCGGAAATGACCCGGAAATCGGTGCCATTCTCTCACAGTCGAGTGATGGCACTGGTCATGACCGCACAGAAACGCTCTATATAGAAGTCAGAGAAGGCAAATCGCCGGTGGACCCGGAAACGTGGTTCCGCACCAACAAGGATGGATAACCTATGAAGAAATTCGTCGCTGCCGCCGCAGGGGGTGTCATGGCCGGGCTTCTGGTCACGACCCAGGTGGCCGGACCGCTCCTGGCTCAGGAAAACGCACGCCAGAGCAACGTCTATGAACAGCTCGACCTGTTCGGGGATATTTTCGAACGCATCCGCGCCCAATATGTCGAGGAAGTCGACGAGGCCGACCTGATCGAAGCCGCGATCAACGGCATGCTGACCTCGCTTGATCCGCATTCCAGCTATCTTTCGCCCGATGATGCCGAAGACATGCGCGTTCAGACACGCGGCGAATTCGGCGGCCTCGGGATCGAGGTCACGCAGGAAGACGGGTTGGTCAAGGTGGTCTCGCCGATCGACGGCACCCCTGCTGACGAAGCCGGGATCGAGGCCGGGGATTACATCACCCATGTCGATGGCGAAGGCGTGCTTGGCCTGACGCTTGATCAGGCGGTCGAAATGATGCGCGGCCCGGTGGGGTCGGAAATCGTGATCACCGTGCTGCGCGAAGGCGAACCGGAGCCCTTCGACGTCTCCATCATCCGCGACACGATCAAGCTCACCGCCGTACGCTCGCGCACCGTGGGCGACTCGGTGGTGCTGCGCGTGACCACCTTCAACGACCAGACCACCCCCAACCTCGAAGCAGGCCTCAAGAAACAGGTCGAGGAACTGGGCGGCATGGAAAACGTGACAGGCATCGTGCTTGACCTGCGCAACAACCCCGGCGGGCTGCTGACACAGGCGATCAAGGTCTCCGACAGCTTCCTTGAAAAAGGCGAGATCGTCTCGACCCGAGGCCGCAACCCGCAGGACGGCGAACGCTACAACGCCACGCCGGGCGATCTGGCGGAAGGCAAGCCCATCGTTGTGCTGATCAACGGCGGCTCGGCCTCCGCGTCCGAAATCGTCGCCGGTGCGCTTCAGGATCACCGCCGCGCCATCGTCGTGGGCACCAAGTCCTTCGGCAAAGGCTCGGTCCAGACCGTGATGCCGTTGCGTGGGGACGGGGCCATGCGCCTGACCACGGCGCGCTATTACACGCCGTCGGGCCGCTCGATTCAGGCGCTTGGCGTGAGCCCCGACATCGTCGTCGCCCAACCGCGTCGCGCGCCCGCCGCGACCGAGGAGGAAGAGACCAACACCAACCGCCGCTTCCGTGGCGAAGCCGACCTGCGGGGCAGCCTCAACAATGACAGCCTCTCCGAGGACGAGGTGCGCCAGATCGAGGAAGACCGCAAGAAGGCCGAAGAAGCCGCCAAGCTGCGCGAAGAGGATTACCAGCTGGCCTATGCCATCGACATCCTCAAGGGCCTCTCGGCGCTGGGTCCGAAAGAGTAAGCTGCCCGAAAGGTCTGAAAACAAAACAGGGGCGTCCATTGTGGCGCCCCTGATCCATTTTGGCTGCCCCGTTTCTGCTTTTTTACGCAGTGTGATAGACTGGCGTCGAACGGAGCCTGCCATGACCCCCTTCCAATGCACCACATTTGCCGCGCTTCTGACCGCAACCCCGGCACTGGCCCAGAGCGATGTTTTCTATGTCTCTGGCGCAGGCGATGACTATGCCATCGTTTCCAATGCCAATGGCTATGTGCTCACCAGCCGCTACCCCAAGGCCCGCTTTGTCGAATCCGGTGCCGACAGCCGCGTTGTTCGGGGCGTCGAAACTTTCTATTTCGGCAAGGATTGCGACGCATTCCACGACCTCTTCGGCAACGGCACATGGGGCTGGGCCAATGGCGGATTCGGGGCCGAGTTCGACGGCTTCCGCCTTATGTTCCCACGCCAGGAACTGCCAGAAGGGCCCGGTCTCGACTGCCGCTGGTAAACCTCTACCCAGCCTCACCCCAGCCACCACCGCCGGGCGTGCCCATGCTGAACACCGCCCCTGCGGGCAACTCGATCTCGTCAAACCCCTTGAGGTCCACGCGGGTGCCATCCGGCATCTCGGCCCAGTTCACCCCCACCGCGCCGGGCGCCCCGCCCGCCACGCCAAAGGGCGCAACCTCGCGGTGCGAACACAGCGTCGTCACCGTCACTGGCACCAGGAACCGCATTGCGCGCCACGCCCCGTTGCCGCCATGCCAGCGTCCCGCGCCGCCTGACCCGTCGCGAATGCCAAAGGCTTCAAGCCGCACCGGGAACCGCTTTTCCAGAATCTCGGGATCGGTCATGCGCGTATTGGTCATATGCGACTGCACCGCGTCACAGCCATGGAACCCCGGCCCGGCACCCGTGCCCCCGGCGATGGTTTCATAGTTCTGGAAATCATCATTGCCCCAGATGAAATTGTTCATCGTAGCTTGCGAACAGGCCATCACACCCAGGGCGCCATAAAGCGCATTGCAGGTCGCCTGACTGACTTCCGTGTTCCCAGCAATCACCGCCGCCGGGTATTCGGGGTTCAGCATCGAGCCATCCGGCACCACGATCCGAAGCGGCTTCAGACAGCCTTCGTTCAGCGGAATTTCCGCCCCCACCATGGTGCGGAACACATACAAGACCACCGCCCTGCACACCGCCAACGGCGCGTTGTAGTTCCCTTCATGCTGCGCGCTGGTCCCGGTGAAATCAATCACCGCCTCGCGCGCGCCACGATCCACCGACACTTTCACCCTGATCTCGGAACCATGGTCCATCGGATAGACAAACTGCCCGTCCTTCAGCCGGTCGATCACCCGACGCACGCTTTCCTCGGCGTTGTCCTGCACGTGGCCCATATAGGCCAGCACCACGTCGAGCCCGTATTGAGCGACCACCTTGAGCAATTCCCGCCGCCCGGTCTCGTTCGCCGCCACCTGCGCCTTGAGGTCGGCCATGTTCTGATCCGGGTTGCGCGCCGGATACATGCCGCTGGCCAGCACCTTCCGCGCCTCGTCCTCCAACAGGTCTCCGCGCGACACCAGCCGCACATTGTCGATCAAAACACCCTCGTGGTCGATATGCGTGCTGTCGGGCGGCCCCGACCCTGGCGTGCGCCCGCCAATATCGGCGTGATGCCCCCGCGAGCCGAGCCAGAACACCACTTCGCCCCCATGAAACACCGGTGTGACCACCGTCACGTCCGGCAAATGCGTCCCGCCGTTATAGGGCGAGTTCAGCATGAAGGCGTCGCCCTCGTGAATATCCCCGGCATTCTCGCGCATCACCGTGCGGATGCTCTCGGCCATGCTCCCGAGATGCACAGGCACATGCGGCGCATTCGCCACCAGATCGCCCTCTGCGTCAAAGATCGCACAGGAAAAGTCCAACCGCTCCTTGATGTTCACCGACCAGCTCGTATTCGCCAGCGTCGCCCCCATCTGGTCCGCAACGCTCATGAACAGGTTGTTGAACACCTCAAGCAGCACCGGGTCCACATCCGTCCCCGCCGCCTTTTCCCGCGCCTTCTCTGCCACCCGCTCAAGGATCAGGTTGCCAAGCCCGTCCACCCGCGCCGCCCAGCCGGGTTCGACAACGTTGGTGCCTGTCTTTTCCTTGATCACCGCAGGCCCCGTCACCACCGTGCCGGTGTTCAGCAGATCCCGGTCAAACATCGCCACGTCGCGCCACGCGCCGTCCGCATACATCGGGATTTCAGCCACGGGCGCGCCATCGCCATCCGGCACCACCGGAAGCACCGCGCCCGAACTGCCGCCCGTCGCTTCGACGCTCACCATGTCTATGATGATCTCACGGTCGGGCGAGATGAACCCATAGCGCTCCTTGTGGCGCACCTCGAAATCCGCCTGCGCCTGCGCCACCGTGTCAAACGCTACCGGGATCGCCTCATGCGCCCCGTCATAGCGCAAATGCACCCGATGCGCGGCTTGCACATCCCCGGCCCCCTGCGCGGCCACCTCGGCCTTGGCCGCCTCTGCCAGCTCCCCAGCCACAGACCGCGCGCGCTCTGCCTCGGCAAGCGGCACGTCGACCTGCGCTTCCTTCATCGCCGTGATCCGCGCCAACCCCATGCCAAAGGCCGATAACACACCTGCATAGGGATGGATCAGCACCCTCTTCATGCCCAGCGCATCCGCCACCAGACAGGCATGTTGCCCGCCCGCCCCGCCAAAACACTGCAGCGTGTATTGCGTTACATCATGCCCGCGCTGCACGCTGATCTTCTTGATCGCGTTGGCCATGTTGTCGACCGCAATCCGCAGAAAGCCTTCGGCCATCTCCTCGGGGCTGCGCGCCGCCTCGCCGGTCTCGGCGGCCACCTCCGCCGCCATCTCGGCGAATTTCGCGCGCACCACGTCCACATCCAGAGGCTGATCCCCCTCGGGGCCAAACACATGCGGGAAATGATCCGGGTTCAGCTTGCCCAGCATCACATTGCAATCCGTCACCGCCAGCGGCCCACCGCGCCGGTAACAGGCTGGCCCCGGATCGGCCCCGGCGCTTTCCGGCCCGACCTGAAACCGCCCGTCGCGGAACGTACAGATCGACCCGCCCCCGGCAGCAACCGTGTGAATATCCATCATCGGCGCACGCATGCGCACGCCCGCCACCTCGGTCTCAAACGAGCGCTCATATTCGCCCGCGTAATGGCTCACATCCGTCGATGTGCCGCCCATGTCGAACCCGATCAGCTTGTCGCAATCGGCAGCCTCCCCGGTCTCGACCATACCGACAATGCCACCCGCAGGCCCCGACAGGATCGCATCCCGCCCCTGGAACCGGTGCGCCTCGGTCAGGCCGCCATTGGACTGCATGAACATCAGCCGCTCGCAAGCCGTCCCAAGATCCAACGCGCCCGCCACCTGATCGACATAACGGCGCAGGATCGGTGAGAGATAGGCATCCACCACCGTCGTATCCCCGCGCCCGACCAGCTTGGCCAACTGGCTGACCTCGTGGCTGACACTCACTTGCGTGAACCCGATCTCGCGCGCCATCTCTGCCACCCGCGCCTCGTGCGCCGGGTTCAGATAGGCATGCAGCCCCGCAATCGCGACCGCCCGAATACCGCCGTCAAACGCCTCTTGCATCGCCGCGCGCAACGGCGCCTCGTCCAAGGGCCGCACCACGCCGCCCCCGGCATCCAGACGCTCATCCATCTCGATCACGTCTTCATAAAGAAGATCGGGCCGCTTGATCTCCAGATCGAACAGGCGCGGCCGCGTCTGATACCCGATCTGCAACAAATCGCGGAACCCCTTGGTGATCACCAAAAGCACGCGCTCGCCCTTGCGCTCCAAGAGCGCATTGGTCGCCACGGTCGTGCCCATCTTCACGGCGCTGATCGAACCGGCCTCGAACTGCGCCCCGGCGCCGATCAACTCGCGAATCCCCTGCACGGCGGCATCGCGATAGCGTTCCGGGTTCTCGGACAAAAGCTTGTGTGTCTCGATCCCGCCATCGGGTCGCCGCGCGACGATATCGGTAAATGTCCCGCCCCGGTCGATCCAGAATTCCCAACGCCCGCTCATGCCTGCCCCCGTTTCCAGCCTGGCACAGGCTTCACCCCGAAGCGCGACAATGTCAACGCACCCTGCGGCAATTCAAACGTTGACTTATTCACAAACTTGAATACATCCAAGCCAGCACGCGACGCTATTCCACATGGGCATGACGGCCGGTCCGGCGGTACAACCACTCATCCCGCTGGACGGCAGCACGCCCGCAAGTCGACATTCGCCAAGGAGTCCACCCATGGACATCAAGACCATCAACGCGCAAATCTCGGTCTCTCCCCAGATCGCCCCCTCGGACCTCAAGGGCATCGCCGCTGCGGGTTTCCGCTCGGTGATCTGCAACCGCCCCGATGGCGAGGCCGCGGACCAGCCCACCTTTGAAGAGATCGAAAGCGCCGCCAGGGACGCGGGGCTTGAAACCCGCTACCTGCCCATCGTCGCGGGCAAGGTCCAGGACGAAGACGCGGATGATTTCGGCAATGCGCTTCTGGAACTGCCCGGACCGGTCTTTGCCTATTGCCGCACCGGCACGCGCTCGGCGACGCTCTGGTCTCTGTCGCAGGCCAAAACAATGGCGCCCGCCGACATCCTCGCGGCGACCAAGGCCGCAGGCTACGACATGGCCGGTGTGGTCCGTCGCATCGTGAATGGCGGCAAAACGCCGACCGACACCGCCGACGCGGCTTTTGACGTGGTGATCGTGGGCGGGGGGGCCGCAGGCATCGCCGTGGCATCATCGCTTCTGTCGCGCAAACCGGGCCTGGACGTGGCCATCATCGACCCGGCGGACATCCACTATTATCAGCCCGGCTGGACCATGGTCGGCGGCGGCGTGTTCGACGCCGAAACCACGGCCAAGACCATGGGCTCGCTGATCCCCTCGGGTGTGCACTGGCTCAAATCCGCCGTTGCCGCCTTTGAGCCCAAGGACAACGCCGTCATCCTCGATGGCTGCCGCGTGGTGAAATACAACCGGCTTGTCGTCTGTCCGGGGCTAAAGCTCGACTGGCACAAGGTCGACGGGCTTGTCGAAACCCTTGGCAAGAACGGCGTCACCTCGAATTACCGCTATGACCTCGCGCCTTACACGTGGGAGCTGGTCAAGGGGCTGAAAAAGGGCCGCGCGCTCTTTACCCAGCCCCCTATGCCGATCAAATGCGCCGGGGCACCGCAAAAGGCCATGTACCTTTCGGCCAGCAACTGGGAACGCATGGGCGTGCTCAAGGATATCGACGTTCAGTTCATGAACGCCGGTGGCGTGCTCTTTGGCATCAAGGACTATGTCCCGGCCCTGATGGACTATGTCGAACGCTACAGCGCCGATCTCAACTTCTTCCACAACCTTGTTGCCGTGGATGGCCCGGCCAAGACCGCGACCTTCGCGGTGAACAAGCCCGACAGCGATCCCGAAACCGTGACGGTCGAGTTCGACATGATGCACGTCACCCCGCCCCAGACCGCGCCCGACTTTATCCGGGTCTCGCCCCTCGCGGACGAAGCGGGCTGGATCGACGTGGACCAGTCGACGCTGCGCCACAAGGAATACGACAACATCTGGTCACTCGGGGACGTGATGAACGCCCCCAACGCCAAAACCGCCGCCGCCGCCCGTGTTCAGGCGCCGATCGTGGCCGAGAACCTTGTTGATGACATTGACGGCAAATCGCCCACCGCGATCTATAACGGCTACGGCTCCTGCCCGCTCACGGTGGAACGCGGCAAGATCGTTCTGGCCGAGTTCGGCTATGGCGGCACGCTGCTGCCGTCCTTTCCGAAATGGCTGATCGACGGCACCAAACCAACCCGCGCGGCCTGGGTGCTCAAGGAACAGATCCTGCCGCCCGTCTACTGGAAGGCAATGCTGCGCGGCAAGGAATGGATGGCCAAGCCCGAGAAGGTTAGCGCGAGCTAAAGCCGGGCAACGCCCGACCGAGGGTGGGCGCCTCCGACCTCTGACAAGAGCGCTTTATCGCGCCGGGTTCTGCACGCGTGATATCTGTCAAAACGCTGCATAAGCGCCCGCCCGTGGGGCGGTCGGGCGCTGCCCGGCGGCGCGCAAGTGCGCCTTGATTCCGGGCTGGGGTTCTCACCCCTTCTCCCCATACAACCACCGCATATCCGGCCCCTCGACCGTGTACATATGCACCCAGATATAGGCGTGCTGGAACGCCGCCACGATCAAGGCCTGCCACGATCCACAGACCAGCGCGAACCCCCACAGCCCCATGAAGCCAAACGTGTACATGGCGTTCTGTGACCAGCCGAACGCGCCCTCCCGCACGATCGGCATCCGGCGGAAATGCTCATAGAAATGATCCCCGCCCAGCGCCCGCTCAAAGCTGAAATAGCGCTTCACGCTATACATCGTGTATCCCGCCAGCCCCAGCAGCACGACGCCCAGCCCCACGCTCGCCCATAAGGGCCACCCCAACGATCCGCGATCCAAGATCGCCACGATCAACACCGACACGGGCCGCGCGATCAGGAAGGGAAAGAACATCCAGCCCCAAACCTGCAGGTCGCGCTTGGCCAAGAGCCGCGACATCAGCGACAGGTGCAATTGCGTCCGAAAGATCATCGCCACCATGACCTGATGCACCACCGCCAGCCACACCGACACCCAGGCCCAGGTCACGCTGTCCATCCACAGGAACCGGCCCGTGCCGGTCTCGCCCTGCAGAAACCACGCCACCCCGGCCAGCAGGAATACCAACTGGATCAGGTGCTGCCCCTGCCCCTCGAAAAGCGCACGCCAGCCGCTCTTGGCGCGAATGTCCTGCAATGTCGCCATGACCCCCTCCTTCAACCTGATTGAACGCGCGAAGCTGGCGCGGGTCAACGGCGCAAGTCTTGCCAAATCCTCAAGAACGCACCGTTAACAACCGCGATTTTGCCAAAACCGCGGAACCATACCGACGCAATACCGACGTGATACCGACGCAAAACCGAAGTCGATTTTTTCGCCTTTTCAAGGCATTAACCAGAACTTCGCTTGATTCCTGTTGCCAGGGGCAATTCTCTCGCGCGCCACCCCTTCACTTATTCCTAATTTTGAATATATAACATCGCAATGAATCGCCAGCATCGGAATCACCCATGTCCCTGCCCCGCCTGAGCCTTGCCCGTCTCGAACGCCACTTGCCGATCCTGCAATGGGCCAAAACCTATGACCGGGATACGCTGACCTCGGACGCGGTGGCCGCCGTGATCGTGACGATCATGCTGATCCCGCAATCGCTGGCTTATGCCTTGCTTGCGGGCCTTCCGGCAGAGATGGGGCTTTATGCCTCGATCCTGCCGCTGGTGGCCTATGCCATCTTCGGCACCTCGCGGGCACTGGCCGTCGGCCCGGTCGCCGTGGTCTCGCTGATGACGGCCGCCGCCGTCGGCAACCTCGCGCTGCAAGGCACCGCCGAATACGCCGCCGCCGCCATTGCGCTGGCCTTCATCTCGGGGTTGATCCTCACCGTGATGGGCCTCTTCCGCCTTGGATTCCTTGCCAATTTCCTCTCACACCCGGTGATCGCGGGCTTCATCACCGCCTCGGGCATCCTGATCGCCACCAGTCAGCTCAAGCACATCTTTGGCATCGACGCCCATGGCCACAGCCTGACCGCGCTGCTGCAATCACTCTATGCGCACCTGCCCGAAACCAATGTCATCACGCTTGTGATTGGCGTCGTCACCACCGGCTTCCTGTTCTGGGTCCGCAAGGGGCTGAAGCCGCTTCTGCTGGGCACCGGCATGAACTCACGGCTGGCCGATATCCTTGCCAAGGCCGGTCCCGTCGGCGCGGTTGCCGTAACCACGCTGGTGGTCTGGCTGTTCGGGTTGCAAAACCACGGCGTCCGCATCGTGGGCGAAGTCCCCACCGGCCTGCCGCCCCTGTCCCTGCCCAGCTTTTCCGCAGACATCTGGTCCTCGCTCTTTGTCTCCGCCCTGCTGATCTCGATCATCGGCTTTGTGGAATCGGTCTCGGTGGCCCAAACGCTCGCCGCCAAGAAACGCCAGCGCATCGTCCCGGATCAGGAACTTGTCGGCCTTGGCACCTCCAACATTGCCGCCGCGATTTCAGGCGGTTACCCGGTCACGGGCGGCTTTGCCCGCTCGGTCGTGAACTTTGACGCGGGCGCCGAAACCCCCGCCGCCGGGGCCTTTACCGCCATCGGCATTGCGCTCGCCGCACTCCTGCTCACACCGCTCCTGTTCTTCCTGCCCAAGGCCACGCTCGCCGCCACCATCATCGTCGCCGTGCTGTCCCTCGTGGACTTCTCGATCCTCAAGAAAACATGGGGTTATTCCAAGGTCGACTTCTCCGCCGTGGCCGCCACCATCCTCCTGACGCTGGGCTTTGGCGTCGAGGTCGGCGTATCCGCCGGGGTGATCCTGTCGATCGGCCTGTTCCTCTACAAGACGTCGCGCCCCCACGTGGCCGAAGTCGGCCTTGTTCCCGGCACGCAGCATTTCCGCAATATCCTGCGCCACAAGGTGAAAACCCATCACGAACTGGTCACGCTGCGCATCGACGAAAGCCTCTATTTCGCCAATGCGCGTTTCCTTGAGGATTACATCAACGATCGCGTCGCCTGTGACGAACCGATCAAGCACGTCGTGCTGATGTGCTCGGCAGTGAACGAGATCGACATGAGCGCGCTGGAAAGCCTTGAAGAGATCAACCACCGGCTCAAGGACATGGGGATTTCGCTGCACATGTCCGAGGTCAAAGGCCCGGTGATGGATCGCCTCAAGCGCAGTCATTTCCTTGATGACATGACCGGGCAGGTGTTCCTGTCGCAATATGACGCCTGGGCCGCGCTCACGCGGGGCAAGGCATCTGGTCTGGCGGCCCAGTAACGGGCCTTTGGCCCGTCGCCTGCGGCGGTTGAGTATTTCTGGCAAAATGAAGACGGGGCGTCAGTGCGCCGGGGCACCGGCGCGTTTGCGGCACGGGGCAAAGAGCGCTGCGAGGGCGAGGATCACGCCCGAGACCGTGGCGATCATGCCTGCCGCGCTGACCGCGTTGTCATGGCCCAGCCAGAGCGGGCCATAGCCCGCCAACACATAGCCCAGCACGGCGGAGAGGATGGCGAAGACCACGCTCCACGCGATCTGCACCTCGAGCTGATTGGTCATCAACCGCGCAGCGGCAGGCGGACAGATGAACATGGCGATCACGATGATCGAGCCCACCGCGTCAAAGGCGGCCACGGCGGCAATCGCCGCCACAATCACCAGCGCCAGCCCGATCCAGCCAGTGCGCATGCCCAGCGTCTGGGCAAAGCCCTCGTCAAAGGTGGACAGTTTCAGCGGCCGCCAGAACAACCATGTAAAGGCGCTCACCCCCAGCAACGTCACCGCGATACGGATCAGTTCCACGGGCAATCCGGCAAGGGCAATCGGGTCAAGCAGGCTTTCCCAGCCGACCGCGTCCAGCCAGATCAGGCTTTCGAGATTGCCGAAAAGCGCGTGTTCCACGTCAAGATGCACCGTCGACGTGTCGGATTGTTCCAAAAGCAGCACCCCGGCGGCAAACAGCGCCGTAAAGGTCAGCCCCATCGCCGCGCCGGGCTCGATCCGGCCCAGCCGACGGACCGCTTCGATCAGCACCACCGCCACGACCGAGGCCAGCGCCGCGCCGATCATCATCGGCCAGGCCGACACCGCGCCCGTGACCAGAAAGGCCACCACGATCCCCGGCAACACCACATGGCTGATCGCATCGCCAATCAGCGCCTGTTTGCGCAGCACGAGGAAGTTCCCCGGCAAAGCACAGGCCACCGCCGCAAAAATCCCGATCAGCATGGGCGTCAGCGACAGGGGGACAAACTCCGCACCACTCATGCCGTCATCCCCCTGGGTCCACCGATCCGGGTGTCGATTTCGGCAATCTGGTCCACGGTCAGCACGGTTTCAATCTCGCGCAGCCCGTCATAGAGCGCCGCCGCACTTTCAAACGCCTGATCCGCCCGCACCAGTTCCCAGCGCTTTTCATCGCGCAGTGCCTTGGCCGCGCGCGCCTTGCCTGCTTCGGTCGCCACGCCGTCCGGCTGGGCCAGCCCGGCCTTGCGCAGCAGGCGCAGCGTGTATTTTTCATAGATCGGCTGGCCTTGCGCCAGCGCCAGCAGCCCCTGGCGCATATGCACCCGACGCTGGAACCGCCCGTGGCGCAGCACCGCCGCCAGCACACCGCGATTGGGCGCGAGGAACATCGAGGCGGCAAACATGGCAAAACTCACCAGCACGATGATCGGCCCCGTCGGCAGCGCGGGCGCCGTGGCCGAAAGCGCCGCCCCAATCCACGCCGCCGCCCCACCACACAAGCCGGAGATCAGGACCACCCGATCGGTCCGATCGGTCCAGAACCGCGCCGTCACCGGCGGAATGATCAGCATCGCGACGATCAGGATCAGCCCAACGATCTTCAGCCCCACAACCGTCACCGCCATCGCAAGCCCCATGATGGCAAGGTCGATCCGGGCTACGTTCACGCCGCTTGAAGCGGCAAATTCCGGGTCGAACGCCACCAGCCCCATGGGCCGGCGCAACATCAGCACCAATGCCAGCGTCGCCGCGCCGCCCACGGCAATCACCACCGCGTCATTCCACAGCATCCCGGCGGTTGAGCCGAGCAGGAAGCCTTCCAAACCTGCGACACGGCCTGCGCTCATGGTCTGGATGACTGTCAAAAGCACGATGCCAAAGCCAAAGAACACCGACAAGACCGCGCCAATCGCGGCATCTTCGGCCAGCCGCGTGCGCCGGGTCAGCCAGTTCACGCACAAAAGCCCCAGCCCGGCAGAGACAGCCGACCCCAGAAGCAGGACAGGCAGGTTGCGCCCATCCCCGCCCAGCATCACCATGACGATAAAGGCCAGCCCGACCCCCGGCAGGGTGGCATGGCTGATCGCGTCGCTCACAAGCGCGCGTTTGCGCAGGTAAAGGAATGTGCCCGTCACCCCGGCGGCGACACCCAGAAAACAGGCGCCAATCGTCACCAGCGTGGCGTTGTAGCCGAGCTGCAGCGTCAGCGCGTCCCACAACATGGATCAGCTCGCGGCCAGCGCCAGTTGGTCGATCTGCCCGGTCGCCAACCGCCCGCCATAGGCGATGTCGAGGTTCTCGGGTGTGAAGGCTTCGGCAACCGAGCCTTCGGCAATCTTGCGGGTATTGATCATGAACACCCGGTCGAAATACTCGGTCACAGTGGCCAGATCGTGATGCACCGCCACCACCGTCTTGCCTTCTTCCCGCAGGCCCTTGAGCACGGCGATAATGGCTTTTTCCGTGGCCGCATCGACCCCGGCAAAAGGTTCGTCCAGCAGGTAGAGATCCGCGCCCTGTGCCAGGGCACGGGCAAGGAACACGCGCTGTTGCTGGCCGCCCGAAAGCTGGCCGATCTGACGCTCTGCAAAATCGGCCATTCCAACGCGTTCCAGACAGGCCATCGCGGTATCCCTGTGATGCGCGCGTACCCTGCGCAGCAGGCCCAACTCGCGGTAAAGCCCCATCAGGACCACATCGATCACTCGGGTCGGGAAATCCCAGTCCACACTTGCGCGCTGAGGCACATAGGCAATGCGGGCACGCTGCGCCGCCATCGGCTTGCCATAGACCGTCGCATGTCCGGCCAACGGCTTCACGATGCCCAAAGCGGCCTTGAGAAGGGTCGATTTGCCCGCGCCGTTGGGGCCGATAATCGCCGTCATCGAACCTTCTTCGATCGTCATATCGACCGAGAACACCACCGGCTTCTGGCCATAAGACACTGTCATGCCCCGGATCGCCAGCGGGCTCTCTTCCATGTTCGGCATGGTGGGCACAACGCCCTGATTTGCCGCCAGTTCAAGTGTCATGGTCAAAACCCTGCCGACAGTTTGCCGTGCATGCCGCGCTCGGGCGCGGATCCGCCCAACGCATTGGCAATCACGGTCACGTTGTGATCGATCATTCCGATATAGGTGCCTTCATAGGTACCGTCAGGCCCCATCGCGTCAGAAAACAACTCTCCGCCGATCAACACCTTATGGCCCTTTGACGCAGCCCCTTCGGCAAGTGCGCGGATCGACCGGTCCGAGACCGAGCTTTCCACGAACACCGCGCTGATTTTCCGCGCGACCAGCATATCGACAAGCTCCCCGATCCGGTTCAACCCGGCTTCGGACTCGGTCGAAATGCCTTGAATACCCATGACCTCGAACCCGTAGGCCTGCCCGAAATAACCAAACGCATCATGCGCCGTCAGCAGAACCCGCGCCTCTTGCGGGACGGTCGCCAGTGTATCGACCGCATAGGCCCGCAGGGTTTTGAGTTCGTTAACCAGGGTGGCAGTATTCTCGGCAAATATCGCGGCCTGTTCCGGGGCCTTTTCGCTCAGCGCATCGCGGATACGCTCTGCGACCGTGATCCAAAGGCCCGGATCCATCCACACATGGGGGTCAAACTTGTCGGCATAATCGTCATGCCCACGCAACATTTCGCGCGGCAGCGTATCGGTCACGGCCACGACACTGCTGCGTTTTTCGAGCTTGTGGAAAAACTCTTCCATCTGCGCTTCGAGATACAGACCGTGCCACAGCACGAGATCCGCACGGGTCATCGCAACAATATCCGTGCGCGTCTGACGATAGGCATGCGGGTCTACCCCCGGCCCCATCAGCGCCTTGACCTCGACCAGATCACCGCCGATCCGGCGCGCGGTGTCCGCGATCATGCCGGTGGTCGCCACTACGGAAAGGGTGCCACCCGCCCAGACAGGCGCCGCCAGAGCCATCGCTCCGGCCAGTCCGGTACTCATAAATCCACGTCGCGAGAATCGCATGTCGACTCCTCTGGCTGCGTTTGAAATGAATATGAGAACCATTCGCAAGAAAGTCAACGCAATTGCGAATTATTTGCAAAAAGACTTTACCATATGGTCAAAATATCGCCGCTGACCGCACGCGAATGCTTGAAATGTTAGCGCCCGCATGACACGGTAGGGCCTGTTTTTCGCACAGGACGGACCCATGCAGACGCCCACCAAGACCGACGCTGACCACCAGCTGCCCACGGCGATCGAACCCCGCAATCCCGGCATGGCGCTGGATCTCGACTGGGTGCGCACCGCACAGGCCAACACCTCGGCCATCGAACGCCGCGCCAAGACCCTGCCGGGCCGCCGCTCGGTCAAGAAAGACCATCAGGCCGCGTGGCTCTGCCGGGCTATCTCCTGCATCGACCTGACCACGCTCTCTGGCGACGATACCGAGGGCCGCGTCCGCCGCCTGTGTGCCAAGGCCGCCCAACCAGTGCGCGCCGACATCCTTGAGGCGCTTGGCATGACCAGCCTCACCACCGGCGCGGTCTGCGTCTATCACGACATGGTGCCCACCGCCGTTGACGCCCTCTCGGGCACCGGCATCCCCGTCGCAGCTGTCTCCACTGGCTTTCCGGCGGGCCTTTCGCCCTTTCACCTGCGCGTCGCCGAGATCGGGGAAAGCGTCAAGGCCGGGGCCGAAGAGATCGACATCGTCATCACCCGCCGCCATGTCCTGCAGGGCAACTGGCAGGCACTCTATGACGAAATGGCCGCCTTCCGCGCCGCCTGCGGCGACGCTCATGTCAAAGCCATCCTCGCCACTGGCGAGTTGGGCACGCTCCGCAACGTCGCCCGCGCCAGCCTCGTCTGCATGATGGCGGGCGCCGATTTCATCAAGACCTCCACCGGCAAGGAAAGCGTCAACGCCACCCTGCCCGTCAGCCTCGTGATGATCCGCGCCATCCGCGACTACTATGACCGCACCGGCTATCGCGTCGGCTACAAACCTGCTGGCGGCATCTCCAAGGCCAAGGACGCGCTTGTCTATCTCTCTCTGATGAAAGACGAGTTGGGCGACCGCTGGCTGCAACCCGACCTTTTCCGCTTTGGCGCCTCCTCGCTTCTGGGCGACATCGAACGCCAGTTGGAACACCACGTCACCGGCCATTACTCGGCCTCCTACCGCCACGCCATGGGATAGCCGGACATGGAAGGGCGACCATTTGGAGAAATCTCGGCACGTATCAAGTGGCATCGAGAGTTTGTCGGAATGACACAATCGCAATATGCGGAAGCTATTGGTGCCAAGCGTGCGGCTCTAAACAATTGGGAGAGTGGGGCTTTCCGACTTTCTCTAGACGGAGCATTAAGTTTGAATCTGGTTTTCGGAATCTCCCTAGATTTCTTATATTTGGGCGACGCCGAAGTATTGCCAAAAACTCTTCGCTTGGCTTGGTTGAAGAGTGAATCGGAGCAGAAAACATGACCATCAAGGAAATCTTCGAGACCATGGACTACGGCCCCGCCCCCGAATCCGCCGCCGACGCGCTTGCCTGGATCGTCGACCAGGGCGCTGCCTTTGGTCAGTTCATCGACGGCGCATGGACCACCCCGCGCAAGGACTTCCAGTCGTCCAACCCCGCCAATGGCGAAACGCTGGCCGACCTGTCCCAAGCCACCGCAGACGAGGTCAACGCCGCCGTCGCCGCCGCCCGCAAGGCGCAACCCAAATGGGAAAAACTTGGCGGTCATGGGCGCGCGAAATACCTCTATGCCATCGCCCGCCTGCTGCAGAAACACAGCCGCCTCTTTGCTGTTCTGGAAACGCTCGACAACGGCAAACCGATCCGCGAAAGCCGCGATATCGACATCCCCCTCGCTCAGCGTCATTTCTACTATCACGCAGGTATGGCCCAGCTGATGGAGTCCGAGCTCCCCGACCAACAGGCCATCGGCGTCTGCGGTCAAATCATCCCGTGGAACTTCCCCCTGTTGATGCTCGCTTGGAAAATCGCGCCCGCGCTGGCCATGGGCAACACGGTGGTCCTGAAACCCGCCGAGTACACCTCGCTCACCGCCCTCTTGTTTGCCGACATCTGCACACAGGCCGGGCTGCCTGCCGGGGTGGTGAACATCGTCACCGGCGACGGCGCCGTGGGTGAAATGATCACCGCGCATGACGACATCGACAAGATCGCCTTCACCGGCTCCACCTCCGTGGGCCGCGCCATCCGCGCCGCCACCGCAGGCTCCGGCAAATCGCTCACGCTCGAACTGGGCGGCAAATCCCCTTACATCGTCTTTGACGACGCCGACATTGACTCCGCCATCGAGGGACTCGTCGACGCCATCTGGTTCAACCAGGGACAGGTCTGCTGCGCCGGGTCGCGCCTGCTGGTTCAGGAAGGCATCGCCGACCGCTTTCACGCGAAACTCAAATCCCGCATGGACGGGCTGCGCATCGGCAATCCGCTCGACAAGTGCATCGACGTGGGCGCGGTCGTGGACCCCTTCCAGCTCAAGACCATCACCGACATGGTGTCGTCCAACACCGAGGGCGAAACCTACCACGCCCGGATCGACCTGCCGGCCGAAGGCTGTTTCTATCCCCCGACGCTGATCACCGGTCTCGCCCCTTCGGCCCGCCTCATGCAAGAGGAAATATTCGGCCCGGTTCTGGTCTCCACGACCTTCCGCACCCCGTCCGAAGCGGTTCAGCTTGCCAATAACACCCGCTACGGCCTCGCTGCCTCGCTCTGGAGCGAGAACATCAACCTCGCGCTTGATGTGGCCCCGAAACTTGTCGCGGGCGTGGTCTGGATCAACGCCACCAATCTCTTTGACGCCGCCGCCGGCTTTGGCGGCGTGCGCGAAAGCGGCTTTGGCCGCGAAGGCGGCTGGGAGGGGCTCGCGGCCTACACCAAACCCAAAGGCAGCCCCAAACCCCTCAAACCCATCGAGGCGCTCACGGGTGACAAAGGCCCGTCCGATCCCCTCGATCGAACGGCCAAGCTTTATGTCGGCGGCAAACAGGCACGTCCCGACGGCGGCTATTCCCAGACCATCTATGGCAAATCCGGCAACATCCTCGGACAGGCCCCGATCGCCAACCGCAAGGATGTCCGCAACGCCGTCGAGGCCGCGCAGGCCGCCAAAGGCTGGTCCGGCACCACCGGCCACCTGCGCGCGCAGATCCTCTACTACATCGCCGAAAACCTTTCGGCCCGCGCCGACGAATTCGCGCACCGGATCAACACGCTCACCGGCGGACGTTCCGGCGCGAAAGAAGTCGACGCCGCCGTCAGCCGCCTCTTCACCTACGCGGCATGGGCCGACAAATATGATGGGCAGGCGCATGGCGTCCCGATCCGCGGCGTCGCGCTGGCAATGAAAGAACCGGTCGGCGTGATCGGCGCCTTCTGCCCCGATGACGCCCCGCTCCTTGGCCTCGTCTCCCTCATGGCCCCGGCCATCGCCATGGGCAACCGCACCATCCTCGTGGCCTCCGAGCCTTTCCCGCTGGCGGCGACTGATTTCTACCAGGTGCTGGAAACCTCGGATGTCCCGGCAGGCGTGGTCAACATCCTCACCGGCTCCCATAGCGATCTGGCCAAGCCGCTCGCGGGCCACATGGATGTTGATGCGGTCTGGTCCTTCTCCTCGACCGACCTTGCAAAAACCATCGAGCGCGAAAGCGCCCATAACCTCAAACGCACATGGGTCAACAACGCCACTCAGCGCGACTGGTTTGGACCCACAGGCGAAGGCCGCGCCTTCCTACAGGCCGCCACCGAGGTCAAGAATATCTGGATCCCCTACGGCGAATAACGAAAAAACAGGGCGGCCCAACGCGGACCGCCCCCTCTTCATTTTGCCAGAAATACTCCGGGGGAGTCCCGCAGGGACGGGGGCAGCGCCCCCTCACACCCCCTCGGGCTTGCCGACCACCACGAACATGAGGGTTTCGGGGTCCAACAGGTCGCGCGCCACGCGGTTCACATCCTCCAGCGTCACGGCGTTCACTTTGTCATTGCGCGTCACCATGTAGTCGATCGGCATGTCATCGACCTGCATGCCCACCATGATCTTGGCAATCGAACCATTCCCGTCAAACCGCAGCGGATAGGCCCCGGTCAACAATGCCTTGGCCGCGTCCAGCTCTTCCGCCGTCACGCCCTCGGACGATATCTTGGCCCATTCCTCCCGGATCACGGCAATCGTTTCCCCGATCCGGTCATTGGCCGACGCAACGCTTCCGAGGTAAAGATTGGCAAGGTCTCTCGGCACAAGATAGGAGTAGATTCCGTAAGTCAGCCCGCGTTTCTCGCGCACCTCGGTCATGAGACGGCTCTCGAAACCGCCCCCGCCAAGGATCGTGCTCAGAAGGTAGGCGGCAAAAAAATCCGGGTCATCGCGATGCATGCCAGCCTGCCCGAAAATCGCGACCGACTGCGGTGTGTCAAAATCCACCACCTCGACCGTTCCCGTGATCTGCGGGCTGGCCTGCCCCGGCATCGCGGCCCCGGTCTCGGGCAGGTCGCCCAGAAGACGGTCCAGCAGCGGCCCCAGTTCTTCGGCCGTGATATCGCCCACGGCCGACACGTACATGCGATCCTTGGCCAGCGCGCCTCGGTGGGCCGCCACGATGTCCGCCCGGCTCAGCGCCGAAACGCTTTCAAGCGTGCCGTTCTCATCTGACCCATAAGGATGATCCCCGAAGACCAGCGCATTGAATCGCGCGCTCGCAATCTTGTCCGGGTCCTTCAGGCTTGATCGGATTCCACTCAGCACCTGTTTGCGCACCCGCTCCAACGCGGTTTCGGGAAAGCTCGGCGCGACCAGCGACAGGCGCAGCAGTTCAAGTGCCTCGTCCCGGTTTTCGCTCAGCACCCGCGCCGAAATCGCCACCGCATCGTCGCCACTGTCATAGCCGAACTGCGCCGCCAGCGACTCGCCTGCTTTGGCAAACCCCTGCGCATCAAGCTCCCCGGTGCCCTCTTCCAGCAATCCCACCATCAGGTTGGTTGCCCCGCGCTTGCCCGGCGCATCAAGCGACGTACCGCCCTTGAAGCGGATTTCCAGCGCCATGAAGGGGATCGACGGTTCTTCGACAAGCCATGCCTTGATCCCGCCGGGCGAGGTCACTTCCTTGATCGCGATTTCCGCCATCGCCGGGACCGCCGCCATACACGCCACGAAACTCAGAACAAAGCGCATCATTGCGTCACCTCTTCCTCGGTCATCAGCCAGCCGGTCACGGAGTTTTTCTTCTCGAAAACGGCCCGTGCAGCGGCGACAATCTCTTCTCCCGTCACCGATTGCAGGATCTCGGGCCATTCCTGAATATCGGCAATCGTCAGCCCCGAAGTCAGCGCCCGCCCATAGCGATTGGCCAACCGGCCCACGTCGTCGCGTTCATAAATCTGCGCCGCCCGAAGCTGCATCTTGATCCGCTCAAGCTGCTCTGCATCCACCCCGGTCTCAAGGAACTCGACCACCGCCGCGTCCATTGCGTCTTCCGCCTCTTGCAGGGACACGCCGGGCACCGGCACTACGGTCAGGTTAAAGGTGGTCCGATCCAGCGACACGCCGCTGTACCATGCGCCGGAATAAACGCTCAACTTCTGTTCGAACTGCAGTTTCTGGTTCAGAACCGAGGTCGTCCCGCCCCCCAGTATCTCCCCCAGCAACGTCAAAGCCGCCGCCTGTCGCTGATCGCCGGGATTGCGCTCCGGGGCCAGATAAGAGCGCGTCACATAGGGCTGCGCGACGCGCGGATCGGTATAAACCATGCGCCGGGGTGTGGTCTGGGGCGGTTCCTGCGGGCGCGCTCGTTCGGGCAGCTCAGAATTGGCGGGGATCACGCCATAATACTGCTCGGCCAGCGCCTTCACCGCGTCTGGCTCCACATCCCCCGCCACGATCAGAATGGCATTGTTGGGGGCGTAGTAGGTGCCGTAGTACTCCAGCGCGTCCTGCAATCCGAGTTGTTCCATCTCGTGCCGCCAGCCTATGATCGGCACGCCGTAGCGATGGTTGTAATACTGAACCGCCCCCATCTGTTCCCGAAACAGCGCGCCGGGGCTGTTCTCGACCCGCATGTTGCGTTCTTCGATGATCACGTCGCGCTCGGTCAGAATTTCTTCCTCACCCAGACGGATATTGACCATCCGGTCGCTTTCCATCTTCATCATCAGTTCCAGGCGATCCGCCGCAACCCGCTGAAAATAGGCAGTATAGTCATAGCTGGTAAAGGCGTTGTCGCGCCCGCCCTGAGCCGCAACCGTGGCCGAAAATTCGCCCGGCTCAAGTGTATCGGTGCCCTTGAACAGCAGGTGTTCAAGGAAATGCGCCACACCCGAGACACCGGGCTTTTCATCTGCGGACCCGGCGCGATACCAAACCATATGCACCACAACAGGCGCGCGATGATCCTCGACCACGACCACCTGCATCCCGTTATCCAGCGTGAAATCCGTGACCAGATCATTGGCCCAGACAGGCACGGCGCACAACGCCACCCCAAGGGCCAAAGCCAAGCTTCGCAACATGAACACACTCCCGGTTTTTGATGTCTCGGGGGAATAGTTACGCCCGCTGCGCCCCGCTGCAAGGGCACAAACGAAGATGTGAGATGACGATTTGCGTTAGACTCAGGATCCCGGCGGCGCCGCAGGCGTCTTGGCCCCGGCTTTACGCCAGCGCCACCACTCGGGGTAATAGTCGAGGTGCTCGCGCTTGTAGATCTCGTTATAGCGATCTTCTTTCACGATGCGGATGTTGGTGAACCGGCCGCGCTTGCGCCGGAATTCCGCGTCCTCGGCCCCGACGGTCTGACGGATATTGCCATCCCGCCCCTTGCGCGAGGCATAGTTGACCAGCGCCCCGTCCGAACTGCCGATCCCTTGCGTGTTGTTGCGCGCCTTGGCCGATCCGCCCAGCGCCACCGCCGCGTCCCCAAGCGGGTCCTGGTCGGTGATGTTGCCTTGCCCCGGTGTCGGTGCCGGCAGGGCAGCGTAATCCTTGGGCTGGGTGAGGGGTTTGCCGGGAACGATACGGAACTCGTCAGGTCCTTCGCCGTTGGAACTCAGCACGCGAACGCCCTTGTCACTGCCGCACGCGGCAAGACCCAGAACCAAACCGATCATAAGCACATGCCGCAAACGCATGGCATACCTCCTGCAACCTCGGGCCAAGCTTTACCGCATCGTCACGGCAAGGTCACGCCTCTCTTTTGCTCCCGCCGAAAAACACCAGCCCCAAGGCCCCGGCAAAAATCCACACATCCGCAAGGTTGAAGGCAAAGGGATTGTCGATCCCGCAACAGGACATGTTCAGGAAATCGGCGACGGCCCCGTAAAGCAGCCGGTCAACCACGTTGCCGATCGCCCCCCCGATCAGCAACCCGGCACTGATCATGCCCCATTTGCCCGGCGGATCACGCCGCACCCAGAACAGCACAAAGGCCGACACGGCAAGCGCGACACCGATCAGCACCCAGCGCGCGGTATCCGCGCTGTTGGCAAACAGGCCGAAATTGATGCCCTCATTCCACGCCATCGTGAACCGCAACAGCGGCGGCAGCACGTCGATGAACAGCACTTCCCGCAGGTTCAGCATATGCACCACGGCATATTTGCTCGCCTGATCGGTGATAAAGGCCCAGAATCCGGCCCAGAACACCAAACGCATACGCGCCCCCTTTCTGCCTCTCTGCGAAACGGTGTGCCCCTTGTTTTCAGGGGCTTACACCTTGAACTGTGCGGCCCGCCCCGGCGCAGTCCGGGGCACGACCGATCTTGCATCCCGCCCTAGTGGCGGAAGTGGCGCATGCCGGTGAACACCATCGCCAGCCCCGCCTCGTCCGCGGCCTTGATCACTTCATCATCCCGCATCGAGCCACCGGGCTGGATCACGCATTTGCCGCCTGCCGCGGCGGCTTCCAGCAACCCGTCGGCAAAGGGGAAGAATGCATCCGACGCCACGGCACAGCCCTTGGCCGGGCTTTCCGCCAGTCCCAGTTCGTCCGCCATGCGGCCCGCCTTGGCGGCCGCGACATTGGCGCTGTCCAACCGGCTCATCTGACCGGCACCAACGCCCACGGTCGCCCCATCCTTGACGTAGACAATCGCGTTCGACTTGACGTGTTTCGCCACTTTCCACGCGAACAGAAGGTCGGCCATTTCCTGCTCACTGGGCGCTTTCTTGGTCACAACCTTAAGGTCTTCCATCCCGACATAACCCACGTCCTTGTCCTGAACCAGCATCCCGCCGGCGACCTGCTTGTAGGCCGTGATCGGAGCACGCGTGTCCGGCAGACCCTCGGTCAGCAACAGGCGCAGGTTCTTCTTGGCGGCGAATACTTCAATCGCCTCATCGCTCGCGCCCGGTGCAATCACCACCTCGGTGAAAATCTCCACGATCTTCTGCGCGGTCTCCACGTCCAGCGGCTGGTTCAGCGCCACGATGCCGCCAAACGCGCTTGTGCGGTCACAGTCAAACGCCTTTTGATACGCTTCAACCAGCGACCCGCCCACGGCCACACCACAGGGGTTGGCGTGCTTGATGATTGCACAGGCTGGACCGTTCGCAGGATCAAACTCGGCCACAAGCTCAAACGCCGCGTCGGTGTCGTTGATGTTGTTATAGCTCAGCTCCTTGCCCTGAAGCTGACGCGCGGTGGCCACGCCAGGACGGTGCGACCCATCGGTATAGAACGCCGCCTGCTGATGGCTGTTCTCGCCATAGCGCAGGGTTTGTTTCAGCTCTCCGGCAAAGGCGCGGCGGCGCGGGGTTTCCACGCCAATCGCCTCGGCCATCCAGTTGGACACGGCGGCATCATAGGCCCCGGTGCGGGCATAGGCGATCTGGGCCAGCTTCTTGCGGAACTTTGGACAGGTTGCACCGTTATGCTGGTCCATGTCGCCCAAAAGCGTGTCGTAATCGGCCACATCCACCACCACGGTCACATCGCCGTGGTTCTTGGCGGCGGCGCGGATCATCGCCGGGCCGCCGATGTCGATGTTCTCGATGCAGGTGTCATAATCGGCCCCGGCGGCCACGGTGGCTTCAAACGGGTAAAGGTTCACCACCAGAAGGTCGATCGGGCCAATCCCGTGCGCGTCCATCGCTGCCACGTGTTCCGGGTTCGACCGAAGCGCCAGCAGCCCGCCATGCACCTTGGGGTGCAGCGTCTTCACGCGCCCGTCCATCATCTCGGGAAAGCCCGTCACCTCGGACACATCCTTCACGGTCAGTCCGGCATCGCGCAGCGCCTTGGCGCTGCCGCCGGTCGAAAGAAGTTCAACGCCGCGCTCGGACAGCGCGCGTCCAAGGTCGATCAATCCGGTCTTGTCGGATACGGAAATCAATGCGCGGCGGATAGGGGTCATGTCGGTCATAGCGTGTGCGGTCCCAGAGGTCAGGTTGTCAGATCCATCTCATCCCGGTTCAGGTCGCGAATGGCCATAGACGAGTCATGCGCCTTGGACACCGACCACCGGATGCGCGTCGCATACTCCATTGCCACGCCAGATAGAACGACCTGTTTTGTCGCGCGGGGCTTTAATCGCCCTTTTTCCAGAAAAACACTGGGTTCCAGCGTCAGATTCAGCTTCGTATCATGCCGGAACACCCACAATTCGCCGCTTTTGAGCGCAACCGAAACCGCCGCGCCCCCCATGTCCAGCTCGGCATCAGCCTCGGGATGCAGGTGGAATCGGATGTCAAACGGGATGCCCTGAAGCGCGTGCGCGTCCATCGCCTTGTCAAACCGCCGCTTTGCCGGGTCATCCAGCGCGATCAGCAAGTCCTCGCCCGCCATCCCCCGCCCGTCAAAGGTCAGCTCCAGCGTACGCGCATGGGTCAGCCCATGGGTGCGCACATAGCCGTCATGCCCGCCTTCGAACCGCAGCCCGTCCGGGGCCTGGCTCATCTGGATCGGCACCTCCCGAGGCGCATCCACCAATTGCTCGTCACGCCAGCCGCGCGCGCCATCGCCAAGCCGCGCACTCGACAGCCCATCCAGCGACAGGGTGGAGTGCGACGGCGTCGCCCGCCCCGCGCGGCGCCAATCCTCTCCGAAACTGCCGCCCGACCCGCAATTCACGATCAACGGGCGCCGCCCGCTGGTCAGTTCGAACGCCAAAGTCGAGGCATGGGCATTCACCGAACTGTCCCCCTGCGGCGGCGGGCTCGCATCGACAATCACGCTGGTGCGCCCCGCACTCAGCCGCGCATACCCCATCGCCAGCCCATCCGCCTGCCGCGTCTTGACCGTGCTTTCTGCCAGCGCGCTGTCCAGACGGCCCTCCATGCCGCGCCCACCGCCATGAAAGCGCGCCAAACCGCCGTCGGCATGGCGCAACGTGCGCAGCGTCGGTGCAATCCGCTCAATCGCCTGCATATGCCCGCCAGACACCGGCTTGCCCGCCTCACCCAGCGCCGTTGCTGCCCAGGTCAAAAGCGTGAACACTTCCAGCAGCTCCTCGGGGTTGCGTGTCGGGATACCGCCCTGTTCATCCACCTGTCTTCGGCATTCCCGCTCCAGCGCCTTGCAGGCCGGGGTCACATGCCGTTCCATGCCTTCCAGCGCCAGCCCGGCATAGATCAGCCCCGTCAGGGCCTCGAACCGGGGCAATCCCGGCAGGGTCTTGTGCCAACGGCGACTGAGGAAAATCGTCTGCTGTGCGAGCGAGCGATAAAACGCCTCCGATTGCTCAGCATCCCGCGCCCTGAGCAGGAAAAGCGCATGACTGATCCAGCGAATCACACGCCGCCCGGTCAGGTCCGGCGTCCACCCCGGCCCCCGCGCCTGCCCAAAGCGGTCGATCCAGCGCCACAACCACAGCTGCGCCCGCTCACGCGCCGCCGCATCTCCCACGGCGGCAAGGTCATCCATCCACGCAAACCCGTGCAACTCCTGCGCAAACACCTCGTCCGGCACGCCAATGTCCCAGATCGACGTTTCCGGCGCCGTAACCAGATGCCCTGCAAAAAGAAAATTCCCCGCCAAAAGCTGTTTGCCGCGCGCATAAAGCCCGATCGTGCGCGGCTCGGGCATGGATGTGAACCCGGTGGCGGGGCGCGCCATCGTCGAAATCCGCGCATGAACGCGGTGCATCGCCCGCGTATGGCGGGCCGCAAGGCTATTGGGGTCGGACATCTGCTCTGCCTCTACGCTCTTTGGCGTTTGCGTAGGAGTGTAGCCGCCTTCTCCGGGCAAGTCACCGTTTGAATTCCTCCCGCACCCCCCCGGGCACCCGCTCCGAAACTCCGCTTTCGGTTACCCCTGCGCCCGGCACATCGCGAGAAACTGCACCAACAGCGGCGACGGCGCGACATGACCTGACCGTACGATGACCGCCCGGAACAGGCCAATGTCTTCCCGGATCGGGCGCACCACCACCGGATCACCCTCAATGGTACGGTCCTGCATTGGAGGAAACCCGACCAAGGTCACGCCCAGCCCCTTGCCCACGTAAGCCTGCGCCAATTCGCGCGACTGCGTGGAGAACGGCACATCGGGATGAACGCCTGCCGCTTGCAACATTTGCAGGTAGCTTGGCCCCGGACCGGGCGTGGTGATCTCGACATATGGACATTGCGACAGGTCAGCGAGGCTAATCTCATCCTGATGCCCAAGAGGATGCTCCGCCGCCACGAGCACAAGGGGTGGCAAGTCCTTCAATGGCTCGACAACGTGCTTTTGCGAGTGAAAGCCCTGATCAAACACGACAAGCGCGTCCACGGCACCGGTATCCAGCGCGTCCACGAGATCGGGGAAATCGCCCTCCTTCACATGTACGCGCACATCCGGGTACTTTGCGCGAAAAGCCAGCACAGCAGGCAGGACATAACGATGGGCCAGCGCGAAATGTGTCCCGACATACAGCGCCCCGGCCCGCCCTTCGGCCAAATCCCGCGCGCGGCGATCCAGCGCCTCGGCCTGCTCCAGCAAGACCGCGGCCTGCGCCGCAAACTCCTCACCCGCCCGTGTGAGCCGCATCCCCTGCGCCGGAAAGCGGTCAAACAGGGTAAGCCCAAGTATGGCCTCCAGCTTGTCAATTGCCGCGGCCACTGCCGCCGTCGACACGTTCATCTGGCGTGCCGCCTGCGCGATCCCGCCCCGACGCGCGACCTCGGACAAGTAAAGAAGCTGGCGCAAAGAGAAATGAACCATCACAATTTCCGATCTTCTTACCCAACTTAATCATGTTTTCCACGCTTTGACATCCTGCTAGGGTCGCCCAAACCACTTGCAGAGACAGTCCATGCGGATCACACCCCTGACCGGCGGCCTCGGCGCCGAAATCTTTGGCGCGGATATTCGCGATGCCGAAATCTTTGACGCCATCCACGATGCCTTTGCCCGACATTCAGTGATCGTCCTGCGCGACCAAAATGTCGGACCGGACGACCATCTCGCCTTTGCCCGCCGCTTTGGTGCGATCAACGTGAACCGCTTTTTCAAACCGGTCGCGACACACCCGGAAATCGCCATGGTTCTCAAGGAAAAGGACCAGAAAGCCGCCGTTGGCGAGGGCTGGCACACCGACCATTCGTATGACCTGTGCCCTGCCATGGGCTCGATCCTGCATGCAATCGAGATGCCTCCTTTTGGCGGCGATACGCTCTTTGTCTCCATGGGGGCCGCCTATGAGGCGCTCTCCCCCACCATGCGCCACTTTCTGGACGGGCTGACCGCCGTGCATTCATCCCGGCACGTGTTCGGCCCCGAAACCCGTGACAGCGAAGCGGCCACCACCGGGCGCTTGCAGAATGCCGACGCTGCGACACAGGACGCACGCCACCCGGTTGTAATCACCCATCCCTTGAGCGGTCGTCGGGGCCTGTTCGTGAACCCGGTCTTCACCACTCACATCGAAGGACTGTCCGAACCCGAATCCACCGCCCTGCTGACGATGCTCTACGAACACTGCCGCCAGCCCGAATTTCAATGCCGGGTCCGCTGGCGGGAGGGTGACATCACCATGTGGGACAACCGCGCCACTTGGCACAAGGCCATCAACGATTATCACGGTTACCGCCGCCTCATGCACCGCGTTACGGTCGAAGGTGTCCCCCTTGTCGACACCCCCCCGACCTGAATACCCCTTTCTTGGCGACTCTGCCTACCACGTCTGTTCGCGTGCGAAATCAATATAGGCCCGCACCCGCGCGGGCATGTTCCGCTTGCTGAGATAATTCAACGAGAACCGCGGCAACGCTTCGGTCTGCCCTTTGAGAACCTCGACCAAAGCACCGGATTGCAGATGCTCCCGGACCAGATGCCGATAGATATAGGCCAACCCAAGCCCCGACCGGGCCGAGGCCGCGATCGAGCCCACGTCATTCGCGATCACACGCGGTGTCGGCATGACCGAATACGGCCCATCAGGCCCGGCAAACACCCACGGCGCGAGCGTGCCGGACCTGTCAAAGGCAAAGCACACACCCGCATGCGCGGCCACGTCCTCGGGGGTCTCGATCGGAGGCGCCTGATCCAGATAATCCTGCGACGCCACTAGCGCCATCTGCTGTACCGGGCCAACCGCAAAGGCATAGGTGTCCGGGTCAAGCAACGTCTCCGCCCGGATGGCCAGGTCCGCCCCCCCGGTCACAAGGTCCACCTTTTCCTCGTCATAAAGTACCTCGATCACCAATCCGGGGTGCCGCTTCGCAAATGCGGCATTCAGCGCGTCAAGAAACAGGCGGCTGGCCCCAATCGGCGCCGTGATGCTCAACAGCCCGGCCAGGCCCGTTTCGGTTGAATGCACGTCACCCAGCGCGCTTTCAAGTTCGCGTATCGCGGGCAGGCTGCGCCGATAAAGCGTCTCTCCCGCCGTGGTCAGCGCAATCGCCCGCGTGGTGCGCTCCAGAAGACGCACCCCCAGACGGTCCTCGAACCGCTGCACCGCCTCGCTCACCGTCCCCGCCCCAAGGCCCAGCCTGTCCGCCGCCGCGCGAAAGCCACCCTCCTGCGCCACTGCGACAAAGATCGCCACATCACTCAATTCGTTCCGCCGCATTGTTCGAAATTCCTTACAGATTGATCGAATACCGCCTGTTTTTCCAACAACTAGAGCGCCCTATTTTGGTTGGCAACAGAAACCCTGCGCGGCTCCACCCACGCAACCCACCGAAAGGAAAGACCAATGAGTGAACTGAAAATCTGGGACCTGCACATGCACTTCAACGCCCCCCTGGACGAGAACAGCGCCAAGGGCATGATGCAACTTGCTGAAAGCATCGCCGAGGAACCCGGTGTCGTCTGGAAGATCTGGACCCACGAAGCCGGGACCGCGCATTTTGGATCGACTTACCTGTTCCGCGACCTCGCCGCGCTAGAAACCTACAAGGCCATGCATCTCGAGCGCCTCGTCGCCTTCGGCATTATCGAGATCACGGACCATGTTTTTGATATCATGGAAGACCTGAGCACCGTCACGCACGCGCCTCTGTACGCCGCGCAGTAACTGCGAAACCGGCACCGGCCAGCACCCAGCGATCAGACGGTTGGTGCCCCCTCCAAGCCAATCACGGGATCAAACCGATGACACCAAGAACCTTTCTCACACTCCACGGCGCAATCTACGCTGTTTTTGCCGTGGCCCTGTTCGTTGTTCCCGGCCTGCTCTGGCCGAACTACGGGGTGGAATTGAACGACCGCTACGCGGTCTTCCTGTCTCAGCACAACAGCATCTTCCTCGGCGGGATCGCCATCATCAGCATCCTGCTCCGCGATACGACGGACATTGCCATCCAGCGCAAGATCCTCACCGGCCTGATGTGGACCAACACCCTCGGCGTGGCGATCACCCTCTATGCGGCCCTGACCGGCATATTCACCGGTTTCGGATGGTCTGACCCGGCGTTCTTCGCGCTGCTCGCCGTGCTGAGCTTCCTGCAAAAAGGCAAGCTGAACGCCTGAGGCCGTGCGCGGACACCCTGTCCGCGCTCAGCCCGCCTTGCGCAGGCAGGCCACGTAAAACCCGTCCATACCGCCCCGATCCGCCCAGTAATCGGGGCGAAGGCGCAATCCACCTTCTTCCGTGATCCACGCCGGGTCGATCCCCGGAAGCTCCAGCGCCGCACGGTCAACCGTGACATCCTTGTGGCGCGCCACCGCCTCTTCCACCTGCACTTCGCCCTCGTCCGGCAAAAGCGAACAGGTGCAAAACACCAGCCGCCCGCCCGGTTTGACCAGAGACAGCGCGTGGTCGATCATCCAGGATTGCATACCGATCAACTCGCCGAATTCGCTGCCATCCTTGGCATGGGGCAAATCCGGGTGCCGCCGGATCGTACCCGTTGCCGAACAAGGCGCATCCAGCAGCACCGCGTCATAGCTGCCCTTCTGGGACATCACGTCGCCGACGATCAATTCGGCATTCAGCCCCGTGCGTTCGAGGTTTTCGCGCACCCGTTCCATTCGCGCCGGATTATCATCCACCGCCGTCACCTTGGCGCCACTGGCGGCAATCTGCATGGTCTTGCCACCGGGCGCGGCACAAAGATCAAGCACATGCTCGCCCTCTTGTGCATTGAGCACCTTCGCCGGAATCGCAGCAGCCGCGTCCTGTACCCACCATTCCCCGCTTGCGAACCCGGCCAGTTTCGACACCTGCCCGGCCTCCATCAACCGGACAGACCCGGTCTCAAGCAGGGTGCCGCCAACCGCTTCGGCCACCGCCGCCGCGTCGCCCCTGGCGGTCAGGTCCAACGGCGCGCCTGCAAAATGCGCCGCTTCCATCGCGGCCACGGTTTCGGGCCCATAGGCCGCGACCATCGGCCCACGCAACCATTTCGGCAGGCGCGGCACGCGCAGGATATTCCACGCCTCGGCCCCTTGCGCCGCCACCTTGCGCAGCACCGCATTCACCAGCCCCTTCATCGACTGGGTGCGCTTGTTGCGCGCCACGATCTCGACCGCGTCATTGACCACGCCATGCGCCGCACCGCCCTGGCACAGCTCCACGGTCGCCAGCCGCAACACGTTGCGCACGGTCAGCGGCGGGTATTTCTGCAAGTGCTTCTGCAACATCCGGTCCGCCCGCTCGAGCCCCCGCAGGGTTTCCATAGCAAGCCGTTGTGCCCGTGCCCTCTCCTGCGGCTCCAGCCGCTCCAGCGCCCCGGCGCCGATCAGCTCGGACATCAACCGCCCTTCCCCGAGCACCTGATCCAGCAGGTAAACCGCGCTGCGACGAGTCTGCACCCCTGATTTTGCCATTGGCTCGCGACTCCTTGTTCTCTTGTGCGCGTCGGACGGGCGCGTATATCAAGGGACAAGCCCGAAAGGAACCCGCCATGAGCGATCAGACCGCCAAAGACAACCCATCCGATCTTCCCCCCGCCGCCCAACGCGCCCTTGCCGAGGCCGAAGAGCGCCGCAAAAAGGCCAAGGCGCTTGAAATGCCAACCGAACTCGGTGGGCGCGACGGCCCCGAACCGATCCGTTACGGCGACTGGGAAAAAAAGGGCATCGCCATCGATTTCTGAGGCCCGTTTTTTTTGCTGGGCTCCGCACGGCAAGGGCCTCAAAGAAAAGACCCGCGGCAACACATCCGCGGGTCTTTTTTCATTCAGTGCCGGATCCGGTCAGGCGGACTTATTGCGTTTGCGCCGAGAAGCCGCGCCAAGAGCGCCAAGAGCGGTCAAAAGCATCCAACCGGCGGCAGGAAGCGGCACGACGCCAAGCGCCTCGTCATCTTCCAGCAGGAAGGCCGTTTCGCCACCTTTGACACTGGTATTCTGCAAGTATGATCCGGTGGTGCTTGAACGCTGCCAGGCAAACTGCGTACCCTGGACATCGGTGTCATGATAGACCGACAGCCAGTAATCCCCCGCACCAAGAGACAATGCAGAGTCAAAAGTCAGCGTGTATTCGCGAATATCGGCACCAGCCACGCCATTATGATCAACGCCGGTATCCGTGTTCGAAACCATTGTTAAGGACACATCCGAGATCAAAGAACCAAGCGCCCCGGCCGCATCGTTATAAACCTGAACGACAAAGTCGAGAGGGTTCGGCTCGACACCCGATGTCCAGTGTACGCCCCAAAAGGTCAGACGCCAGAGGTTGCTCGCTGAACCCAGGCCGGGTGACGACGGCGGATGCAAGGTGAGCAAGGGCAATCTCTATCTGAGGGGGGTTTCCTTTTTGGAAGCTCGGTGCCAGCTCACGGATCGCCGACCGTATTTTGTCTAGCAAACGCCAGCAAGCGCCTCCCGAAATTGCATTTTCTTCGGGCCATGACGAAACGGTTGGCCGGAACAGGAGACGTCACCTAGACTCAACGCCAAGTGTCCGCGGCGCCCCCTCTTCTCAATGGTTTCAAATACCCATAACGCGACGCCCGCCGCGTTAAACCGCCCTCTTCGGAGGGGCGATACCGACGCAATACCGACGGAATACCGACGTGATACCGAACGCCAGATCCCCTGTTAACCAAGGGATCTGGCAGTGATTCGTTGCAAAACTCAGAGACCCAGCGCGCGCCGCCGTTCCTCGGCAAATCCCTGCACCAGTCGATCTGCCACCAGCGCCAGGATCGCCATCGCCGCCCCGGCCGTGATGCCCAGCCCGACATCCGCCTGCCCAAGGGCAAGATAGATCGACTGACCCAGCCCGGTTGTCCCGATCAGCGCGGCGATCACGAGCATCGCAAAGGCATAAAGGATGGTCTGGTTCAGGCCCAGCAGGATCGTCGGCGCCGCATAAGGCGCGCGCACTTCGAACATGGTCTGCCATTTGCCCGCCCCGCTGGCCTGCGCCGCCTCGATCATCTCCTCGGGCGTCGTGGTTAGCCCATGGCGCGTATAGCGGATCATCGGCACGATCGCGTACATGCAGATCGCCAGATAGGCCGAGAATTCGCCGATCTGGAAGAACATCAGCACCGGGATCAGGAAGACAAAAAGCGGGATCGTCTGCAGCAGGTCACAGACCGGGCGGATCACCCGCCATGCCATCGGACTGACCGCCGCCCAAAGACCCAGAAGACCACCGACAACAGCGCAACTCACCACCGAAGCCCCTGAAAGATAAAGCGAAAGCAGCGCCCTCTCCCACAGTCCCGAGATCAGCACGAGACCCAACAGGATCACCACGAGCCGTGTCAGTTTCCACCCCCCGGACACCCAGCCCAAGGCCCCGGCTCCAATGATCACCACCGGCCATGGCAGTTGCGCGATACCAATCTCCAGCATCAGCGCCAACAGCATCACGATGGCCCCTGCGGCCAACCGTCCACGCCAGGCCAAAAGCGCAGCGATCACCGCTGCAATACCAAAGAATACTGCGCTATGCTGGGCCGTCCATTTGAAACCCCAGGTAAACGGCAGAACCGCGTCGGCAAGACCAATCCGTAACGGTAGAAGGCCATAGAACATCACGTTGTTCTTGAGCGCATCCAGCGTCGCGCCGTGATCGGCCGTAAAGGCCCCCACACCTGCGTCCACGCGATCGGCCACACCGTCAAACATGGCCACGCCATCCGGGTTCCATCCCGCGACAACCGACCAAACAGCCACAGCCGCGCCGGCGCCGAACAGCCCCCAGACAATCTGCTTGTTCTGACGCGCGCGCGGCAAAGCCAGCGCGCCCGACATCCGGTCGATCACGATGGCAAACACCACGATCACCAAACCCGCAAGAAAAGCCTGCCCGAACAAGGCCTTGCGCATGGTCAAAAGCACTTCCCAGCCGATATCGTCGAACCCGCCAATCACGGCGGCGATGATCACCATCGACAGGGCCGCCATCAGGCATTGGTTCACACCGATCATGATCTGCGTCGTCGCTGCCGGAATCTCGACAAGGAACAACTGTTGCCGCCGCGTGCCCCCGGACATCACCGCCGCCTCCCGGATTTCCGGTTCCACCCGTTCCAGCCCCAACAGCACATTGCGCGCCATGGGCGGCGCGGCATAAATCGCCGAGGCGATCAGACCCACCACCGGTCCAAAACCAAACAGCACCAGCAACGGCGTCAGATAGGCAAATGTTGGCACCGTCTGCATGATGTCCAAAAGCGCCTGAACCGCCCCCTTGAGTCGCGGCACCTCGAACGCCAGAACCCCAATCGCCAAACCGCTGATCAGGGCCAGCGGCACCGAAACCACCACCAGCGCCAGCGTGTTCATGCTTTCGGCCCAATAGCCCGACAGAACCACGAACCCGAGGCCAAAGAACCCCAGCGCGGCCAACCGCAGCCCGCCGATCCACCAGCCAAGCGCTGTGACGCTACCCACCACCAAGGGCCATGGCGCCTGCCCCAAAAGCCAACTCACCCAGTTCATCGGGTAGCTCAATGCGAACGAGAACCCTCGGGCTATCGGCTTGAAAATACTTAGGAAGCCGCCAACAACAGCCCCCATCCAGTCTGTCATGGGCACCGTCAGGGCCGTCGGCCAGCCCACCAGCCACTCAAACTGTCCACCCAGCAGACGGCACAGAACCGCCACCACGAGCACCAGTACCGCCGCCTGTGCTCCCCGCGTCAGCGACAGGCTCATGCCTCGTCCACCTGCAACGCGGCAGCAAGGTCCGCAGGCTGCACCGCCCCGACCAGCTTGCCGTCGCGGTCATGCACAGGGACAGGCTCATAAAGCGACATGCACTTGGCCAGCGCCGTGTCCAGCGTCATACCCACACGCAGCCCCGGATCATCCGGCATGTGCTCGGGGATCTCCTTGAGCATCACTGATTCCACGCAGGCGTGCCGTCCCTTGGCAACATCCTTGGAAAACTCGGCGACATAATCGTTTACCGGGCGCAGCACGATTTCCTCGGGAGTACCGATCTGAACAATCTCGCCATCCTTCATGATCGCGATCCGGTCCGCCAGCTTGAGCGCCTCGGTGATGTCATGCGTGATGAACACGATGGATTTCTTCAACGTCGCCTGAATGTTCAGGAATTCGTCCTGCAACTGCCGCCGGATCAGCGGGTCCAGCGCTGAAAACGGTTCATCCAGAAACCAGATGTCGGGGTTCACAGCCAGCGACCGGGCAATCCCGACGCGCTGGCGTTGCCCACCGGAAAGCTCACGCGGATAGGCATCCTCGCGCCCCTGCAGCCCCACGAGCTCGATCACCTCCAAGGCCCGCTTGCGGCGTTCCTTCTTGCCCGCGCCCTGCATCTTGAGCGGAAAGCCAACGTTGTCGGCCACGCTCATATGCGGGAACAGGCCGAAATGCTGAAACACCATGCCCAGCTTGCGCCGGCGCAGGTCGATCAGCCGTTTCTCGCTGGCCTTCAGGATATCCTCGCCATCGACATGCACCGCCCCGGCTGTGGGTTCGACAAGCCGGGAGATGCAGCGGATCAGGGTCGATTTTCCCGACCCTGACAACCCCATGATCACGAACAGCTCCCCGGCGCGCACTTCGAAATTCGCATCGCGCACGGCCGGGATGAGGCCCTTGCCAATCAGATTTTCGGCAATCGCCGGGCCGTCATGCGCGGCTTGCGCCTCGCGCAACGCCGCCGACGCGCGTTCCCCGAATACCTGCCAAAGGCCCTCGACCTTGATCGCCGGGGCAGAACTGTTCGCTTCGCTCATGGCCGTTTACTTGGTTGCCGCGTCGACGACGGGTTTCCACTTGGCCTCGTTCGCGCCCATCCACGCTGCGACCACGTCTTCAACCTTACGCCCGTCAACGTCCACGGCGCCCATCATCGGCTGCTGGTCTTCCACGGCGAGCGTGTAGTTAACCAGAATTTCATGCGCGGCAGGCCATTGTTCTTTCAGACCCGGCCAACCGGCTTTGAAAATCCGCGACGGCGCAAAATCACAATCGTTCACCGCGTTTGGGTTCGGCCCCCAGGCCGGATCTTCGAAACAGGCCGCTTCCCCGGCCGGCAGCTCGACAAATTTCACGTCATAGGCCGACATCGCCCAATGCGGCTGCCAGAAGGTGATCAGCAGCGGCGATTTCTTTTCGGTCGATGCGCGCAGTTCTGCGATCAGCGCACCTTCCGACCCGGCCGGAACGGCCTTGAACGGCAGGTCCAACCCGGTCATGCGGTCCGCACCCGGAGTGCCCCAATCTGCGGGGTAGTCCACCAGACGCCCCTGCGGCAGGGTCTCGGCGGTGGCAAAGTTCATCGCGCAGTCCTTGAGCGCTTCCCACGCTGGCAGGCCGGGGCATAGATCGGCGACATGCGCCGGATAGGCAATGCCTTCCTTGGCATCGAGACCAAGGTCGGAAAGCTCTTCCAGTTTGCCTTCGCCCTTGAGCACGGCATACTGGTCCGACACGTTCGACGACCAGATTTCCAGCGTGGCGTGAATGTCACCATCCGCGATGGCCTGGAACTGGTTCATCATTCCGGCGGTGACATATTCCACCTTGTACCCGGCGGCCTTGAGCATCTCGCCCGCAACATGGGTGGTGACATGCTGACCGGTCCATTCATTGATGGCCAACTTGATAGGTTTATCAACATTGCCCATCTCCGCCGCACCCAGTGCTCCGGCGCAAATGGCGGTCATGGCAAGGGCCGACAGGCCCGACTTGATCGTCGTCTTCATGAGTTTCTCCCCTTGGCGCGACCATTTCTTGAATGGCCATTTAAGTTTTTGATTGCCGGCATAAGAACACACGCGGGGTCTTCTGCCAACAAAAATGTCGCGGCTTCTAGTCTAAGGGGAATCACCGCGACCCCCAAATGCACTTTCCCGCATATCTGAACGACGGGAAAGCGACATCTTTTCAATCACTTCGGCGCAAGATCATAGCCCCAACACATCCAACATATCATATTGGCCGGGCTTCTTGTCCTGCCCCCAAAGCGCCGCCTTGAGCGCTCCGCGCGCAAAAATAGAGCGATCCGTTGCCAGATGGCGCAATACGATCCGCTCGCCCGCTGCCGCGAAAAGCACGTCATGTTCCCCGACAATGTCGCCGCCACGAATGGCCGTGAACCCGATATCCCCCCGCTTGCGCGCGCCGGTGATCCCGTCTCGCCCGCGATCTGCCACGTCCGCCAGTTTCACGCCGCGGCCCTCTGCCGCCGCCTCACCCAGCATAAGCGCCGTTCCCGAGGGGGCATCGACCTTGTGGTGATGATGCGCCTCGATAATTTCGATGTCGAAATCCTCGTCCAGCGCCTCGGCCACCTTGCGGGTGAGCACCGTCAACAGGTTCACGCCCAGACTCATGTTTCCGGCACGCACGATCACCGCATGGCGCGCACAGGGATCAAGCTTGGCAATATCTTCGTCCGTCATGCCTGTGGTGCCAATCACATGCACTGCCCGCGCCTGCGCGGCGAGCTTGGCAAATTCGATCGTGGCTGCCGGGGCCGTAAAGTCGATCACCGCCTGCGCCTTTGCAAAGGCATCGAGCGGCTGATCGGTCACCGTCACACCCAGCGCCGCGCCGCCCATGGCCTCGCCCACGTCGCGCCCGACCCAATCGTGCCCCGCGCGCTCCACCGCGCCCACCAGCCGCGCCCTGTCACTGTCGACCACGGTCTTGATCAGCATCTGCCCCATCCGGCCAGAGGCCCCGGTGATCACGATACCCGGCAGGTCTTCCATTGCGCTGTCTCCATGGTTGCACTTCGTCTTGGGCCCTGCTTACCCAATGCCTGCCTGCTTGGCAAAGCCTATGGAAAGCCCTAAGTGGGGAACATGGCAAAGAACAGATATCAAGATGACTCCGGCCCCTCCCAACGACAACTTCGAGTTGGCGAGCTGATCCGCCGCACCTTGTCCGAGGTGCTGGCCCGCGGAGACATCCACGACCCCGACCTCAACCGCATGTCGATTACTGTGGGCGAGGTCCGCACCTCCCCTGATCTCAGGATCGCCACCGCCTATGTGCTGCCCCTCGGCGGCAAGGGACAGGAAGACGTGATCGCGCTCCTGGCCCGCAACAAGGGCGAGCTGCGCCGCATCGTCGGCAAGAAGACGGGGCTGAAATTCGCCCCCGACCTGCGCTTCCAGCTTGATCAGACCTTCGACCAGATGGACGAAACCCGCCGCATGCTCTCCGAGGACCGGGTCCGCCAGGACACCGAAGACCAGTGAGACTCCGCGCCCTGATCCTTGCGACTCTGACGGCTCTTCTGCCCAACCTGGCAGGCGCGGTGACGTGCAAGGACATGGCACACAAGAGCAACAACTACACCGTCTGCGAGGTCAACCCCGCCAAAGAAGACCTGCGCCTGTTCCTGCGGGATGCAGACGGAGACATCCTTGGACAGTTTCCGGCAATCAATCACACGCTGCCAGACGGTCAGTCCCTGAGCTTCGCCATGAACGCGGGCATGTATCACGCCGACCGCGCGCCCGTCGGCTATTACCGCGAAGGCGACAAGACCGAAGGCCGCCTGCTCACCGGCGCGAGCAAGGGCAATTTCGGCCTCCTGCCCAATGGCGTGTTCTGCATCCGCGGCACCCGCGCCGACGTGATCGAATCCCTGACTTTCGAGAAAACCCGCCCGGACTGTGCCTACGCAACCCAATCGGGCCCAATGCTGGTCATTGACGGCACATTGCACCCGCGCTTCCTGCCCGACAGCACATCCCGCTATATTCGAAATGGGGTCGGCACGTCGCGGGATGGTCAGCGCGCCATTTTTGCGATCTCCAACAACAGCGTCACCTTTCACCAGTTCGGCACGTTCTTTCGCGATGTTCTGAATACCCCGAACGCCCTCTATTTCGACGGCAAGATCAGCCGCCTGCACGCGCCCGAGCTTGATCGGTCCGACGCAGGTTTCTGGCTGGGTCCGATCGTGGGCGTGGTGACGCCCGACTGACCCGATCTTTCTTTTTCCGGAAATACCCCGGGGAGTCTCAGCTTGCTGAGGCGGGGCAGCGCCCCCTACACCGATCCGGGTTTGACAGACCCCGGCCAATCCGCTACCCCGCCGCCCTCGCTCTCAATCACGGAAGACAACATGGGACGCAAACGCAAGGGACGCGACATTTCCGGCTGGCTGGTCGTGGACAAACCGGCGGGCATGACCTCGACCGCCGTGGTCAACAAGGTCCGCTGGGCGCTGGATGCCAAAAAGGCTGGGCACGCTGGCACGCTTGATCCCGAGGCCACCGGCGTCCTGGCGATCGCGCTTGGCGAGGCGACAAAGACCGTGCCCTTCATCACCGATGCGCTCAAGGCCTACAGTTTTACCGTGCGGCTGGGACAAGCCACCAACACCGACGACGCCGAAGGCGAAATCATCGCGACATCCGACCTGCGCCCGACCGATGACGAGATCAAGGACGCGCTTGGCCAGTTTGTCGGCGACATCATGCAGGTGCCGCCCAAATTCTCGGCGGTAAAAATCGACGGCCAGCGCGCCTACAAGCTGGCCCGCGACGGCGAGGATGTCGAACTCTCCGCGCGCCCGCTCTGGGTCGAAGAACTGGTTCTGACCGATCGCGAGGACGACGATCATGTCACGCTGGAAATGACCTGCGGCAAGGGCGGTTACGTGCGTTCCATCGCCCGCGATCTCGGAGCGGCCCTGGGGTGTCATGGACACGTGCGGGAACTGCGCCGCATCTGGTCCGGCCCGTTCGACGCCCAAGACGGTATCACCCTCGAACAGATCGAAGCGCTGGCAAAGACCCCGGACCTCGATGCCTTTCTGCGCCCGCTCGAAGAGGGACTGGCCGACCTCCCCGAAGTCAAGGCCACGGCCCAAGGCGCCACCCGCCTGCGCAACGGCAACCCCGGCATGGTCATCGCCTCCGATGTGGAATACGGCGAAGAATGCTGGGCCTCCTTCGAAGGACAGGCGGTCGCCGTGGGTATTTACAAGGCTGGTGAACTGCACCCCAGCCGCGTCTTTGTCCAGCCCACGGCATGATCACCCGCGACTTCCAAAAGGACGACGCGGCCTCGTCGGCGATCTATTCGGATTGCGAGACCTATCGCTACGCCCTGACCCGCGTTTGGGACGAAAACGCGCCCAAGGTGTTGTTCGTCATGCTCAACCCGTCCAAGGCAACCGAACGCCAGAACGACCCGACAATCGAACGATGCGAACGCCGCGCCCGCGCCCTTGGCTTTGGCGGTTTCCGGGCCGTGAACATCTTCGGCTTGCGCGAAACCGACCCCAAGAAACTGCGCCGGCACGCCGCTCCCACCGGCCCCGACAACGATGGCGTGGTTGCCCAAAGCTGCCTCTGGGCCGACACGATCATTGCCGCCTGGGGCGCGCATGGCGACCATTTGGGACGGGGCGTCGAGATGCGCGACGTCCTCCGCGCCACTGGTCGCCCCATCCACCACCTCGGCCTGACCAAACACGGCCATCCCCGGCATCCGCTTTACATTGCCTATGCCACGCAACCTTCGGTCTGGGCTCTTGCTGAACCGGTCAAGCCCCTCACACGTTAACCATTGACTCCAATAGAGATTTACCCGGCGGCGGCGCTGTGCGCAAATGATGCTGGGTAAGTGTGGAGTTGTGAAGCGATGCTTATGATCGCAGGATTGTTGGGTCTTATGGCCGGGGCCGCCGCTTTTGTGGCCCTGGATGTTGGAGGGGACGATTCAGAGGCGGAGGCCGACGAGCGGCTTTCCCAGGAGGTCGCCGAAACTGCGTCACAGAGCATCGCGGCAGGCTTCCCCGACGAGGCACCGGAGACGCCCGACATCTCGAGCAAAATCCTGACCGGCACCTCTGGACATGACATTCTTTCCGGCGGGGCTGAGGCCGACATTATCGACGGCGGGGCCGGAAACGACCAGATCAACGGATATGACGGCGACGACAGCATCACGGGCGGCGATGGCCTTGACGATCTGCACGGGACCGAGGGCGATGATGTCCTCTCCGGCGGCGACGGCGATGATTTTATCCATGGCGAAGATGGCGACGACACCCAACAGGGCGATGGCGGTGATGACACACTCTTTGGGCATTCCGGCGACGATATCCTCCATGGCAACGAGGGCGCGGATTCGCTTGTCGGCGGTCAAGGACAAGACGCCTTGCGGGGCGGCGGAGGTGCCGACGCGCTGCACGGCGGGCTTGGCGATGACCACATGGATGGCGACGCGGGCGAAGACACGCTCTTTGGCGGCGATGGTCAGGATACAATCCTCGGCATTGGCGACGATGAAACCGACTTTCTGAACGGCGGCGATGGCGACGACATTCTTGTAGGCGGGCGCGGTGACATTCTGACCGGCGGCACAGGTGCGGACATGTTTCTTCTAGGCGCAGATGAAACAGCTGATGAAACCTTGAGGGTTATGGACTTCGACCCGGATCAGGACAATCTCGTCCTGATCTACGACGATGCCACGGGGGATCCGACCATCACCATAGAGCCCGATCCAAACAGCCAGAACAGCATTCGGGTTCTTGTCAACGGCACCGAATTGGCCGTGGTGCATGGTGCCGCCGGCCTGGAAGCCGCCGACATCGCTCTCCTGCTACAAGGCAATGCGGCGGCAGCCGAAATGTTGCGGGTCTGATCACGCCCCTTTCCTTTTCGCACGATATCTCATATACGCGCGCATCTGTTGAGCGAATCTCGACAGGTTTCTCCACGGACCTTGCTGGACGACATCCCGGCTTGTGCCCTTAACCTTCAACCTAAGGAGACCCCGATGTCGATCACTGCTGACGAAAAAGCACGCCTGATGAAAGAATTCGCAACCAAGGAAGGCGACACCGGTTCGCCCGAAGTTCAGGTTGCAATCCTCACCTCGCGCATCAACACCCTGACCGAGCACTTCAAAACCCACAAAAAAGACAACCACGGTCGCCGTGGTCTTCTGAAAATGGTTGCTCAGCGCCGTAAGCTGCTGGACTACCTGAAGGGCAAAGAAGAAGCACGCTATCAGGACCTGATCAAACGTCTGGGCATCCGCCGCTAAGCCGTTCCGATCCGGAAACAAGAAACGCCCGCTCAACCGAGCGGGCGTTTTCTTTTGGGAGAGCGTAGCGCGCTTACTGCAACTGAGCAGTCTCGCTGGCCTTGATTACGGCAGCCACCCGCTTGCCAATTTCGCGGCTCGCCTTGAGCGACGGATGAATCATGTCCGCCCCGTGATACGAACGATCCCCATGCGGCACCAGATCCTTGAGCGACACAAAGTGGACGTTGGGCAGGATCTCTGCCAGTTTCTCGATCCGCGCTTCCAGCTTGTCACCGTCATCGCGACACTCCTCGATAGGAGACCAGACGCCGGGGCTACGCAGATAGCCAACATAGACGATGTTCGCTCCGGTCTTGCGCAGCGAATCCACCAGATGCGGAATTGCGCCCTTGCGCCCGTCTTCCGAGATCATGCGTTCAATCTTGGGATCACACGCCACACAGCCACAACCCAGCCACAGATCGTTGCCACCACCATTCAACACAATCCAATCCCAGTTACCTTCTTTGTACTGGTTGGCAATCTTCATCCCCATCGAGCCCGAAATCGGCAAACCATAGATGATGCGCGCGCCACCAATCGAGCGGTTCCGCACCGGTTCGCCAAGTTCATTGGCCAAAGAATGCGTGATCGAACGCTCTGTGACCCCATGCCAGGCCATCAGGGAATCGCCCATGGCGAGAATACGTGGCCCATCCGCGCGCGAGACATTGTCCACTTGGCTGCGGGTTACGGTTTCAGAACAGCCTGCCAAAAACAAAACGGCAGCGGCGAGAAGGGAAAGGGTGAACTTCATCAATCTGCTCTCAATTCGGGGGCGTCGCCTCGTTACACGTGAAGGTGAGCGCTTTTTGTGGAGTGCCGGTCCAGTTGCCCCCAATGGCCCGACGCATTGGCCACAGTATTGCCGCATTTTTGCCAAAAATCCATTCCTCGGCTGTAAACAATCTGTTGCCGCCTCGCGATCACAACGCGGTTTCATCCTTATCTGCTCACGAAACCGTTCAAAAATCGTTGTTTCCAAATCCCCTGTTTTCAGATATGGCCCCTGCATCTGAGACGGTGTGCCCTGACCCTTGGCACTCGGAAGAAGGATGAAAAGGGGTCGGCGGCAATGGGGCCGCCATTGAAACGGGAGACCCGGGATACGCCTGGGAGCGCTCCCAACTAGGAAAAACTGATGTTTGATGTAACGACGAAAACCATGCAGTGGGGCGAGGAAACGCTCACACTGGAAACGGGCAAGGTTGCCCGTCAGGCCGACGGCTGTGTGATCGCCACTCTGGGCGAGACCTCGGTCATGGCCGCCGTGACTTTTGCAAAGTCACCCAAGCCCGGTCAGGATTTCTTTCCGCTGACCGTTCACTACCAGGAAAAATACTATGCCGCCGGTAAAGTGCCCGGTGGTTTCTTCAAGCGTGAAGCGCGTCCGACCGAAAAAGAGACGCTGACCGCACGCCTGATCGACCGTCCGATCCGCCCGCTGTTTGTCCCCGGCTTCAAGAACGAAGTTCTGGTGATGTGCACCGTGCTGAGCCACGATCTCGTCAACGACCCCGACATCGTCGCCATGATCGCCGCCTCGGCCGCACTGACCATCTCGGGTGCACCGTTCATGGGCCCGATCGCGGGCGCACGCGTTGGTTTCGAAGACGGTGAATACGTTCTGAACCCGACCGTCGACGACATGCAGGGCCTGCGCAACAACCCCGATCAGCGCCTTGATCTGGTTGTGGCGGGCACCAAAGACGCCGTGATGATGGTGGAATCGGAAGCGTACGAGCTGACCGAAGCCGAAATGCTGGGCGCCGTGACCTTTGCGCACGAACAGATCCAGCCGGTCATCGACCTGATCATTTCGCTTGCCGAAGATGCCGCGAAAGAGCCGTTCGACTTCCAGGCACCGGACTACTCGGAGCTTTACGAAGCCGTGAAAGCTGCCGGTGAAGAGCAGATGCGCGCTGCATTCGCCATCTCGGACAAGCAAGAGCGCACCGCCGCTGTTGCCGCCGCGCGCGATGCAATCAAGGAAGCCCTCACCGAAGAGCAACTGGAAGACGCCAACCTTGGCTCGGCCCTGAAAAAGCTCGAAGCCGGCATCCTGCGCGGTGACGTTGTGAAAACCGGCACCCGGATCGACGGCCGTAAAACCGACGAAGTGCGCGACATCGTTTGCGAAACCGGCCTTCTGCCGCGGACCCACGGGTCTGCTCTGTTCACCCGTGGTGAAACCCAAGGCTTGGTCGTGACCACGCTGGGTACTGGCGACGATGAACAGATCATCGACGCGCTGCACGGCAACTTCCGCTCGAACTTCCTGCTGCACTACAACTTCCCGCCCTACTCGGTTGGTGAAGCTGGTCGCGTGGGCCCTCCGGGTCGTCGTGAGATCGGTCACGGCAAATTGGCATGGCGCGCGCTTCAGGCCGTTCTTCCCGCCGCAACAGACTTCCCCTACACCGTACGTGTTGTCTCGGAAATCACCGAATCCAACGGCTCGTCGTCGATGGCATCGGTCTGCGGTGGCTCGCTGTCGATGATGGATGCGGGCGTTCCGCTGAAATCGGCTGTTGCCGGTGTGGCCATGGGCCTGATCCTCGAAGAGGACGGCTCCTACGCGGTCCTGACCGACATCCTGGGTGACGAAGACCACCTGGGCGATATGGACTTCAAAGTGGCAGGGACCGAAAACGGCATCACCTCGCTGCAGATGGACATCAAGGTCGCAGGCATCACGCCCGAGATCATGGAAAAAGCCCTGGCGCAAGCCAAGGACGGCCGGATGCACATCCTGGGCGAGATGAACAAGGCGCTGACCGGTGCTGCGGAATTCTCGATCCACGCACCGCGCATCGAGACCATGAACATCCCGACCGACAAGATCCGCGAAGTGATCGGCTCGGGCGGTAAAGTGATCCGCGAGATCGTCGAAGTGTCGGGCGCCAAGGTCGACATCAACGACGATGGCGTCATCAAGATTGCATCGCCCAACGGTGACTCGATCCAAAAGGCCTATGACATGATCCACGCGATCGTGGCGGAGCCCGAGGAAGGCGCCGTTTATACCGGCAAGGTCGTGAAGATCGTCGATTTCGGCGCCTTCGTGAACTTCTTTGGCAAGCGCGACGGTCTGGTACACGTGTCCCAGATCGAAAACCGCCGCCTGAACCATCCTTCGGACGTTCTGAAGGAAGGCCAGGAAGTAAAGGTCAAGCTTCTGGGCTTTGACGACCGTGGCAAGGTGCGTCTGTCGATGAAAGTTGTCGACCAGGAAACCGGCGAGGAAATCCCTCAGCAGCCGCGTGAGAAAAAGGAAAAGAACGAGGACTGATCCTCCGTTTGCTTTTCAGTTCCAAGCCCCGGTGGAAACACCGGGGCTTTTTTCGTGGAACGCCCCGCGATAGGCTGCGGTCACATTTTGTGATCGCAAATTACAGGATTGATTTTGCCCGAAGCCTCCCCCACGCCCCCGATCTATCAGGTCAGGCACAAGCTCGTGATGCTGGACAGCGATGTCGCTGCGCTTTTCGGAACCAAGACCGGACGCCTCAATCAGGCGACCCTCGCCCGAAATGCGGACAAGTTTCCCGAGAGCTACGCCTTTCAAGTGACCGAACAAGAGACCGAGGTATTGCGGTCACAAAACGTGACCGCAAATATCGACCCAAAGCGGCGCACGCCGCCAACGGTCTATACCGAAGAAGGGGTAATTATGTGCGCCACGGTTCTCAAAACCGTGCGCGCCGTGGCGGTGACAAAACAGGTCGTGCGCAGCTTCGTTGCGCTGCAACGGCAATTGAAGGACACCCAGAACCACCCGATGCCCGATCCCGTGCCGGACCTGCCAGCCTTGCAAAAACAAGCCCTACCCCCGGCCCTCAGCGACAAGGTCGGCGGCTATATCGACCGGCTGGCAAACGTCACGCTCAATCAGGCCCAACGCGATGCGGTCATGACCGAGGTGCGCGCCTTTCGCGAGGAAGGGTTTGAAGCCCTGCATGCATTTGCCAAGCGGCCTTCGATCAAAACCGCCACCGAGGCGGCCGAGTTACGCAAACGTCTTGCCGAGGCGGAGCGGATAGAAGAAGAAATCCGGCGTATGCGCGCCGAAACCCGCGATGCCGAGCGATTGGCCCTCATCCGGGATCTGTTGTTCATGGCAGAATATGAGCGCGCCCGAGAGGTGGGCACGCTCGAAGAGTTTGTGGCAACACTGCGCAGGCTGGACAAGCCGCCTTGCTGAAACAGATCACTCGGGCAGCTTGGTCATCCGCAGATACGGGAAATGCGTGGTGTAGTCACCGAATTTCGCCTTGGCATCCTCATCCGACACGGCAGTCGGAATCACGACATCCGCACCGGGCGTCCAGTTGGCAGGCGTGGCTACACCTTCGCGCGCGGCGGTTTGAAGCCCATCCAACGCGCGCAGAACTTCGGCGAAGTTGCGCCCGACGTTCATCGGATAGGTCATGCTCAGTTTGAGTTGTTTGTCCGGGCCAATGATGAAAACGGACCGCACGGTCTGGCTGTCTGCCGGTGTGGGGTTTTCCGACAGGTAGTAGTCGGCTTGCAGCATATCGAATGCCTTGGACACCTCGAGCCCCTGGTCCGCGATAATCGGGAACCCGGCGTCGGCACCACCAAAGGTTTCAATGTCGCTCTTCCACTGCTTGTGCTCTTCGACGCCATCCACGCTGAGACCAATTACCTTGGTGTCTCGCTTGGCCCACTCATCGGCCAGTTGCGCCACGGCGCCGAATTCGGTGGTGCAAACGGGGGTGAAATCCTTGGGGTGTGAGAACAGGATCGCCCAGCTGTCGCCAATCCAGTCATGGAACGTGATCGTGCCCTGATCTGTTTCTGCTGTGAAATTGGGAACAATGTCATTAATTCGAAGGCCCATCGGTTTCTCCCTTTCTGGTCCAAATATCTTGCCTTCTTCAGCACATAAGCCCTGCGGCGCGAATACAAAGTGGTCGCCACACAAAAAATAGTTCAGAAGTCGCGACTTTGGCCAAGGACCTCCGTCCCCCGGAAAAACGGTCTTCTACAATCCCCCTCTTTACGTTTGCTGAATAATTTGATCAAATTATTTGTGACGTCACGCGACATGTGCTTGTGACAGCAACTTCGCGCTGACAAAGTGCGTACAGATTCTCAGGGAGAGTACCATGATCGAGAAACGCCAATTCTATATCAACGGTCAGTGGGTCGACCCAACGACCCCCAATGACCTTGCCGTCATCGACCCGGCCACCGAAGAAACCTGCGCCGTGATTTCACTGGGCGATCAGGCCGATACCGACGCCGCCGTTGCCGCTGCGCGCGCCGCCTTTGACGGATGGGCAGAAACACCCGTTGAAGAACGCGCGGCGCTGATCAAGAAGCTGGGCGACATTTACAACGCCCGCCGCGATGAGATGGCCGAGGCGATGCGCATGGAAATGGGCGCGCCGATTGACCTCGCGCGCAACAACCAATGGGGCGCCGGGAGCTGGCATCTGGCCGGTTTCCTCGAAGCACTGGAAGAGTTCGAGTTCGAAAAGAAGATGGGCGCAGATCGCATCCGCAAGGAACCCATCGGGGTTTGCGCGCTGATCACCCCTTGGAACTGGCCCATGAATCAGGTGTTCCTCAAGGCGATCCCCGCGATGGCGGTGGGCTGTACCATGGTTCTCAAGCCGTCGGAGATTTCTCCACTGTCTTCCTTGCTGTTTGCCGAGATGGTGGACGAAGCAGGTTTCCCGCCAGGTGTGTTCAACCTCGTCAATGGCGACGGTGTCGGTGTCGGCTCGCAGCTGTCGTCCCATCCGGACGTGGACATGGTGAGCTTCACCGGCTCGACCCGCGCCGGAATCGCGATTTCCAAGGCGGCCGCCGATACGCTCAAGCGCGTCAGCCTCGAACTGGGCGGCAAGGGCGCGAACGTGATCTTTGCCGATGCCGATGAAAAGGCCGTCAAACGTGGCGTGATCCACTGCATGCAGAACACAGGTCAATCCTGTAACGCGCCAACTCGTATGCTTGTGGAACGGTCGCGCTATGACGATGCCGTGGCCGAGGCCAAGGCTGCAGCAGAAGCTACACAGGTTGGCCCGACCACTGAAAGTGGCCGCCATATCGGCCCGGTCGTGTCGGAACTTCAATTCAACAAGATACAGGGCCTGATCGAAATCGGCATCAAGGAAGGTGCGACCCTCCTCGCCGGTGGTCTGGGGCGTCCCGAAGGCATGAACAAGGGCTACTACGTGCGCCCGACAGTCTTTGCCGATGTGACTCCGGACATGACGATCTATCGCGAAGAAATCTTTGGCCCGGTGCTGGCGATCACCCCGTTCGACTCCGAGGAAGAGGCCGTCGCCATGGCCAATGACACGGTCTATGGCCTGACCAACTACATCCAGACACAGGATGACGACAAACGCCTGCGCATGGCCCGCAAGGTGCGTTCGGGCATGGTCGAAACCAACGGTGTGAGCCGCGTTCAGGGATCGCCTTTTGGCGGATACAAACAGTCCGGAAATGGCCGCGAAGGCGGCGAATGGGGACTGGAAGAGTTTTGCGAAACCAAAGCGATTTCCGGCGTTCCCATGGGCTGAGCCACGCGACAACCAAATCTGGAAGCGCCGGGGTCATGGGCCTCGGCGTTTCTTTTTCCGGGCCTGAAATCACCGGTCCGACACCGCACGCGGCGCACCGCGAGCCCCACCGCCACTGGACCTATATTGAAATCCTACTGGACCTACTTCCCAAAGCAAAAATCCAGTGAGAATATGATCAAGTTTCGACGCGAGTCTTTGCCTTTGCGTCGACCCCAATCAAACATCGCCATCCCGAGGAGGTTCCGCCATGGACGGCACTTTGAACGAAAACGATCTTTCCCGAGTCGTCGCCGCCGACAAGGCGCATGTCTGGCATCACCTGGTCCAGCACAAACCCTTTGAAACCAGCGATCCGCGCATCATTATCGAAGGCAAGGGCATGCGCGTCTGGGACCAGAACGGCAAGGAATACATCGACGCCGTATCCGGTGCGGTCTGGACCGTGAATGTCGGCTATGGCCGCGAACGCATTGCCAATGCCGTGCACGCACAGCTGATGAAGATGTGCTATTTTGCGCAGGCTGCAGGCTCGATCCCCGGCGCGATTTTCGCTGAGAAACTGATCGAAAAGATGCCGGGCATGAGCCGCGTCTACTACACGAACTCCGGCTCGGAAGCGAACGAGAAGGCGTTCAAGATGGTGCGCCAGATCGCGCACAAAAAGTACGGCGGCAAGAAACACAAAATCCTGTTCCGCGACCGCGACTATCACGGCGGCACGCTGGCGACCATGTCGGCCGGCGGTCAGGACGAGCGCGTCAAACAGTATGGCCCCCTCGCGCCGGGCTTCGTGCGCGTGCCGCACTGCATGGAATACCGCAAGGAAGAGCTCGGGCTCGGCCATCTTTCGGGCCGCGACTTCGGCATCGCTGCTGCAAACCTGATTGAAGAGGTAATCCTGCGCGAAGGCCCCGAAACCGTCGGCGCGCTCTGCCTTGAGCCGGTCACCGCTGGTGGCGGCGTGATCACTCCGCCCGAAGGCTACTGGGAGCGGGTTCAGGAAATCTGCAAACAGTATGACATCCTGCTGCACATCGACGAAGTCGTCTGTGGCATCGGGCGTACCGGCACGCACTGGTTCGGCTATCAGCATTACGGGATCAAGCCCGATTTCGTGACCATGGCCAAGGGCGTCGCCTCGGGCTATGCCGCCATTGCCTGCATGGTGACAACTGAAGAGGTCTTCGAGATGTTCAAGACCGATCCTTCGGACAAGCTCGACCATTTCCGCGACATCTCGACCTTTGGCGGCTGCACCGGCGGCCCGTCGGCGGCGCTCGAAAACATGGCGATCATCGAAGAAGAGGGGCTGCTGGAGAATTGCACCGTCATGGGCGAGCGCATGCTTGGCAACCTTCAGGCACTCATGGAAAAACATGAAGTGATTGGTGATGTGCGCGGCAAGGGGCTTTTCCTCGGCGTCGAACTGGTCAAGGACCGTGACACCAAAGAACCCGTCGACGAGAAAGATGTGGTCGCGGTCGTTGGCGACTGTGGCGCACAGGGCGTGATCATCGGCGCGGCCAACCGCTCTATCCCGGACCGCAACAATGTGCTGTGCTTCTCGCCCGCCCTGATTGCGACAGCCGAAGACATTGACGCCATCACGGACGCTGTCGACAAAGCCCTGACAAAGGTGTTCGGCTGACCTAACCGATGTTCCGGTTGTGCCCTTCGGGGCACGACCCGCTCGGCCCGGCCTCTTCACGGGGGCGGGCCGAGCGCCTTTCCCGCCTCTCAGGCTCGCAAAACGTCGATGGAAAAGTCCAGTTTGCGCCCCAACTAAGTCCAGTGTAGCCTGCGCGTCATGGCGATTTCGGTCGAAACCTTTTTTCTTTCCCCCGACAATCAGGGCACACTTCAGGCCCAGATTCAGCAGATGATTGCGGAAGGCATTCTTTCGGGACGTTTCCGCAAAGGCGAAAAACTGCCCTCAAGCCGCCGCCTTGCCAGCCACCTCGGCGTCAGCCGCATCACCGTTACGTTGGCCTATACCGAACTCCTCGCAAACGACTACCTGACGTCGCGCGGGCGGTCGGGTTATTTCGTGTCAGACAACGCGCCCGTTCCGCCCAGCTTTACACCGCCCCAGAAGGGCGAAGAAACGGTCGACTGGACCCGCGCCATCGGGCGCCGCTTCACCGGCGGCAACATGATGAACAAGCCCCATGACTGGGCCAGTTATCGATACCCGTTTGTCTATGGCCAGACCGACCCATCGCTCTTTGATCATTCGAACTGGCGCCTCTGCGCTCTGCAGGCGTTGGGTCAAAAGGACTTTTCGGCCCTCACCGCGGATTATTACGATCAGGACGACCCCCGCCTTGTCGAATTCATCGCCCGCAACACCCTGCCCCGGCGCGGTATCATCGCCCGCCCCGAGGAAATCCTGATCACGCTTGGCGCACAGAATGCGCTTTGGATTGCGGCCCAGATCCTCCTGACCCAACGCCGAGTGGCCGCGATCGAAGACCCCTGCTACTACGCCCTTCGGGAAATTCTTGAACAATCCCGCTGCCACGTCACCCCCGTCCCCGTGGATCGCGACGGGCTGCGCCCGGATGCGATTCCCGACGAGTCCGACGTCATTTTCACAACCCCCAGCCACCAATGCCCGACCACCGCCACCATGCCCATGGCCCGCCGCCACGCGCTTTTGCAACGGGCACGCGACATTGACGCGCTGATCGTCGAAGATGACTATGAATTCGAAATGTCCTTTCTCGACGCCCCTTCCCCGGCGCTCAAATCTCTCGATACCGACGGGCGGGTGATCTATGTCGGCAGCTTTTCGAAATCCCTGTTCCCCGGTTTGCGCCTTGGCTATCTCGTCGGGTCGGAAAGCTTTATCCGTGAGGCCCGCGCCCTACGGGCAAGCGTCCTGCGCCACCCCCCCGGACATATCCAGCGCACGGCAGCCTATTTTCTGTCACTCGGCCACTACGACGCCCTGATCCGCCGCATTCGCGAAGCGCTCAAACAACGCCGCGCCGTGATGCAAACCGCAATCGACGCCCATGGTCTCCGAGTATCGGGCAAAGGCGTGTTCGGCGGGTCGTCCTTCTGGATGCAGGCACCCGATGGATCCAACACCGACGACATCGCTACGCAGCTGCGGGCACAAAGCGTCCTGATAGAACCTGGCCATCATTTCTTTCATGGCCCCGACCAGCCAACCAATTTCTATCGCCTTGGCTACTCTTCGATCCCTGCAACGCGCATCCCGGACGGTGTGGCACGGATCGCAGAAGCGTTTCGCTCGTAGGGATTGGCCCTAACCGGATCTGGAAACTGGCCCTATCTGACGCGGGGTCCCACCCGTAATTTCACTGCTAAACGCCCGTGGGCGCAACAGGAGTGATTCACATGAAAATGACCACCGAAGAGGCGTTTGTAAAAACGCTCCAAATGCACGGAATCGAACATGCCTTCGGCATTATCGGATCGGCCTTCATGCCGATTTCCGACATTTTCCCCAAGGCCGGCATCACCTTCTGGGACTGCGCGCACGAAGGCTCAGGCGGCATGATGGCCGATGGCTACACCCGTGCCACCGGCAAGATGTCGATGATGATCGCGCAGAATGGCCCCGGCATCACCAACTTCGTGACCGCCGTGAAAACCGCCTATTGGAACCACACGCCGTTGTTGCTGGTCACACCGCAGGCCGCCAACAAGACCATGGGTCAAGGCGGCTTCCAGGAAATGGAGCAGATGCGCGCCTTTGCCGATTGCGTCTGCTATCAGGAAGAGGTCCGTGACCCCTCGCGCATGGCCGAAGTCCTGAACCGCGTGATCATGCAGGCCAAGCGCAACTCGGCCCCTGCCCAAATCAACGTGCCGCGTGATTATTTCACTCAGGTGGTCGACATCAACATGCCCGCCATCGTTGACTTTGAACGCCCCTCCGGCGGCGAAGACGCGCTGGATCAGGCCGCAGCGCTTCTGTCCAATGCCAAGTTCCCCGTGATACTCAACGGCGCGGGCGTGGTGATCGGCGGCGCGATCCCCGCCTCCATGGCTTTGGCCGAGCGGCTTTCGGCACCGGTCTGTTGTGGGTATCAGCACAACGACGCCTTCCCTGGTTCCCACCCGCTGCACGCCGGACCGCTTGGCTATAACGGTTCGAAGGCCGCGATGGAGCTGATCTCCAAGGCCGACGTGGTGCTGGCCCTTGGTACCCGCCTCAATCCGTTCTCGACCCTGCCCGGCTATGGTATCGACTACTGGCCAACCAACGCGAAACTGATTCAGGTCGACATCAACCCCGACCGCATCGGGCTTACCAAACCCGTAACCGTGGGCATCGTCGGCGATGCAAAACGGGTCGCAACCTCCATCCTGGAAAAACTTTCGGAAGGCGCGGGTGACGACGGCCGCAAGGCGCGCGAGGACCTGATTTCGACCACCAAGTCGGCTTGGGCCCAACAGCTCAGCTCGATGGATCACGAAGACGACGATCCCGGCACCACATGGAATGAACGTGCCCGCGCTTCGAAACCCGACTGGATGAGCCCCCGCATGGCATGGCGCGCCATTCAATCGGCCCTTCCGCGCGAAGCGATCATTTCGTCCGACATTGGCAACAACTGCGCCATCGGCAACGCCTACCCGTCCTTTGAGCAGGGGCGCAAATACCTCGCTCCTGGCCTGTTTGGCCCCTGTGGCTATGGCCTACCCTCCGTCGTCGGTGCCAAGATCGGCTGCCCCGACACACCGGTGGTCGGCTTCTCGGGCGACGGTGCCTTTGGCATTGCCGTGACCGAGCTGACCGCAATCGGGCGCGAAGAGTGGCCTGCAATCACCCAGATCGTTTTCCGAAACTACCAGTGGGGCGCGGAAAAGCGCAATTCGACCCTGTGGTATGACGACAACTTCGTCGGTACAGAACTCGACACGCAGGTCTCCTATGCCGGCATCGCCAAGGCTTGTGGGCTCAAGGGCGTGGTGGCGCGGACCATGGATGAACTCACCGCCGCGCTGGCGCAAGCCATCGAAGATCAGAAAAACGGCATCACGACGCTGATCGAAGCTTTGATCAACCAGGAACTTGGCGAACCGTTCCGCCGCGACGCAATGAAAAAACCTGTCGAGGTGGCCGGAATTGATCCGGCGGACATGCGCCCGCAACAGGTGGGCTGACGTGACATCAAGGCGGGGGGCAAAATTCTTGGAAGAATTTTGGCAAGAATTTTCCAAAATTCTTGCCCCTCGCCGCTACCGCAGCGCCAATGTCACCACCGTGGCGTCTACGATGTCGTCGACGCCTGCGCCCCGGCTTAGATCGCACACCGGATGGCGAAATCCTTGCAGAATTGGCCCCAAAGCCTGTGCTCCGGCCAGTTCCTGCGCCAGCTTGTACGCGATGTTTCCCGCATCCAGTGACGGAAAAACCAACACGTTGGCCCGCCCATCGCCCATACCCTTCTGCTCCGCCACCCGCGGGTTAAGCGCAGCATCTCCCTGCACGGGACCAACGAAACCGGACAACTCGGCGGCGGCCCGCACTCGGTCCACACTTTCCCCAACGCCGGAGCGGTCCGTGGAAAACGACAACAGAGCGACGCGCGCCTCTCCAAGAAGGGCTTCACCGCTCTTCTGCGACGCCAGGGCAATCGCGGCCAACCCCTCCGCATCCGGCGCGACATTCAATCCGCAATCAGCGAAAATCACCTCGCGCCCATCCGGGAACCGCATCAGAAAAAAGGATGACGGCAGGCTGACACCGTCGGCAAGGCCAATCCCGATCGAGGCAGCTTCGATCACCGCTTTCGTCGACGACACTGCCCCGGCCACCATCGCGTCCGCTTCACCCTTCGCCACCATCGCCGCCGCCCGGTACAGCGGCCGGGTCAGCATGCGACGGGCAATCCCCTCCTTCATTCCCCGCGCACGGACCAGCGTTTCGACATATGGTTCCACCGCGTCAGCCAATGGAACCACCTCGCACAAACCTTCGCTTTCCAACCGCGCTGCGGCCTGGGCGATGCGGTCGTCTTTCATCTCGGGCATCACCACCCGCGACAGCCGACTTCGCACGCGTTCCCTTGCCGCTTCCAGTGCTGACATGTCCGCCCCCTCTTTCGATGTCAGGAGACAATGATGACCGACACAGTCAAAATCAACCGCGGACTGAAGGGCATCTATTTCGAACGCTCCGGGGTGAGCCACATAGACGGCGCCAAGGGCGAACTGTCTTACCGTGGTTACTCGATCCATGACCTCGCCACCCATTCGACCTTCGAAGAAGTCTGCTACCTGCTGATCCACGGCGAATTGCCAAACGCGGATCAACTCGCCACCTTCGATGCCGCGCTCAAGGCCGCCCGCACCCTCCCCGAGCAGATTTTTGACATCATCCATGCCACGGTCGACGGCCACCCGATGGACGTGCTGCGCACCGCCGTCTCGGCCCTCGCCGCACTCGAACCCGACAGCCGGAACACAGGCGAAGACGCATTCATCGCCAATGGCATCCGCTTGACAAGCCAGGTGCCCATGATCATCGCCGCGCACGAAAACATCCGCAACGGGCGCGCGCCCGTGCCTGCGGACCCAACCCTCAGCCACGCCGCCAACTGGCTCTGGATGCTCAAGGGCGAGAAGCCCTCGGATGACGCCGCCCGCCTTGCCGATGTGGATTTCATCCTGCATGCAGAACACGGCGCCAATGCGTCGACCTTCGCCGCCCGCGTCACCATCGGCACCGAAGCCAACCTGCACGGTGCCATCGTCACGGCCCTCTCGACGCTTGCAGGCCCGGCCCATGGCGGCGCAGCCGAAGACGTTATGAAAATGGTGCACGAGATCGGCACACCGGACAAGGCCGCCGACTACGTCAAAGCCAAGCGCAAAGCTCGCGAAGCCGTCACCGGATTTGGCCACCGCGTCTATCGCGCCGAAGATCCCCGCGCGCGCCACATGCGCGACGGTGTGCGTAAACTCGGCGAAGAGATGGGCGCGCCGGAATGGTATGAAATCCTGCAAGCCGTGGTTGAGGCGATGAAGCCCTATGCCCGCCATGGCCTGAACGTGAACGTCGATTTCTACTCGGGCGTGATCTACCAACTGCACGGCATTCCGATGGACCTGTATGTCCCGATCTTTGCCATTGGCCGCATGCCCGGCTGGATCGTGCAATGCATCGAACAGCAACGCAGCAATATCCTGATCCGCCCGCTGACGCTCTATAACGGCCCCGAGATGCGCAGCTTTGTCCCGATCTCCGGCCGTTAGGCGGAAAAAACTTCTGGCAATCCCTCCGCATTGCGCCACTCTGTTCCAAACAACCTCGAGGCCCCCATGTCCGCCCCACAGCACCGCATCGACACATCCCCCAAGGTCTCTGACGAAATCCGTCAGACCACCTGCTACATGTGTGCCTGCCGCTGCGGGATCAACGTGCATATGAAGGATGGCAAAGTTGCCTATATCGAAGGCAACCGCGATCACCCGGTCAACAAGGGCGTGCTCTGCGCCAAGGGCTCGGCTGGCATCATGCAGCACAACGCCCCCTCACGCCTGAGAAAGCCTCTGTTGCGCACCGGGCCGCGCGGGTCCGGCGAGTTCCGCGAAATCTCGTGGGAAGAGGCGATGAACACCGCCGTCGGTTGGCTTACCGAAATCCACGAAACCGCGCCGCACAAGCTCGCCTTTTTCACCGGCCGCGATCAAAGCCAAAGCTTCACGTCTTTCTGGGCCCAGAATTTCGGTACTCCGAACTATGCGGCGCATGGTGGCTTCTGCTCGGTCAACATGGCCGCTGCGGGCATCTACACGATGGGCGGCGCCTTTTGGGAGTTTGGTCAGCCCGACTGGGATCGCACCAAGCTCTTCATGCTGTTTGGCGTCGCGGAAGACCACGACTCCAACCCGATCAAGATGGGGCTGGGCAAGCTCAAGGAACGGGGCGCCCGCGTGATCGGCGTCAACCCCATCCGCACAGGGTATAACGCGGTGGCCGACGATTGGGTCGGCATCACCCCCGGCACTGATGGCCTGTTCATCCTCGCGCTGGTCCATGAACTGATGCGCGCGGGCAAGATCGACCTGCACTATCTCGCTCAATACACCAACGCACCGGTTTTGGTGGATGGGGAAACCGGCCTCTTGCTGCGCGACGACGATGGCAAACAGCTGGTCATCGACCGCGCCACCGGCAAACCCACCCCCTTCGACCAGAAAGGCGTGCGCCCCGACCTTTCCGCCACCTACCGTCATGCAGGCGTCACGCACCGCACCGTCATGGCCCACATGGCCGAACGCTACCTCTCAGCGGAGTACAGCCCCGACGCGGTCGCCGGGCGATGCGGCGTCCCCACGGGCCGTATCCGCGCCATTGCCGCAGATCTTGCGCGCGTCGCCTTTGACGAAGCCTTCGAACTGGATCTCGAATGGACCGATTTCCGCGGTGAGAGCCACAAGACCATGACAGGCCGCCCGGTCAGCTTCCACGCCATGCGCGGCATCTCGGCCCATTCCAACGGGTTCCAGACCTGCCGCGCCCTGCACGTGTTGCAAATCCTGTTGGGCAGTGTCGAGGTCCCCGGCGGCTTCCGCTTTAAGCCACCCTATCCCAAGCCGGTCGAGGCCCACCCCACACCCCATGGCCAGGGTCGCCCCGGCCGCCCGCTGGCAGGTCCACATCTTGGCTTCCCACGCGGCCCCGAAGACCTTCAACTCGACGACAAAGGCAAACCCACCCGCATCGACAAGGCGTTTTCGTGGGAAAACCCGATGTCCGTGCATGGCCTGATGCATATGGTCATCTCCAACGCCCATGCACAGGACCCATATCCGATCGACACGCTGTTCATGTACATGGCCAACATGGCGTGGAACTCGACCATGAACACCTCGGGCGTGATCGAGATGCTGACCGACCGCAACGACGATGGCGGCTACCGCATCCCGCGCATCATCTATTCGGATGCGTATAGTTCCGAAATGGTCGCCTATGCCGACCTGATCCTGCCCGATACGACATATCTGGAACGCCACGATTGCATCTCGCTGCTGGACCGTCCGATCTGCGAGGCCGACGCCGCCGCCGACGCGATCCGCTGGCCCGTTGTGGAACCCGACCGAGACGTGCGCGGCTTCCAATCCGTGCTGATCGAACTGGGCGCCCGAATCGGCCTGCCCGGTTTCCTCAACGAAGACGGCAGCCCCAAGTGGAAGGACTACGCCGACTACATCGTCACCCACGAACGCCGCCCCGGCATCGGCCCACTTGCTGGCTGGCGGGGCGACGATGGCGATCAGGCCGGGCGCGGCGCCGTCAACCCGGACCAGCTAAACCGCTACATCGAAAACGGCGGCTTCTTCGTCGAACACATCCCCGACAACGCCCAGTACATGAAACCCTGGAACATGGACTACCAAGACTGGGCGGTGAAAATCGGCCTCTTCGACGCGCCCCAGCCCTTCCTGTTCCAGCTCTATGTCGAACCCATGCGCAAATTCCAGCGCGCCGCCGAAGGTCATGGCGACCGCCAGCCCCCCGATCACCTGCGCAACCGCCTGAAACAGGTCATGGACCCCCTGCCGATCTGGTATGAACCGTTCGAACAAACCCTCGTCGACACCGACCAGTTCCCGATCCACGCCCTGACCCAGCGCCCGATGGCGATGTATCATAGCTGGGGCACACAAAACGCGTGGCTGCGCCAACTGCATGGCAGGAACCCGCTCTACCTGCCGACCAAACTTTGGCAGCAACACGGGTTCAAAGAAGGCGACTGGGCCCGCGTCACCTCTGCCCATGGCGAGATCACCGTCCCCGTCGCCCATCAGGCGGCGCTGAACGAAAATACCATCTGGACATGGAATGCCATCGGGAAGCGCAAGGGCACATGGGCCCTCTCCGAAGACGCCCCGGAGGCGCGCGAGGGCTTTTTGCTCAACCACCTGATCCACGAGCTTCTGCCCGCCAAAGGCGACGGGCTACGCTGGGCCAATTCCGATCCCATCACCGGACAGGCCGCATGGTTCGACCTGCGCGTCCACCTCGAGAAAGTCGCGGCCCCGACCGAGGCCCAACCCGCCTTCGACCCGATCAAACCCCCTGTGCCCTCAGGTCCGCAATCCCTCAAGTGGAAGGTTGGCACATGACGCAACCCGCATCTTCCTTTTGCCAAAAATATCCCGGGGGAGTCGCCCTTGGCGACGGGGGCAGCGCCCCCATCCCCGCCAATACCGACGCAATACCGACGTTATACCGACGCAATACCGAACCGCAAAAATGACCGATCTGCCCACCCAAACCACCCGCAAACTCGGCCTTGTGATCGACCTTGATACTTGCGTCGGCTGTCACGCCTGCGTGATCTCCTGCAAGGGTTGGAACACCGAAAACTACGGCGCGCCCCTCTCGGATCAACGCCCCTATGGCGACGAACCCATGGGCACGTTCCTGAACCGCGTCCACAGCTACGAGGTACAGCCCGACACCGGCCCGGCACAAACCATCCACTTCCCAAAGTCTTGTTTACATTGCGAAAAAGCGCCCTGCGTCACGGTCTGCCCCACCGGAGCCAGCTACAAGCGCCGCGAAGACGGGATCGTGCTCGTCAACGAAGATCACTGTATCGGATGCGGGCTTTGCGCATGGGCCTGCCCCTACGGTGCGCGCGAAATGGACCAGGCCGAAGGTGTCATGAAGAAATGTACCCTCTGCGTGGATCGCATCTACAACGAAAACCTGCCCAAAGAAGACCGCGAACCTGCCTGCGTGCGCACCTGCCCCGCCGGCGCCCGCCACTTTGGAGACTTCGCCGACCCGACCAGCGCAGTGTCGCAACTCGTTGAACAAAGGGGAGGAATCGACCTCATGCCGGAGCTTGGAACGGCCCCGGTCAACAAGTATCTACCCCCGCGCGCAAAGGACCGCTGGGACGATCAAAGCCTGCTGGCTCCGCTCCTCACCCCCGTCGCCGAAGAGCCTTCGGGCTTCCTGAACTGGCTCGACAAAGCCCTTGATAAACTGCCCGGAGGGTCCGTCTGATGCATCCCGCCCCGTCCGTTATCATTTTCACAACCCTTTCCGGGTTAGGCTTTGGTCTGCTCTTCTGGCTGGGTCTTAATTCAACGCCACCGACCGGCATGGTGGCTTTCGCGTTCTTTGCCATCGCCTTTGCACTTTCGGTGGGGGGCCTGCTCGCTTCAACTTTTCATCTCGGCCATCCCGAACGCGCTTGGCGCGCGCTCAGCCAGTGGCGCACAAGCTGGCTCAGCCGCGAAGGCATCTGTGCCGTCGCCGCCCTGCTCGTCATGGCCGTCTATGCCGCTGCCCTCGTCTTTGCGGGTCTGCACCTCGCCCCCTTGGGCTGGATCGGCGCCTTGCTCTCGCTTGGAACCGTCTTCACGACCTCGATGATCTATACCCAACTGGCCACGATCCCCCGGTGGAATTCCCCACTCACCCCCGCCCTGTTTCTAAGCCTCTCTCTCGCAGGCGGTGCGCTTTTGTCAGGACGGGTAACATTTGGCGTGTCACTGTTACTGCTGGCTGGCCTTGTGCAACTGGCGTGGTGGATGCGCGGCGACCGCGCCTTTGCGCAAAGTGGCACAGATCTTGGCACCGCCACAGGCTTGGGCAATCGCGGTACGGTGCGCTCACTTGCCCCGCCCCACACGTCACCAAACTACCTGATGCGCGAATTCATCTTCGTGATTGGCCGCAAGCACGCCCAGAAGCTGCGCGTTATTGGCTTTGCCCTGATGATCGTGCTGCCGGTTCTCCTGCTGTCCCTGTCCTTCAGCCATTGGCTCGCCGCGCTCGCTGTGCTCTGCCATATCGCAGGCGTCGCCATCTGCCGCTGGTTGTTCTTCGCCGAGGCTGAACACACTGTCGGCCTCTACTACGGGATGCGATAAAAAACGGGCCAAAAGGCCCGTTTTCTGTCTTTCCAATCACTTACGTGGCTTGCTGCGCCAAGTATCCAGCCAGCGCGAAAGGCGTCCCCGCTTTTCAGCAAGGCTATCGCCCGCGGCTTCAAGGCTGTCGCCCATGTCCTCCAGAACCGGATCAATTCGCGCCGCCCTGAAGCGACGCCAACGCACCCAAACCGCCCAGACCAGCGCAAAGAACAGTGTCAGGATGATAATGTTGATCCACGGAATGATCCGCACATCCGGGCTTTCGACGGGCTTCACCCCAACCGCGTTCGGGTAGATCGACAGGAACTCGTTGCGCCAGCCATAATGCTTGATCGCCACCCAGCGCGGGTTGTCGCTCGTGGATTTCAAATCCGCCGCTTCTGCCTGAAGATTAGAGGTGTCAAACTTGAAATAGGGCGGCCACCCGGCAGAGGTATCCTCGTTGCGATAGACCATCACCTTGCCATTCGGGCGCTTGGTCTGAATGAAAAACACATCCCGGTTCGCACCGCCTGTCGCATTGCTGGCATCCGGCTGCGCCCAGAAAATCGAGTTCTCTCCGAAATCAATCCGCTTTTCGTAGGTATCCGTGATCCGGGCAATATCGTGCTGCGGCAGCGTATAGTGAAAGAACGCCGCCACCAGCAGCCAGAACAGCCCCCAGAAACCCCATTTGACATAGACCATCCCAGTGGTCCTCCTTAGTGGAAATTCATGAAATAGATCAGCGCCGTTACCAGCGTCATGGGGATGATATAAACTCCCCAGATCAATTTGCGACGCAGAGACCCATCGTAGTCCTGCAATCCCTCTTCGATAAACGCGTCCCGCTCCGGCGTTTGCTCGCGATCACCGGTGCCATGGGTTTCGTCCCATTCGGCCTCCAGCTTGCCCCGCCGAACACTGCGGGAATAAAGCGACAGGCAAATGTAGACCACCGTCAGAACGACAAACCCGACCGCCATCAATCTCAGCAATGCAAACATAGCCTACCTCCTCACCGCGCCCCAGGGACCGACGCGCGCAATAAGATCATCACGTATGGCCGAGACAGGTTCTTCCATCGGCGCATCATGCCCAAAAAGCGCAGCACGTGCACCGGCCTTGTCCACCTGATATTCGCGGTCCAGAAAATCGGCCACATAGGATTTCTTCGTCTCGCTCCACCCGGCATAGGCGGCATAGAACGCCTCTTTGTGGCAGATGAACAACTGCCGCACATCCTTGGGCGCAAGCTCTGCGAGCAGCATGTTGACCAGATCCTTGTCGGGTGTGTCCGCAGCGCGCAAGGAATAGAAATAGGCCGGGTGGTCGCTATTGATCTTGGGCCACGGCCCATCACTCTCAGCCCAGTTCACCAAAGCCCGGAGCCCGTGATACTCGGGCGGTAATTGCTCTGCGTGGTTGCGTGCCAGCGACCGGATATCCCGCCGCGTCGCCCCAGTCAGGTCCACCCCGGCCTCCTGCGCCGCATCAACGACGATAAAGTCCATTTTCTGCCGCAGGATGGCGCTCGCATCAATGCCCCGCGCCTTGACGATGGGTTCAACCAAGTCATTGTAGTCAAAGAACTTCGCGATCTGGTTACGGTCGCGGAAATCAAACATATACTTGATCGGCAACTTGCCCAGCGCGTCCTTGTCCCCGCGCGCGATCACCGCTGGATGTGCGAGGCCCCGAAACACATAAAGCCCGCCAAAATGCGCGGTCCAGAAATTGTCCTGCTGAAACGCCATGTGTTTGAGCCGCACCGGATTGCGCGTCACATCCCCGGTGCGCTTGGCAAGAGAGATCATGTCCGCGATCAGCACATCATCAAACCAAGCATCCTCCTCGCCCTTGAACCGATCCACCATCCCGGCCAGCTCGTCCGCATCACGCAACGTGCCTTGGGTGGTGTCCGCCTCGACCTCGATCTTTCGAATGTCGAAAAGGCGCTTTGGGTCCGAGACGGAAAACACTGAGTTCACCAACTCCCCCGCCACCGCATCCCGCGCGGCGAGAGCAAAAAGCTGTGGTTCGTTCTCGGTGATGAACTGTTTGAGAATGCCCCGGCTGTTCGAGAATTTTGCATTCAAGAGCGGCGCGGTTTTCTGTTCGGTAGTGAGCAGGATGAACTGTCGATTGACCCCGTTATGGTTGAGATAGAGATGATCGCCCAGCTCATCCCCGATCTCTGGGGAATAGCCGGAAATGTCGATGTGGAAATCTGTGAGTTCAGTGGTTTTTCCGGTCAGATGATCGAGCGCCCGGTTGTAGCGCTCGACCAAAACCGGCGAGGCCACCTCGATCAGATTACCAAACATCAGGCCGCGTTGGATAAGGCGTTTCATTGAGTACCTTCCATCCCAATTTGGACAAGTTTTTCTGCGACTATCTCAATTCTGGTCTTGAACTCAGATTGATCCCAGGGGCTAGAAAAGGGATAGTTATACTCTTTATCCAAATAGTTTCGAGACAGGTCATCAATTGCTTGGGAATTTGTCGGATCATGAGCTTCGTCAAACGCCGTCAGTGCGCGTGACAAAACACTCAAAACCTCATCCCAACCATAGAACTCATCAATTTCAACTCTCAGCAAAAACTGCAGGTATTGCAGTTGGGCCCGAAGGCGCGCAGCGCTCCTTTCCAATTCAGCTTTGTTGCTTCGCAGATAATCTTTTTGCCAAACTAGAACATCTTCTTCCGAAGCTTCCGGAAACCCTCTGGTCGGAAACCACCGAAAACTAGCGACACAGATTTCAAATTCGTTGCACAACACGATGGCATCTCGACAAGCCTTGCAAACCTCAATTCTCGTAAGTTCGCTGTCTTGGATTCTCACCTCTTCCCCTCCAAATACCGCTTCTTCGCCTCTTCCTGCCGTCCGAAATCCCGCACCATGGCCTCAATCGCCACTTCGTCAGACTTGTCGGCATAGCGGAACTCTGAATCGGCGTAGCGGTTGATCTCCTGGATCACCATTTCCACCGTGATCGGCACCCTCAGCGCGGAAATCATGTCTTTCTTGCGCTCATAGGGTTGGAACAGGAATAACTCTGGGTCTTCCATCCATTCGTCGGGCAGTTCGAAATCCATCGCCCGCACCTTGACCGCGTCCGTGATGTTCTTGATCGCGCGCCCCGTAAACCGCTCATCCGCCTGCTGGATCGCCTTGAGATAGGTGCCAAGCTTGGCAATCGTGTCCAGTTCGCCGATCTGGTCATGCACCCGGTTAAACACGTTCAAAAGACCCACTTCATGTGGACGGGAATGGCTTTCGAACGACGCGGCCACCGCCTTCTGGATCGCCTGCGCCTCGTACAACTCATGATCCCCAAGCGGGATGTCGTGATTTTTGCCCATCAACAGGGCAAGGATGTCGATGTAATCCTCGCGCGTCTGCGGGCCATCGACAAGAAACCGCGCCCCTGCCCGCTGACGCAGGGCGTCGTCCACGTTCTCAGGATAGTTCGAGAACATGCCAAAGGTGCAGTTGCCCCGCACCACCGTGTTGGCCCCGGCAAAACTCTCCATCAGCACCGCCGTGATCTCCAACTGCCCTGCCGATGACTGCCGGTCGCCACGCTTGCCCGCCAGCTGGTCGATGTCGTCAATCGTACCAAAGCCGATCACCATCGGATCGATGATGTTGTTGATAAACGCCTTGGCATTCTGCCCCGACTTGCCCTGATAGCTGTCGATATTGTCGGTGCTGAGGTTCTGATAGCGGAACGGATAGCCCGCAACCTGACAGTATTCGTTGATCAACCCGGCCATCATCTGGATCAGCGTCGTCTTACCCGTGCCCGGCTTGCCATCCCCCATGAACGTAAAGATAAACCCGCCCAACTCTGCAAATGGGTTCAGCTTTCGCTCAAAGTCATAGGCCATCAGCATCTTGGAAAGCCGCATCGCCTGATACTTGGCGATATGGTTGCCCACCACCTCGTTGGGCTTCTTGAACGTCATGGTCAGGGTCGACCCCTTGGCCGCCCGCGCTGGCGTAAAGCCGTTGATCGTCAGGTCGTCCGCCTCAACCCGCCAGCTGGCATTGGCAAAAGCCGCCAACCGCCCCGCCGTCTGCGCCCTGAGCGCGACCTTTTCCATCAACTGCTCGGCAAAGGCACAGACACAAGGCACCAGCCGCGCTTCTTCGCTGACCAATGCAGCGATATCCTGATCCAACTCCCACAAGGCGCCATGCAGGGCCAGTTGCGCGTTGTCGGTCAAAACTTCCTGCACTTCACCAACCTCGACCGAAACCTCCCCGACATGCGGCGCCAACAAAAAAGCGGTCGCATTGGCAAACACGTGCAAAACGGCCAATGCCTCGGCGGTCAGAAGCTCAGAGAATTCGGCCTTACGATCCGCACCCAAAGACCCTGCAAGATTGTCCCGCTTGAGATCACCCAACCCTGATGCTTCGGAAAACGTCTCACCAATGGCCAGCGCGATTGCCAAAGCCCGGCGTAAATCATGCAGCGCATTGGCCTGAAGGGGCGAAACCAACGGATCGTCCCCATCGACGGATTCCACCCGTTCCACCAAATGAACCCCTTCCGGGCGCGCGGTCGAACGTGTCACCAGTCCCGGCGTGGTGCTCCGAAACCGGCGCCGTGTCCCTATTCCGGCAGAGCGCTCCGGCGTCGGCGCCTCCTTCCCTTTGGCAATGCGGGGCGTGTGGTCAAACCCGTCAAGCAAAGCTACCGCAGCATCGTAGTGCTTGCGAATGTCCTCTTCGCGCAGTTCCATCTGGTCGGCTGTCAGGCTCATCTCTTAAACCCCACTCTTCATTTTGCCAAAAATACTCAAGCCGCAGGCATGGCCCTCCCGCGGATTATTCAATAGCTCAACACCCGCCCCAGCGGGCTCACCACGTATTTGCGCACAGAGGCAAAACCGGGTGGTGACAACTCCTCCAACGCCTGAAATGGGCGCTGCGGCAGGATGATCGCGCGCTCCATGCGGGTCGCCCCGGTGTCCACACCCCGCCCCGAAAACGGATCGAGAGCAAACACCTCGCGCTCCACTGTCGAAAACCAGCCGGCGCGCTCTTCCTTGACACGCTCCGACAAAAGTTCTTCCACAGTCCACGCCAAAGTCCAGTCGTCCCCCTCGGGCGCCCGCGCTTGTTCAAGAACTTCCCGAATCGGTCCGGTCTGGCGCGTGTAGGCCGACGAATACATCGGCCCAACATGATAGCGCCGCAGCCGTTTGGGGTGCAGATCGTCAAAGCTCTCGTCGAACCCCTTGGCGATGGTCACAAGCTTCAAACCACCTAACGATTGCGCCATCAGATGCGCCTGCACTTCAGGCCAGCGCCGCTCGTCTTTGGGTAACGTGGTGCGCCCGCTGTCTTCAACCTCCAAAAGGTAAATGGTCGGCAGGTTCACCTGGCTGTCATAGGCTGCCCAATGCACGAGAAACCGGCGCCGATCATCAAAGTTTTCGACCCATTCCACCTGCGGATGGTTCTGCGCCCAGAACAGCTCTCCCTTAAGCAATTCCTCATAGTAGAGCCTCTGAGACATTGCGAACTGCAGCTTGGTCGGTATCTCGCGCTCGCCAATGATCACCCGCAACATCTGGTCCTTGAGATCTTCGCTTGAGGGCATATTGCGCAGATGGGTCTGCGCCTGTTGCGCGTCGTTGGCCATCACCAACAATTCGTTGAACACCGGAAACCCGCTTTCAACCACATCCATCGAAAGAGAGCCAAAGAACTTGCCGGTTTCCCGCCCAACCAGCAGATACTTCATGCTCAAAGCACGAAACGTATAGCTGATCGCGGTCAGGTATCGCGTGATCACGGCCACATCGAGATCACTCAGCTCCCCCTCGGCAGCCCGCGCAGCGGCCACCTGAGTAAGGTGCTGGGTAATCCGCTCGAACTTCTGGAAATACCTGCGCGACGCATGGGTATCCATCAGCGCCTTGTGATCGGCAGAAGACTCCGTTTGGGTCATGAGGGCAGGTTTCCGTCAGGCGCCATAAAGGTTCTTATCGTGCTTATCGACAATCTTCTGGAACCGGCGTGCAAAACGCTCATCCGCCTTGGCTTTGGCTTCCAGAACATCGCGGGCATAAACCATATGCTCTTCGTGGGCCTCCATCATGTCGGCCATGCGCTGGTTCGTCGCCGTGCCAATGGCGGCCATCGATGCCTGCGCCTCCTTGTCGGTCTCTACGCCGATCTCGTTGATCCTGTGCGCCACATCCTGTTGCTGAGCCGTTTTCAGCGACTTGGTCAGCGCATCATACAGAACCACGCGCTGCTTGGTGTCCGTCTGCAACTTGTTGATCAGCACCATCTGCGTCGCAGCCTGGTTCTGCAGCGAATCGATCCAGGTTTTGCCCTTCTCGATGTAGCGTTCCAGAGTCTGCGACTTGGCCAGCTTGACCTGCTCGTCTTGCACCAGCTCATTGTACTTGTTGTTCAACGCCGCCAGTTCGCTTTCCAACTGGGTGCGCGCCGCAGCGTCCTGTTCAACCGCAATCTTGTTCTCAAGCTCGATGATCTTGGGGTCCATGGCCACGATCTCGGCCTTGACCTGTTCCAACGCCCCGACTGTCGCTTCCCGCTCGTCCAGCGTTTCGGTCAGGTTTGTTTCGACCTTGGTTTTTTGCTCGTTCAGAACACCCAACTGGTTTTCAAGAAGGGATGTAATCACGTCAGACTTGGCGATCAGGTCCTGCAGCTTGTCGTCGATGTTGGCCGTCCGAATCCGGTCCTGACGCATCGATTCCGATTTGGCGCGGCTGAAAATGCCTACAAAACTTTCCCAGCCGGTTTTGTCGCGCATCTCGTCGAAGTCCTTGGAAAACGCCGAAGTCACATCGTCCAGCCCCATGATCAGCTCGGCGATATTGGCGTTCATGACTTCGGTATGTGCATGAACATCGTCAAGCGTGGCGTTTTCAATGTCGATCGCAATGTCATCGCCGGTTTTCATCTTGGCCCGCGCGGTTTCGATCCGGCTGGTTAATTCGGCAATCTTCGCCTGCGCTGCAGCGACTTGTTCTTGAGATTCGCGAACCTGGGCATCAAAATCAGCCATAAAACACTCCATAATTATCAAACGGTTGGGTCACATATGGGAAATGTTACGCCTGTTTACATCCTCCCGCCCTGCGATTTGCGTCAAGTGTTGCAAATGCGCAGGACAAAAGAAAGTACAGGAAAACAGACATCTTGGACGCATGGTTAGACACCACCACCTTGTGTCTGTGTCGCTTGTCCCCAAAACTCAGCGCGATAAGCTGCTGCTCGGACAAAAGAAAGGCACTCCCATGCAAGCTGGACCGCGCAACCTCATCACCGATGTCGAGGGGCTCAGAGTTGGCAATGCCCAGAATGACAAGATCAAGACCGGAAGTACGGTTCTGCTGGCTGATGCCCCATTTACTTGCGGAGTGAGTGTTATGGGCGGTGCACCGGGAACCCGGGAAACCGATCTTTTGGCACCTGACAAAACCGTTCAGCAGGTGGACGCGCTTGTGCTGTCGGGGGGGTCGGCCTTTGGGCTGGATGCTGCTTCCGGAGTGGTAGATTCACTGCGCGCCCAGGGGCGGGGATTTGCTGCAGGATCACAGGTCGTGCCGATTGTCCCGGGAGCGATCCTGTTCGACCTTCTGAACGGGGGCGACAAGGACTGGCCGGAGAACCCCTATCGCGCGCTCGGGGTCTCAGCGCTTGAAAACGCGGGTGAGCAGTTCGACCTTGGGACAGTGGGCGCCGGAACCGGGGCAACTCTTGCCTCTCATAAAGGAGGCCTCGGCTCGGCTTCAATGGTTTTGCCTTCCGGTCACACTGTCGGCGCTTTGGTTGCTGTCAACGCCCTTGGCGATGCATCACCGGATGGCACCCGCTTCTGGGCAGCGCCTTGGGAACTCGGAGCTGAGTTCGGCGGGCATGGTTGCATTTCCCAAGCGCCGGGCGACTTGCCAAACACAAAACTCAGCGCCCACAACACAACCATCGCTATCGTCGCCACCGATGCAGTTCTTACCCAAGCGCAATGTACGCGCATGGCCACCGCCGCCCATGACGGCATGGCACGCGCATTGGTGCCCGCGCATACGCCAATGGACGGAGACCTTATTTTTGCGCTGTCGACGGATGCAAGACCACTCGCCGATCCAATTGCTGATAGTCTCTGGCTCGGGCATGCCGCCGCAACCTGCCTCGCCCGCGCGATTGCACGGGGCGTTTATCATGCCAAGCCTCAGGAAGGAGACACCTTGCCTTGCTTCCGTAAGCTTTAGTTCGGGAACAGCATTCGGCACAAGGCGCTGTTGGGATTCTCCAACACGTCGATCACGTCAAAGTGGTGTTTTTCGCCTGCAACAAAACGATCACACCCCCATGCTTCGGACAACCAACGCGCCTGATCCAGAAACGCGGGGCGTTCCCGCGCGCCCACCCAGACCGTAACCGGGACACCCGTTCGCGGCTTGAGCAAGGACGGGCTTTCCGCCAAGCATTCGGCATCATCGAGCTTGAGCTCGGAATTCATCGAAGTTTGCATCAGCGGGCGCAGATCCGCCACGGGCGAGATAGGCACGATTTGCTGTAATCTGTCTGCGGCAGCGTCGGGCAAAACGCCGGGACAGGCCATGCGCGCGACCAGATGCCCGCCCGCGGAATGTCCGGCTAAAACGATTGGACCGTCCACCTCGCCTGCGGCCACGTCAATCGCCCGCGCGACTTGCCGTGTGATTTCCGAAATCCGTGCCTGAGGCGCCAAACTATACGAGGGCATGGCTACTGCCCAACCACGGTCGACGGCGCCTCTGGCAAGGTGCGTCCAGTAGCTTCGATCAAATCGCAGCCAGTAACCGCCATGCACAAATACGAACAGGCCTACCGGTACCCCAGACGGCAAAACCAGGTCAAACTTGTGCCGCGTGCCAGCGCCATAGGGCAACGCTTCGCGCGCGTCGGTTTCCGCTCGAAAGGCTTTGGCCTTCTTTTCCCACATAGACGGGAACGCGTCCGCGTTCGCGATGTAGGCTGCGTTCGCATAGTCGTCGTCAAGATTCATTGACCGATTATCCTTGGCATGTTGTCTATTTACGTTATCAGTCTTGACTGGACAAATTTGATCAAAAATGATCTGCCAAGACCAAAGCTCACTTCGGGAGGTCAGAATGCTTGATACCGTGACTAATCTCAAATCCCTTCTTAACGATCCCAGCCTGCTGGAAACGCGCGCCTATATCGGTGGCAAGTGGGTTGATGGCGAGGGAGGCGCAACCTTTGACGTCACCAACCCCGCGCGCGGTGACATTGTGGCGCAAGTTGCCGACGTCAGCCGCGCACAGGTCGCAGGCGCGATTGCGCAGGCCGAAGCCGCTCAGAAGGACTGGGCCAAGTGGACTGGCAAAGAGCGGGCGGCTGTCCTGCGCAAATGGTTCGACCTGATGATGGAAAACCAGCAGGACCTTGGCATCATCCTGACCGCTGAAATGGGCAAACCGCTGGCCGAGGCCGTCGGTGAGATTGCCTATGGCGCGTCGTTCATCGAGTTTTTCGCCGAAGAGGCCAAGCGTATCTATGGCGAAACCATTCCCGGCCATCAGCGTGACAAGCGCATTACGGTGATCAAGCAGCCTATTGGGGTGGCAGCGTCAATCACGCCATGGAACTTCCCCAATGCCATGATCACCCGCAAGGCGGGACCCGCCCTGGCGGCAGGGTGTTCTTTTGTGGCACGTCCGGCAGCCGAGACACCGCTCTCGGCAATCGTGCTCGGCGTTCTGGCCGAGCGCGCGGGCATTCCCGCTGGCGTTCTGAATATCGTTCCATCGTCGCGATCAAGCGAGATCGGCAAGGAGTTCTGCGAGAACGACGCCGTGCGCAAGCTGACCTTCACAGGATCCACCGAGGTCGGTCGCATTCTGCTGCGTCAGGCTGCAGACAGCGTGATGAAGTGCTCGATGGAGCTGGGCGGCAACGCACCGTTCATCGTGTTTGACGACGCCGATCTGGACGCGGCTGTCGAAGGCGCGATTCTGTGCAAGTTCCGCAACAACGGTCAGACTTGCGTCTGTGCCAACCGCATCTATGTGCAGGCCGGGGTCTATGACGCCTTTGCCGAAAAGCTCAAGGCGCGCGTCGCCGCGATGAAAGTCGGCGACGGGCTTGATGAAGGCACGATCTTTGGGCCACTCATAAACGCCGAGGCGGTTGTGAAGGTGCAGGAGCATATCGCTGATGCAACGGCGAAAGGCGCGGAAGTCATCCTTGGCGGCAACCCCTCGGAACTGGGCGGAACATTCTTCCAGCCTACGATCGTCACCGGCGCAACAACTGACATGGCCTTTGCCACGGACGAGACCTTTGGGCCGCTGGCGCCGCTCTTCAAGTTCGAGGACGAAGACGAGGTCATCGCAATGGCGAATGACACGATCTTCGGGCTGGCCTCGTATTTCTACGCCAATGATCTCAGCCGCGTTTACAAGGTGGCCGAGGCGCTGGAATACGGCATCGTCGGCGTCAACACCGGTATCATCTCAACCGAGGTGGCCCCTTTTGGCGGCGTGAAGCAATCCGGGCTCGGCCGCGAAGGCAGTCATCATGGCATCGAAGACTATCTGGAAATGAAATACATCTGCATGTCGGTCTAATCCGGCAACATCACGGCCACGCGGGACACCAGCTCCTGCGTGGCCTGCTGCCAAGCCGCATCCACTTCGGGTGTGAACTCTTCGGCCAGAACATCGCGTAACGCCTGCACGACTGCGTCACCCGCAAGCAAGAACTGATCTTTCGTAACACCGAAACGGCCATGCACCAGTACAAGCCGTTTTGCGACTTCGGCCAACTCGTCCTGACGATTGAGAAGGCGCACGGTCATCACCAACATAGTCGCAAACATCTCTTTTTGCTGCTGCATGTCGTTTTGGAACATGCCGCGCGCAGATGGCATCGAAGCGAACAAATGCTCGTAAAAGGCATTGGCGATTTCGGCCTTCTGCAGAAACACCTTCTGAAAACTTTTCTGAACAATGGCGATCTGTTCCGGGGTCATGGTATTCCAAAATCGCAGTCACAATAGATGCATCCTAGGACAAGAACGTTAACATCCCCCTGACGGCCCGGTTTCCTAAGCGCGACGGTGAGAGATAACCAGGTACAAAGTTAATCCGGCAGCTGACAAAATACCCGCCCAAAACAGTGTTTCCTGAAAGCCGATCAGGTCGGCCAGCACCCCCAGAGCCCAAGCCCCGATTGCCGAGCCACCCGCGACAACAACCGCCCAAAGGCTCATGACCCTGCCGCGCATGTCGTCCTCCAGTTCCATCTGGATGGCCGTCTGCATTGAAATTGCAGACAAAGTGGTGACAAAAGCGATGGCAGCAGCGACCGTCAGTGCAAGCATCCAGCCCGGAGCCGCGCCCAGCGCCGAAACCATCAACAACCCGACAACAATAGCGCTGATCGTGATGTTTGGAATACGACCCGGCGCTTGCGGCGGCAATGCCGCTTTGAAAAACCCTCCGACAACTGCACCCAACCCTGTCGCCGTCAACAAAACTCCGAGACCCTCTGGCCCCCTTTGGAACACGCCATCCGCCAGCGGAGGCAGAATCTCCAGCGCTCCACGCGCAATCGTGGCCAGCGCACCACCAATCACAATGGCGCGCCAGATCACTGGTGTGCGCCACACATGGGCAAGACCCTGTCGCAGCGCTTCGAAAAAAGAACCGGGGTCAGTTGCCGTGTCCCGGCGTGGACGAACCTCAAGCCGCAGCAACGCGAAAAGAAAAGGAAGAAACAGAAGCGCCTGAACCAGAAGCGTGGTGGCTACGCCAATTGTTCCGATCATGACCCCGCCGATAGCTGGCCCCAAGGTCCGCGCGACGTTGAAATTGATCGCGACAATGGCAACCACGGACCCGACCAGCTCCCGCCGCACGAGACGCGGGGCCAAGGACATACGCATCGGGTGATTGGCCGCCAGAGCGATGCCTGAGATCAACGTCAGCACGATCATCGTCACCGGGGCCAGCCATCCAACGGCAAAGAAAACATAGAAGGCAAACATCACGGCGAAGTTCACCAACTGGATCAGGAACGTCGCACGCTTGACATCGACGCGGTCCACCCAGACTCCGAAGAGCGGGGACAAGACAATGGCCGGGGCGAATTGCACGAAGGCAATGAGACCTACAAAGCTTGATGATCCGGTCAAATCCCACGCGATCCACCCCACCGTCACGCGCTGCATCCAAATGGCAAGCAGGCCAAAGATGCTGCCCGATACGTAGGTGCGGAAATTCGCGGACTTGAGGGCGGCGAGGTTCACGACAGTCATTGCCTTGTTCAGGAAATACAGTCGGAGATTGGCGGATCACGGGCAAGACAACAACCCCGCAAACAAAAGGCGCGCCGGAGGACCGGCGCGCCGATGCACAGGTTGCCTGTTTGATCAGTTGACGGCCTTGGCATCAACCACGTCTTTTTCGATCTGAGCGGTATCGCCACGTGCGATCTCAATCCGACGCGGCTTGAGCGCTTCGGGAATCTCGCGCTCCAGATCAATGTGCAGCATGCCATCCACATGGCTTGCCCCGGTCACGCGGACATGATCGGCAAGGTGGAAACGGCGCTCGAATGCGCGGGTGGCGATGCCGCGATGCAGATATGTTTTTTCCTCGGCATCTTCCGATTTGCGCGCGGTCACGACAAGTGCGTTTTCCTTGACTTCGATGCCAAGGTCCTCGGCGGCAAAACCGGCTACCGCAATCGAGATGCGATAGGCATCTTCTGCGGTTTTTTCGATGTTATATGGGGGGTAGCTCGACTGTCCGACTTCGTTGGACAGAACACGGTCCATCATGTTGGCAAGTTGGTCAAAACCAACGGTCGAACGGTAAAGCGGTGCAAAATCAAAACTGCGCATGGGTTATCCTCCATCATGAGCGATACCAGTTGTCAGCCTTCCATTTCGGACAGGCCAGTTCAGCGGAACCCGGTCATCGGCGTTCCGATACCACATGATTTGGGATGCAAATTTTGGGTTTCAACCCCCGTTGGCACGCACGAATTTGGCACCGGTGCTCTGGCGCCCCTCTTGCACTGACATGCTGCGCACCTTGGGGCCAGAGGCATTGTTCAGCTCGGCCATCAACAGTTCAAGAGGACCGTCGAGTCCCATGCCCAGAGACACCTTGGCGCCATCCATCTCTGCCTTTGCCGAAACCACCGAGGCAATGCGGGTTTCACCGTTCTCAAAGGCAAAGACCGGCGCACCGCTACTGCCGAAATCGACATTGCAGGACATGACGTAGACCCCCTGCTGGTGGCCCAGCACGCGGCACATTTCCTGAAACGAAGGGGCCTCTTCGCGGCCCACCGCATAGGAGACCACACCGATCTTGGTGCCCTTTCGAATGCGTCCTGCCGTCTCAAAGGGCTTGATCGTCGTGTTGCGGATCGGGTGGTGGAGTTTCAACACAGCGAGGTCGTTGATGACTCTTTTGGCCCCACCTGCGCGGTCAAAGTTGTATTCCGGATGAACCACGGCCCGACGCACACTGCGATAGGCTTCGGCTCGCCCGTTGCGCCAGCCGGCCCGAAACTCGATCTGTTCTGTATCAATACGCTTGCCCGTAGAGCGATCATACAGGCAATGCGCAGCAGTCAACACAAGGTCCGGAGCAATCAGGGCGCCGGTGCAAAAACCCCGACCCCCAATTTCCAGCCGCCCGACCGCACCCCAGCCCTTGCTGTCCTCGCCCGTGTTCAGGCTGCGCAGGGAAGTGTCCTGTGCCCAGGCAATATTTGCCAGAAACAGCGTGACAATGAAGGTCAGAATGCGGGCCAAAGCGCGTCCTCCGGTAGGCTCTTCCCCAAGCACCTAGCACCCGGTCTGGGCGGAAATGGGGCAGCAGCGTGGCCTGCTTTGGCCCCAGTCCGGTTACCGCAAGATCGGTATCTCCGGCACCCGCTTGCCCTCGGCTGTCAGCGCCGGGGGTTGCGGGCCGCCTGTGGCCCAGTCCAGAAGTTCGACCGTATGCACGATCGGCACGTCTGTTCCCCCGCCGATCTGCATCATGCAACCAATGTTGCCCGCCGCGATGATATCGGGGTTCTTGGCCTCCAGCGTGCGCACCTTTCGGGCCTTGAGTTGTTTGGAAATTTCGGGCTGCATGAGGTTGTACGTCCCCGCCGACCCGCAGCAAAGATGGCTGTCGGCAGGCTCGACCACGGTGTACCCGGCGCGTTTGAGAAGATCCTTGGGAAAGGTCTTGATCTGCTGACCATGCTGCAGAGAACAGGCAGCGTGATAGGCCACCACGGTTTCCTTGTCCCCGCTTTCGGGCATATCCAGAGTCATCAGTAATTCCGAGACATCCATAGCGATATCGCTTACCCGTCTGGCATCCGTCGCCAGCGCCTCATTTCGGAACATGAAGCCGTAATCCTTGACCGTGGTGCCACAGCCGCTGGTGTTGATCACGATGGCATCAAGCCCCGCGCCATCCATCTCGCGACACCATGCACGGATGTTCCTGGCCGCGGTCGCATGGCTCTCTTCCGTCTTGCCCATGTGGTGCGTGAGGGCCCCACAGCACCCGGCCCCCTCGGCCACCACGACTTCACAGCCCAGCCGCGTCAGAAGCCGGATCGTGGCGTCGTTGATATCCGTATTGAGCGCCTTCTGCGCGCAGCCCGTCATCAGTGCAACGCGCTTTTTACGCGTCTGTTCGGGCGCAAAGCTTTGCGGATCGTCATTTCGGCTCACCGGCGGGATATGCTTCGGCGCCATTTCCAGCATTGCCTTGAGCCGAGCATCCGGCATCAGAAAGGCAAAGGGGCGCCCGATCTTGGCCCCCAGAAGGGCCAGACGGAACCGTGTCGGATAGGGCAGGATACGTGCGAGCGTCCAGCGCAGCATCCGGTCCATGAACGGGCGTTTGTACTTACCTTCGATATACTCGCGCGCATGGTCCACAAGATGCATGTAATGCACCCCCGAAGGGCAGGTCGTCATACAGGCCAGACAGGACAGGCAGCGGTCGATATGCATTACCGTCTTGGGGTCGGGATCACGCTCGTTTTCGAGCATATCCTTGATCTGGTAGATCCGCCCACGCGGGCTGTCCAACTCGTCGCCCAGCACCTGGTAGGTGGGGCAAGTGGCCGTGCAAAACCCACAATGCACGCAGGCGCGCAGAATTTCGTTGGCGCGCTGGATGCCGGGATCCTTGAGCTGGTCTTCGGTAAAGGTCGTCTGCATCTGGCTTACCCCATGAGTCCCGGATTGAGGATGCCGCGCGGATCGAACCGGGCGCGCAACCCTTTGGAAAGTGCGGCGACCGGCGAGGATTCCGGGTGGAAGACCGGCACATCCGCCCGAACTGTGTCTGAAGCTCGGACGAGGGTCGCGTGTCCCCCCAGCCCTTCCAATTTCAACCGAAAATCAATGTCCTCCGGAACAAGAGACCACACCAAACCTCCGCCCCAATCAACGACGTGCTGAAAATCCCACTTCCCGGTCACTTTGATCATGTCACTTGGTTTGACCGACCAGCGCCAGACGTTGCCCGGTTTACCGGCAAAGGGTTCAACGTCGCGTACTGCCTGCCAAAGCTTTGCGTTCTCATCGGAGTCCACTACTATTTTTTCAGGTTCCACCGATACTAACTCTTGCAACCTGCCAAGCCGATAATTGACGGATTCCTCCAAGCCCTCCACACGGACAAACGTCCAGGATTTCTCGTCCGGGCTGCCCCAACCCTCTGGCAATCTCGCGGCGCCTGTCACGTCAAACGGTGAGCCCAAAGCGTCTGCAAAAACTTTTTGCGCAGCAATCCACCCCAAACCCCGCCAGGCCAATGTGCCAACGCATTCCGGGATCGCCTGCACTTTCAACGACACCTCGCTCAGCACACCCAGCGTGCCCCACGACCCGGCCATCAACTTCACGAGGTCATAGCCGGTCACGTTTTTCATCACCCGTCCGCCATTCTTGAGGATTTGCCCAGTGCCGTCGATGAACCTAACTCCCAGCGCTGAATCCCTGCAGGCCCCCGCCTGGATACGGCGCGGCCCAGAGACATTGGCTGCCACGACACCGCCGATCGTTGGTGTGCCTTGTGTACCCAGCAGAACGCGGTGGTCCATCGGCTCGAACCCCAGCCGCTGACCTTCCGCCGCCAACGCCGCTTCGATCTCCTCAAGGGGCGTACCGGCCCTGGCCACCAACGTCAGAGCGCCCGGCTCGTAAAGCGTTATCCCGGACAGGCCCGCCGCACTCAGCACATCGCCATCAACCGGTGCACCAATGTCGCGCGTGCCGCCACCCACAATCCGCAAAGGCCCTTTGGCCGCTGCTACCATCTCGGCCAGCTCGGCCTCACTCTCAGGTTTCATCATCTTCTCAATGGTCCAAAATACCTTGGGGGAGTCGCGTTTACGCGACGGGGGCAAAGCCCCCTATTCCGCTGCAATCCGGCGTGTGTTGCTTGCGGCCAAGGGGAACACCTTGGCCGGGTTCAGCAACCATTTGGGATCAAATACATCCTTGACCGCCATCTGGATTTCCAGATCGCCCGGTTCATATTGCGTCACCATCAAGTCGCGCTTTTCGATCCCCACACCATGCTCACCTGTCAGGCAACCGCCGACCTCAACACAAAGCTTCAGGATCTCGGCGCCGAAAGCCTCGCATTTCTCAAGGTCGCCCGGCTTGTTGGCGTCAAACAGGATCAGCGGGTGCATGTTGCCGTCTCCGGCGTGGAAGACGTTGCCGACGTCGAGACCAAACTCCTTGGACATCTCGCCAATCCGGCGCAGCACCAGGGGAAGTTGGCTCACCGGGATGGTGCCGTCCAAACACATGTAATCATTGATTTGTCCCATCGCGCCAAAGGCGGATTTACGGCCCAGCCAGATCTTGGCACTTTCCTCTGCCGACCCACTTTCGCGAAGCTCAACCGGATTGTGGGTGCGGGCAATCGCGATGATGCGCTCAAGCTGCGCTTCGATTTCTTCTTCGCTGCCCTCAACCTCGACAATCAGAAGTGCTTCGCAATCAGGATAGCCCGCCCCGGCAAAGGCCTCGGTGGCGCGAATACAGGGGCGGTCCATGAATTCGATGGCGACAGGCAGGATACCAGCCTTGATGATGTCGCTGACGCAGTGACCTGCGACCTCATTGCTATCAAACCCCATGAGCACTGGGCGCGCACCTTCTGGCTTGCGCAGAATTCGCAGGGTGGCTTCGGTCACGACGCCCAACTGGCCTTCGGAGCCGCAGATGAGGCCCAGAAGATCAAGTCCGGCCGCGTCCAGATGTGCGCCGCCGATCTCGACAACTTCGCCATCCATCATGACCATTTTCACGCCCAGAAGGTTGTTCGTGGTGACACCGTATTTGAGGCAATGCGCGCCGCCAGAATTCATAGCAATATTGCCCGCGATGGCGCAGGCGAGCTGGCTCGAAGGGTCGGGGGCGTAGAAGAAATCTTCCTCCTCGACCGCGCCGGATACGCTCAGGTTCGTGCGCCCTGTCTGCACCCGAATGAAGCGATTTTCATAATCCGTTTCAAGGACTTCGTTCATTCTGGCCACCCCGAGGATAATCGCGTCCTCGGTCGGCATGGCGCCTCCGGCAAGCGATGTTCCTGCGCCGCGGGGCACCACGGGAACACCTTCCTCGTGGCAGATCTTCAGAACCGCCGACACCTCTTCGGTGCTCGCGGGCAGAACGGCGGCCAGCGGTGGGCAGCGGTAGGCGGTGAGCGCATCACACTCATAGGCACGCGTTTCGACCGGGTCGTCGATCACCGCGTCGGCCGGAAGAACGCTGCGCAGGCGGGCCACGATCTGGGCCTTGCGCGACAGGATGGCCGGGTTGGGGGCTGGCATGTCCATAAACTTACCTCGCTTTAATTGGTAAGTTTTTATAACCAATTTTAGACGCTGGCAAGTCCCAATATGTCGCGCTAGGGTTCGGGTATGACTTGGACCGAACGTTTTGCGCTTTTTTCCACGCTGGATATCGTTGCTTTTGCTGCGCTGTTCGTGGCTTGGACCAGTATAGGGTATTTCATTGAAAATTCCCCAACGCGCCGCCCCTCGGTCTCGCGGTTGATGGAGCATTACAGGCGCGAGTGGATGGCGGCGTTTCTGGATCGGAACCCGAGGGTTTTTGATGCACAGATTCTTGGTAACTTGCGGCAGGGTACGGCTTTTTTTGCCTCGGCAACGATGATTGCCATCGGCGGCGGGCTGGCATTGATCGGCAATGCCGATCAGCTTGCCGGCGTGGCGCGGGATTTCACGCTTCAGGCGCAGCCGATCCTGCTGGAATTCAAGATCGTCGTCATGCTGATCTTCGTCGCCAACGCTTTTCTCAAGTTCGTCTGGGCGCACCGGCTTTTTGGATACTGCTCGGTCGTTATGTCATCCGTCCCGAATAATGCAAGCGATCCCAAGGCGTTACCACGCGCCAACATTGCCGCCGAGATCAACATCACCGCCTCGCGCAGCTTCAACCGGGCAATGCGGTCTGTCTATTTCGGACTGGCGGCTTCGGCGTGGTTGTTTGGCGCGGCGGCCCTGATGACCGGGACGGCGATCACGGTATTCGTGCTCTGGCGACGGGAGTTTGCGTCGCAATCACGCGAAGCCCTGCTGCGGGAAGTCGACTGAGGCACGCAATGGTTAACAACGGCTGACCCCATCGAATCGCGTGTCGGTATTACGTCGGTATTTCATCGGTATCGCGTCGGTATGGAAAACGTCCCGCCCAAATAACGCCCCGGTGACAGGAACGCACTTAACCTTTTGATAAGGGAAATTGGTCAGGTGCGATGATAGGGGGCGCCGGCAAGGATTGAGGCCGCGCGGTAGAGCTGCTCGCCCAGCATCACGCGGGCGAGCATATGTGGCCAAACCATCTTACCAAAACTGAGCTTGGCATCGGCCTGAGCCCGCAAGGCGGGATCAATGCCATCCGCGCCCCCGATGACAAAGGCCAGATCCCCGCGCCCCTCGTCACGCCAGCCTGCCAGCATGTTGGCAAAATCGGGCGAGGACATCAGCTTGCCGCGCTCATCCAGCGCGCAGATCACCGCGCCGCGCGGGATCACCCCCGAGAGGAGACCTGCCTCGGCAGACATCCCGCCGCCCTTGCGGTCTTCGACCTCGTGCACGGCAACGGGGCCAAGGCCCAGCGCCCGGCCGGTCCGGTCAAATCGTGTCAGGTAATCGTCAAGCAACTCGCGCTCGGGGCCGGACCGCAGCCGACCAACGGCGCAGATATGCACCTTCAGTGCCATACTCTCTCCCGCGCGCGGTTGCGCCTTGATGTCAGCCGATCAGGCGGTGCCTGCCGGAAGCCACATCTTTTCGAGCTGGTAAAACTCGCGCACTTCGGGACGGAAGACATGCACGATCACGTCGCCGGTGTCGATCAACACCCAGTCGCCGGTCTCTTTGCCTTCGACCTTGGCCCCACGGCCAAACTCGGCCTTGAGCCGTTCCACCAGCTTTTCAGAGATAGCGGCCACCTGGCGGGACGAACGTCCGGAACAGACCACCATGTAATCCCCGATCGACGACTTGCCGCGCAGATCAATCTGCACGATGTCTTCGGCCTTGTCTTCTTCGAGAGAGGTAAGGATACGCGCAAGCAGTTGCTCGCTTGTCGTATCGGACTGGGCGGTCGTCATGGCCGCGCCTTCTTCAGCAGCATTTGCCACATCCGTATTCAGAGACAGATTCCTGCCCTCCTTGCAACGCACCGCAATGCCCCGGTGCCGGGCGTATTTTCAAGATAGCACCGTCAATAGCACTTCTCAATGAAAGGCAAGAGGCTGCGAGCCGATTGTTGCCAAAAGACGCAGGGTTTGCGGCGCGATGGATCACCAGACGGGCCAGCGGCGGACCGGGGCGCGCCGCTGCACCGCAAGATCGGTAGCGTTTTATCTCGAGGAATACATGCGTGATTTGAGCGGCATGCCCCCCTTGAGAAAACGGCGGCCCATGGGGCCGGTCCGCCGTTGGCCCGGTGCCCTACGGGCTTGTTTCCGGGCCAGTGGCGTTTTCCTCCCCCAGCATCCGCACTTCGCGCTGCGGGAAGGGAATGGAAATGCCGTTTTCCTGAAACGCATCCCACAGGGCCAGGTACACGTTACCGCGGATATTGGTCAGCCCGCCGGTCGGGTCCTCGATCCAGAAACGCAGGATGTAATCCACGCTGCTGTCGCCAAAGCCGACAATGTGGCAAACCGGCGTCTTGGGAAAGCTCAGAACCCGGTCGACCCCTTTGGCAGCTTCGATGGCAATCTTGCGCACCGCGTGAGGGTCATCGTCATAGGCGGTCCCGAAATAAATATCGAGCCGCACATAGGTGTCGGAATGGGACCAGTTCACCACCTGCCCGGTGATCAGGTCTTCGTTCGGGATCAGGTATTCCTTGCCGTCGCGCGTTACCACGCTGACGTAGCGGGCCGAGAGCGAATTGATCCAGCCGAAGGTTTCCCCCAGAGAGATCACGTCGCCGGGTTTGATCGACTTGTCCAAAAGGATGATGACGCCCGAGACAAGGTTGGACACCACCTTTTGCAGGCCGAAACCGATGCCGACACCAATCGCACCCGAGAGAAACGCCAGCCCGCGCAGGTCAAAGCCGATAGTGCGCAGGCCGATGAAGAAGGCCGCGCCGTAGAGTAGCACCTGCAGGAACTTGACAAAAAGCACCTGCATCGAGGGCGAGATATCTTCGTTGGAGCGGATGCGGTTGGCGGTCTGGCGCGACAGGAACCGCACCAGTGCAAAGGTCAGCCCGAGGATCAGCGCCGCCTGAATCACCATCCAGAGCGTGAGGCGGGAATCACCTATCTCAATGGCGATGCTGTCCATGAGCTGCATCGCCTCTTGCGAGAGGCCAAGGATGACAATCGTGATCCACGCCCAGGCGCCGTAGCGCAAGAAGCTGCGCAAGGCGGAGTTTTGAACGAGACGCACGACCAGCACCACGACAAGCCAGGCCGTCCCGAGATTGGCCAGCACCGCCAACAGGTAAGATCGGCTTGGCCATGTCAGTTCGCGCATGACCAGCACCGTGAGCCAGGTGATCGCAACGAACACCACCAGCGGCAGGCGCCGATAGATCATCATCGCGTATCGGTAGCGCCACTTGGCCCAGCCTTCGCGGGTCTTGAGCCAGTCATAGAGCCGGGGCTGCAGGGTGCGGGCAATCAGGAAGGAAAGCGCGACGAGACCGAGCGCGATGGCCACCTGATAGGCATTCCATGGGCGTAGCAGGTCTTCGAGAAAACCTCTCACCTGGTCCCAGATACCCAGCACGATCTGCGTGGTTTCAGTGTCAGGGGCCGGCGTATCAACCTCGCGCGCGGCCCCGGCGGTGCGGTTGAGCGCATCCGCCTGTGCGTCGGCTGTGGTGGTTTCGGTGCCGGTTGCGATTTCTTCTTCCATTGAACCCATGTTGCACGGCTTGGGCGGGCTGGGCAATGATCTTGCAACGCTGCAAGCCGCGCTTGAAGGAATCTCGCAGGCGGTGTATGGCGGGGCCATGAAACGCATCTATGACATTGACGACCGCGCCTTTTTGCCCTGGCGCTTTTTTGGTCAGTCGAAATCCGTCATCGCCGCTCTATGAGCGCGCGGCGCGCCTTTTCGCGTGCCATACCTGCGAAGCCATATCAGCCAATGTAAAAGAAATGGAGAGGACCGATGTCCCCCAAAACACTCTATGACAAGATCTGGGATGCCCATGTTGCCCACGAGGCCGAGGACGGCACCTGCCTGCTTTATATCGACCGTCACCTTGTTCACGAAGTGACCAGCCCGCAGGCCTTTGAAGGGCTGCGCATGGCGGGCCGCAAGGTGCGCGCCCCGGAAAAGACCATTGCCGTGCCGGACCATAACGTGCCGACCACCGCGGGCCGTGAAGACCCCAGCCAGATGACCGAGGAAAGCCGCATTCAGGTTGAGGCGCTGGACAAGAACGCCAAGGAGTTCGGAGTGCATTATTACCCCGTTTCGGACGTGCGTCAGGGCATCGTGCACATCGTTGGTCCGGAACAGGGCTGGACCCTGCCCGGTATGACCGTGGTGTGCGGCGACTCGCATACGGCCACCCACGGCGCATTTGGCGCGCTGGCCCACGGGATCGGCACGTCGGAAGTGGAGCACGTGCTGGCCACCCAGACTCTGATCCAGAAGAAATCGAAGAACATGAAGGTCGAGATCACCGGCAAGCTGAAGCCGGGCGTGACCGCCAAGGACATCACGCTGGCCGTGATTGGCGAGACCGGGACCGCCGGCGGCACCGGTTATGTGATCGAGTATTGCGGTGAAGCGATCCGCGATCTCAGCATGGAAGGCCGCATGACCGTCTGTAACATGGCCATTGAAGGCGGCGCCCGCGCCGGTCTGATCGCACCGGACGAGACCACGTTCGAATACGTCAAGGGCCGTCCGCACAGCCCAAAGGGCGCGGCGTTCGAACAGGCTCTGGAATACTGGAAAACGCTCTACACGGATGAAGGCGCGCATTTTGACAAGGTCGTGACCATCGCCGCCGAAGACATCGAGCCGGTCGTCACATGGGGTACCAGCCCCGAGGACGTTCTGCCGATCACCGGCGTGGTACCGAACCCCGAGGACTTTACCGGCGGCAAGATCGAAGCGGCGCGCCGCTCGATCGAGTACATGGGCCTGACTCCGGGTCAGAAGCTCAACGAGATCGAGATCGACACAGTGTTCATCGGGTCCTGCACCAACGGCCGGATCGAGGACATGCGTGCCGTGGCCGAAGTGGTCAAAGGCAAGAAGATTAAGGACGGCATGCGCGCCATGATCGTGCCCGGTTCGGGCCTTGTCCGCGCACAGGCCGAGGAAGAAGGTCTGGCTGACATCTTCAAGGCGGCCGGTTTCGAATGGCGCCTTGCGGGATGCTCGATGTGTCTGGCGATGAACCCCGATCAGCTCAGCGAGAACGAGCGCTGCGCCTCGACCTCGAACCGGAACTTCGAAGGGCGTCAGGGCTACAAGGGCCGCACGCACCTCGTGTCCCCGGCAATGGCCGCAGCGGCTGCGCTGACCGGCAAGCTGACGGATGTGCGTGAGTTGATCTGATGAGACTTTTCTCTTTCGCACTTGCTCCTTTGCTGTGCGGGCTGGCGACCACCAGCTTTGCACAGCAAGAGACCGTTGAAGACGCGAGGCTTACCTATGCGTATTTCACATGTTCGGTGTTCGCGGGCATGGCGGCAAAAAAAGAGAAGGAACAACACTATCTAGAATTAGGCATGGCAGCCGGCAGACGGTTTTTTAAAGCCAAAGAAAACGGATTGGTATCTGAAAGTATCGCGAAACGGCTTCCAGTAGCGGTTTCCTGGAACATGGATGAAGGCTCGACCGATTTTTCTCTAGGAAAGATCTACTCAACTGCCAATCAGTCTGTGAGAGATGACTTTGGTCCTTTTCCTACAGACGCCGCCGGAAGAATGCTTGCCTACACAGAAATGGTTGCAAGAAACTGCGACCTACTCAGAGGAGACGAATAGTCCCATGGAAAAGTTTGAAAAACTCCACGGTATCGCGGCGCCTATGCCGCTTGTGAATATCGACACCGACATGATCATCCCCAAGGTGTTCCTGAAGTCGATCCAGCGTACAGGGTTCGGCAAGAACCTGTTTGACGAGATGCGCTTTAACCGTGACGGCACAGAGATCCCTGATTTCGTGCTCAACAAGCCGCAGTATCGCAATGCCGAGATCCTGATCGCGGGCGACAATTTTGGCTGTGGGTCGAGCCGCGAGCACGCGCCATGGGCGATTGCCGATTTTGGCATCAAGTGCATCGTGTCGACCTCATTTGCGGATATCTTCTTCAACAACTCGTTCAAGAACGGCATCCTGCCGATCGTGCTGCCGCAAGAGCAGGTCGATATCCTGATGAAAGACGCGGAAAAGGGCGAAAACGCCCGCATGACCGTCGATCTGGAAGCACAGGAAATCACCACCTCGGACGGCGAGGTGATCCCGTTCGACGTGGACCCGTTCAAGAAGCATTGCCTGCTCAACGGACTGGACGATATCGGCCTGACCATGGAGAAGGCCGCATCCATCGACGCCTTTGAAGCCAAGGCCCAGATCGAGCGCCCCTGGGCCTGATCCTTAAAAAGACATGACCGGGAGCAAAGCTGATATGCAAAGCAATGATTTGCTCCCGGTCGGCACGGTCTGGGTGGGGCCGGAGCTGAACTGGATTGCCAGGATGTCCCTGCAGTCATTGCTGCATGCGGGCCACCCGGTGACACTTTTTCATACCGACACGATTCAGGACCCCAAACTCCCCGGACTTTCGCTCGTTCCGGCACGGGAGCTTTGGGACTATCCGGAGACGTTGCTGACTCATGTCAGCCCGGCGGTGTTTTCGGATTTCTTTCGTCTGCACATGATCCGCAAGGCCCGGATGATCTGGGCCGACACGGACATCCTGTGTGTGCGGCCTTTTGTGCCGCGGGACGGCTATCTTGTGGGGTATGAACATGGTGGCTGGATCAATGGCGCGGTTCTGATGCTGCCGGACAGCTCGCCCACGCTCAACGAACTGATCAGCAGTTTTGACGATCCGTCCTTTGTGCCAGACTGGTTGTTTCATCGGTTCAAGGGCAAGGCGCGCAAGGCTGGGCCAGAGCTGGCGCTGTACGAAGCCTGCCGTCTTGCACCCAATGTCGTCGGGCCAAAAGCCCTGACCCATATGTTGCCCAAACACGGCGAAGACGGGCATGTGCTGCCTTACCAGATCCTGAACCCGCTGCCGTGGTCATTGGCAGATGTCTATTTCAATCCGCATGGTGGGGTGGAACCCTGGCTGAACGATCAAACCATGGCCGTTCATATCTACACCTCGCGAATTCGCAGGCATCACAAGCAGGTCCGACCAATGGCCGGGTCATTCATGGCCCGGTTTGCAGAGACAATCGGGTTTGACATGGACGCGCATGGGCCCGCGACCGAACATGGCGCCGAAACAGCGTAGCGACAGGGGCCGTCGCGCGGTGCAAACCGGCGTCCTCAAATGTGGCGGATCGCGGCGTCGGGTCCAAAATGTGGCAGAAATAGGGCGCATCCTTTTGCACTGCCTCAATTGAGTGTAAGCGCACGCAAAAGCCTGTCGGCAATGGTGTCCCGCCCCATGTAGGACACCACATCTTGTAGCGCATTGGCTTTGCTGCATTTTTTCGTTCCGAATTGATGCATTCGCGCACCAGTCACCAAGACAGGCGACGACTTCTTAACCCTGATCCAAAGTAAACCTTGAGCGCGACAGCGAAAGGCGGCAAGATTAAGGCAAGAATGAGGCGCCCCCGTCTGAGCAGGCGGGATCAAGTTGGAAAAAGATCGCGGCAACGTATCGCGAGCGTCCAGTTTGAAGGGAAAAGGGCAGTGTTGGGAAAAATCGTAAGCGCCTTGACGCGGGCATTGTTGGTGGCGTTGCTGTTTGCAACCCCGGCGTTGATCCTCCCCAATGTAAGCCCCGACGCGATTGAAATCGTGCTGCTGTTCGCTCTGTTTTCCGGCTGTCTCGTCTTTATCGAGTATTATTCGACCTATCCGTCGATCATCGAATTCCGCTACGCGTCGCCATTCAACCGTCTGCGGTTTCTGGCGATCTTTTTCGCGGTGTTCTGCCTGTCGGTGATCGCGCGCGGGCAATATGCGCCCAATGCGTTTACGTCGTTCCTGCATACGCTGGGGATCGTGGTCGGCAACGCGATTGATTTCCCGTATTCACCGGTGCGCCTGATGGTGATCATGCTGCCCGACAATGCGTCACCGCAATTGATCGAAGCCGTGCGCACCTCGTCCGGTCTTTCCTACCTGATCTCGATGATCGCGCTGATGGTGTTCTATTTCTATGTGCGCATCCTTGGATGGCCGGCGCGCAACGGGGCGTTCAATGTCTGGGTCAACCTGCCGCTGTTCGATCCTACGGCAGGGGGCGATGTGCTGCCCCGGTTGCAGCGCGATGGCCGTCTTAACATTGCGTTAGGGTTTCTGATGCCATTCTTGATCCCGGCGGTGGTTCAGATGATGTCCGATCTGGTGGATCCGATTTATCTCGACGATCCGATGACCTTGATCTGGACGATAAGCGCATGGGCCTTCATTCCGGCAAGTCTGATCATGCGGGGCATGGCGATGACCCGCGTGGCCGAGATGATCCGCGACAACCGGCGTCGCGCCTATGCCGCAGCAAGGGCCTTGCAAACCGCCTGATCCTTTTCCTGTGCTTGTTTTGGGGCGCACCCGCCGGGGCCGAGGGGCTGCGGCTGGCAACATATGACGTGGAACTGGCCCGCAAGGGGCCGGGGCTGATGCTGCGCGACATCCTGCGGGGCGATCCGCAAGTGGACGCAATCGCCGAGGTGGTCGCATCGGTGGCGCCGGACGTGTTGTTCCTTCAAGGGGTGGATATCGACTATCGGCTGCACGGGGCACGAGCGCTGCGGGATGTGTTGGCGCAGGCTGGTGTGACGTACCCACATGTCTTTGCTTTGTCGCAGAATGCGGGCGTGCCGAGCGGTGTGGATCTTGATGGCGACGGGCGGGCGCATGGGCCACGCGATGCGCAGGGTTTCGGACGGTTTCGAGGGGAAGGCGGTATGGTGCTGCTGTCGCGCTGGCCCGTGGCGCCGGACGGCGTGCAGGATTTCAGCGGCGTGTTGTGGCGTGATCTGCCGGGCGCGGTTTTGCCAGAGATAAATGGCGCGCCCTTCCCGTCCGAAACGGCGCAGGCGGTGCAGCTTTTGTCCGCGCACGGGGCCTGGGTGGTGCCGATTGTCGGGCCAGAGGGGCAGCGGGTGACGCTGATGCTTTTCGCTGCCGGGCCGCCGGTGTTTGACGGTCCCGAGGATCGCAACGGATTGCGCAACGCAGACGAGATCCGGCTTTGGCAGGTGGTACTGGATGGCGGGCTTGGCACGCCCCCGGACGGGGCGTTCGTGATCATGGGCAATGCCAATCTCGACCCGGAACACGGAGAGGGGCGGCGCGAGGTGATGCAGAGACTGCTAAGCGATCCACGCCTTCAGGACCCGCATGCCGACATGGGGCCAACGGTCGACTGGCCCGAGCCGGAGCCGGGTGACTTGCGGGTGGATTACGTTCTGCCATCGTCCGACCTGAAAGTGCGGGACGCCGGGGTGGTCTGGCCCAGCGCCGAGGAGACGCTGGGCAAGGAGGTGGCCACGGCCAGCCGTCACAGGATGGTTTGGGTCGACCTTGCATTCTGAGAGGACAGCATTGGGCGCAGCGTGTCCTGCGGCAGCGCCGAAGCAAGGGCGGTGGTCACGGGCGTGTGCGTGAATCCCGGCAGGAGCGCATCGAAACGCGTACCATCCAGACTGTGTCGCGTGTTCCAGAGATAGCGCATCTCGAGCAGGTGTCGCGCCAGTTTCCAGAAAGGACGCGCGAGATGCAGCGGTAACCAGTTCATGCGCTTGAGGCGCACCGGCCGACCAGTGACCCGCGACAGGTGATCCGAAATCTCCTCTCCGCTCAACGTGTATCCGGGAAAGGGGATGTCCTCGAACCGGTCGAGATGCTGGCGCATCTCGGCAAGCGACACGGCGGCACGACACAGATCGGGCAGGTAGGCCCAGGCGTGGGCGATCTTCGGGTTTCCGGGATAGGTAAACACGCCTTTGCCCACTTTCGGGATCATGATCTGGTCGAACCAGTTACCAGACGCCTCGGTATCGAGGAAATCCCCGGCCCGCAGAAGGATCGTGCGCACGCCGCTGTCGCGATAGGCGCGCTCCATGTCACGGCGGATCTTGCCCAAGGGGTTGGTCGCCACATGCGGCGAGTTCTGTGACCACGGCGCCGGGGTGCCGGCACCGAAGACATAGACATTGCCCGGCACGATTACGGTCGCATCCACGGATTTGGCGGCGGCGATGACTTCGCCGTGCAGGCGCGGCACCTGCGTGGCCCAGTCGGGATAAGCCGGGTTCCAGGCATTGACGATCACGTCCACGCCCTGCACGGCGGTTGCGAGCGTGTCGGTCTTGCGATCAAAGCGGCGCACTTGCCAGCCTGCGGCGGCGAAGGCGTCAGCCGCGTTGCGGCCAAAACGGCCCGAGGCCCCGAGGATGAGAACGGTCTGGGTCATGAAAGAAGCTCCTTTTGGAAGGTGTACCACAAAGATGCCCCCTTCATCTGTAAATATGAATTGGTGAAAATCAAAAGTGTGATATTCAAAAATGAATGGATGCGCGACTGACAAATCTCGACTGGTCTCTGATTCAGTCTTTCCTTGCCGTGGCTGAAACGGGTTCCCTGTCAGGGGCGGCGCGCAGGCTGAACGCCTCGCAGCCCACGCTCGGGCGCCACATCAGGACGCTGGAAGAGACTTTGGGGATCGAGCTGTTCCATCGCCACGCGCGGGGATTCGAACTCACCCGGCTGGGGCATGATATCCAGAACCACGCAAGGCGGATGGAAGAGGCCATGGCGGCGCTGGCGCTGACGGCGGCAGGAGGCGAGACGCGGCTGGCCGGGGATGTGCGCATCGCCACAAGCGTGTTCATGGCCCACCACGCCATGCCGGGCATCATCGCGGATATCCGTGCGCAAGAACCGGACATCCATATCGACCTTGTCCCCTCGGACGCGTCTGAAAACCTGCTGTTTCGCGAGGCGGATATTGCCGTGCGCATGTACCGCCCCGAACAGCTGGATATGGTGACGAAACATCTGGGCGACATCACGCTCGGCATGTTCGCCACCACCGGATATCTTGACCGCAAGGGGCGCCCCCGCACCGCAGAAGACCTGCGCCGTCACGATATGGTCGGGTATGACGCCAATGATGACATCCTGCGCGAGATGCGCGCCATGGGGATTCCGGCCTCGCGAGATTGGTTCGCGGTGCGCTGCGACAATCAGAGCGCCTATTGGGAGTTGATCCGGGCGGGCTGTGGGCTTGGCTTCTGTCAGCGCAACATCGCCCTTGCCACGCCGGGCCTTGAGGAGGTTCGGGTCGACTTTCCCCTGCCCGTTTTGCCCGTGTGGCTGACGGCGCATGAGAGCCTGCGCCACACACCAAGGATTTCCCGTGTCTGGACCCTGTTGGACGCGGGGCTGCAGCCCTTCGTTTCTTGATCTTTCCGCCGCGTCCAGCTAGGGCAGTGCGGACGATTTTTACCAAGGACGGACAGCCCCATGAGCAACCCTTCGCTTCTTATTCTTGCCGGTGACGGCATTGGCCCCGAAGTCATGGCCCAGGTACGCCGCATCATCGACTGGATGGGTGACAAACGCGGCCTGAAATTCGACGTGAGCGAAGACCTCGTGGGCGGGTCGGCCTATGACAAACACGGCGTCCCGCTGCATGACGACACGATGGCCAAGGCCCAGGAAGTGGACGCGGTTCTTTTGGGGGCCGTGGGTGGTCCGAAATACGACGACCTGGATTTCAGCGTAAAGCCGGAACGCGGTCTTCTGCGCCTGCGCAAGGAAATGGACCTTTATGCCAACCTGCGCCCGGCACAGTGCTTTGACGCGCTGGCGGATTTCTCGTCGCTCAAGACCGACATCGTTTCCGGGCTTGATATCATGATCGTGCGCGAGCTGACCGGCGGCGTCTACTTTGGCGAGCCACGCGGCATCTTTGAAGAAGGCAACGAGCGTGTGGGCATCAACACCCAGCGTTACACCGAGAGCGAGATCGAACGCGGTGCACGCTCGGCCTTTGAGCTGGCCATGCGCCGGAACAAGAAGTTGTGCTCGATGGAAAAGGCCAACGTGATGGAATCGGGCATCCTGTGGCGCGAAGTCGTGACCGAGGTGGCCAAGGATTACCCCGAGGTCGAGCTTTCGCACATGTATGCCGACAACGGCGCAATGCAGCTGGTGCGCGCTCCGAAACAGTTCGACGTGATCTATACCGACAACCTGTTTGGCGACATCCTGTCGGATTGTGCCGCGATGCTCACAGGCTCGCTGGGCATGCTGCCATCTGCCAGCCTTGGTGCACCGATGGAAAACGGCCGCCCCAAGGCGCTTTACGAACCCGTACACGGCTCGGCCCCGGACATCGCTGGCAAGGGCATCGCCAACCCGAGCGCCTGTATCCTGAGCTTTGCCATGGCGCTGCGTTATTCGTTTGACCAAGGCGCGGAAGCCGACCGTCTGGAAGCTGCGGTCGAAAAGGTTCTGGCCGATGGCGTGCGCACTGCGGACCTGATGCAGGCCGAAGGCGGTACCCCCGCATCGACCAGCGAAATGGGCGACGCGATCCTCGCCGCGCTGGACGCCAGCCTGTAATTTGACGCGTCTGACTATTGAAAGGACCCCGGTACATGATGCCGGGGTCTTTTTCATTCTGGCAAAGGGCATATAACCGAACAGGTGCAATGACCGACCCGGAGCCGCCCGATGAACCTCAAGGCCACGATACTGGCGCTGCTGGCGTATGCGCTGTTTTCCACGCATGACGTGGTGGTGAAATACCTGGGCGCGATCTATTCACCGCTTCAGATCGTGTTCTTTGCCAGCCTGTTCAGCTTTCCCCTGATCACGGTGATGATGGTGCGCGACCCAAGCCCAGGCAACCTGCGCCCGGTGCATCCATGGTGGGTGGCGCTGCGTTCGGTCTGTTTGGTCGCGGCCCCGACCGCGGCTTTCTTCGCCTTTACCATGCTGCCTCTGGCACAGGTTTACGCGGTGATCTTCTCTACTCCATTGCTCATCACGATCCTGTCTATCCCGATTCTGGGGGAACGGGTCGGGGTGTGGCGGTTGTCAGCCGTTCTGGTCGGGCTGGTGGGGGTGCTGATCGTTGTGCGCCCCGGTGTAAACGGCGTGAGCTGGGGTCATGCGGCGGCCTTTGTGACAGCCGCGGGGGGTGCATTGCAATCGGTGATCGTGCGCAAGATCGGGCGGGATGAGCGGCGGGTGGTACTGATGCTGTTCCCGTTGCTGGCAAGCGTCGTGGTGATGGGGACCGGGATGGCCTTTGTCTATCAACCGGTCAGCCTGCCGGACCTTGGCGCGATGGCTTTCGTGGCGCTGTTCGGATTCACGGCGACCCTTCTGTTGGTGCAGGCCTATACGCTGGGCGAGGCCGCCATGGTCGCACCGATGCAGTATTCCCAGATCATCTGGGCGATCATTTTTGGGGCTCTCCTGTTTGGCGAGCTCCCGGACAGTGTAACGCTCGCGGGGGTGGCACTCATCGTGGCCAGCGGGTTGTTCATCATCCTGCGCGAGGCAACGGGGGGCACATCGAGACAGACTCCGGTCCTGCGCACCCGCACCCGCGGATTGTCACCGGGCAGCTTCCGGGTCTCGCAAATACTGCGGCGCCCCGGAGACGAATAAATTCGCGCGATATGGGCTTGCCAAAGCCCCACGAACCGACTATCCCGCGCGTCACGGTCGGAGTGTAGCTCAGCCTGGTAGAGCACTGTCTTCGGGAGGCAGGGGTCGGAGGTTCGAATCCTCTCACTCCGACCAATAAAACAAGGCGCCCTCGGGCGCCTTTGTTGGTTCTTGCGAAGCAAGTTTAAGAGGTCGGCCCCAAAATCTCTGTGTCCAATGCCTCCGAACCGATGAAGCCTGAACATCAGTTGGGCGAGGCAACGAGATCGCCGGACTTCAGGCATCCGTGAGATCTTCGATGTGTCGCAGAAACTGATCGCGTTTCGCTTTCATCTCATCTGACATCTTAGTGCGGAACCCATTACCTGCATCATCCAAACGGCACAGGATATCCTCTGCATTTTGGCGGGGCACATGCGGAAGGACTATGATCGTATCTTCGATCTCCGAGTTTTCGTACTGGATGGAGTCGCCACCGTTGCTCACTTCGCCCGGGAATTGCAACCAGAACCGCGTGCGTCAGTTCGCACCTCGAGCTTTGCGCCGAGACGGCAAGAACTGTAAATGCGGGCCCGTGTGGGCGAACAGTCGGGCAACGAGCCTTGGCGCTACCCAAAGATCAACATGAGCGTGCTTGTCATCAAAAATAGGACGGTGAGCCACATCAGATGCTGCGCTTTTAGTTTTCGCGACAAGAATACCCCGAATACTGTTCCGGCAATTGTCGGCAATACCAAAGCAGACGCGGTTGGCAAAAGCGTATCAGAAATGCCGACGAACATTGCCTGAAATCCAAGTGCGATGGGGTATGACAGTAAGAACGTCACCAGTGTCGTGGACCGCACAACGATGGGGTCGCTCTTGATGGCTGTCACATAGGCTGCAACCGGCGGCCCGGGCATGGCGAGCGCTGAGTTGAGAATGCCGCAGACAACGCCAATCGCACCGCGCCGCGCCCGCGTGTCGGTCTGAAAAAAGGGGAACCGGGCCAAGACTCCCGCAGCAATCAAAGTCATCACTCCAACAACAACCGCCGCGAAAAGCTTCAGGTGCTCCAGCGACAGGTTGAGGTAGGCCAACGCCCCCAGCGGCGTCCCGATGCAGACCCCGGCGAAGAGAGGGCGCAACAGTCGCCAGTTCACGTACGGCACAGTGATCGGTGTTAGCATTAGCGCGATCAGGAAGCTCAGAACAATTGAGACCTGTATAGCCCCGGCGCTGGCCATGGTGACAAGCAGGACCGGCCCGGCAATGACGCCAAAGCCGATGCCCGTCACGGCCTGCAAGAGCGATGCGAAAAACACCGCGCCAACCAACAAAAGCGGCACGGTGCCAGGGTCAAGAAAGCTCAGCATTTCAAGAGCGGGTCATGAAAACACGACCTGGATGTCAGTGTATTCTTCCAGCCCTTCCTGCCCGAACTCTACACCTACTCCAGATTGTTTGACCCCGCCAAAAGGCGCGTTTGGCTGGATCGCACCGTGCTTGTTGATCCAGACCGATCCGCATTCCATCCGGCTGGCCACTTGCCGCGCTGCGGTGATGTCGCGACTCCAGACCGATCCGCCCAGCCCATTGGGGTTGTCGTTGGCCTTTTCGATCACCTCGTCGATATCGCGGTAGCGGATGATCGGCAGGGCCGGACCAAACTGTTCTTCGTCCACCAACCGGTCGCCATTGTCGAGATCGGCGATGATGGTCAGCGGAAAGAAATAGCCCGTCTTCTTGCCGTTTCGCACCGGAGCGTCACCACCCAGCAATACCCGGCCCTTGCCGCGTGCGTCTGCCACAAGATCGCTGACGATCTCGTATTGCCGCAGGTTCTGCACCGGGCCGAGCATCGCGGCTTCGTCCGTGCCGATCCCCATGGGCATCTTGCGCGCGAATTTGACCAATTCCTCGCAGACGTCTTCATAGACATCGTCGTGCACATACAACCGTTTGAGCGCGGCGCAGGTCTGACCACCATTGATGAAAGCGCCCCAGAACAGGCCCTCGGCGATCTGTTTCGGGTCGACATCCGGCAGCACGATCCCGGCATCGTTACCGCCCAGTTCCAGCGTCATCCGTTTCATGGTGTCGGCAGCGCTGGCGTAGATCTTCTTGCCGGTGGCGCAGGAGCCGGTGAAGACAATCTTGCCGATGTCGGGATGGCTCGTCATCATCGGACCCAAGTCATCGTCGCCGGTAACGCAGTTCACCACGCCACGCGGCAGAACCTCGTTCATCAACTCGACCAGCCGCAGTGTGGTCAGCGGCGTGTAGGGCGACGGCTTGCACACCACCGCGTTGCCTGCCAGCACGGCCGGAACGATGTGCCATATGGCGATCATGACGGGGAAGTTCCACGGCAGGATCGATCCCACCACGCCAATCGGCTTACGGAACAGTTCGACCCGGCCCTCGTTGTTGTCTTGCAAAACCTTGGGCGGCATCGACAGGCTGGCAGTGTATTGCGTCCACGCAATCGCCCCACCGATTTCCCAGCGCGACCCAAGGCCGCCCAGAGGCTTGCCCTGTTCAGCGGTCAAAAGCTGAGCCAGTTCCTCGGCATGGGCCTCGATGCGCTCGGCGATGCGACGGCAGGCGGTCTGGCGTTTGCGTTCGGTTTGTTTTTCCCAGCTTTTCTGGGCAACACGGGCCGCGCGCACGGCGTCTTCGAGCTGTTCCTTGGTTGCCAGCGGGGCCAGCCCGGCGACCTTCTCGGTGCCCGGGTTGATCACCTCGAAACACTGCTTGGTCGGCACTTTCTTGCCGTCGATAATCAGGCGGAACGGGTCCATATCAGGTCTCCTTGCTGCGCTTCTTGGGGCCGTCGTTGCCGTGCCAATCGCGGAAATGATTCTTGTGAGTATCGAGATAGGATCCCGGCTTCATATGCTTGTCGTAGAAGTCGAGGTCCAAGTGGTGCGCCTGGATGAACAGAGTCATCTGGATCGGGTCCACCGTCGCAGGGAATTTTCCATACGTATCAAAGATATACTGACACATGTCCTTGACGCACTGGATGCCCTCGGGGCTCGCCGGGATGGTCGCGGCATCGAACTCTGCATTCGGGGCGGTGTGGGGTTTGACCATGCCCTTGGCCTCCCACTCGTCCATGGTCTGAAGCGCACCCTCAAGTGCTGCGTCCACCGCATCAGACATGTTGGCATAATAGGGTGGGCAATAGGCCTCGAAAACACCGTCGCGCCCGACCGGGATCGGGAATGGGTCCGACTTGGACTGGATGAAGCGGAAACCAAGGCCGCGGCAGGCGGGTGTGCCGCCCAGAACCACGGTCGATGAGAACCCGCCATAGACCCAGCCGCCCAAGCCTGTTGCCTGAAGCGTCAGCGCCATAAGCTGCCCCATGAAGGCGCCTTCGGCCAGCATCCCATCCGACAGCAGCTTTTCCAAACGGCTGAGCGTCATCACCTTGCGCTTGTTCAGCAGGCCGTTGTCGACCCATTTCTGGTTGCCGCACGGTCGCATGCCGTTGCGGTCATCGACGATGTAATATCCGCCCGTGTTCTGCGCATAACGCCCGGCCTTGCCGTCACACAGGTTGATCATCAGCTTGATGATATCCTTGGTCACGTCGATCACCGGCATGAAGATCGTCGTGCCCGGCATATTCGTGACCCATTGATTGTGCGGCCAGATACCAGGTTCCGAAGGCGGCAGGTCCATGCGCCCATCGTCGATCTTCTCGACGAACTCGTCATAGAACCCCAAGAGCTTGTCGCGATCATCGGCGTTTTCGTATTCGCGCATCTTGCCCATTTTGGCCTGATCCGCCTTTACCACGAACACACCATCGTCATTGGTAAAGAACAGCCGCGAGCGGTGCGATCCCATCGCAGAGGGGTATGGCTTGCCAATGGTTTTCACCATGGCGCCGGGCAGATTGGTTTCGGCCAGGATCGGCCCTGTTGTGGCCGTGGCTGCGCCCACCAGCATCGCCGTTTCCAAGTCGCTGAGGGGATACGGGTCGTATTCGGATTTGTGTTGGAACGGGCCGGAAGCCATCTCCATGCCAAGGCCGAACCGGCGCGAACGGCGCCCCATGATTGCATCGAACAGTGGGTAGTCCCATGCCGCCTGCGCCTGTGGTGGCAGGCCTTCGGGTTTGCGAGTGCTCATTGCCGGGCCTCCTTCGCGACTTCGCGGCGGACACCCAAAAGCAGGCGAACCAGATAGCCCCATGCACCCGGCTTACGCAGCACCATTCCCACGATCCTGCGCAGGTCGGCGTCGGTCATGGTGGTCTCTGCCTCCCAGACGCCCATCTTCCCGGTCAGCACGATGCCGTCTTCAAGCAGGTCCAGCTTTTCAAGGTCGAACGAAAATTCGCCCGCTGCTGAATCAATCTTCATGTCATCCTCCCATCCCCGCTCAGGGGATCATTTTCCAATATGCGTCCTTGAGAACGATCAGCCCGCCGCCGATCTCGTAGAGGTCAAAGCCCTGCGACTGGCGCCAGACGCCATCGGGGCCGAAATATTCCACGTCGTAGGTTTGCAGCACCGTGTTGCCGCGGAAGCGCCACACCGAAGCCGAAAACCTTGGTCCATTGGGCATGGCAAAGCGGCGCTCCATTTCATCCAGAGCGGCATCACGGCCATAGACCACCTGCCCGTTTGGCAGTTTCCACGTGAAGGCCGGGGACAGGCATTCTCGCAATGCCGCGATATCGCGCGTCGTGAACGCCTCTTCGAACTTGGTGAAGAGCTTCTTGTGGCCCATCTCGTCATCGGCGGGAACCGTGAGCGGTGCGCGCGCGATCTTCTGTTTGCGCTGGTAGGCGCGGTTCTCGACAACCTTGAAGCCATTGGCCAGCCTCGGGGCGTTTGACGCACTGCGCGCGGCACGAATCTCTTCTTCCGCCTGCGGTGCCGGGTTGTCGACGACCTGAGAAGGCACCGCGCGTGGTGGCATTGGGGCTGGAATGGACGCAATGGCATCGGTGCTCTGATCACACTCATTGTTCAACACGCGCAAACCCGTGGGCGTTTCGCCCGCACGAGTCCTGCGCGAAGTGGTCGTTTTACCCTTGGCCGGCTTGCGCGAACCCGGTCTCGATCCTGTCTCTGACATCAGCGCATAGCCCCCTGATTCTCTCCCAAAATGCCGCCGATTGGTTGGCGACTCGGCAACACTCAATTTTGGAAAACCTAGCAACGAGTAAGGTGGTTCGTCAACTAAAATGAATTCCGATTCATTTTTTATGCCGTTCGATCTGCTCCTTATTATTTGTTTTAAATAGATTTTGTCATGATTAAGTGAATTTAAATTCATTTTATTTGACAGAATCATCCATTCCCACATAGCCTGTGCTCAGTTCTTAGCAAACGCGAGATGACAGGGAGGAACTCGTCATGAAACTCATAGCTATTGCCGCTGCACTGGTCGTTGCAGGCGGCATTGCCGCCGAAGCCAAGGAACTTCGGCTCAGCGCTGCCCCGCCCCCGAACTCACCCTGGGGCAAGATCACCATGAAATTTGTCGACAAGCTCGCCGAGGTCTCTGGAGGAGAGCTGACAGCCAAGCCCTATCTCGGCTCGAAGCTGGGCGGCGAACAGGACGTCGTAAAACAGATCGCGCGGGGTCGGATCGACATGGGCGTCATGTCAAACACCGCCGTGTCGCTTCTGGTGCCGGAATTCGGCCTGTTGGCGTCTCCTTACGCCTTTGACACCGCCGAACAGTTTGATTGCGTAGCGGACAATCACCTGCTCGACACCTATGCCGCCGAATTTGACGCCGCCAAGGTGCACGCGCTGAGCTGGATGGAGGTAGGCTATCAGGTCATCTTCTCGAAAGAGGCGATCCGAACACCAGCTGACCTCTCTGGCGTCAAGATCCGCACCGCACCTTCTGCAACGGATACCCTGTTCATCCAGACTGCCGGAGGCACACCGGTGCCCCTGGCGCCCAGCGAAGCCGTGCCCGCACTCAAGACCGGACAGGTCAGCGCCGCGACACAACTTTCAGTGTTCGGAGTTGCCACCGGATATGACAAGGTCGCACCGCAAATTACCGTAACCCGCCACCAGCACCAGGTTGGCGCCGTGATCATCTCGCAAAGAACGTGGAACGAACTGTCGGACCAGGAGAAGGCCTGGATCAACGAAGCTGCGCCTACCTTCCTTGAATTGCGCGCCGCCATTCGGGGTGCCGAAGGCGCGTTGCTGGGCAAGGCGGCGTCCGAAGGGGCAACCGTCATTGAACTCAATGACGACGAGCTCAAGGCGTGGAAGGCTCTGGCCCCTGCAGCGCAAGAGGCCATCCTGAACGAGCTGGGTGATGATGCCAAGGCCAAGTGGGATGCGATCCTTGCGGCCAAAGCATCCTGTTCGTGAGGCCGAGATGTTAAAGTCCGTTCTCAAAGGACTGACGCTAACCGAATCCATTGTGGCGACGGTGGCCTATGCCCTCGTTGCCACTCTCCTGATGGTGGATGTGATTGGGCGCGAAGTCTTCTCTTCGGCATTCCTTGGCCTTCAGCAACTCGCCGTCTATGGCGCGATCGTGGCCGGGTTTCTTGGGCTAACGCTGGCCACGTCGGACAATTCGCACCTGCGTCCCGAATTTTTGGACGGACTGGCAGGTCGGCACGGCGCAGCAGTTGCACGTTTCGGCGATATGCTGTCAGCCAGCTTCTTTTTTGCCGGCGCGTATGTGTCATGGACGTTCGTTCAGATTTCGATGGAAAGCGGAGACAAGGCCCCCGTGCTGTATTTTCTGCTCTGGCCACTACAGCTGGTCATCCCCTACGCATTTGTCTCTGCGGGCCTCAAGCACCTGATCTTTGCGTTAAGCCCCACGCTCAAACCTCACTCCGACATCCTGACAGGTTGATCTCATGTATGCTGTTCTTCTTCTCGCGATGGTTCTGACGCTTTTGGCGTTCAGACAGAACATCATCGTCATCCTGCTTGCTTCGGCTGCCTATGTGCACCTTGTCTGGGGCGACGGACACCTCGAATACCTCGCCGAAGATATCTGGATCAGCCTCGACAACGCACTTTTGCTGGCGATCCCGATGTTCCTTCTGGCGGGTTCGATCATGACCCGCGGATCCATTGCGCGCCGCCTGATCGACCTGGCAATCAGCGTTACGCGCCCCATTCCCGGGGGCCTCGCCGTGGCCACGATCCTGAGTTGCGCCATTTTCGCCGCCATTTCCGGTTCCTCGCCGGTCACATTGCTGGCAGTGGGCACGATCCTTTATCCAGCGCTCCTCGAAAACGGCTATTCCAAGCGCTTCTCGCTCGGCGCGCTGACTTCGGGTGGCACACTGGGCATCATCATTCCGCCGTCCATCCCCCTCATCCTATACGGCATCGTGAACGAACAAAGCATCGCTGACCTGTTCCTCGCCGGGATCATTCCCGGGCTGATGATCGCTGGAGTGCTGGCGGGGTATTCCTACTGGGTCAACCGCAAGATGCCGTCCGAGCCGTTCGACCTGCGCGAGTTTGCCACCGCCCTGCGGCGCGGCGGCTGGTCAGCGCTGTTGCCGGTAATCCTGCTGGGCGGGATCTATTCAGGCTATTTCTCGGCCACCGAGGCGGCGGCGGTGGCACTGGTCTATGCCCTCTTTGTCGAGATCTTCATTCACCGCGAGCTGAAGCCAATCGACTTTTACCATACCTGCGTGGACACAGCGAAACTGCTGGGGATGCTGTTCCCGATCGTAGCCGTCGCGCTGAGTCTCAAAACCATCCTGACAATCGAAGAAATCCCCGACCAACTGGCGATGTGGATCACGTCGATCACCGACAACAAAATCGCCTTCCTGCTAGCCGTCAACGTGCTCTTGTTGATCGTGGGCTGCCTGTTCGACGTGATTTCGGCAATCCTGATCTTGGGTCCCCTCCTGATGGTGCCGGCTGTGGCCTATGGTATCAACCCGGTGCATTTCGGCGTCATCATGGTGATCAACCTCGAGATTGGTTTCCTGACGCCACCTCTTGGGCTGAACCTTATCGTGGCGATGACTGCCTTCCGAGAAAGCTTCATCGAGATCTGCCGCGCGGTATTGCCATTCATCGCGCTCATCCTTGCGGTGCTTATGGTCGTTACCTTTGTGCCCCAGACAGCACTGTTCTTTGTGCGATAACGAACCTTCGCGTCGCTTTGACAGGGCGGCGCGACACGCTTAAATCAAGGAGGGAGCGGCCTCAACTACAGGGAATGGCATGGATATCGGCGCGTTACTGATGGATGATGACATCCCCGGCGTTCTCCCGGCCAAACAGGCGCGTAGCCGCCGAATCCGCGATGCCTATATCGAGGCGGGCATAAAGCTGTTGAACAGCAATAGGTTTAACGACCTCAAGATCTCGGATCTTGCGGAAGAGTGCGGCCAGTCCGTCGGCAGCTTCTACACCCGCTTCGAGGACAAGGAAGCCTACTTTCGCGCCTTGCGTGCAACTGCAATCCAGCTCTGCAACTCGGAAATCCATGCTCGCGTCAACGTGGATAAACTCTACGAAATGGAACCCGGCGAAGCGCTCGATGCCTTGGTCGACCTGATGGCCGATCTCTTCACCGGACCGGTCCGTGGTGTGCTTCGCGAATCCTTGCTGCGCATTCTCGAACCCGATGACCCGTGGGCCCCGATGCGCGACAGCGCACGCGAGATCATGCGCAATTATCGCCGCGCCTGTGCGACACTGTTTCCTGCCTTCTCCCCGGAAGAGACCAAGGAAAGACTAAGCTTTTGTTTTCAGCTCATCGTCGGCGCGCTTCAGAATGACCTTGTCAACGACTACCACGTTTTCTCGACACGAGACCATTCGCTCAGGGCTGCGCTAAAAGAGGCGACACATCGATACATGCGCTTGACCGACTTGTATTGAAGCAGTCGCTCACATTCCATCCTTCAGACGAGTGATTTGAGAATTGCCTTGGCAAGAAGGCGGGCACTGGAACCCGTAGGCTCCAGTGCCCGCCTGCCTTACATATCGCTACCGGCGAAAGGCAGCGGGTAGTTGCCGATCTGCTGCGGTGTGAACGGCAGCTTTTCGGTCTCGACCGGCGACGTGTAGAGCTTGCGGGTTTCGGGGCGTTCGTTTGAAATGCCCGTCAATGCCGGCCCAGGGGTTGCATCCGGACGGTTCGGGTATTCCTGCATCCACATCTCGTGCCGCGCACGCTGGCGGTTGAACATCGATTTGACGTGGAACATCTCGATCATCTCCCCGTTCTTTTCGCGCGGGTCTGTGTAGAGATCATAGAACTCGTTCTTGGAAAGACCGGGAGTCGCATTTTTCCAGTCACGCTTGAACCGCCCTTTGACGCCTGCAGCCAGGTTCGGCCCCTGGTAGATCATCACATAGTCCCGGCGGCTGAAGCCGTCTCCGTTCAGGAACAGCGATGTCTGGTCGACACCGTCGATCACACGGTCGGTGGGGATCTGGTCCATCGCGCCACCGAGGCGGGCAAACGTGGTGAAAAGGTCGCTGACATGCAGGATGTCGCCCACGATCTGATCGGGTTCGATCACGCCCTTCCACTTGGCAATCGCAGGAACGCGCACGCCACCTTCGGTAAAGTCACCCTTGCCGCCGGTGTACAGGGTCTCGACCATGCCTCGGGGACCGTAGTGAATGAAGGGGCCATTGTCCGCCATCACGATAACCAGCGTGTTCTCGGCAATGCCCTTGCCTTCCAGATAATCGAAAAGTTCTCCGACAAACACGTCCATCTTGACCAGGGCCTCCTGGAGGATGTTCTTGTTTGCGGACACTTTCTGAGGGTTGCGTGGATCCGGGAAAAAGGCCGTGGCAATCGGGTGGTAGGCGATAAAAAACGGTTTCTTCTCTTCTACGCTCTTGTCGATAAAGGCCAGTGTCCGTCGCTGGGATTCAATCTCGATGTCCCAGTAGTTTTCAATATTCGGCGGCGGGCCCCATTCGAACGTTTCGCCACCCTTGGTGCCTTCCAATGTCCAAACCTGTCCCAGCGGCTGCCAGGAATTGTCCATGTCGTATTTGTCCTCGGCATAGAGATCGGGATACATGCCGGTAATGATGTTCCCTGCCTCGGCCTGCGGGATCCACATCGAAGGCACCTGGTTGTAGGGGGTGAAGAACGCCTCGTCGTAGCCTTGGTTGTGGGCATAGGAGAACTCTGTGTCGCCGAGGTGCCACTTGCCATAGAAGGCCGTCTTGTAGCCAACATTCGACAGCACTTCTGCGATGGTCACTTCCTCGGCATCCATGCCGGAATACTCAACCGGGAAGGAAACGGTGTGCATGCCGCTTCGTACAGCGTACCGGCCGGTCTGAAACGCCGCGCGCGTAGGCGTACAGGCGGGTTCCGTGTACATGCGCATGAAGTTGATGCCTTCATCCGCCATCTGATTCATGTGTGGCGTCTCGAACCCGCGCACCGCCTGAATTTCCGGAATGCCGACCTCGCCCACCGCAGTGTCATCCCACATGATGTGGATGATATTAGGCTTGGTGCCGAACTTGGCCTCCAGCGCGTCCAATTTCTCCTGAAGTGACGCGTCCTCGGCGGCCCAGCGTTCGCCATGCTGTGCTTCGAGAACATAGTGTTCGGCATCATGAATGATCTTGCCGCTTTCGGCATGTGCGCCGGTCAGCGACAGCATCACAAGTGCCAACGCACTGCATGATGCCATGCCTGATTTCAGTTTCATGTGTCTTCTCCCGATTGTGAAGATTGATATGGACTCGAATTGGTACTGTCGAACGGGCAGGGCTCTCCGGTCCTGCACGAAGCTTTCTGGAGCGCGGCGCGGATTTCGTCTGTGAGGCCACTCAAACTCTCCAGCAAAAGCTCGCGTGCCTTCTGCAAATCCTCTTCCGAGGCACCATCACACTGCGACAGGCTGTGCAGATCCCGCACGAGCAACTCGTAATCGTCGCAGATCTCTGCAAAGATGGCGTCCGTTGCACGCAACCTTTTGATCGAGTCGCGCGCTTTTGGCAGGCATTCTTCTGCCTGAGCGGAGTAGGCGGCTGGGTTTTCGTCATTAGAGCCCATGTCACCAATCCTCCTTGCGGTTGAAAGGTCGGAACAAGGGTTATACGGTGAAAGATGACGTGAAACGCACCGGAGAAATTCTCTTAGGCATTTGTTTTGGTTTATTTTTCTTAGCGCATGACTGAGTAGGGGTGCAGATTCAATTCATGAGGCCGGAAAACGAAAAATCCATTCGAATTGCGCTGGAGGACGTTCTGCAAAGTCCGCAGTTGTCCGGCTCTGCCCGCCTGCAGGGTTTTCTGACTTACGTGGTCGAACAAAGCCTGCGGGGCCACCCTGAAGAGATCGTCGGGAAGATCATCGCCCAAGACGTTTACGGGCGCCAGCCCGCCGATGGCAGCGATAATATCGTGCGGGTCGACGCGCGCCGGTTGCGCCGCGCCCTGTCAGATTACTATGCCACGCATGGCAGTGATGACGCCGTCGTGATCCACATCGATAGCGGCGGCTATGTTCCCAGGTTCGAGTTTCGTGAAGTAGGCACAGAAACACAGAAGCTCACCAAATCGCGCCTCGCGCAATTTCGAATTCCGATAGCGGCAATATCGCTGTTCGCTGTGGCTCTGCTCGTCTGGTCGATTGGGAGAAGTATCGATTTTCCCCCGAGCCCGGACAGCGCGGAAAACAACGTGCAGGAGCGCGCGGAGCAGGAACGCAAGGCGCTGGCAGAGAAATCCATGGCGACGTTGCAGGCCTCGAACATGACAGCAAAAGCCAGCGAAATGCTGTTCCCGATCGCGGATGCCGAACTTCAAACCGCAGCTCTCAAGTTGTTTGAAGAGGCCATTCGCATCGATCCTGCGTATGCAGGTGGGTATGCGGGAGCAGCTCACAGCTTGTCCACTCTGGCCATTTTGGCACCGGATCTCGCGCAACGTCAGGAAATGCTTAAGGCGGCGTCGCTCATGTCCGGCACTGCCGTCGATCTTGACCCCACCAACGGCTGGGGCATTTCGTCCCAAGCCTGGCTGGCCTTTGCCAGTGGGGATTTTGAAAACGCAAAAACGCTCGCTGACCGGGCCTATCTGCTGAGCGATATGGATGGCAGGGTTTTGAACTTCCATGCTCTCATTCTTTTGCTGACAGGGAGCTTTGCGGAAGCGCAAAAGATTTCAGCGCCTGACGCGCCGCGCAGAGATGCGGGTTCGCACAAGGCAAACCTGAATATTCATGGGGTCGCCAGTTTTCACCTTGGTGATTACGAGACTGCTGTTTCTTCCTTCGATTCCGCGATTGCGTCTGGCGCCCCCGTAAGTGAACTGACGCTGCTCTACAAGGCTGCATCATACCAGGCAAATGCACAGACTGGCGAGGCTCAGAAACTTCTCGCGGAGTTGTCACGCACCTGGCCTATGTTTCAGCCAGAGGTCGCATTGAACAAGTTCTATGCGAGTCACGAACACGTGGATGCTGTACTCGTCCAGTTAATGGCGGCAGGTTGGCCAAAGGATCCGTAACTTGTCCAGAATTTGTGTCGTCCAACCCTTTTTTGTGCTCCGGAAATTGTATCTGTCACGGAATCCGAGATGCCCAATTCCACCAGTTCCGACACAGCCCATTCGCGAAGTTGACAAGCTATTAAGCGGCCGCTGTGATTTCGACCTTGCGCGGTTTTCCGGCTGTGCGGAGATGGTCTAAGGTGCCCCTAAATTTGTGGACGCCTTGCCCCCTAACCTTGAAACAAGGAGGCCGATATGGGGACAAGCAATTACAGTGACGAGTTCAAGCGGCACGCGGTGCATCTGATCACGGAGCGGGGTTATCCCACGCTTCGCGCGTTGCGCAGGCTTCTTCCAAGATTTGGAGAGCGAGTTGATCGGCATAATCGAGTGAAATTTCATAAGCGATTTCATCGACCTCATAGACATCAGGTGCTGCGATGCACTTCAGAACGAATTTGACCGCCCTCGCCGGCTCGGGGATGATATTCGACACGGGGGAAGATTTCCGTGCCGTGTCATCGGGAGTGTTTTGGCCGGTTCGACGCTCCAAGCTATTGGAGTGAATGGGACTACTTGGTCGTCCCCAGCGACATTTCCAAAATTTCGCGCGCGGTATGTCCTCAGTCCGTTTTTAACTGGTGGCACCCTAACGCCCAAGAAGCGCCTCCCGTCTTCCGGAACATACCCCCCCTGCGTTCTTTTGCCGTCTTCGTCACACCTAGAAAGTCGACTTCGACAATGATACCACTCGACTTGGAAGGTACCCTCGATTTATTCCGAATTTCGAGACAGATGCGCCCAATTTTCAAATAGTCCGGAAAAGAGTTGTCGCATCTTTGTGGCTGGCAGCTCGGGTTGGCAGGACGCATAGTTGGGCGAATATTCAAGTCGGCCTTCAGGAGCGTCCATGAGCACCACCTATTATGCACCGCACGGGGGGCACCCCGGCCAGGAACAACTGCTGACGGATCGTGCGATTTTCACCGAAGCCTATGCCGTCATTCCCAAGGGCACGATGCGCGACATCGTGACGAGTTTTCTGCCATTCTGGGACGATACGCGGCTCTGGGTAATTGCACGGCCCATGACCGGATTTGCCGAGACGTTTTCGCAATACATCATGGAAGTGCAGCCCGGTGGTGGCTCGGATCGGCCCGAAACCGATCCCGAGGCCGAAGGAGTACTGTTTGTGGTTGAAGGCACGGCCACGCTATCTGTAGGCGGAAAGACCTTCGAGATGACGCCGGGCGGCTATGCCTATCTGCCCCCTGCGTCGGGGTGGACCCTGCGCAACCGTGGCGATGAGACGCTGCGGTTCCATTGGATTCGCAAGGCTTATGAAGCGGTTGACGGGTTGGACACACCGGATGTGCTTGTGCTCAATGAGCAGGATATCGCGCCCAACGTGATGCCGGGCACCGAGGGCAAGTGGGCGACGACGCGCTTTGTCGACCCGGCAGACCTGCGCCATGACATGCATGTGACCATCGTCACGTTTGAACCGGGCGCCGTGATTCCGTTTCTGGAAACCCATGTGATGGAGCACGGGCTTTACGTGCTTGAAGGCAAGGCGGCCTATCGGTTGAACAATGACTGGGTTGAGGTCGAGGCCGGGGATTACATGTGGCTGCGCGCGTTTTGCCCGCAGGCCTGTTATGCCGGTGGACCAGGCAAGTTCCGCTACCTGCTTTACAAGGACGTCAACCGGCACATGTCGCTGCGCCCGCGACTCTCACGATAAATCGGGCGCCACGCCCCCGATCGCCTGCGTCAGCGCCTTGGCTGCTTCGGTGACCGGGGCGCCCAGGCGCGCAATCTCCTCCGGGCTGACCCGGCTGGTGGGCCCCGAGACCGAAATTCCGGCCACGGCCTCTCCGTTCATGTCAAAAACCGGCGCCGCGATGCACCGCATACCTGCGGTGCGTTCCTCGTTGTCGATGGAAAACCCTCGGGCGCGGATTTGAGCGAGGTCTTGCATGAGCGCGTCACGGTCCGTGATGGTGTAATCGGTGAAGGCTTGCAACGAGCTTTTGGCAAGAACCCTTTGCAGGCGATCCGCCTCCATATGCGCCATGAGCGCCTTGCCGATTCCGGACGAGTGCATGTCAGAGAGCGTGCCGGGCGGGAAAAAGGCGCGGATGGTTTCATGGGTTTCCACCTGGCTCAGGAACAGAACGCTGCCTTCCTTTTCGACCCCGAGGTTGGCGGTTTCGCCGGTGTCTTCCATCAGCTTGCGCATGATCGGGCGGGCACGGTCGACAAGGCTGGTGCGGCGTAGGAAACGGGCGCCAATCACGAAAGCGCCGGGGCCGATATTCCAGACCTGCTCATCCCCGTCGAATTCCACAAGGCCGCGCCCTTCGAGCGTGACGAGAACGCGGTATACGGTAGCCGGAGACTGGCCCATATCCTCGGCAATGCGGGTCAGCGGGAGGCCTTTTGACCGGCTCAGATACTCCAGCACCGCCATTGCGCGATCCAGCGATTTGATGGTGTTCTGTTCGGTCTTGTCATGCCAGTCGCGCGGGCGACCACGGGCCCGGCGGCCCTCGTTGGGACCATTTTCCTGAGAATCCATAAAATGTCTCTCCATCTAAATGAAAGCATTTTTCATAATATGAAAAATTCAAGCCGCTGACAAGGCTTGACTTTTTCTCTCTCCTCCACTTTTGAAAAATTATTTCAAAAAAATTTCACCAGCAGGGCAGTGTGTCTATGGTCAGGGCAACGATGCAAGGAGACTTTCCATGAGCTTTCAGAACCCGGTCTTTATTCCCGGCCCGACCAATATCCCCGAGAGCCTGCGCAAGGCCTGTGACATGCCCACCATCGACCATCGGTCGCCGCTGTTTGGCCAGATCCTGCACCCGGCCCGCGCGGGGGTACGCAAGATCCTCAAGAGCGAGACGGCGGAAGTGTTCATCTTCCCCTCGACCGGCACGGGTGGCTGGGAAACCGCGCTGACCAACTGTCTTTCGGCGGGGGACAAGGTTCTGGCGGCACGCAACGGCATGTTCAGCCATCGCTGGATCGACATGTGCCAGCGACACGGGCTTGATGTTCAGGTTGTGGAAACCCCGTGGGGCGAAGGGCTTCCGTCGGACCGCTACGAAGAAATTCTGACCGCCGACACCGCCCATAAGATCAAGGTGGTTCTGGCCACGCATAACGAGACCGCCACAGGCGTGAAGTCGGACATTGCTGCTGTGCGCCGCGCGCTGGACGCGGCGGGGCACCCCGCCCTGTTGTTCGTGGACGGCGTGTCCTCGATTGCGTCGATGGATTTTCGCATGGACGAATGGGGCGTGGACGTTGCCGTGACCGGATCGCAAAAGGGGTTCATGCTGACCGCCGGGCTGGCCATCGTTGGCTTTAGCCCCAAGGCGATCACGGCCACCAAGTCCGCCACCCTGCCCCGCACCTTTTTTGACATCAACGACATGGCCGCAGGCTATGCTAACAATGCCTATCCCTACACACCCGCCGTTGGCTTGTTGAACGGGCTGAACGAAGCCTGCGCGATGCTGCTGAACGAAGGGTTGGAGAACGTATTTGCCCGCCATCACCGCATCGCCGAAGGCGTGCGAGCCGCTGTAGGCGCTTGGGGGCTGGAGCTGTGCGCGGCCAATCCGTCGGTCTATTCCGACACGGTCAGCGCCATCCGCACACCTGACGGGTTCAACGCGACCGACATCGTCACCCATGCCGCCAGCAAATACGGCGTCGCCTTTGGCGTGGGGCTTGGCGAAGTGGCGGGCAAGGTGTTCCGCATTGGCCATCTGGGAAGTCTGACCGATGTCATGGCGCTTTCGGGGATTGCAACGGCCGAGATGTGCATGGTCGATCTGGGGCTGGATATCCGGCTGGGTTCGGGGGTTGCTGCCGCGCAGGAGTATTACCGTGGACACGGGATCGAAGCCCAGAAAGATGCCGCGTGATGAAGGATACCGCGATGTATATTCCAACCTATCAGGACATGCTGGACGCGCATGAGCGCATCAAACCGTATATCCGGCGCACCCCGGTGCGGACCTCGGATTACCTCAATGAACTGACCGGCGCCGAGCTGTTCTTCAAGTGCGAGAACTTCCAGGAACCTGGCGCGTTCAAGGTTCGCGGTGCCTCGAACGCCGTGTTCGGCCTGGATGATGCACAAGCCGCCAGGGGCGTGGCCACGCATTCCTCGGGCAATCATGCGTCCTGTCTGAGCTATGCCGCCATGAAGCGCGGCATCCCCTGTAACGTGGTGATGCCGCGCACGGCCCCGCAGGCCAAGAAGGACACGGTCCGTCGCTATGGCGGGCAGATCACGGAATGTGAGCCGTCCACCTCGTCGCGCGAAGAAACCTTTGCACGGGTTCAGGCGGAATCGGGCGGTGATTTCGTGCACCCCTATAACGATCCGCGCGTCATCGCCGGTCAGGGCACCTGTTCGCGCGAGTTCATGGAACAAACCGATGGGCTCGACATGGTGGTCGCGCCGATTGGCGGGGGGGGCATGATCTCGGGCACCTGCCTGACGCTGGCGACGCTGGCGCCTGAGACGCAGGTGATCGCCGCCGAGCCGGAACAGGCCGATGACGCCTATCGCAGCTTCAAGGCGGGGCACATCATTGCCGATGATGCGCCCAAGACCATCGCGGACGGGCTGTTGGTGCCGCTCAAGGACCTGACATGGCATTTCGTGTCGAACCACGTGAGCGAGATTTACACCGCGTCGGAACAAGAGATCATCGATGCGATGAAGCTGATCTGGAAACATCTGCGCATCGTCATGGAGCCGTCAAGCGCGGTGCCCATGGCGACCGTTCTCAAGAACCCGGACGCGTTCAGGGGCAAACGCGTGGGGCTGATCATCACTGGCGGCAACGTCGATCTGGATCGACTGCCGTGGACCAATGGTGTGTGAGATCACGCACCCAACCAACGAAACTGTAGGGTATGTGCTTGTACGCACCGCCCCGTACCGAAAGATCGAAAGATGAGAGACATGACAAACCTGGACCTTTTTGAAGTGGGCTATGACATCCCGGCCAAGCCCGGCATGAACGAGGCCGACATCCAGACACCGGCGCTGGTGCTAGATTTGGACGCGCTGGAGCGCAACATCAAGAAGATGGGCGACTATGCCAAGGCGCACGGCATGCGCCACCGTGTGCATGGCAAGATGCACAAGTCGGTCGACGTCGCCAAACTTCAGGAAGAGCTTGGCGGGGCCGTTGGGGTGTGCTGTCAGAAAGTTTCTGAAGCCGAGGTTTTTGCCCGCGGCGGAATCAAGGACATCCTTGTCTCGAACCAGGTGCGCGACCCTGCCAAGATCGACCGGCTGGCCCGCCTGCCCAAGTTTGGCAGCCGCACGATTGTCTGCGTGGATGATATCGACAATGTGGCCGAGCTTTCGGCGGCAGCGGCCAAACATGGAACCGAAATTGAGGTGTTCATCGAGATCGATTGCGGCGCAGGGCGCTGCGGCGTCACCACCACGCCCGAAGTTGCCGCGATTGCAAAGGCCGTCGAGGCAGCGGACAATCTGAAATTCTCGGGCATTCAGGCCTATCAGGGCGCGATGCAGCATCTGGACAGCTATGAAGAGCGCAAGGAAAAGCTCGACGTGGCGATTGCCATGGTGCAGGACGCCGTGGATGGGCTCAAGACCGAGGGGATCACCTGTGAGCTGGTTTCGGGCGGTGGCACCGGGTCGTATTACTTTGAGTCCAACTCGGGCGTTTATAACGAGCTGCAATGTGGATCGTATGCCTTCATGGACGCCGACTATGGGCGCATTCTGGACAAGGACGGCAACCGCATCGACCAGGGCGAATGGGAAAACGCGTTTTTCATCCTGACCTCGGTCATGTCGCACGCCAAGGCGGACAAAGCCATCGTGGATGCGGGCCTTAAGGCGCAGTCGGTCGACTCGGGTCTTCCGGTCGTCTTTGGCCGGGATGATATCGAATACATCAAATGCTCGGACGAACATGGCGTGGTCATGGACCCCAATGGCGTGCTCAAGGTCAACGACAAGCTGCGACTCGTGCCCGGCCACTGTGACCCAACCGCGAACGTCCATGATTGGTATGTCGGCGTGCGGAATGGCAAGGTGGAAACCGTCTGGCCCGTCTCGGCGCGCGGCCGCGCCTATTGATCCAAGAATGACCCTTCCGGGCGGCGTCCCCGCCCGGAGACCGCCCATGCGCCAGTTTCTCATCCTGCTGAGCACATGGGCGGACCTGACTAGATTTGGAGATTTCCCATGCTGATCGTACCCGAACGCGATATCGCGGACCTGATGACGCGCGCCGCGGCCTTTGAGGCCGTGGAACAGGTTTTTGCCGCCATGGCATCCAAGGATGCCTATAATTTTCCGGTCGTGCGCGAAGCAATCGGCCATGAAGACGCGCTTTACGGCTTCAAGGGCGGGTTTGACCGCGCGGGCCTGACGCTTGGTCTCAAGGCCGGGGGCTATTGGCCCAACAACCTTGAAAAGCGCGGGCTGATCAATCACCAGTCGACGGTGTTCCTGTTTGATCCTGACACGGGCATGGTGCGGGCGATGGTCGGGGGCAACCTGCTCACCGCGCTGCGCACGGCGGCGGCGTCTTCGGTGTCGATCAAGCATCTGGCGCGGGACGACGCCAAGGTGCTGGGCATGATCGGCGCGGGCCATCAGGCGACCTTCCAACTGCGTGCCGCCTTGGAACAGCGGGGCTTTGAAAAGGTCATCGGCTGGAACTATCACCCCGAGATGCTGCCCAATATTGCCAAGGTCGCAGAAGAGGCGGGCGTGCCGTTTGAAGCGGTTGAACTGGAACGCATGCGGGAGGCGGACGTGATCGTGTCGATCACCTCAGCCTTTGCCCCGTCGCTTTTGGCCGATCACGTCTCAGAAGGCACGCATATCGCCTGTATGGGGACGGATACCAAGGGAAAACAAGAGGTTGAGGCGCAGCTCTTGGCCAGGGCAACGGTGTTCACCGACGAGGTCGCGCAGTCGATTTCCATCGGAGAGGCCCAGCACGCGGTTGCCGAAGGGCTGATCCGGGCCGAGGATGTGGTCGAGCTTGGCGCTGTGATCAACGGCACCCATCCGGGCCGCAGTTCAGATGAACAGATCACGCTCTTTGACGGCACTGGTGTGGGTTTGCAGGACCTCGCGGTGGCGGCTTCGGTGGTCGATCTTGCCGTGGAAAAAGGCGTGGCGATCGAGGTGGATTTCTGACGCTCGGATGATTTTTTAGGTCTATCCAACGAAACGCCCCGCCAATGCGCGGGGCGTTTTTTTGCGCGGTGTGCTCCGGTGTGGCGCTTTTCCGGGCAGCCCTGCCGAGGCCATGGCCCTGAAGTCTTTTTCAATGCAGTGTTGAAAGTATTTCGTGATACCACTGATTTTTCGTGGCAGTCACACGCGCTACACTGTCTGATATCCCCCAGAATCCGGGGCGACACGGGAGTTCCAATGGCACATCAAAAAGAAATTCGGTTTCTGCTGAACGGCAAGGAAACTACGGTTGCCGATGCGAAGGCAACCCTGACACTGCTTGATTATCTACGTATCGAGCAGCGCCTGACGGGCTCCAAGGAAGGCTGTGCCGAAGGCGATTGCGGTGCCTGCACGGTGCTGGTCGGGCGGCTGCGCAATGGTATGCTGCATTATGAGACCATCAATGCCTGCATCCGCTTCCTTGCGTCGCTGAATGGTTGTCACATTGTCACGATTGAACACCTGTCCGGCCCCGATGGCCGGTTGCACCCGGTGCAGGAAGCCATGGTCGAGCATCACGGCAGCCAGTGCGGATTCTGCACGCCGGGCTTCGTGATGTCGCTCTATGCGCTGTGGATGGAAAACGAGACGCCCAGCGCGCAAGAGGTGGAAACCGCGCTGCAGGGCAACCTGTGCCGGTGCACCGGGTATGAGCCGATTGTACAGGCCGCGTTGGCCGTGAACCAGTATGGCAGCCCGTCGCATGATTACCTGAACCGCGAACGCGCGGATGTGGCCGCACGGCTTGCCGCGTTGCAGCCCGAAGGGCGGATCGAGACAGGACCGGAAGATGACCGGGCCATTCTGCCGCGTGACGTGGCCGATCTGGCCGAGGTACTGGCGAAAAATCCCCAGGCGACCATCGTTGCCGGATCGACCGATGTGGGCCTTTGGGTGACGAAATTCATGCGGCCGATTTCTCCGGTCGTGTTCATCAACCACCTGGAAGAGCTGAAAGACATCACGCTTGACGACGACGCGCTGACCATCGGTGCGGGCGTGACCTATAGCGAGAGCGAAGCCGCCATTCGCGAGGCATTCCCGCATCTTGGGGAGTATTGGGATCGCATTGCCGGCTGGCAGGTGCGCAACATGGGCACGATCGGGGGCAATGTCGCCAATGGATCGCCGATCGGGGACACGCCACCGGTTCTGATCTCGCTTGGCGCCGAAGTGACGTTGCAAAAGGCGGAGAGCACCCGCACCCTGCCGCTCGAAGCGTTTTTCATCGACTACGGCAAGCAGGATCGCGAAGCCGGAGATTTCGTCGCCAGCATCCGCATTCCGCGCGCCAAGCCGGGGCAGATCGACGCCGCCTACAAGATTTCCAAGCGGCGGGACGAGGATATTTCTTCGGTTGCCGTGGGGATCAGTGTTGTTCTGGAAAGCGGCACGATCACCGAGGCCCGGATTGCTTTTGGTGGCATGGCCGCGACGCCCAAACGCGCCGTGTCTGCCGAGACCGCGTTGGTCGGGCAAAGCTGGACTGCAGACGCGTTCGACGCCGCCGCCAAGGCGCTGGGGCAGGATTTCACCCCGCTTTCAGACTGGCGGGCCTCTGCCGAATACCGGCTGCTGGTGGCGGGCAACTTGCTGCGGCGTTTCCATCTTGAACATGACACCGCCCAGGATGCCCCCGTGCGCCTGGCCATCGCGTGAGGAGTAGGGCGATGAAGGATCAAACGACCATTCGCGGTGCCGTTCACCAGAACCAGAAACACGACAGCGCCGTCAAACAGGTGCAGGGGCGTGCGGATTACACCGACGATATCGCCGAACCTGTTGGCACGTTGCATGCCTATCTGGGTGTTTCCAGCGTGGCCCATGGCCGGATCAAAGGCATGGACCTGTCGCGCGTGCGCGCTGCCCCCGGCGTGGTAGATGTGCTGACCGCCGAGGACATCCCCGGCGTCAATGATGTCAGCCCCACGGGAAAACATGACGAGCCGGTCTTTCCCACCGACAAGGTCGAATTTCATGGCCAGCCAATCTTTGCCGTGATCGCGGACACCCGCGACGCGGCGCGGCGCGCGGCGGAACTGGCGGATGTAGAGTACGAGGTGCTGCCCCACGCGATTGACGCGGTGTCCGCCCATGAGGCGGGTATGCCGCTGGTGACGGACCCGCTCAAGCTGGAACGGGGCGATGTGGACGCTGCTTTTGAGAGCGTCGCAAACCGCATTACCGCACGCATGGTCGTGGGCGGGCAGGATCACATGTATCTGGAAGGGCATATCGCCTTTGCCATTCCCGGCGAGGACGACGATGTGATCGTACATTGTTCGACTCAGCACCCGAGCGAAGCGCAGCATATGGTTGCCCATGTTCTGGGCGTGCCATCCAATGCCGTGGTGGTCAATGTGCGCCGGATGGGCGGCGGGTTCGGCGGCAAGGAAAGCCAGATGAACCTGTTCTGTGCCGTCGCAGCTATCGGCGCCAAAAAGCTCAACCGACCGGTGAAAATCCGCCCCGACCGGGATCAGGACATGACCGCAACGGGCAAACGCCATGATTTCGTGATCGACTATGACCTTGGCTTTGACGACGACGGCCGGATCGAAGTGGTCGAAGGCCAATTTGCCGCGCGCTGCGGCTATTCCTCGGACCTTTCGGGGCCGGTGACGGATCGCGCCCTGTTTCATGCGGACAATGCCTATTTCTATCCCCATGTGCGCCTGACCTCGCGTCCTCAAAAGACCAACACGGTCTCCAACACCGCCTTTCGCGGCTTTGGCGGACCGCAGGGCGTCGTGGCTGCAGAGCGCATGATCGAGGAAATCGCCTATGCGCTTGGCAAGGACCCGCTTGAGGTGCGCAAGGCCAATTTCTATGGCGATGCCAGCGATGGACGGAACCTGACGCCCTATCATCAGGAAGTCGAGGACAACGTCATTGGCCGCGTGGTGGAAGAGCTGGAACGCAGCGCCGACTACCAGGCACGTCGCAAGGCCATTCTGGACGAGAACGCCAAGGGCGGGATCATTCGCCGTGGTATCGCGCTGACCCCCGTCAAGTTCGGGATTTCCTTTACCGCGACATGGTACAACCAGGCCGGATGCCTGCTGCATGTCTACAATGACGGGTCGATCATGCTGAACCATGGCGGCACCGAGATGGGACAGGGGTTGAACACCAAGGTGGCGCAGGTCGTCGCCGATGCGTTTCAGGTGGATTTCGACCGGATCAAGATCACCAAGACCACCACGGAAAAGGTTCCCAACACCTCGGCCACCGCGGCCTCTTCGGGGTCCGACCTCAACGGCATGGCCGCGCTTGACGCGGCGGAGCAGATCAAGGCGCGGCTGGTGAAATTCGCCGCCGAAAGCCGGGGCGTGCCGGAAGAGGCGGTCAGCTTCGCGCCCAACCGGATTGTCATCGGGGACGAGTCCGTCGCCTTTGATAGCTTCATCAAAGAAGCCTACATGGCCCGCGTCCATCTCTCGGCGGCTGGGTTCTACAAGACGCCAAAAATCCATTGGGACCGTGAGGCCGGCAAGGGGCGTCCGTTCTATTACTACGCCTACGGGGCGGCCTGTTCGGAAGTGGCGATTGATACGTTGACCGGCGAATACCGGGTCGAGCGCACCGATATCCTGCATGATGTCGGACGGTCACTGAACCCGATCCTCGACAAGGGACAGGTCGAAGGCGCATTCATTCAGGGGATGGGGTGGCTCACCACCGAGGAGCTTTGGTGGGATGATGCGGGGCGGCTGCGCACGCATGCGCCCTCGACTTACAAGATCCCGCTGGCCAGCGACCGCCCGCGCATTTTCAACACGAATCTCGCCGATTGGTCGGAGAACCGCGAAATGACGATCAAGCGGTCCAAGGCCGTGGGGGAGCCGCCCTTCATGCTGGGTATCTCGGTTTTCGAGGCGCTTTCGATGGCCGTGGCCAGCGTTGCCGATTACCGCGTATGCCCGCGTCTGGACGCGCCAGCCACGCCGGAACGGGTGTTGATGACCATCGAACGGCTGAAAGCAGAGGTGTGATCCCATGACCACCGCACGTGCACTCTCGGACTTCATGAACGGCCCCGGCGCCGTTGCCTCTGTGCGGTTGACCCGCGTGCGCGGGTCTTCTCCGCGCACTGCGGGGACGGAGATGTTCGTGCGCGCGGATGCACTGTGGGGCACGATTGGCGGCGGTCAGCTGGAACATCTGGCTATCGAGGCGGCGCGCAAACTTTTGTCCGAAGGCAACTTGTCACAACATATGGACGTGCCTTTGGGGCCAGAGATTGGCCAGTGCTGCGGCGGTCGGGTCGAACTGGTGATCTCGCGCCTTGGCAACACCGACAAGGAAGACGCAATTGTTGCAGTAAAACAGGACGAAGCCGCACGACCGACCGTATTCGTTCTGGGCGCGGGCCATGTTGGGCGCGCGCTGGCCGATCTGCTGCAGCATATGCCCGTGCGCACCGTGCTGGTGGACCAGCGTGAAGGTGAACTGGCCCAGTCCAACGCGCAGGTGGAAAAACGCCTGAGCGTGATCCCCGAGGTGGATGTGCAAAACGCGCCCGCAGGTAGCGCCTTTGTCGTGCTGACCCATGACCACGGGCTTGATTTTCTGCTGGCCTCGGCGGCGCTGCAACGCGGGGATGCAACCTATGTCGGGCTGATCGGCTCGGACACGAAACGCGCCAAGTTTGCCAGCTGGTGCAAAGACCACTGCGATGGATTGTCCATCGCACCCTTGATCTGCCCCATCGGGGCAGGCGGTAGCCGCGACAAGCGGCCGCCCGTGATCGCCGCGCAGGTCGCGGCCGAAGTGATCACGGCACTGACCTCTGAAACTACCGCAACTCCCCACTTCGGGGGCACTGTTTCGCAGATCGCGGCTCAGTGAGAAAACGCCGGGTTTTGTCGCGTCGAGGAGGAGGCGGCAGGGCATCGGTTTGCTTATGGAGGTCCCAATGAGGGATGGTAGCTATACCTACAAGCTGTTTCATCGCAGCGACTTCAGCGCATTCTGGGCGCTGTTTACAGACAACCTGATCAACCTGATGGTGCTGGCCGGCGTGTGTCAGTTCGTCTTTCAGATGCCAGCCGAGATCGTCTATGGCCGGATCGTGCCGGGCGCGGCGGTTGCCATTCTGGCAGGCATCGCCGTTTATGTCGGGCTGGCCAAACGGGCCGCAGCCCAGCATGGGCGGGACGTGACCGCCCTGCCCTATGGCATCTCGACCCCGGTCATGTTCGTCTATCTTTTTGGCGTGATCGGGCCGATCTATTGGTCGACCAATGATCCGGTTCTGGCCTGGCAAGTCGGCATTGGTGCGGGGTTCATGGGCGGCATCGTCGCCGCACTCGGCGCGGTGATCGGGCCGTGGCTCAAACGGGTGACACCGCGTGCTGGCATGTTGGGGACGCTGTGTGGCATCGCGCTGGTGTTCATCGGGACCGTGCCTCTGGCCACCGTGTTCGAAAACCCGTTCATCGGCTTTGCCTCGATGATCATCATCCTTTGGGGCCTCGTGGGCCGGTTCCGCCTGCCCTACAACATCCCCGCCGGTCTTTTGGCGCTCATCGTCGGGACCGTTGTCGCCTTTGCCATTGGCGAAGCAAAACTCAGCATCGAAGGGGTCGGGTTCTATCCACCGCTGCCGTATCTCGGCGACCTGATGGCGGGTATTCAGTACCTCTTTGCCAACCCGGAACTGTTCCTCGTTCTGGTGCCGGTGCAGATCTACAACTTCATCGAAACCATGAACAACGTCGAAAGCGCCGAGGCGGCGGGCGACCATTACCCGGTCGCGACCTGCCAGATCACGGACGGGCTTGGAACCATGGTGGGTGCGGTCTTTGGCTCGCCCTTCCCGACCACCGCCTATATCGGGCATCCGGCCTATAAACGCATGGGCGCGCATGCGGGCTATGTCATCGGCGTTGGAGTTGTGATCCCGGCGGCGGCCTTCCTTGGTCTGTTGGCGTTCCTCAACAATCTGATCCCCGTGGCAGCTGCTGCGCCGGTTCTGGTGTTCGTGGCCCTGAGCCTGATCACCAACACGGCCCACTCGGTTAAGACCGACCACATGGCCGCAGTTACCATCGCGATGATGCCGCATGTATCGTCCTTCCTGATGGTCAAGTGGGGATCGCTCATGGGGGCGCTTGGTGCCGTCGGGGTTGCGGGTCTGCCGCAACTGGGGGATCCGGCCCTCACCGCCGCACTGTTGCAGCAGGGCGCGCATTTCGAAGGGCACCTGGCCTTGTCTCAGGGCGCGATCCTCACCGGGTTGATCTGGGGCGCCATCGTGGCCAGCGTGATCGACGGACGGTTCCGCAATGCGGGTGGCTTTGCCCTTGCCGCGGCTGTCATGTCGGCCTTAGGCATCATCCACGGCGCGAGCCTGCACTGGCCCGAGCTGAGCGGCGTATCAGCAGGCTACCTGATCGCGGCGGCGTTCCTCTACATCTACCCGCTCTTCCACAAGGAAGATGATCTGGTGAATGAAAACGCCGTGGTGGAAGAGGTGCCGACGCTGCCCGCAGAATAACTGTTCGTCTCCCCGAACAGACAAGGCGCGGGCCGGACCGTCTCCCCGGTTCCGGCCCGCGCTTCCCTTTCAATGACACAGCTTTCAGACTGGACCCGCTCATGACACAGACGGATCAATACACGCTTTTGCGTGGCCGCATTCTGGATTTCCACGCCGCGCCGCAGGATGAGACAGACACCGAGGCCTATCGCTATATCGAGGATGGCGCGATCCTGTTGTCGGGTGGCAAGATCAAGGCCGCCGGAGCGTTCGCGGCGATTGCCGCCCTTGCCCCCGACGCTCCGATCACTGACCACCGCCCCAACCTTTTGATGGCGGGCTTTATCGACACCCATGTGCATTTTCCGCAGGTGCAGGTCATCGCCTCGTGGGGCGCGCAGCTTCTCGACTGGCTCAACAGTTACACTTTGCCCGAAGAGACCCGTTTTGCGGACCCGGCCCATGGCGCCGCCATGGCGGGGCAGTTTCTTGACCTTCTGACCAGCCACGGCACCACCACCGCAGTGGCCTATTGCTCGGTGCATCCCGCATCGGTGGATGCCTATTTCACCGAGGCCGCCCAGCGCAACATGTGCATGATCGGCGGCAAGGTGATGATGGACCGCAATGCACCCGAGGCGCTGACCGACACGCCGCAATCAAGCTATGACGACAGCAAGGCGCTGATTGCGAAATGGCATGGAAAGGGGCGCGCGCAGTATGCGATCACGCCGCGTTTCGCCATCACCTCGACGCCGGAACAGCTTAAGATGGCGGGTGCGTTGGTCGCAGAGCATCCCGACTGTTTTGTGCAAACGCATCTCAGTGAAAACCATGACGAGATCGCCTATACCGCAGAGCTTTATCCGGGTGCGCCGGATTATCTGGGCGTTTACGAAAACTACGGGCTGCTGACACCCAAGATGCTTTTGGGCCATTCGATCCACCTTACTCCGCGCGAGATCGACGTACTGGCCGAGACGCAGGCCAAGCCGGTGTTTTGCCCGACCTCGAACCTGTTTCTGGGCAGTGGTCTGTTTGATGATGCGGGCTTGCGCGGGCGCGGCATTCAGAACGCGATTGCCACCGACATCGGTGCGGGCACCAGCTATTCGATGCTGCAAACGCTGAACGAAGGCTACAAGGTGCTACAGCTACAGAACCAGAAACTGCACCCCCTGCGCGCATTTCACTGGATCACGCGGGGCAATGCCGAGGTCCTGGGTCTTGCGGACCGGATCGGGACACTGGCCGACGGATCAGACGCCGATATCGTGGTCTTGAATGCGCGCGCTACGCCCGCCATGGCGCTTCGGATGCAGCGGGCAAAAACCCTGTCGGAAGAATTGTTCATCCTTCAGATGCTGGGCGATGATCGCGCGATTGAAGAGACCTATGTGGCGGGCGTGCCGCAAAAACAGACAGGCGTCGGCGCCGTTCTGGACGCGGTTCAGGCGGCCCTGGAAATGGCCTGAGGCTGTGCGACCTTGGTCGGCTGGTGCCAATCTCAGGCGTCAGCCGACAAACAAACGGCCAAGGAAGATGGCGCTCATGCCATAGCCGATGATGATCACGATGATGCGGACCACCGAGGCAGGCACGGCCTTGGCAATCCAAGCGCCGCCATAGCCACCTAGCACTGCGAACACCATCATCAGCACCGCCATCGGCCACACGACCAGCCCGGCAACGGCAAAGGTGGCAACCGAAATGGCCGAGAGGGCAAAAGACAAGCCGTTCTTGACACCGTTCATCAGGTGAATGTCGCGCCAGCCCCACATGGCGAACAGCGCCAGCAAAACGATGCCAAGCCCGCCGTTGAAATAGCCGCCATAGACGCTGACCAGAAAAAGTCCGAGCGCGCCTTCGGGTTTCAGAGCACGCGATCTGCGTTCCGCCCAAGCGCGTAGTTTGCCGCCCAATAGGAAAGCCGTGGTGGCAAAGAACAACAGGAACGGGACGATGAGCGAAAACGCCTCGTTCGAAGACACCAGTAGAAGCAAGGATCCGGTCAGACCGCCAGCAAGGGTGATCGCCGTCAGGCGGATCATTTGCGCGCGTGAGAGGGTTTTGAGTTCCGAAAGGAACCCGATGGCGCCGCCGAGATAGCCAGGAAACACCGATACGGCGCTGGTGGCATTGGCCGCGACGGGCGGCACCCCGGCCCAGACAAGCGCCGGAAAGGTCAGGAATGTGCCTCCGCCTGCGATGGTGTTGACGGCACCGGCCCCAAACCCTGCCAACGCCAGCACAACAATTTCCAGAACGCTCATCTTCATCCCCTTTGAAGAGAAAAGCGGCGTGGGGACCACGCCGCTTTCCATTCTTTTCAGACCGCGTCAGGCGGTTGTCAATGCATCCGCCCCTCAGACGTGATCGTCATGGGGCAGTGAACCTTTGGAATGGCCCGACATTCCGCCCGACACTTCCTCGGTTGCTTCGTCGGAGAGTTCTTCGGGCAGGATCAGGTTCAAGACGATGGCAATCAGTGCCGCTGGCAGGATGCCCGAGGTGGCCAGCACCTTGATCGTGCTTGGCAGGTGCTGCAACGCGCCCGGCTCGAGCTGAAGACCCAGCCCCAGTGAAAGGGAGATCGCGAAGATCACCATGTTGCGGCGGTTCCAGTGCACGTCCGAGAGCATCGAGATACCTGCGGCCGCGACCATACCGAACATTACGATCACACCGCCACCCAGAACCTCGATCGGAATTGACGAGATCACCGCGCCGATCTTGGGGACAAGCCCGGCAAGGATCAGAAAGAGTGCGCCGATGGTCACGACCCCCCGGCTCATCACGCCGGTCATGGCGATCAGGCCGACATTCTGGCTGAACGAGGTGTTGGGCAGCGCACCGAAGAGGCCCGAGATCGCGGTGCCGAACCCGTCGGCAAAGGTTGCGCCCTGAATTTCGGTGTCGGTGGCTTCGCGACCCGCGCCGCCCTTGGTAATCCCCGACACGTCGCCCACGGTTTCCACCGCCGAGACAAAGGACATCAGGCAGAATCCGATGATGGCGGCCACCGAAAACTCAAGGCCGAAGTGCAGCGGGTTGGGCAGCGCAAAAGACGCCGCGCGGCCCACATTGGCAAGGCTGACCTCACCCATGACAAAGGCAAAGATATAGCCCACGATCAGCCCGATCAGCACCGCCGAGACCGACAGCATGCCCTTGGCAAAGAACTTGAGGCCCAGTGTCACGAATATCACGATCAGCGCCATGGTCCAGTTGATGAGCGAGCCGTATTCGGGTTTGCCGATGGCAGGCACACCGCCCGCGGCATATTGGATACCGACCTTGACCAGCGCCAGACCGATCATCGTCACCACAAGGCCCGTCACCAGCGGCGGCAGCGCAAAGCGGATTTTGCCGATGAAGATGCCGAGGAAGGCGTGGAACAGGCCGCCGACCAGGATGCCGCCCATCAGAACCGCAATCGCGTCCACCCCTTTGCCCGCAACCAGCGGGATCATGATCGGGATAAAGGCAAAGGATGTGCCCTGAACGATGGGTAGGCGCGCGCCAACCGGGCCGATCCCCACTGTCTGAAACAGGGTGGCGATGCCCGCAAAAAACATCGACATCTGGATCATGTAGATCATCTGCGGAAAATCCGGGCTGTTCGAGCCGAACCCGAACCCGGCAGCGCCACACACGATAATGGCGGGCGTCACGTTCGAAACGAACATGGCCAGCACGTGTTGGATTCCAAGCGGAATCGCCTTGGCAATGGGTGGTGTATAATTCGGATCGCGCAGCTGTTCCGGCGTCCCGATTGATGCATCAGCCATAATGTGTCTCCCCACTAGCTGTTGTTGGGGCCACCTCTCCTCCCTGGTGGCCCTTGGCTTCTAATCCGCCACCACCGTGAAGGGGGTGTCGAACCAGAATTCTTCCAAGTTGGCCCCAACGCCGATCCGATCGACCACGGCAAACAGCCCCGATCCCTTGATCGGTGCCAGGACTCCGTGCCACGTGTTGCGGGCAAAGTTGATGGCCTGACCGGGGGACGTGATGAACGCGCGGGGTGTTCCTGGGCCGTTGCCTGTATCTTCGGCAACAATGACCAGAAATGCCTCCATGCTCATCGGAATGAATGCCTGTGATCCGTCCGGGTGCCGCTCCATCATATCGAGTTGATAGGGCAGGCCGCGCAGTTCGGCCTGAAACAGGCTGATGCCCGCGCGCCCCTCGACGAAATCCAGTGTGGCGCGGTCGTGATAGCGCCCGCAAAGCCCTTGGTTGATGAGTTTGTCGGGGGCGCCCGACGTGTCGAGCACCTCGCCAAAAGGTGCAAACGCCTCTTGGGTCAGCGGCTCGATGCGGATGTGCCGTGTCATGCGCCTAGCTTGTCCTGAAGGCGCAACTCGGCGATGCGTTCGACCTGACGGCAGGCTTCGGCGAATTCGGTGGCGCGGTCATTGTTGATCCGGCGCTTGAAAGCCTCGGTGATGGTTGCCTTGGTGTTGTCGCGCACGGCGATGATGAAGGGAAAGCCGAACTTCGCGACATAGGCACTGTTCAATTCGGTGAACATGGCACGTTCTTCGTCAGTTAGCGCATCCAAGCCCACGGACGCCTGCTCAGCGGTCGAATCGGCCGTCAAACGCTTGGCCTCGGCCAGCTTTCCGGCAAGGTCCGGGTGGGCCACCAGTACGCCAAGGCGTTGCTCTTCGCTGGCCGACCGGAACACGCGGGCCAAGGCGTTGTGCACACCGGCAGCCGTGTCATGGGTCGGCCCCAGTTCAAGCTCAAAGGCCCCTTCGGCAATCCACGGGCTGTGTTCAAAGATACCGCCAAACTCGGACACAAAAGTCTGTTTGTCCATTTCGGAGGGGCGCGTTGTCTGCATGGGGGGATGTTCCTTGGCCCAATGATCGGCGATCTCTTCACGGGTCGCGAACCAGACACCTTCATGTTTGTTGAAATGATCGAGCACACGCTTGAGCGCAGCGGCCCGGCCCGGACGCCCGATCAGGCGGCAGTGCAACCCGATCGAGAGCATCTTGGGCGCACCCGCCTGCCCTTCGGCATAGAGCATGTCAAAGCTGTCCTTGAGATAGCTTTCGAACTGATCGCCGTTGGTATAGCCCGCCTGAATGGCAAAGCGCATGTCGTTGCAATCCATCGCATACGGCACGATCAACTGGTCCTTGCCCCCGGCCTTGACCCAATAGGGCAGATCGTCGGCATAGCTGTCGGCGATATAGGCAAAAGCGCCCTCTTCGGCGGCCAGATCGACCGTGTTCATGGAACAGCGCCCGGTGTACCAGCCGCGTGGCGCCGCACCTGTGACTTCGGTATGCAGCCGGATGGCCTCGCGGATCTGTGCACGTTCCTCGTCGGGCGTCATGTCCTTGTGTTCGATCCACTTCAGGCCATGACTGGCGATTTCCCAGCCTGCGGCCTTCATCGCGGCGACCTGTTCGGGCGCGCGGGCCAGCGCTGTGGCGACACCGTAAACCGTGAGTGGTGTGTCTTTAAGCAAACGGTGCACCCGCCAGAACCCGGCCCGCGCGCCGTATTCATAGATGGACTCCATGTTCCAATGCCGCTGCCCCGGCCAAGGCTGCGCACCGGTGATCTCGGACAGGAACGCCTCGGACGCGGGATCGCCGTGCAATACGTTGTTCTCGCCGCCCTCTTCGTAGTTCAGAACAATCTGAACGGCGATCCGGGCGCCACCCGGCCAGTTTGCCGCCGGAATGTTGGCCCCATACCCGGTCAGATCTCGTGGATATCTATTCAACGCGTGTTCCTCTGATTTTGATGCTTGATATACCAAACAATGTCGGTAGTTTTTCAAAAAAAATAATAAAGAGCCTTTGGGCAGTCCGACTTTGCCTCGATGCGGGCAACCGGACTAGAAGGTGCCAAACAATCAGGAGATAGTGCCATGTCCGGTTATCTGACCACCCATGTTCTCGATACCGCGCGCGGATGCCCGGCGGAAGGTCTCAAGATCGAGCTCTACCGGATCAACGGCGACACGCGCAGCCACCTCAAGACGCTTGTGACCAATGACGACGGGCGTACCGATGAACAGATCCTTCCGGCGTCCGAGTTCGAGTTGGGCGAATATGAGCTGATCTTCTACGCAGGCGCCTATCTTGACGCCTCGGATACGCCGCCCGAAGATCCGCGGTTCCTCGACATAATCCCGATCCGGTTCGGCATGTCCGAGGCCTCGCATTACCATGTGCCGCTGTTGCTCTCGCCCTTCGGATATTCGACCTACCGGGGCAGCTAAGAAGGCTTTGGCGTGACGCGCACAGCCTTCGCGATGCGCTCGATCATGAATTCCATGAACAGCCGGGTTTTCGGGTCCTGCATCCTGCGATGCGTAAACAGGCACGCCATCTGGATCGGTTCAGGTGGCGTTTCGACCGCGACGGGCACCAGTGTCCCGGCATTGAGGTGTTCGATCACTTCAAAAACCGGCTTCATCGCAACCCCGTGACCCGCCAGGGCCCAGTCCGTCAACACATCCCCATCATCTGATTCATAGCGCCCCGACACCCGAAAACGGCGCGGGCCACCAGGCGTCGAGAGGCGCCACTGGAACTCGGTCGCGCCCGGAAAGCGCAGGCTCAGGCATTCGTGATTGTCCGCGACAAGCGCGTCGCCGTTGGCAGGCATACCACGCGCGGCGATATAGGCGGGCGAAGCGCAGAGTACCCGCTCAACGTCGGCAATCTTTCGGATTCTGAGGTTGCTGTCCTCGGGCTGACCCAGAAAAAAGGACAGATCGAGCCCCTCGGTGGTGAGGTCAACATTCCGGTCGGTCAAGCGCAGGCGCATGTTGACTTCGGGATATTGTTTCAGGAAATCAGGAACTTGCGGAGCGATAAGCCGCCTCCCCACCCCCAAGGGCGCGGCCACATAGAGCGCCCCCTTGAGATTTTCGGTGATGTTGACGATCTGCGCCTCGGCCCGCTCGACCGATTCTAGGATTTCGGTTGCGCCGCGATAAAACGACTTGCCCTGTTCAGTCGGGGCAAGGCTGCGGGTGGTGCGTTGGAACAAGCGCACCCCAAGATGTTCTTCAAGCTGTGAAATTCTGGACGAAGTGACCGCAGGAGAGACACGCAGGTCCCGCCCGGCGGCAGACATGCTGCCAAGCTCGTAGACACGGACAAAGGTGCGGATATTATCGAAATAGGACATTGTTTCGCTTTTTTTGATACTGCTTGGCTTTTGACGGCAATACCAGAATAAAGGCCGCTCGAATAGTGTGTTCGAAAGTTCGAATCTTGGGAGACCCGCCATGTATGATCTGGCAATTCTATGGGACTGGATCGCGTTTTCGGTCCGCTGGCTGCATGTCATCACCGCGATGGCATGGATTGGCGCGTCCTTCTATTTCATCGCGCTCGACCTGATGCTGAAGCCCGCAGCGCATCTGCCCAAAGGGGCCTATGGCGAAGAGTGGGAAGTGCATGGTGGCGGATTTTATCACACGGTGAAATACCTTGTTGCGCCAGCCGAGATGCCCGAGCACCTGACCTGGCACAAATGGCAGAGCTATACGACATGGCTCTCTGGTGCGGCGCTTCTCATGATCGTCTACTGGGTCGGCGGCGAACTGTTCCTGCTTGATCCGACCAAGGCGGACCTGTCGCTCTGGCAGGGTATCCTGATCTCGGGCGGTTCTCTGACAATCGGCTGGCTGGCCTATGATTTCATGTGCAAATCCAAGCTGAGTGAGCAACCTACCCTGTTGATGCTGCTGCTTTTTGTGATCCTCGTGATCATGTCATGGGGCTATAACCAGATCTTTACGGGCCGCGCGGCGCTGCTGCATCTCGGAGCTTTCACGGCGACGATCATGACCGCCAATGTGTTCTTCCAGATCATGCCGAACCAGCGCATCGTCGTGGATGATCTCAAGAACGGGCGCACGCCGGATGCCAAGTACGGCAAGATCGCCAAGGTTCGCTCAACGCACAACAACTACCTCACGCTGCCGGTCGTATTCCTGATGTTGTCCAACCATTACCCGCTTGCGTTTGCGACCGAGTACGCCTGGATCATTGCCAGCCTGATTTTCCTTACCGGTGTCACGATCCGTCACTACTTCAACACCATGCACAAGACCGGCAAGGGGCCGAACTGGACCTGGGCGGTAACGGTTTTGCTGATGGTTGTGATTGCCTGGCTGTCCACAGTGTCCAGCATGGAAACCTACGAAGAATCCGAGGCCCGCGCCCTGACGCCCTATGAGCAGAAATACGCGTCGGCAGAGAGTTTTGAAGACGCGTATTATGCCGTGACCGGCAATTGTTCGATGTGTCATGCGCGCGAACCGTCCTGGGAGGGTCTGCATTGGCCTCCCAAGGGCGTGGTGCTGGAAACAGAGGCCGATGTCGCACGCCACGCAGAGCAGATATATCTGCAAGCCGGGCGCACCCACGCCATGCCCCCGCCGAACGCGTTCGAGATGGACCTCGAGGCCCGCCAGTTGATCGTCGCGTGGGTACAGGAAGTTCGCGGCAAGTAACTTGCCACGTGCTTCTCTGTAGTGCCAGTCGACTGACTTCCAGCGTTTCCACGAGGCGTTCCTTTTTCGATTCTGGCTTTTCCAATGTCTCGATGTCTGACGTCAGCGCTTATGGGACCCAGTAGGGCTGTTTGCTAAGAGAGGGATTGTTGCTCATCTTAGCCACCGAAGAGTGGACGATGAGAAATACAACAAACAGCCTTCTGACCTGCCACGCGGCAAGCCTGATCCGCTTCCATACAGAGAGACACTGCGAAAGCTTGGTGTCTCGGCTCAGTACGCATGCGCCTTCGAAGATTCCGCTTCGAGTAGGCACGAACGTCGGCTTTGCGCCTGCCGCACCGCGGCGTTGCAATAGCCTCAGAAGGTCAGCTAAGGGCCGCGAGTCACTTCTTAAAAGGTAAGTCTCTCCAACTGACGGACAGAGCTCTCCGTTTCGGACTCGGATGTTCCTTTACGGTCGGCGACCTGTCGCGCTTTTGCCACGGTTCGATTTGCATTTACTTGCTTCCAGAGTGCTTCCAGTGCGCTGCCTGCAAAGGAAATGACCTGCCCCCCGAAACTTCCCTCGTTGTGATGTAGAGTTTGCTCAACCTTTCGAAGGAGCAAACGCATGCGAAAGAGCCGTTTCACGGAAGCCCAGATCATCGGGATGATCAAAGAACAGGAAGCCGGAATGCCGACAGCGGAGGTGTGCCGCAAGCACGGTCTCAGCCAGGGCACGTTCTACAAATACAAGTCGAAGTACGGCGGCATGGAGGTGTCGGACGTCGCGAAGCTGAAGGCGATGGAAGATGAGAATGCCAGGCTCAAACGCCTGCTGGCTGATACGATGCTGGACAATGCTGTACTGAAGGATCTTCTGGGAAAGAACTGACGACGCCGAATGAGCGGCGAGAGGCAGCGCTGAAGGCGATGCGGGATCACGACATCTCGCAACGCCGGGCCTGCCGACTTGTCGGTGTCGATCCGAAGACAGTCCGGCGTGAACGCCCGCCGGATAATCCTGAGATACGCAAGGAGATGAAAGCGGTTGCAGCCAAGCGCCGCCGGTTTGGCTACCGGCGGATCGGGGTGATGCTGGAACGCAAAGGGATGATCATGAACCACAAGAAGCTGTATCGGCTGTACACGGAGGAGAAGCTGGGCGTCAGGCGGCGACGGGGCCGCAAACGGGCCCGTGGCTCCCGGACACCGATGCCAGAAGCTCTGAGGCCTGGTGAACGCTGGTCACTGGACTTCCTGTCCGACACGTTCGGGGCCTCGCGCCGGTTCCGAATTCTGGCGGTGAACGATGATTGTTGCCGTGAGAACCTGTGCCTGATGGCTGATACAAGCATCTCGGGCGCCCGCGTGGCGCGGGAACTGGATGCGCTGGTCAGGCTCTATGGCAAACCGGTTAGCATTGTCTCTGACAACGGCACCGAGTTCACCAGCCGGGTGATCCTGAAATGGGCGAACGAGAACGATGTCGACTGGCACTACATCGCCCCGGGCAAGCCGCAGCAGAACGCCTTCATCGAAAGCTTCAACGGTAGCCTGCGCGACGAGCTACTGAACGAAGAGATGTTCGATAATCTGGACGATGCTCGCCGAAAGCTGGCGCTCTGGCGATACGACTACAACAACGTAAGGCCGCACTCGTCGCTCGGCAACAAAACACCCGCAGAAGCGCGTCGAGCGCTTGAGCAATTTGAGGGCTCCGCGCCCGACGCGCTTGCCCAAACCGAAACCGAGGAATATGAAAACCAGACCCGCAAACTCTCGTTATGAATGAGGGAGCCTCGGGGGGCAGGTCAGAAACCGCCCCGCGATCGCGAGGGGTAGGATATTGTTTTGTATTGGTAATTTTGGTTGCGGGGGTAGGATTTGAACCTACGACCTTCAGGTTATGAGCCTGACGAGCTACCGGGCTGCTCCACCCCGCGACAGGCGGCTATTGGGGCCGCATGGCCTCATGCAAGAACGGTAGAGGCCTGGTATCATCGTTTGAGAGATACGTTAAGGGAAGTCGTTTACTAGGTTTGGCGATGACCTACTCTCCCACACCTTAAGATGCAGTACCATCGGCGCTACGGTGCTTAACGGCCGGGTTCGGGATGGGACCGGGTGTTTCACTCGCGCTATGATCACCAAACCGAGTAAACGGCTTCGCTTAATTTCGCCTTTCGGCGTGTCCAAGTCACGTACGTCAGTGTTTTGTGTATGCTTTTGATTTCCAGTCTGTCTTTTACTGGATCAAATCAAGCCTATCGGGCAATTAGTACCGGTCAACTGAATGCATTGCTGCACTTACATCTCCGGCCTATCGACGAGGTGGTCTACCTCGGCCCTCAGGGATACCTTGTTTTGAGGGGGGCTTCCCGCTTAGATGCCTTCAGCGGTTATCCTGTCCGATCATAGCTACCCTGCACTGCTGCTGGCGCAACAACAGGTCCACCAGTGGATCGTTCACCCCGGTCCTCTCGTACTAGGGGCAACTCCTCTCAAGTATCCTACACCCACGGCAGATAGGGACCGAACTGTCTCACGACGTTCTAAACCCAGCTCACGTACCTCTTTAAACGGCGAACAGCCGTACCCTTGGGACCTGCTCCAGCCCCAGGATGAGATGAGCCGACATCGAGGTGCCAAACACTGCCGTCGATATGGACTCTTGGGCAGTATCAGCCTGTTATCCCCGGCGTACCTTTTATCCGTTGAGCGATGGCCCTCCCACTTGGGACCACCGGATCACTATGGCCGTCTTTCGACTCTGCTCGACTTGTCAGTCTCGCAGTCAGGCTGGCTTCTGCCATTGCACTCAACGAGCGATTTCCGACCGCTCTGAGCCAACCTTCGCGCGCCTCCGTTACGCTTTAGGAGGCGACCGCCCCAGTCAAACTACCCGCCACGCAGGGTCCCGGATCCGGATAACGGACCGCGGTTAGACATCAAGCAGAATAAGGGTGGTATCTCAAGGGAGGCTCCACCGGAACTGGCGTCCCGGTTTCAAAGCCCACCACCTATCCTGCACATATTGTGCCTGATGCCAGTGCGAAGCTGTAGTAAAGGTGCACGGGGTCTTTCCGTCTAACCGCGGGAAGCCTGCATCTTGACAGGCAATTCAATTTCGCTGAGTCGATGTTGGAGACAGCGGGGAAGTCGTTACGCCATTCGTGCAGGTCGGAACTTACCCGACAAGGAATTTCGCTACCTTAGGACCGTTATAGTTACGGCCGCCGTTTACCTGGGCTTCAATTCAGAGCTCTCACCCCTCCTTTTAACCTTCAGGCACCGGGCAGGCGTCAGACCCTATACGTCGTCTTGCGACTTCGCAGAGCCCTGTGTTTTTAGTAAACAGTCGCCACCCCCTGGTTTGTGCCCCCAGCCAATACTTGCGTAGAAACTGGGCCTCCTTCTCGCGAACTTACGGAGGTATTTTGCCGAGTTCCTTCAACATC